>JBQTHH010000054.1:0-124535 GCA_052390055.1 Rhodoferax sp.
GAACCCTGCCATACAGGGCTCAACCGGGGGGGGCCTCCGGCGGCCTGGCAGGGGCCTTTGTTTGAATAGAATTTATCCAACAGTCGATTTCTGAAACCGCTTCACACACAGAAATCCTGACACTCCCAAAGAAGCCCATATTTTTCGTCCGCTGGGTCGTTTGCAGCGTCGACATCTGCGCAATGTCTGTTGCAAAACGCTCAACTTCGGCATAACGCCCGCACCCCAATGGCGCACCTGGTTCTCATGCCCGCGATGCTCTGCTTTGGGTCCACTAGGGATAGTCCCTATATGGATATTTTTACCACTTGGTAAATTTACTTCTTGGTAAGTTTTCCCTCACAACAAACACCACGGAGACACGCATGAACCAAGCACCCAGCGCCGTCTGCCCCGCGCCGACGCTTCACCTGGCGGACTACGCCCAGCGTTTCGCCGAGGTTCACCCGGCCCTCACGGCCACGCAAGCCCGCATCGAGGCCGAGCGCTGCTACTACTGCTTTGACGCCCCCTGCCAGAACGCCTGCCCCACCGGCATCGACGTGCCCAGCTTCATTGCCCGCATCGCGCAAGGCAACCCGCGTGGCGCCGCCCACAAGATTTTGGAGGACAACGTGCTCGGCGGCATGTGTGCCCGCGTTTGCCCCACCGAGGTGCTGTGCGAACAGGCCTGCGTGCGCAACAAGGCCGAAGACAAGCCAGTGGAAATCGGCCTGCTGCAGCGCTACGCCACCGACCACCACTTCCAGCACCCTGCCCCGCCCCTGTTCACCCGCGCCCCCAGCACGGGCCGATGTATTGCCGTGGTCGGCGCCGGGCCCGCAGGCCTGTCCTGCGCGCACCGCCTGGCCCTGCTGGGGCACGCCGTGGTGGTGTTCGACGCCCGCCCCAAACACGGCGGCCTCAACGAATACGGCCTGGCGCGCTACAAGATGGAAGACGGCTTTGCCCAGCGCGAGATCGACTGGCTGCTGACCATTGGCGGCATCGAGATCCGCCACGGCACCGCCCTGGGGCGCGACGTGAGCCTGGAGCAGCTCATCGGCGGCTTCGACGCCGTATTCCTGGGCCTGGGGCTGGCGGCGGTGAACCACCTGGGCCTGCAAGAGCCCCAGGCGCGCGGTCTGCGCGACGCGGTGGACTTCATCGCCGAGCTGCGCCAGACGCAAGACCTCTCCACCGTGGCGGTGGGCGCCAAGGTGGTGGTCATCGGTGGCGGCATGACCGCGGTGGACGCCGCCGTGCAGGCCAAAAAGCTGGGTGCCGACCACGTCACCATGGTCTACCGGCGCGGCCCCACCGACATGGGGGCGTCAAGCTACGAGCAGAACTTTGCGCGCGAAAACGGCGTGCGCATCGAGCACTGGGCAGCGCCCGCTGCCATTGTCGCCAAGGACGGCGCCGTGTCTGCGGTGCAACTGGCGCGCACCGCCATGGTCGATGGCCGCTTGCAAACCACGGCGGAGCGCTTCGAGATCGAGGCCGACATGGTGCTGCGCGCCATTGGGCAGAGCTTTGTGCCCGATGGCCTGCGCGCCATCACCCTGCAGGAAGGCCGCATTGCCACCGACGCGAACGGCCACACCAACCACGCCAAGGTCTGGGCCGGGGGCGACTGCCGACATGGCGGCAAAGACCTCACGGTGGAAGCCGTGCAGCACGGCAAGCTCGCCGCCATCGACATCGACCGCGCCCTGCGCGCCGCCCGCTAAAGGAAGCCCGCCATGACCGACATTCGTTGCAATTTCGTGGGCATCCAAAGCCCCAACCCCTTCTGGCTGGCCTCGGCCCCACCCACCGACAAGGAAGTGAATGTGCGCCGCGCGCTCGACGCGGGCTGGGGCGGCGTGGTCTGGAAAACCATGGGCGAAGACCCCCCGGTGGTCAACGTGCACGGGCCGCGCTACAGCACCCTGCTGGGGCCGGACCGGCGCGTGATCGGCTTCAACAACATCGAGCTGATCTCCGACCGCCCCTTGCAGACCAATCTGGACGAGATGCGCCGCGTCAAGCGCGACTACCCGGACCGCGCCATCATCGCCTCGCTCATGGTGCCCTGCACCGAAGAGTCCTGGAAAGCCATCCTGCCGCGCGTGGAAGACACCGGCTGTGACGGACTGGAGCTGAACTTTGGCTGCCCGCACGGCATGAGCGAGCGCGGCATGGGCGCTGCGGTGGGCCAGGTGCCGGAGTACATCCAGATGGTCACCGCCTGGTGCAAGCAGTACAGCCGCTTGCCCGTCATCGTCAAACTCACGCCCAACATCAGCGACATACGCCACCCGGCGCGTGCCGCCAAGGCGGGCGGGGCCGATGCGGTGTCACTCATCAACACCATCAACTCCATCATGGGCGTGGACTTGACCCGCATGGCCATGTCGCCCAGCACCGATGGCAATGGCTCACACGGTGGCTACTGTGGCGAGGCGGTCAAACCCATTGCCCTGAACATGGTGGCCGAGATCGCCCGCGACCCGCAGACTGCGGGCCTGCCCATCAGCGGCATTGGCGGCATCAGCACCTGGCGCGACGCGGCCGAGTTCATTGCGCTAGGCTGTGGCAGCGTGCAGGTGTGTACCGCCGCCATGGTCTATGGCTTCAAGATCGTGCAAGACCTGTGCGATGGGCTGCAGAATTTCATGCGCGAACAAGGCTACGCCTCGCTGGCCGACTTTCAGGGCCGCGCCGTGCCCACGGTGAGGAACTGGAACCAGCTCAACCTGAACTACGTCGAAAAAGCCGTTATCGACCAGGACCTGTGCATCCAGTGCGGGCGCTGCCACGTGGTGTGCGAAGACACCTCGCACCAGGCCATACGCGCCGAGCTGGGTGCCGGACTGGAAGATAAGCGCCGCTTCGAAGTGAACGAAGCCGAGTGCGTGGGCTGCAATCTGTGCGCTTCCATCTGCCCGGTGGAAGGCGCCATCACGATGCGCCGGGTCGCCCCCGGCGACATCGACCAGCGTACGGGGCGGGCCGTCAGTGGCGAATACGCCAACTGGACGACCCACCCGAACAACCCCATGCGCGCCAGCACATGAGCCGTAGGCCTGCACCGGGCAGCGCCAGCCGCCCGACGCAGGCCGCCGCAAGGCCGGGGACGCCCTGCCCTGCGTTTTCTTGCTTCACTCGAGGAGACAACCCATGAACGATCCGGATACGTTGAGCAACGAAGACCTATTACCCACCACGCAGGCCCAGCGCCACTGGGGCTGGAAAGACTTTGCCGCCCTGTGGGTGGGCATGGTGGTGTGCGTGCCCACCTACACCATGGCCAGCTCCATGCTGGACCAGGGCTTTAGCTGGCAGATGGCGGTGTGGCTGGTGTTCGTGGCCAACTGCATCGTGCTCGTACCCATGCTGCTCATCGGGCGCGCGGGCACCAAGCATGGCATCCCCTTCCCCATCATGGCGCGCGCCTCGTTTGGCGTGGTGGGCGCGAACCTGCCCGCCGTGCTGCGCGGGCTGGTGGCCTGCGGCTGGTTCTCCATCAACTGCTACTTCGGCGCCCTGGCCTTGCACGGTTTTCTGAACCTGCTGGGCTTCGGCCTGGCGGGCCCGGCGCAGGGCGAGTTCATCAGCACCTCTCAGTTCATGTGCTTCCTGGCCTTCTGGGCGCTGCACATCTGGTTCATCTGGCGCGGGCTCGAATCCATCCGCGTGCTGGAAGTGGTGGCCGCGCCCTTGATGATCGCCGCCTCGGTGGGCCTGGTGGTGTGGGCCTTCATCCAGGTGCCCCCTAGCCAGATTTTCAGCCTGCCGGCCAAGGTGGTCGAAGGCGGCCCCAAGACCTGGGCGGCGCTGACTGGTTTGGTGGGTTTTTGGGCCACGCTGGCGCTGAACATCCCGGACTTCACCCGTTTTGCCAAGTCGCAGGGCGACCAGGTCAAAGGCCAGGCCATTGGCCTGCCCATCCCCATGGCGCTGTTCTCCCTGGTGGGCATCATCGGCTTCTCGGTCTCGCAGGTGCTGTACGGCAAGGCCCAGCTGTTCCCTGACGGGCTGCTCACGCAAATGGGCACCTTTGCCGCCGGTGTGGGCCTGCTGGTGATCCTGCTGGCCAACCTCACCACCAACGTGGCCGCCAACCTGGTTTCTCCCTCCTACGACTTCAGCAACCTGGCCCCGGGCAAGGTCAGCTTTCGCATGGGTGGCCTGATTGCCGCCGTGCTGGGCCTCATGTTCATGCCCTGGAAGCTGCTGGCCACCTCGGGTGGCTACCTGTTTGCCTGGCTGGGCGGCTATGGCACTCTGCTGGGCGCCATTGCGGGCATCCTGCTGGTGGACTACTACTTTGTGCGCGACACCGAGTACACCATCAAAGACCTGTATCGGCGCGGCGGCGAATACGAGTACAGCAACGGCTGGAACGTGCAAGCCCTGATCGCCTTTGCCCTGGGCGTGCTGCCCTGCCTGCCGGGCTATCTGGTGGTGTCGGGCTGGGTGGCCAAAGAGTCGGTCGCCCCCGCGCTGGTGGGCCTGTTTGACTTTGGCTGGTTCTTCAGCCTGGCCGTGGCCGGCACCTACTACTACTTCACCGCCAAAAAGCCCGAACCGGCCCTGAACGCGGCCTGAGCCCCTGTAACCGAAGGAGGAAACACCCCATGTCCACCACCCTGTTTGTTCGCGGCGGCACCGTCGTCAACGCCGACCGCGCTTTTCGTGCCGACGTCATCACCCAAGGCGGCCAGATCGTTGCCGTGGGCGAGAAACTCGACCCACCCGCCGGGGCCACGGTGGTGGACGCCGGGGGCCAGTATGTGCTGCCCGGGGGCATAGACCCCCACACGCACATGCAACTGCCCTTCATGGGCACCGTCACCATGGACGACTTCTACACCGGCACGGCCGCGGGCCTGGCCGGGGGCACCACCAGCATCATCGACTTCGTCATCCCCAACCCCCAGCAGCCGCTCATGGAGGCTTACCAGACCTGGCGCGGCTGGGCCGAAAAGTCGGCCGCCGATTACGGCTTTCATGTGGCCGTGACCTGGTGGGACGAGAGCGTGCACCGCGATATGGCCACCCTGGTGCAGCAGGAGGGCGTGAACAGCTTCAAGCACTTCATGGCCTACAAGAACGCCATCATGTGCGACGACGAAACCCTGGTGAACAGCTTCAAGCGCTGCCTGGAGCTGGGCGCCATGCCCACCGTGCACGCCGAAAACGGCGAACTGGTGTTTTTGCTGCAGCGCGAGGTGGCGGCCATGGGCATCAAAGGCCCCGAAGGCCACCCGCTCTCAAGGCCCCCCATGGTGGAGGGCGAAGCCGCCAACCGCGCCATCGCCATTGCCGACGTGCTCAATGTGCCCATTTACATCGTGCACGTGAGCTGCATCGAGGCCGCCGAGTCCATCGCCCGCGCCCGCGCCCGCGGCCAGCGCGTGTTTGGCGAGGTGCTGGCGGGGCACCTGGTGGTGAACGACAGCGTCTACCGCGACCCAGACTTTGCCAAGGCGGCCGCCCATGTGATGAGCCCGCCCTTTCGCCCCCAGGGCCACCAGGAGCACCTGTGGCGCGCCTTGCAGGCGGGCAACCTGCACACCACCGCCACCGACCACTGCACCTTCTGCGCCGCGCAAAAGGCCGCGGGCAAAGAAGACTTTGCCAAGATCCCCAATGGCTGCGGCGGCATCGAAGAGCGCATGGCCGTGCTGTGGGACGAAGGCGTGAACACCGGGCGCCTCACGCCATCCGAGTTCGTGGCCATCACCTCGGCCAACACCGCCAAGCTGTTCAACCTCTACCCGCGCAAGGGCTGCATCGTGCCCGGGGCCGATGCCGACCTGGTGCTGTGGGACCCGCAGGGGAGCAAGACGATTTCGGCCAAAACGCAGTTCAGCAAGGGCGACTTCAATATTTTTGAGGGGCGCACCGTGCGCGGCGTGCCCAGCCACACCATTGCCCACGGCGAACTGGCCTTCGTGCAGGGCGACCTGCGCGCGGTGCAAGGGCGCGGGCGCTATCTGAAGCGGCCTGCGTTCAATGACAACTTTGCTGCCACCAAGCTGCGCGCGCAGGTCACCGCCCCCAGCGCTGTGCCCCGCTAAACAGGAGTTCGATCATGAAAAACACCCAAGAACTGCGTGTCAACGGAGAGCGCCTGTGGGACTCGCTCATGGAGCTGGCCCAGATCGGCGCCACGCCCAAAGGTGGGGTATGCCGCCTCACGCTGACCGACCTGGACCGCCAGGGCCGCGACCTGGTGCTGCGCTGGGCGCGCGAGGCCGGGATGGAAGTCACTATCGACAAGATCGGCAACGGCTTCATGCGCCGCCCTGGGCGCAACAAGGCCCTGCCCCCCATCGTGACGGGCAGCCACATCGACACCCAGCCCACCGGCGGCAAGTTCGACGGCAACTACGGTGTGCTCGCCGGGCTGGAGGTGGTGCGCACCCTCAACGACCACGGCATACAAACCGAAGCGCCCATCGAAGTCGCCTTCTGGACCAACGAAGAAGGCTCACGCTTCGTGCCGGTGATGATGGGCTCGGGCGTGTTCGCCAAGGCCTTCACGCTGGAGCACGCCTATGCCGCCAAAGATGTGGACGGCAAAACCGTGCGCGATGAGCTGCAGCGCATTGGCTACGTGGGCGCGCAAGAGCCCGGCGAGCACCCCATTGGCGCCTACTTCGAGACCCACATCGAGCAAGGCCCGGTGCTGGAGGACGCCGATGTGACCATCGGCGTGGTGCAAGGCGTGCTCGGCATCCGCTGGTTTGACTGCACCGTCACCGGCATGGAGGCCCACGCCGGCCCCACCCCCATGGCCCTGCGCCGCGACGCGCTGCAAGCCGCCACCCGCATCATGCAAGAGGTGGTGGCCGTGGCCCAGCGCCACCAGCCGCACGGGCGTGGCACCGTGGGCATGGTGCAGGTGCACCCCAACAGCCGCAATGTGATACCGGGGCGGGTGAAGTTCAGCATCGATCTGCGCAACGCCACCGACGCCCTGGTGGACCAGATGGCCGATGCCGTCAAGGCCTACGCCGACCAGGTCGCCCAGGAATACGGCGTTCAGGTCATGATCGAACTGGTGTCCAGCTACCCGGCCCAGCCCTTCCATGCCGATTGCAAGGACGCCGTGCAGCGTGCCGCCCAGGCCCTGGGCTACTCGCACATGCCGGCCGTTTCCGGCGCCGGGCACGACGCCGTCTACATGGCCCGCCTATGCCCCAGCGGCATGATCTTCATCCCCTGCAAGGACGGCATCAGCCACAACGAGATCGAAGACGCCAAGCCCGAGCACATCAGCGCCGGGGCCAATGTGCTGCTGCACGCCATGTTGGAGCGGGCGGGGGTGGTGTGAATTACCGCCACGGGCTCGGGGGCAGGGGCAGCGGCACGGTGGGGCTGGCATTGGCAAATTCGTTGCTGTAGCGCTCATCGCCAGCCTGCAGCGCCTTCTTGGCGGCAGCCGTGCGTGCGCGTTTGGCGGCCCAGTGGGCATGCAGCCGGTCGTACAGCTCTTCCAGCGTTTCCGCCGGGTCCTTGGCCTGGGCGACGACCATGTCCATGACAATCACCACCGGCTTGCTGTGGATCTGCACCTCCACCTTGGGCGGGTCGCCCAGGCGCTGCTTGACCAGTTGGGCGGCGCGCTCGCCCGCCACCCCGGGCAGCAGCACGGCGAACTCCAGCGCGTCGATGCGCGCGGCAATGCCCTCGCCGGGAATGGCGGCAATGGCCTGCACTGCCTGGGAAAACAGGTCATTGGCGGCGCGCCGCCCCAGCAAGTCGGGGATGTCACCGAAATCGGCACCGTTGAGCAGCACCATGCTGAACGGCCGCCCCGCCTTGTGGCAGTCGGCCAACAGCACCGCGCCATGCAGGAAAAAGCCCGATTCGTTGTAGAGCATGGTCCGCTCGTCGCGCAGGGTGGTTTCCACCTGTTCGTCCGACGCACGCAGTGCGCGTGCACACACCAGGGCCAGGGGCACGGCGGTCAGGAGCAAACCGCCCTGCGCCAAGGCCTGCGGCCACGATGGCACCGGCGGCCCCCACACACAGGCCGCCGCGAACTCCAACACCGCCAATGCACCCAGCACGGCAGCCCACCCGCTGGAGAACAAAAGGGCATAAAACAAGGGCACCCACAGTGCCCAGGCGAAGAAAGGGCCCGTGGCGCCCACGGCAGCGTGCAGGAGAAAGGCCCCCGCCAGCAGCAGGGCACCGCGCAGCACCATGACGAACGGATGCCTGGCCGGAAGGATTTGGCTCCAGCCACCGACGCTGGCCGCCATGAGGGCCATCCACCACACCGACGTACCGGGCCGCAGCAGCACCCCGGCCCACACGGTGTAGGCGGCCAGCGCCAGCGCCACCAGGGGTTCGAGCCGCCGCATGCGAAACGACACCACGGTGCCGAACCAGGCCTGGCTGCCTGCGCTGGCGGGCGCACCCGCGTCGCTGGCCCGGCGGCGGCGGTCTGCCGGGTGGCGCTTGCTGGTCGGCGGGGAACCAGGGCTTGTGGGCATGGCGGCAGTGTAGCCAGCCACCCGCGCGAATGCACGTGTTTGTTGGCGGTCCCAGGCGGGTTCCCTGCCCGCTGCGCTGCGCAGCGAACAGGGGCCGAGGTGCTCAACGCAGCGTCAGGATGCAGCCCCCCAGGGTTTGTCGTATGCAGGAGCGGCAAGGACAACGAAGGCGGACAGGGCAACAAGGCCCTTCATAACGGCTGTGTTCATGAGAGGGCAATCAAACGATATTGCGCGGCTTCAGGCTCATCTGCGTGAAGCTGTGCTTGTACGGCGACTCGCCGACCTTGGTGACCACGCCACGACCGAGCTTGTAGCGGTAGTTGTTGGTCATCGGGTCCGGCACCGCCGACACCACCGCATTGGCAGGCGACTTCGGGAAGTTGAAGTTGGCCTTGCAGACGCCGGGCCGCATTTCGTCCGACACCAGGGCCACCGTCCGGAAACGCCCCTCAGTGGTCTTGATGTGGCCATCCTTCATCAACTGGTTGAAGGTCAGGTCGGCATCCAGAACGCCTTGCGGCTGGCCGGTCTGGATATACACCGCGTCGTTCACCACTTCAACGTAGTCGCCCGACTCTATGCCCCGCTTCTTCGCGTCGTCCGGGTGCATGAACAGGAAGGCTTCCGGCCAGCGTTGCGAAAGATAGGGTTTGCGCAGGTCGTCGAAACCGGACTGCCAGGTTTCGTTGACACGACCGTTGGTCACCCACAGTTCGTCCTTCTCGGGGCGCGGTTTGACCGCCTCGTAGAACTGGATCCAGCCAGCGTACTTCCACGGCGACTTGAGCAGGATGGCCTTGCCGCTGTGGGTGTTGAAGGCATACATGATCTTGCCCTGCACCGTCACGCCTTCGACCTCACCCCAGTCGTTGTTGGGGTCGTGGAGACGGGTCGTGCCGACCAGCTTGCCGTCGCGGACCAGGATCGGCGTCTGGATGCCGGTCGTGCCGTAGCCGCGCAGCAGTTCCTGGGCCTTGATGCCTTTTCCCTTGGCCTGCACGGCGAGCGGGTGGTAATTGAGCACCCCGCCGCGCGAGAAACGGGCGGCCTCCTCGAAAACGTCGTTGGAATCCTTCCAGTGATAACTGCCGTCCGTGTCGAAGCCCATCTTCTGGGCGAACTTCTGGACAATCCACCAATCGGGTTGGGACTCGCCCGGGGCGTCATAGAACTTGCTGTACAGGCGCAGTCGGCGCTCGGAATTGCAGCGCGTGAAGTTGTCCTCGCCCCACGACGAAACCGGGAAGACGATGTCGGCAAAGTCGGTGCCGATCGGCATCACCGGATAGAGGTCAGAGTTGGCCATCACCATGCCGCCGGAATCGACGCGGCGCTTCAGGGTCTCGAAAATCTCGGCCCGGTCGAGGCTGTGGATCTGGTGCGGATTGCCCGCCGTCAGTTCGCGCATGCGCTGCTCCAGCGCGTTCGACCCCATCATCGCCGCCACCCAGGTGGTGCCGATGACCCAGGCGAAGCGCATGTTGCCCTCCTGCACCCAGAGGTCGAGGTTGAAGCTCTTCTTGCGCCGCCCCGGATGCTTTTCCGGCGACAGCCAGCCCGAACCGCCGCCCGCCGACAGGCCACCCCGCTGGTGGCCGCCGCCGCGGGAGATCATGCGTCCCGGGCGATTGCCGGCACCGCAGATGAGGCCCAGGGAGGCGAAGGAGGTGGTGTTCATGTAGTTGTTGGACCAGTAATTGCCCTTCTCGCACATGAACGAGGTTTTCGGGTGTGAACCGTCGGCTTTCGGCTTGGCGATCCATTCGGCCGCCTTGCGGATGTCATCCGGGTTGAGGCCCGTGATCTTCGCCGCCACGTCGAGCTTGGACTCTTCCTGGGAGAGGATGAATTTTTGGTAGTCCTCCCAGTCGCTTTGCCAGGTGCCCCAGGTGGTGCGCCACTGCCAGCCGGTATTGCGGGTGCCGCGACCATAACCCGCATCAACCTCCCACGGTTTGGCGACCCACTTGTCGATGAAGGCCTGATCCTGCCACTTGTTCTCGATGATGATGCGCGCCAGGGCCATGTGCAGCACGGTATCGGTGCCGGGAATGACCGGCAGCCACAGACCGCGCCCTTCCCTGACCGACCAGGCGACACCCATGGTCTTGTGGGGAGTGACGAAGATGAACTTCTTGTCCCCCGGCATCATGTGCGAGGTAAAGAGGGTGGTCTTGGTCTCGTAGGGGTCGACACCGGAGAGGAAGGCCACCTCGCAACTGGCCCAGTCCTCATAGCTGGAGGCGAAGGAGTCGATGCCGGCGTCGTCGAGGCCGGTTGCGTCGTTGGTCGCCGAACACTTGTCGTGCCACGCGAAAGTCGGCGTGCCGATGGTCGTCATGGCCAGCTTGGTGATAGCGTAGACGTTCTCGAAATACTGGTAGGAGTGCGATTTCACGCCCCACGCATGCTCGCCGTACTTGGCGATGATGTATTTCGAGATGTCGGCCATGACCTCGGTGGCCAGATCCCAACTGACCGGGGTCAGCTTGCCATTCACCCGCAGCATCGGGTGCTGCAGGCGCTCCCGCGTCAGGTTCTCCGGATTGAAGCATTTCTCGGCCAGGGTCCCGCCGCGGATCGAATGGTTGCCGCCCACGTTCACCACGGCGGCATCCTTGTCCGGCACCACCACCACGTGATGCTTCCTGCCCTTGTAATTGACGATGTTGTGCTGGTTCGGGCTGACCCAGGCAGTCATCATCGCCTGGTGCGGGAAGTCCGCCTTCAAGGCATTCTGGGAAGCCTGGGCGCCGCCATCCTTGCCCACCGGCCAGCGGTAGACCTTGTAGCCGCAGGCGACGGTGCAGTAGTCGCAGGCGGTGGTCAGAACATCGGCATCCCTGGGCGGCAGCGGTACGGCATCCTTGGGCACGTATGTCATTTCTTTGCTCATGTCTTTCTCCTTAGGCGTGGCGCTTGCTGGTCATGGCGCTGTAGCCGTAGACCAGACCCATGACACCGGTGGCGTAGATGTCGTCCCCCTTCACCTCCAGCACGATCTGCGGCAGGCTTTCGGTCGCGTGCCCGGAAACCACCATGCCGTGACGGCTGAGGTCGAAGGTCGTCAGGTGCAGCGGACAGGGGCCGAGCACCTGGTGCTCGCGCTTGTAGGTGCCGTTGAGCGGGCCGCCCATGTGCGTGCATTGCTGATTGAAGGCGACCACATCGTGGTTCTTGCCGACGCCGCCGCCGGCGGGGGTGCCGAGCTTGACGAGAACGTTGCTGACATTCGGATAGGGGTAGGAGAATTCCAGCGGCTCGCCGAGCTTGAGTTCGGAAAGCTTGCCGATTCTCAGGCTCGGGTAGCTGGCCTTGAGCATCTGCGCCGAGGCGGCCATGCTGACGCCGGGAATCGCCGCCAGGGCAACGATGGAACCGCTCGCCAGCAGGAGGCTGCGGCGGCTCATGCAGGCCCGCTCGCCGTCATCGTGGTGGTGGTTTTCCTGATGGATCTGAAACTGTTTCATGTCCGGCTCCTTGTCATTTCATGGCCTTGTATTCGGGCAGCTTGGGCGGCTCCACCAGGAGCGGCTTGTCCATCGACAGGGTGTTGAGGAACTCGACGAGATCCCTCTTTTCCTGATCGGTGAGTCCCAACGGTTTGATCAGCGGTGATTTGTTCGGACCATCGCCGCCACCCGCGTTGTAGAAGTCGACCACTTCTTCCAGGGTGTAGAAAATTCCGTTGTGCATGAACGGCGCGGTGTACTTCAGTTCGCGCAGGCTCGGTGTCCGGAACTTGTGCTTGTCCTTCGGATTTTTCGTCTGGTAGTAGAGGCCATAGTCGTAATCCGCGCCGCGATACCCCTTCTCGTCAATGCCTTTCTGGTAATGCTCCCAGCGGTGGGTGATCTGATAGAGCGGCTCGGTCTTGAATACCTCGTTCTCCGGCAGACCGAGCGCATGGAACTTCTGGTCGGAAGCCAGCGGCCCGTTATGGCACTGGATGCAGTTGCCCTTGCCGTTGTAGACCGCCATGCCACGCTTGGCCGATTCGGACAGGGCCTTCTTGTCGCCGTTCATGTAGCGGTCAAAGGGTACCTGCTTGGCATCCGAGACAATCGTCCGCTCGAAGGCGGCAACCGCCTGCCATGCCTGGGTCATGCGCGGCCACTCGGTACCGAACACCTTCTTGAAACGCTCCACATACTCGGGGATGAAGCGCAAGCGCATTTCCATCACCGACGGGTCGCCGTTGCCAGCAACGTTGCCCTCGGCGGCGGCCGGCGCCTGGGCTTCCAGGCTGGTGACATTGCCTTCCCAGAAGAGCTTGTTGTAGTAGGCCGAATTGAGCACCGTCTGGGAATTGCGCCAGTGGGTCGTACCGGGGTAACCGCGGGAGATTTCGCCGCCATCGCCCCAGCCCTTCCCGGGCTCATGGCAAACAACGCAAGGGGAACTGGCGTCGCCACCGAGGCGGCTGTCCCAGAACAGCATCTTGCCCAGTTCGATTTTCTCCGGCGTCAACGGATTGTCGGCCGGCACCGGCACCGGCGGCAGCGCTCCGAGCGGCGGCAGCGCCTGCGTCATTGCCTTGGCCAGTTTCGCCGGTGCCGCAGTGACTTCGGCGCTCATCGGCAGCAGTGCGGCAACACCCAGCACGGCCCCCATCATGGATACAGCGGGTTTGAGTCTCATGTTTTTCCCCAATCAGTTCTTGCCGAAGACACGCGCCTTGTATTCGGGCAGCTTCGGTGCTTCAACCACCACCGGATCACCCGACAAGGCCTCCAGAAAGGCCACCAGCGACTTTTTCTCGGTCGCGGTCAGTTGCAGCGGCTGCAAGACGCTGCCCTGGCCGCCGCCCCGGTTGTAGAACTCGATCACTTCGTCGAGGCTCTTGAACATGCCGTTGTGCATGTATGGCGCCGTGTACTTGAGATCGCGCAGGCTGGGCGTCGCGAACTTGCCGATATCCTTCGCATCCTTGGTGATGGCATAGGAGCCGACGTCGGTACGGGCGTTCATGTAATTGGGCATGCCGCTCGTCGAGTAGTGGCGCAGCATGCTGATGGCCCGCAGGGGCTCGGCCATCACCTCCGGGTTTTCCGGCACCCCGGTCTTGTGCAGCTTGCCGTCCGAGCCGACCGGCCCGTTGTGGCAGGAAACGCAGTCGGCCTTGCCCTTGAACAGCGCGTAGCCCGCCTTCTGCTCAGCGGTCAACGCCGATGCTTCGCCATTTTTGAACTTGTCGAAGGGCACGTTCTGCGACACCACCGTCTTCATGAACTCGCCGACGACGTTGAAGACCCGCATGCCATTGATGTCGTCCTTGCGGAATTTCTGCCACATGGCGTTGTATTCCGGCACCTGCTTGAGGCGTTCCTGCATCAGCCGGGAATCCATGTTCATGAAAATGGCCTCGGTGATCTGGTCGCGCACCAGGGTTCCGGCATCGCTGCCTTCGAGCCGACCGTCCCAGTGGAAGCGCTGCTTGTACGCCGCATTGAGGATGGTCGGCGTATTGCGGAAATTCTCCGAGGCCGGATAGGCCTTGCCCAGCGGCTGACCGTCGGTCCAGCCCTTCTTCGGATCGTGGCAGGTGGCGCAGGACAAGGCCGCATCGCCCGACAGACGGACGTCGAAGAACAGGTATTTGCCCATCTCCGCCATGTCCTTGTTGAATTTCACCGCCGGCAGCGGCGCCAGATCCGGCCCCGCATCCTGCGCCTGCGCCATTCCCGCGAGCGGCAGGATGACAGCGGCGGAAAACAACGCCCCCGCAGTGGCGACCGCGCCAAGACGGCGTGCGGGCTTTCTGTTACTCATGATGTACCCCTTGTTTTCGGGAAATGGATTACTTGGAGAACTCGAACGAGGCACTCGCCGATCCGCCGGCCGCCACCGTGACCTTGCTGCTTCTCTCACCGAGCACCGGGTGCCAGGCCTTGATTTCGTAGTCACCGGCCGGTAGGTCGTCCAGCGAGAAGGAGCCGTCTTCCTTGGTCGCCACGGCATAGGGGTTGTCGGCGGCAAAGGCCCAGGCATGCATGAAGTCATGGGCGTCGCATTCGACCTTGATGGCATTGGCGCGGCGCACCTTGATCGGCTGCTTGAGGTCGCCCTTGTCCGGTTGGCCGACGTTGAACATGGTGCGACGCACGGCGCCGATGATTTCGTAGGTGTGGATGTTGTGCAGCACCGGGTCGGAGTTGCGCACGGTCAGCTCGGCGTCTTTCTTGACGATGGTCACGTCGGGTGCGAAACGGCAACCCTTCTGATCGAGCACGGGTTTCTCCTGCCCGCCCCAGGGCTTGCCTTTTTCGATCTTCACTACATAAACAACCGCCCCGGCCAAGTTGCCGCCCTTGGCGTTGACCTCGACGATCTCGCGGTTGCCATTGCCGCAGACCGTGTTGTCCTTGGTGATCGGCAGCGCTTTGGCAGCCGGCACGCTCCCTTTGAATACCACCTTGCCCATTACCTTGCCGCCACCGGCGACCGGCGCCACTTCATATGCATTTGCCAATATGGCTGCCGTCAAGGACAGTGCCATCGCGCATGATTTCAGAACCAACTTCATATTTCCCTCCAGTGATGAGAATCGACAGGCCATCGCCTTGCGACCTGATATGCAACGACCGTGCCACGCACGCCCTGCGGCGAATCACACGGAAAAGCAGCGGGATTTGCCGCCAGCAGGAAAGAAAACCGATCGCAAAACGACCACGTCGGCAGTTTTTTGATCGGCAGCCGACCTGAGAAATGCCCCGCACCGCCGCTTTCGCCCGCGGCACGAAGCTTGCTGTTCCAGCCACATCGCCATCACCGGCCTCGCTGGCCCAGCCGCCCATGTATTTCGATCACGATGTTGTCGTCCTTGGTGCCGGAATTTCCGGCTTGACGGTCGCCCATGCCCTGGTGCAACGCGGCTTCGACGTCAGGGTCTATGACCGCCGCCCGGTGGTCGGCGGCAGGATTCAGACGCTCAGGCAAAACGGCTTCCTCGTCGAGAACGGTCCGACCAGCATGATCTCGCCAGCGCCCGGCGCCGACGCCCTGATGACCGACCTCGGCCTCGGCGCACAGCGCATCGGCAAGACGGACAGGGTGCGCCACCGCTACCTGGTCCGTGATGGCCGGGCGCACGCGCTGCCGATGTCGCCGGGCGGCTTCTTCGCCAGCAGCTTCTTCTCCGTTGCCGGGCGCCTGCGCATGCTGGCCGAGCCGTTCATCCACTGCGGCCCGGCCGACGAATCGATTGCCGATTTCGTCAGCCGCCGGTTCGGCCGTGAAATGCTCGACTACGTCTTCGATCCGCTGGTCGGCGGGCTCTATTCGGCCAATCCGACCAAGCTCAGCATCCAAGCGGTCTTCCCGCAGCTCAAGGGGCTGGAGCAGGTCCACGGATCGGTGCTGCGCGGCGTCATTGCCAGCCGCCTGAGCCGATGCGGCGCGTCAAGCTTCGACCCGCGCCGACGTCAGCTCACCTCCCTGCGCGACGGCATGGGCAGTCTGCCGACGCGCATCGAAACGCTGCTCGACGGCCGCATCGTCTGCGGCGTGCGCGCCGAGGCGATTGCCCGCCTCCCCGGCGGCGGCTACCGCATCGCGCTGCGCGAAGGCGACGGCGTCACACACTGCCGCGTGCGCGAACTGGTGGTTGCGCTGCCAGCCTATGCGGCGGCCCGCCTGATCACCGGCCTCGACGATGAGGCGGGCAGTTTTCTCGGTGGCATCCATCACCCGCCGATGGCAGTCCTCGGCCTCGGCTACCGCAGCCCGGACGTCACCCACCCGCTCGACGGGCTGGGCGTACTCAACCCGTCGGGCGAAAAACGCGCGACGCTGGGCCTGATGTTTTCGTCATCGCTGTTCGCAGGGCGCGCGCCGGTCGGCCACGAGCTGATCACCGCCTACGTCGGCGGCGCGCGCCAGCCGGAACTCGCGCGCTTGCCGCGCGAAGAACTGCTGGCGCTGGTGCAGGGGGACGTACGCGACCTGCTTGGCGCCAGCGCGCCACCGGTGTTTTCCAGCGTACGCTACTGGCCGCAGGGCTTGCCGCAGCCGCAGCCGGGGCACGTCGAGCAGGTCGCCACACTGCGCGCGCGACTGGCCGAAGTCGCACCAGGCCTGCACCTGGCTGGCAACTACCTGGCCGGTGTCTCGACCGTTGCCTGCATCGCCACCGCGCTGACCGCAGCGCGCGGCGTTTGCGCCGCCGACGGCGCGCAGCAGATGGCAGGCGCGGTCGTGCGCACTATGTCTTCGCACCGGGGCGCCGCAGCGAGAGCGCGGCCGGGCGGCAAGCCTGCATGAAAGCCAGCGTGACCAGTCCGATACCGGCTTCCTGCGCCCTGCGCTCGACGCCCTCGCGCACACGGCGGCGGATGAAGCCGGGAAGCTGTGCCAGCAACCCGCTGGCGGCGGTATCCCAGGTCGGCGCAGCGCCCACCGCCGGGTGCTCGGCGGGGGACTCCGGCAAGGCGCCCGTCGGCGGCAGGTAGGCGCACCTCGGGTCCTCGGCCATCAGGTCACCGGCCAGCGCCAGCGCCCGGGCGCGGCAGCCGCCGCAACTGATGCGGTAGTCGCAGTGGCCGCATTTGCCACCCGGCATTTCCTCGCGCAGGCGCTGCAATACGGGGCTTTCGCGCCACAGCTCACCAAGCCGCTGCTGGCGCAGATTGCCGATCGCGTCGGGAATGTAGGGGCAAGGCGTCACGTCGCCTGCCGGGCCGATGCGGAAATAGCTGCGCCCGGCCAGGCAGGCGCTGGAAAAGGATTCATAACCGTCGCGCGCTTCGCCGACATGCAGGCCGAGGCGGCGGCGCATATAGGGCGCGCAGCGGGCGCGCAGCATCAGGTGGGGCCGCTCGCGCTGCAAGGCGGCAATTTCGGCCAGCGTCGCCTCGTAGGTTGCGCTGTCGAGGTCGGTCTGGCTGACGCCGCGTCCGGTGCACACGAGAAAAAATACATTGAGAGCGAGCGCACCGATTTCCTCGGCGTAGTCAGCCATCGCCGCCAGTTCGTGACGATTCTCGGCAAACACACTCATTTGCAGTTGCACGGCCAGCCCGGCGGCCCGTGCGGCGTCGATGCCGGCGACGGTTTTTCCCCAGGCGCCGGCCATGCCGCGCAGGCGGTCATGGAAGCCGGGCAGGATCGAATCGAGGCTGATGCCGACGCCGACCGCGCCGACCTCGCGCAAGCGCCGCGCGCGCGCGGCATTGAGCAGGCTGCCATTGCTGCCGATCACCGGCATCAGCCCATGCGCTGCGGCGCAGGCGATCAACTGATCGAGATCGCGGCGCATCAGCGGCTCACCCCCGGTCAGCACGAGCATTGCACCGGGCGCCAGCGCGGCGATGTCCTCCACCACCGCCAGCGCTTCCTCGCTGGTCAGTTCGTCACTGGCTTCGCTGCGCCGCTGCACTGCATCGAGATAGCAGTGGCCACACGCCAGGTTGCAAACCCGTGTCAGGTTCCAGGAAACCAGCTGCGGTTCCGGCGCCGGACGCTGCGTCACGCTCACCCCAGCATCTCCGAAACGGTGCGCGAGGCGCTGGCGACCAGGTCCGCGTCCACCACGCTCAGGCCCTGGCGGCGCGCCATCTTCTCGATGCGCAGGCGCGCATGGTCGCGCAGCGCGGGCGCGCCAATTTTTTCGATGCGGGCCGTCGCCTCGGCGGTCCAGACGAGCGGCTCGCCGACCGTTGGCGTCGCCGCGGTACGCTCATGGGCAAACGGACACTTGCCAGCGGCCTTCCCGGCGTCTGCTGCGGCGCCGGGCATGAATTTCGCCAGGCAGGCGTCGATCGCGTCGGACGTCACGACCGTATGGCCGGCCTGTACCGCGTGCGCGATCACCGCCTTGCGCGCCATGCCGCGCACGAAGTCCGGCACCCTGTCCATGCGCGCTTGCGCCTCATCGGTCCAGGTCATCGTCGTTGCCGCGATCTGGTTGAGCGGCGGCTCGAAGAGCCGCGCCGAGAGCAGCAGATTGCATCTGGCCTGACGCAGCAGCGTCTCGCTGGCGCTGCCCAGATCCATGTCGGCATCCGAGTGCACGCCGATCCGCCCGAGCAACATCAACCATGGTCGGCTTTCCTGTTCGTAGCGCAACAATTGCTCATACGACTTGCCAGCCAGCAGCCGCGTCCCGATTTCGACCCCCTGCTCGGAGGCGAGGCTCCGGGCGATGTCCAGATGCCCCTGGTAGATCTTGGCCAGACCTGAATCGATGATGTCCTCGTGCAGTTTCTCCTGCTCTTCGAAACGAAAGACGCTGGCGGCTTGCGGCGACAACACCTTGGCGATGTTGTTGAAGGCAACGTAATGAAAATTCGGGTCGAACACCGCCACCGCTTCCACCGGACGCGCGAAGGCCTGGCCGAGTTCCAGCGCGGTCATCAGGGCGCCGTAGGACTGCGGGCTGCCGTCGAGCGCAACAGCAATCGTCCGGGATGCGTCCGACGCGCCAGTCTCCACTTCGCGCACCACCAGCAAGTCGCGCTGGAGGCGGCGCGCCACGCGCTCGCAGACGCTGCCCAGTTGCGAGCATTCGACCGCCCCCAGGCCGAGCGCGCCCATCACCACCAGATCGGCATCGCTGGCGTGGATGTCCGCGACCAGGGCCTGCCAGTTCTTGCCCTCCAGCGAAACCCCCCGATGGTTCACACCGGCTGCCTGGCAGCGCGCCGAAAAAACGTCGAGATAGGAGTCGGAAATGATCTGCAATCCGCGCGTAATCAGGTCGTCATGAATCTCGCGCTGCTCGATCAGCTTCTCCTCCTTGCGGTACGGCTCGGGCAAGCCGCCTTCCATCTGGCGAAAACGCCGGTCATGCAGTTTGGCGGCATAGACGTGGCTGCCGCTTAGTTGGCTGCCATGCAGCCGGGCGTAGGCGATCGCCAGATCGACACCGGCCAGTGAATGCGCCGAGTTGTCGAGCGGCAGGTAAATATGCTTGTAGGGCATGCTCAGGGCCTCCGGGGTTGGGTTTTGCCCGTCGGCAGCAAGGCGCGCACGGCGCCGGCGATTTCTTCAGTGGGGGTGAACAGGCCGTGGAACTCGGTGCGCAGTTTCCCCTGGCCGTCGATCAGGATGTAGACCCCGTTGTGCACCAGTTCGCCGCTGGCGTCGGGTTTGGCGACAATGCCGTAGTCGGTCGCAACCTGGGTCAACTCGGCGCTGGTGCCAGTCAGCAGCGTCCAGCGTTGCGGCGAAAGCCCGTGCGCCGCCATGAATGAACGAAGCTTCTGCGGCGTGTCGCGCAATGGGTCGATGCTGATGCCGACAAAGCGCACCTGCGCCTGTTCTGTGGGCTGCAAATGCTTGTCGACGCGGGCGAGGATCTGCGGCAAGACCGGGCAGATGTCCTTGCATTCGGTATAGATGAAGCTGGCAACGACGACCTTGCCGCGCAGCGAGGCGAGCGAGACGGCCTTGCCGTTCTGGTCGGTCAGCTTGAAGCCGGGCGCCGCCTCATCCGCGTCCAGCCGCTTCCAGCCGGGACCCTGCGCCGCCGCCGGATCGCCGACGAGCAGCAGAAGCGAAGCGAGCAGCGTGGCGTAGGCGGCGGTTCGCCAGCGCAGCGGCGACGGCACCGCCTGGCCCGCTGGCGCACAACGGCGGCCAAGCACCTGCGCCAGATAAAAACCGACGGCCAGCGCCAGCGTCTCGAATCCGCTCAGCGAAAACGCACTGCGCAGGGCAATCAGCAGCAGCGCCGATGCTGCGAGCAGGCCGAAGCGCCGGTGCGAAAAACGCCCGGCGCCAGCGCGCAAGCGCCCGAGCGGCAGACCGAAAGCGAGGCCGCCGAGAAAAAGTCCGGGCAATGCGAGGTTCACGCCCGCTCTCCCTTGCGCCGACGCAGGCGGCGCGCGAGCAGCAGCTGGCCGCCGCCAACGCCGAGTCCGAGCACCAGCGGCAGGACAAACACCGAGAGCGGCGTCCCGGGTTCGGGCAGCAGGTAGTACCAGGTCGAGATCGCCATCTTGCGGCCCTCCTCGCCGTTATCACCGTCCCAGAGATGGAAGCCGACCGGCGTAAACTTGCCCGGCGCAAACTGCCATTCGTTGGCATCGCCGGTTTTCAGGGGGCGACGCAGGATGACGCGGTACTGCCCATCCTTGTAGCCGCCCTGCGCGACGAAACCGCCAGGCGCGCGCGGCGCCATCTTGTCGGCGCCTTCGGCCAGCTGTCGGTCGAGTCCTTTGGCGGCGTCCCAGCGCAGGTAATCGACGGCATGCGTGGCGTCGCCGAGGATGAAGTAGGGTTTCTCGCCCGGCGTTTCGCCGACCGGAATCTGCAGCGCGACGGCGTCGGTCGGCTTGCCGTCGGTACCGACGTTGTGCGTGCCGTCGTCCCATTCGAGCAGGATGGCAACTTCCTTGTCGTTGTAGAGCGCCCGGGCGGTCAGCACGTCGTGGGTGGGTTTGAACCAGCGCGGTTCAAGAATGATCTGGCCTGCCAGCGGAAAATCGGTGTAGGCCGCAGACTGCCATTCGCTGGCATAGGGATCGGCGGGAATCTCGCCGCTCAGCGCCTTGGCTTTCAACACCTGGCCGCTCTTCTGCGGTCGCGACAGGCTCTTGACGAAAGCAGCCAGCGCCCAGCGATCGGCGGCGGCCGGAATGGCATCGACAAATGAGGGCATCGGCGTGCCGTTGAAGCCGGTGGTGAAGGTGCGGTAAATGTCTTCCAGCCGGTCTCCGCCGCGGAAACGCCAGCTCTTGGTGAAGTTCACCGGGCGGATCGGGAAGCCCCATTCGTCCTTCATTCCCGACGACGAGGTGCCGTCGCCGCGCCCCCCCTTGCCGTGGCACTGCCAGCACTTCTTTTCCTCGTACAGCGTCTTGCCGCGCGCGATAAGCGCGTCGTCCACGGTCGGCGGCGAATCGAGCACCACACGCACTTGCGGCGGCTCTTCCTTGAACAGGCCGAGCGCATCGAAGGTCTTGACGTAATGCACCAGTTGCCAGCGATCTTTCTCGGCAATGAACTTCTTCCACGCCGGCATCGACGTGCCGGGCAACCCCTCGCTGATGATGTGGAACAAATCGTGATCGGTCGGCAACTGGCCCGACAGCGTGGTGCGCACCTTGAACAGCGCCAACGTGAAATCGCGTGGCCGCGGATAAACGAAATCGGCCGCCGGGCCGTTGCCCTTTCCCTCGTCGCCGTGGCATTGGGTGCAATAGCGTTGGTAGAGCTTCTTGCCCTGTTCGAGATCGGGGGCGACCGGCGTCGGCGGCACCGGCTCGGTCTGCACCTCGGCACGGGCCGGAACAGCCAGTGCCAGCAGCATTCCCAGCGCCACGAAAACCCTAGTGCTGTTCATGCTTTCCCTCCTCGTCCCAGACGCGCGGCGTCGAACCTGAACCGGCGTAGATGTACATGATGGCTTTCCAGATTTCGTCTTCGGTCAGGAAGTTCTGCCATACCGGCATCGCCGACAGCCACGGCGTGGCGCCTTTGGGCAAGCCGGGGCCGCCGGTCGATACGCGCCAGAAGACAAAGGACTCCTGCAGCATCGAGATCGTGCCGACGTCGCGAAAATTGGCCGGCAGCGGCGTCAGCGCCGACGCGAAGTGGCCGTCGCCAGCGAGGGCGTCGCCGTGACAGAAAAAGCAGTTCTGGTAATAGACCGTCTTGCCGGCGGCGATGTTCTTTTCCAGATGGACGGCATCGGCGCGCAGGGGATTCTCCAGACCGCCGACCTCCACCTTCTTGCCGTGGAAGCTGAAGCTGGTCGGCGGCTGCGGATGCACGACACGGGCTTCAAAGGGCGCATCCCAACTCGGCGCCACCCGCAGCCAGCTACCGTAGCCGACGATCGCCGGGATGGCGATGAACACCGGCACCTGTACCCAGAGCGGCACCGTGCCGGCGAAAACGGCGCGCAGCGGCGCGACGAACGCCTTGAAACGCGCCTCGTTGGCAGCGACGAAGAAGAGAATTCCGAGCGTCGTCAGCGTCATATAGATCATCAGCACGCTGGCCGGGATCGGTGGCCGAATGCCGAACTTCAGGCCGACGAAGACGCCCAGCCAGACGGCCAGGGCAATAGCGAAAGTCCAGCGTTGCATCACGCGACACCTCCCGATTTCTCGCGCCGACCGGCGAGGGCCAGTGCCGCCAGCATGGCGAGATTGAAGACGAGAATCACCAGCCCGAGGCGCACGCCCTCATGCGACCAGGGCGATGCGGCGCCAGTCGCGGCGTACTGCTTGCCGGAAAGCTTGGCGAGATAAGCGACGATCTCGTGGCGATCGCCTTCGGGAATCGACTTGCCGAGATCGGCCGGCATGATTCCGGCCGGATAACCCGGCGTCGTCCACGCCGCCGGATTGACGATCTTTTCCAGGATCTGCGCCGGCTCGCGCTGCGTGGCGACCTGGGTCAGTTCGGGACCGATTTCTCCGCCCTCGCCCTCGACCTTGTGGCAGCCGATGCAACCGTATGTGGCCATCAGTTCCTTGCCGCGATGCACCGGCCCGGCAGCCTTCGCCGCCTGGATGTCCTCGGGCAGGATCTTCACGGTAATTTCGGCGCCGCCGAGCGACTGCAGGAAGGCAACCACCGACTTCAGTTCGGCCATCGACAGATTGGCCGGCGGCTTCATGGCCGACGGCATCATCTTCGGATAGCCCGGCACGAGGAAGACCTCGGGCTGCACCAGCGATTCGATCAGATAGGCCTCGGCACCCATGCCGGGCTTGCGCGTCGCCGCCTTGTCAGCCGCCTGGCGCAGATCCGGGCCGCGCTCGTTGCCGGACTCGGTCACCTTGTGGCAGATCAGGCAGCCGCCCTTGGTGCGCAGCATTTCCTCGCCGATCGCCGCCAGCTCCGCCGCCGACGTACTGACGGTAATCAGCTTCTTGGCTGGCGGATGCTCCTCGAACTGGGGCACCAGTTGGCCCACATAGGCGTAGGTGCTGACCACGGCGAGCAGGAAGAAAAAAACTTTGATGATGGTGGTTTTCATCTCAGGCCTCCGCTGCCGGCTTTTTCCAGTCGGCGCGCATCGCCATGGCAAAGACGCCGCCGACCAGAATGAAGAAGATGACGACGATCAGCGAGACGATGATGGTCGCCTGCCCGTGGGTCATCGTGTAGGCGTTGACGCTCTCGTCGGCGACGCGGCCGTAGATGTGCCAGTACTGCCGGATGCCGGAGCGGATGTAGCCCATCAGGCCCATCAGCCAGGTAAAGCTGATGGCCAGGAAAAACAGCGCGTACTGCGAGCGGCTGGGGATTTGTCCCCAGCGGATGGCGCCGATTTCCCGCGCGCCCTTGAGCAGCGGGATGTCGATGGCGACGAAGACGGCCATGGCGGTCAGCACGGCAGAGACCTGATAGACCGAGAAGCCGATGCGGACATTCGACGGCACGTAGTAGCTGTAGATGCCGAAGCCGAAGACCACCCCGGCCGCCGCAGCGATCGCCAGGGCCTGCAGGACCTTGCCCGCCGTCGCCCAGGACACCTCCGGCACGCGATTGCCGCGCCGATAGAGCATGAACGAGAAGAAGGTGGTGAGGATCATCAGGTTGACCGCCGTGTTCTTGGCGGCCATGACGCCGAACAGGCCGAGGAAGGGGTGGTGGGAACCGCCCATCGCCGCCATCTCGGCGCCGCTGGCCATGATCGAGCGCGGTGTCGCCCAGACCACGAAGCCGATGGTCAGGATGATCATCATCGGGATCTGGAACTTGACGTAGCGCTCTGCGCCGGGGATCCGCCCCATGCCGAGCCAGAGGTAAAAATTGGACGCCAGGAACAGTGAACCGATCAGCATCGCCTGCAGGATCCATAGCCACGAGAAGCCGCCGCCCATCATCGAGACGCCCATCTGCTGGCTGAACTGGTAAATCTCACGGCCCAGCCAGTAGCCGGCGAAAGGCAGCGGAATGAAGGCAGCGATGGCGATGAACGAACCGATATAGCCCATCCAGTCGAAGCGCGCGCGCTCCTCGTCAGTCTTTGCGGCGAGAAAGCGCACGGCAGCGTAGGCCGCGGCGATGGCGCCGCCGAAAGCGACGTTGGCCAGCAGGCGATGGATGTTGATCGGCATCCAGGTGGGGTTGTTGATCGCCGCCCACAGGCTGGTCAGATTGCCGGCGTCGTCGATGCCGGCCGGGCTCATCATGAAGGTCACCCAGATGTCGGCGACAAAGAGCAGCGCCGTGCCCAGGACATTGACCAGCAGGCCGATGGCGATGTGCCAGCGCTTGCGGGCGCCCTGCAGCACATCCCAGGTGGTCCAGTAGAGGTAGGCGACGATCACTTCGCCAAAGATCAGCGCCACATAAGCGATCCAGGTCGGCTTGAACAGCGTGCCCAGGTAGCCGACCAGCTTCGGGTAGAGGGCGACGAACAGCACCAGCAACACCGAACCGAGAATCGCCGTCATGGTGTAGGCCATGGCCAGCAGCTTGGTGAATTCGCGCGCCAGGTCGTCGTACTTTTTTTCCCGGGTGACCATGCCGATGATCTCGGTGATCAGCGCGAAAATCGGCACACCGAGCACGAAGGCGGCGAACATCAGGTGCAGTTCGGCGACGATCCACACCGCCGTGCGGTTGCCGATGGCTGGCAGGTAGCGGTAATCCGCCGGTGGCAGAAAGGAACTGGTGGCCTGGGCGATCAGGTAGGTCACCACCAGCACCAGCGATATTTTCAGGACACCTTTGTAAGTGCCTTTGAGCGCCGCATGGGCCGACGCTGCGTTAATGTGTTGCTCAGCCAAGTGCTTCCTCCGGATTGGTTCGGAGAAGCAATTAGCAGTTTGTGTGCCACAGCAGGAATTCGTCGCAGAACAAGGCGCTGCGCGGGAAAATGGCGGACCCAAAGCAGCCGACCCGGTCAATTTTTGACCAGGTCGGCCAGATATTTATCGATGCCCTACTTCTCGATGTACTCGCTCCAGCCGTAGTCCGCCACCTTGTTGCGCAGCGTCAGCCGCGCCAAGCCGAGATGCTTGGCGGCCAGCGTCTTGTTGCCCTGGCAGGCGGCCAGCACCTTGCGGATGTGGCGCTTTTCAATTTCGGCCAGCGGCAGCAGTTCGCTCTCACCGCCGCTGCGCGGGCTGTCGGGCGCTGCGGCGAATTCACGCGGCAGATGCACGGCACGCACGGGAGCGTCGCCGGCCAGGATCAAGGCGCGCTCCATGACGTTGCGCAGCTCGCGAATGTTGCCCGGCCAGCGGTAATCCATCAGCAGGCCGATTACCGCCGGGTCGAGTCCGCCATTGGCCGCACCCATCGAGCGCGCCGCATCGTTGAGAAAATGCGTGGCCAGCGCCAGGATGTCGTCGCGCCGTTCGCGCAGCGCCGGCATGTCGATCACGCCCACGTTGAGGCGGTAATAGAGGTCCTCGCGAAACTGCCCCTGTTTCACCATTGCTTCCAGATCGCGGTTGGTCGCCGCGACGAAGCGCACGTCGACCTTGATTTCCTTCTGACCGCCGACGCGGCGGAAAACCTGCGTTTCGATGGCGCGCAGCAGTTTGGGCTGCAAGACCGGCGAAAGATCACCGATTTCGTCGAGGAACAGGGTGCCGCCGTCGGCCAGCTCCATCAGCCCGAGCTTGGTGCCCTTGGCGTCGGTGAAGGCGCCGCGCTCGTGACCGAACATTTCCGACTCCAGCAGCCCCTCGGCCACCGCCGAGCAATTGAGGGTGATCCACGGCCCGGCTGCACGCGGGCTCAAGCTATGGATGGCCTGGGCGATACGCTCCTTGCCAGTACCCGACTCGCCGCGAATCAGCACCGGAATGCGCGATGCGGCGGCGATTCGCCGCGTCACCGAAACCAGTTCGTTGAACTGCCGACTGCTGCCGATCATGCCCTCGACCGGGCCGACCTGCGGCGTGCACGCCCGCAGGCGCTCGACCTCCAGGCGCAGGCGGCGGGTTTCCAGCGCGCGCTTGACGATGTCGCGCAGTTCGTCGAGTTCGAAAGGCTTGTTCAGGTAATCGTAGGCACCGGCGCGCACGCTGTCGATCGCGGTGCGTACTTCCGGATAGGCGGTCATGACGACAACAATCGTCGTCTCGTCCGATTCGTGCAGGCTGCGCAAGACCTCCAGGCCGTGCACGTCGGGCAGGTGCAGATCAAGCATGACGAGGCCGAAGGCATGGCGCGAGAAGAGTTCGATGGCTTCGCGGCCGGTTTCAGCCAGCTCGACGTCGTAGCCCTGTTTCTTCAGCACATGGCCCAGGCTCATGCGGATGGTGGCATCGTCTTCGACGACCAGAATGCGTTCAGGCATTGCGCGGACACTCCTGTGTATTGCGTGCGCAGTCGGACGACCACGCCTCGTGCGACAGTGGCTGATTTGGTGCGATCGGCCAGTCGAGTTCAAAAACGGTGCCTTCGCCGGACGAGGCGCTGATCCGGATGTCGGCGCCGTGTTGCGTAACGATTTTCTTGACGACGGCAAGCCCCAGCCCGGAGCCATCGCTGCGCGTCGTGAAGAAGGGATCGAAGATGCGTGGCAAAACGTCTGCGGGAATCCCCAAACCGTTGTCGCGCACGCAGAAACGCATGCGGCGCGGCGCCCCCAGGGCGTCGTCGCCCCGCACCGCACAGCCGGTGCACATGCCGATCTCGATGCGCCCGCCATCGGGCATGGCGTGAATGGCGTTGATCACCAGATTCAACAGCACCTGCTTGAGCTGACCAGGATCGGCCCAGAGTTGCGGCACCGCACCGGCACATGGCGAATAGACGATCTCGATTTGATGGCCGCGCGCCTGGTTTCGCGTCCACAGCAGCACGTCATCCAGCGCCTGGCCGATGTCACAGGCCACCGGATGCATATCCTGCGGCGCTGAAAAGCCATGAAAAGTGCGCAAGAACGCCGACAGGCGATCGATCTCACCGACCAGTCGCACCAGGTAGCGGCGGTGATCTTCGGCAACATCTTCGTCGAGCAGCAACTGCGATACGGCTTTCATCCCGGCGAGTGGATTGCCGATTTCGTGCGCCAGGCCCATCGCGATCTCGCCGAGTGTGGTCATTTTTTCCATCTGGAACATCTGCCGGTCGAGCTCGCGCCGATGGTCCTGCATGCGACGCTCTTCGCTGACGTCGCGCAGCACCAGAATGTGCCGCATAGGCCGCCCAGCTTCGAGCATCGGCGCGATGTTGACCGAAAACAATCGTTCGCCGACCGACAGGTCATGCCGTGCCATGCCGGCATCATGCCGCGTCTGCTCCGGCCATTGCGGCCAGATGTTTGCCAGTTCGATGCCGACCAAGGCCTGCTGCCCTTGACCGAGCATTCGGGCTGCGGCCACATTGGCCAGTTCGATGCGCCCGTCGGGGTCGACCGCCATGATGCCATCTGCCGTGTTGTCGATCACTGCGGCGAGGCGCGCGCGCTCACGTTCGAGATCTGCCGTGCGCGCGCCGACCTCCCGCTCAAGCTCGCCCTTGCGCCCCTCAAGCGCCTGGTAGGACTGTTCGAGGTTGTTGGCCATGACGTTGAAACGCTGCCCGAGGTCAGCGATCTCGTCGTTGCCGCGAATGCTGATGCGGTGAGAAAAATCCCCGCGCGCCAGTGCTTCGGTCTCGTTCGACAGATCCTGCAGCGGACGCAACAGGTGGCGCGCCAGCAGGTAGCCAGCGGCAGCCGAGGTCATCAGGCTCAAGGCCAGTACGCCGTACAACAGATAGAGGTTGAACACAGCCTCCAGCAGGCGTGCGCGTGGGTACATCAGGCCGACCGCCCAGCTCTGAACATCATTGCTTCTTTCTGCCAGCGTGCTTCCCGGCACGATGGGTGCAAATGCAGCGATCCATTCGCCGACCACTTCGGTCCCCTGTCCTCCCTGCAGAATGCGCGCCAGCAACCCGCGCGGCAAGTGGCCAGCCAGCGTCTCGACGGATTCCATGTGGAAGTCCGGCACCAGCTCCTTTTTCAACTCATCGTCCGAGCGCGAAAGAAAGAAGCCGGAGCGGTCGAAGAGATACGAGATGCCGCTGCGCCCGCCCGCCAGGTGTTCGATCTGCTCCAGCAGATAGGTTGCGTGCAGGTTGATGATCAGCACGCCTTGCTTTTTGCCGTGGCGGTCGACCACCGGCGTCGCGAAGCGGATGACGGGTCGCTCAGGCCGCTCGACCTGCCCGTGCTCGACATTGAGGTCGAGCGGCGAGACATACACCTGGCCAACTTCGATGCTGATCGATTCCTGGAAGTAGTAACGGTCGCGCTTCATCTGCAACCCGGTGTCGGGAATGAAGACCAGGCGTTTGTCCTGCCGGTCGACGCGCACCACCTCCCGACCGTCGGTACCGATAAAGCGGATTTGATAGATGTAGGGATAGGTTTTTGCAAACGCGGCGAAATCGCTCCCCAACCGTTCACGCAGCAGCTTGGGAGCCCGTCCTGTCGGCTGGTTAACCAGTTCGTACAAGGTACCCGAGCGGCTCAGATAAAGCAGTTCGCTGGTCAACTGATCGAAGAAATGCGCCATGCCGCGCGCCCGCCCGGCCACTTCCTGATTGAGATGCTGCAGCGTCTCTTTCTTGAGCGCGTCGAGGGAGTAGTAGATCCCCACCACGCCGGCGACGGTTGCCGGAATGATCGCCGTGAGAAGAAACGCCATGTGGAATTTGCGCGCCAGTCCGCGAAAACGACCAAAGAACTTGACCATGCTGCCCTTTCACTCCAAGCGCGTACCCAAGCCAGAATCATGCCAACAATGCTCCGGGGCCTGGACGCCACCTGGGTTGCGGGAATACATGAACACTGGTGTTGCAGGGAAAATGCGATACCGCAGGATTCCCAGAAACCGGCTACACCGCATCGGTGCTGCGCGGCCCCACATTCCCTTGCAGTGAAGCCATCAGAGGGCAGGAAACGCTCCCCCTTCGTGCATGGCAGGCGCATACCAACTCAGCCAGAAAACCGCCGACGGTTACGAGGATGGTGAGGTCGTCTTCAATGATGAGGATGGGATCGGGCATGGTGCAGAGATGTGACGCAACAAATCGGTACGGCTCAAACGCCGTACCGCCAGGCTGGCGCCTGGATCAAACATGGCGGAGCCCGCTTCGCTGACGATCAGCCGCTCGACATCGGGATACATCTGCGCCAGCTTGGCAAGGAACTCGCCGGCATAGGCATCAGACTGCCCAGCTTCCACCACCACGCCCCTGACTTCGCAGGTGGCCAACACCTCAAACGCCTCGCCAGCGCACGTGGCCTGCAAGACCTCGCAGGAACAGCGGCCCAGCTGTTGCCGCAGCCAGGTGTACAACGATGAACCTGTGACCGGGTCGCCGCCGCCCACGCACAACAGCCAGCTCTCCCCGGCTTCGCGCCGCAGCGCCTCCTGTGGCAGATGGTGACCGCTGCGCAGCAGCTCGGCGAACGCGTGCGCAGGCAAGGCCGGACGGAAGAAATAGCCCTGCATCTCGTCGCATCCGCTTGCAGCCAGCAGGGCGAGCTGGCTGCGCCGCTCCACGCCCTCCGCCACGACTTGCAATCGCAGGATGTGCGCCAGTTCGATGATGGTGCGGGTCAGCGCCAAGTCTTCCGGGTTGTTTGGCAGCTCGGCAATGAAGGAGCGATCAAGCTTGAGCTTGTCAATCGGGAAGCGTTTCAGGTAGGCGAGATTGGAGTAGCCAGTGCCGAAATCGTCGATCGCGATCCCCACCCCGATCTCTTTCAACTGCTTCAGCACCTCAATGGTATGCCCGGGATCCTGCATGGACAGGCTCTCCGTCAGCTCGACGCATAGCAATTCCGGTGCGAGGCCGCTGTCGCGCAGCACCAAATCCACCAGTTGCGGTAGGTCCTGGTGCGTAAACTGCTTGGCCGACAAGTTGACCGACAGCGGCACGACCGGCAGGCCTGCGGCCTGCCACACCTGGCTCTGTCTGCAAGCTTCACGCAGTGTCCATTCACCGATCGGCACGATCAGCCCGACCTCTTCTGCCAGCGGGATGAATTTGGCGGGTGATACCAGACCCAGTTCTGGATGGCGCCAGCGAATAAGCGCCTCGCTCCCCACCACCGCACCGCTGCGCAGGTCGACCTGCGGCTGGTAGTGCAACTCGAACTGCTGTTCGACCAGGGCCCGGCGCAGGTTGGCCTCCAGCGTCACGCGCTCCAGAATCCGTGCGCTGAATTCATGGGTATAGAACTTGAATCCATTGCCGCCTGCGCGTTTGGCCTGCCGCATCGCAGCGGCGGCGTGGCGAAGCAGCGATTCGGCGTCCTGCCCGTGCGCGGGCGAGCAGGCGACTCCAACGCTACAGGTGACGACACGGGTCAGTCCGTCCAGATTGATCGGCTGGGCAACCCGATCCAGCAGACGATTGAGCAAGGGCGACAAATCGTGCTCGCCTCCGCCGTGGTCGAACACCGCAACGAACTCGTCCCCGCCCAGCCGGGCAAGCGTGTCACCTTCCCGCAGGCTGCGCGCCAGGCGTGCGGCCACCTCACGCAGCAAAAGGTTGCCTGCGTCGTGGCCGAGGCTGTCATTGATGAACTTGAAGTGGTCGAGATCCACCACCACCACCGTCACGGATGCTTCGGTGCGCGCCGCACGGGCCAGCGCATGCCCGAGCCGGTCCAGCAGCAGGACACGGTTGGGCAGCTCCGTCAGCGCGTCGTGTGTGGCCTGGAATACCAACAGATGCTCCTGCCGCTTGCGCTCGCTGATGTCGCGCACCACCAGCAGCGCGGCTGGCTGCTCGCTGCTCGGGAACGGCGCGGCCAGCAGTTCCGCTGGCACCTCGGTTCCATCCGCACGCGCCAGATTCGCCTCAACCATCGCGGGTTGCTGCGTGCCTGTCGCCGCATCGACCAACGAACCCACGACCTCGCGCGACTGCGGCGACAACAACGCTGCCAACTGACGCTCGGGCAACGGAGAATCTTCCGCAGCACCGAGCAAGCGACGTCCAGCCGAGTTGGCGAACTGCACCTGTCCGCCAGCGACCACATACACTGCATCCGGATCGAGCTCGACCAGACTGCGATAGCGCGCCTCGCTCTCGGACAACTGATCCAGCACCAGACGCAGCGAGCGCAACGGCAGCAGGCGCACCACCAGATACACCGCCAGCCCCAGCAACAACCCGACCAGTGTGGCCAGCGCCGTTCGCCACAACACAGGTTGCAGTGAGCGAGCGAGTTCCAGGCTGGCAACCGGCTGCCCGGCGGCCAGCAGCGGGACCCGCAGGCGGATCGTCGGCCCATCGACGACCAATTCGGTTTGCATGATGACCGTCCCCGCCTGGTCCACCAAGCGCCGCTGTTCCGGCGACGGTTCGCCCGCCGCATCGGACAGAACGATGGCTTCCAGACGGTGCTGTTGGAAACGCCAGAAGTCGGGCGCCTCATTGATCATCTTCTGCAGCAAGTGGTGGGCGATGCGGGCCTCGGCGCCCAGGGTTTCCGCCTCGTGCCGGAACGCCGTCGCAAAATACCCGGCAGGTGGCAACAGGCCGATCAGGATTGCGATCGCCATCGCCACCCAGTGGATCGCGCGCCAGGGACCATAAGCGTCCGGCAGCGGCTCATTTGACTGCATGGTCGACCACCCAGTGTCCATTGGCGCGCAGGATGGCGGCGCCCGCGCGCGACAGAACGAAGTCGACGAATTCCCGGGCTGCCTCGGTGCCACTCTGGCGCCGCACCGCGTAGAAGGTCTTGTAATAAGGGTAGCTTCCATCGGCGATGCTCGCCGGGCTGGGCGCCACGCCGTTCAGAGCCAGCGCCTTGAGACGGCGGCGCTCGGAGAGCAGCAATGCCAGGGTGGAGTTGCCCAGGGCGTGTGCGGTGCGTTCAAGGGCGTCCGCCACCCGACGGTCGGTTTCCGCAACGATCATGCCGTCGCGGCGCATACGCGACATCGCGGCGTCCATCGCGGGAGACAGGGTTCTGAGCCATTCGCTGTCGGCATCGCTCTCCGGGAACAACACCAGTCGTATTGGTTTTCCGTCCGGCCAGACGGTGGTTCTTCCGGCGTAAATCTCCGCCAACTCATCGAGTGAGAGATTCTTGACCGGCGTATCCGGTGTCGTGGCGAACACCCAGGGGGTGCGGCCGTACTCGGAGACAAGCAGCCCGTGCGACTGCTCGCTTGCCGAAAGTGGCCGACTGCTCAGCGCAAGGTCCAGTTTTTCTGCGGCGAGCGCCTTGACCCCGCCGCCACTGCTCAAATCGGATATGAACACGAAGGCGACTTCGGGGTGCAGCTGGCGGTAGGCAGCCGCGAGCACTTCCATCGAGCCGAGCGCGCTGCTGGAACCTCCCAGCCGCAGTGTGTCTGCACACGCCCCGCCTGAAGCCAGGATGAGCGCAACGAACCATGCTGCTGCACGGTGCAGTTGGCAATGGCTCGGTGGGGTATCGGTACGGTTGGCAGTCATCGTCTATGCTCCTCGGTGCTCACAACCGAATGTTAAGACCTCACAGCCCTGGCGTGCCAGAAAGCCGCCGATGGGACGCGGCGGGTGAACTCTCCGGCAGCGAGGGCTTCGGTCTCGTGGGAAAGCGCTTAGTGTTTCCGAATGACCCCGCCCAATGCAGTGATGCGCCGGGAAAGGCCGCCGCGTTGGGTGGCGGTTGTCATCGGGCGTCTCCCGCATCGGTGCTGCGCGGCCCCACATTCCCTTGCAGTGAAGCCATCAGAGGGCAGGAAACGTTTCCCCTTCGCGCATGGCAGGCGCATACCAGCTCCGACAGCACGGCCTCCATGCGCGCCAGGCCAGCCATCTTTTCACGCACGTCCTTGAGCTTGTGTTCGGCCAGACTGCGGGCCTCCTCGCAATGGGTGCCATCCTCCAGCCGCAGCAACTCGGCGATCTCTTCCAGGCTGAAGCCCAGCCGCTGGGCCGATTTCACGAAGCGCACCCGCATGACATCCGCCTCGCCATAGCGGCGGATGCGGCCATACGGCTTGTCCGGCTCCAGCAGCAAACCCTTGCGCTGGTAGAAGCGGATGGTTTCCACGTTGACCCCTGCCGCCCTGGCGAAGACCCCGATGCTCAGATTCCTCACACCGTCTTCCATACCGCTTGACTCCGTACGTATATACGGAGTCAAGCTTAGCGTATCCGGCGGGCTGCGAGGCCCCAATGCTCGCCAAGGAATGCACCGGCTGTCGTTTCGGCCAGTACGACGTTTTCTCACCCGGCGCAGCAGGAAAGCTGCTTCACATCCTTGTGGAAGGTCTGCGCCGCGAGCTTCAATCCCTCGACCATCGTCAGGTAGGGGAACAACTGGTCGGCCAGTTCCTGCACCGTCATCCGGTTGCGGATCGCGAGCACAGCGGTCTGGATAAGCTCGCCCGCTTCCGGCGCGACCGCCTGAACCCCGATCAGTTGCCCGCTGCCGACATCCGTCACCAGCTTGATGAAGCCGCGTGTATCGAAGTTGGCGAGGGCACGCGGCACGTTGGAAAGCAGCAGTGTGCGGCTATCGGTCTCAATGCCGTCGTGGTGCGCTTGCGCTTCGCTGTAGCCGACGGTGGCCACTTGCGGATCGGTGAACACCACCGCAGGCATCGCGCTCAGGTTCAGGGTCGCCTCACCGCCGGTCATGTTGATGGCGGCGCGCGTGCCGGCCGCAGCTGCCACATAGACGAACTGCGGCTGGTCAGTGCAGTCACCTGCGGCGTAGATGTGCTCGACGCTGGTACGCATGCCGGGGTCAATGACGATAGCGCCTTGCGGGTTGACCGTGATGCCCGCCGTATCCAGCGCCAGATTGCGCGTGTTGGGCGAGCGGCCGGTGGCAATCAGCAACTGCTCAAAGCGCAGTTCGCCCTGTGCCGTGGTCAGCACAAATTCACCGCTCGCATGGGCGACCTGGCTGGCTTGCGTATGTTCCAGCACCTTGATGCCTTCGGCACGGAAGGCGTCCGTGACGGCTTCGCCGATGGCCGGGTCTTCACGGAAGAACAGCGTGCTGCGCGCCAGGATCGTCACTTCGCTGCCGAGCCGGGCGAACGCCTGCGCCAGTTCCAGCGCCACCACCGACGAGCCGATCACCGCCAGGCGCGCGGGGATCGCGTCACTGACCAGCGCTTCGGTGGAAGTCCAGTAAGGGGCGTCTTTCAGGCCGGGAATCGGCGGCACGGACGGGCTCGCGCCGGTGGCGATCAGGCAGCGGTCGAACGCCACCGCGCGCTCAGCACCGTCGTTCATGCGCACGATCAGACTGTGACCGTCCTTGAAGCGGGCCTCGCCGGGCAACACGGTGATGGCCGGGTTGCCGTCCAAAATGCCCTCGTACTTGGCGTGGCGGAGTTCCTCAACACGGGCCTGCTGTTGGGCCAACAGCACTTTGCGCTGGATGGATGTCGGCGTGGCTGCGATTCCGTCATCGAAAGGGCTGCTCGCGCGCAGGTGGGCAATGTGCGCGGCGCGAATCATGATCTTGGACGGCACGCAGCCGACGTTGACGCAGGTGCCACCAATGGCGCCGCGCTCAACCAGCGTCACGCGCGCCCCCAGCTCCACGGCCTTGAGTGCCGCTGCCATCGCGGCCCCGCCACTGCCGATGACGGCGATGTGTATTTTGAGGGTGGTCATACCATCGTTCCTTTTCTGTGCCGGTCGGCGGCTCTGGCTGTCAAGCCTGTTTGGCGGGGAGTTCGCAGCCGTCCGACCCACAGCGGCGGTTGGTCGGCGAGACCAGATCCCAGATCGACACAATGAGCATCGAGACGATTCCTGCGTAAAGCAGGGGCGTGATCCAGAGGAAGCGTCCTGCCAGCACGAGCGCAGGACCGATCATGCCCAGCATGCTGCGATGCCATTGCCGGTGACTCAGCCAACCCAGCGCGTTGGCCAACAGCGCAAAACCGGCGAACAGCGGCAACAACGTCGAAATGAACAAGCCTTCGTATTGCTGCAGGAAACCGAGCCCGATGGCAGCCCCCAGGCCCGCAATCGCAGGAAAGCAGGCCGCACAGCCCATTGCGGAAACGACGGTGCCCAATGCCCCGGCCTTGTCGCCGATACGTGCAATCAGTGTCATAGCATCACTCCATGTTCAACATCAGTAGAAAAATGGCAGGACGTAGGGGAATCGCGCAGACCTCGCCCGGCTTGCAGGCCGCTGCCGGACGGGGTAGATGCGCCGCCAGGCGAAGAACAAGGCGACCAGCGCCGCGCCGATGAACAGCGGACGGTAAGGTTCCAGCACGGTCAGGTTGCCGATCCATGCCCGTTTTGTGGTTCAGCCATGCGTGTGTCCTTTCGAATTTGGATGGGTTGGCGCAACCATACGTCCGTACTCATGTACGGAGTCAAGCGCTATGGCAACATCCGCCGCGATGGCGGGGTACCAGCATCTGGCCCCCTTACAGCACTCGCCCCAGCACCCAAGCCACGCCTGCCGCCAGCGGCAGGGTGAGTACCCAGGACAGCAGAATATTGCGCAATGCAAGCCAGTCCAGTTTGCGCGACCCCGCACCCACACCCGCAATCGCGCCTACGCTGACATGGGTTGTGGACACGGGCAGGCCGAGCTTGCTGGCAAACAGCACCAGGCCCGCCGTGATGAGGTTGGCGGCCAGGCCGGAGGTCGGGTCCATCTTCGTCACCCGCTGGCTCATGGTGTGTGCCACTTTTTTCGCAAATAACACCCCGCCCAAAGCCATGGCCAATGCGATCACCAGCACAGCCGTGCGTGAGGCCCCCAGACTTTGTGCCATCAGCAGCAAAGCCAGCAGTTTGGGCGTGTCATTGACACCACGGGCCAAACAAATGGCCACCGCTGAACCCACATGCAAGCGGTCCAGGAGCCGCTGCACCGACCACAGCACGGGCATCGCCGCGCGCTGGCAGGCGTGCTCTTGCCCGACCACGATGGCAGGTAAGGCCGTCCCCCCGCGCTGCATGGCGTTACCGGCCCCCACCATCACAATGGCCGACGGTGCCACACAGACACAGTCTGCCTGCGCAGGCCTGCTGCGCAGCACGCGATAAGCCAGCAGCCCCAGGGCAGCTGCCAGCAAGGGGCTGAGCAGCAGCGGCAGTAAAAATGCGTCTGCCAGTTTTCCCCACTGCACGCTGCCTGCCTGGGCCATGCCCGCCCCCAGCAACCCACCGATCAGCGCATGGGTGGTGGAGACAGGGAAACCCAGCCAGGTCGCAAGGAAAACGGTGGCCGCAGCCCCCATGGCGACGCTGGTGACAAAAGGCAGGCTGCGCGTGGCAGCGTCGGCCACCAAGCCCTTGCCCGAAAACTGCTGTACCAGGCCATCTGCCATGAACCACGACAGCAGGCTGCCGGCCAAGGTAGCCACCGTGGCCCACACCAGGGCCTGGCGGTAGCTGAGTGTCTGCGCCCCCCATACGGTGGCAAACCCCTTGAAATTGTCGTTGGCGCCGTTGCTGAAAGCCAGAAACGTTGCCGCCAGTACCAGGAGCCATTCCATCAGCGTTCTCCTTGTGCCGAAAAGACCTGCAGGGCCTCGGCGGTTTGTTGTGCGCTCATGGGGCCCCATTGCCCCTGGGTCAAGGACTCGACACGCCTGCGCATTTCGGCAAAGGTGGCGCCAAACGCCGCACGCATGGCGTCCGCCTGGCCGCCTGCCGCCGCAGGATCGGGAAACTCCCAGTGGACACGCGCTCCGGCCCCCGGGAAAACCGGGCACGGTTCGCGTGCCGCGTTGGCACACACGGTCAGCACGATGTCGATGGGCATGGCCGATGCGCTCGCAGCAAACACGCCCCACCCTTTGCTGTAGTAGGCCGTGCCGTCATCGCGAAGCTGGGTGCGGATCTGCTCCAGGGCATAAGGGTTGACCTTGCCGACCGGGCGGCTGCCGGCACTGAAGGCCCGTATCCAGGGGGCGCCCAGGTGCCGGAACAGGGCTTCTGCCATGATGCTGCGGGCGGAATTTCCGGTGCACAGCACGAGAACCGTCACCGTTCTCCCCCGCACCGGGGCAGGCCCAAGGGCCAGGGCTTCGTTCAGCAGCATGACCCGCCTCCTGCAGCGTCCAGGGCGCTGGTGTCAAAGGGCATGCGGGTGCCGCACCCTTCAAACAGGCCATGGTGCTGGCCAAAGTCACCCATGAAGTCAAAGTGCGGGGCGAACCGGGTTTCCTTCAGCATGCGCCAGGTATTGCCGCATACGGGAAACACCTTCCCAGCCGCGATGTCGTGGTGCTTGTCGAGCACGAAGCGGTGGGGATGGTGGGCCACCGTCCCGCGGTAGCGCACGGCCTGGCCATAGTCCTCGCAAGCGCTCTCGAGCGCGTCGAGCTTGAACAGGCGGTAGCTTGCCGAGAAAAAGCGCACATTGCCCACTTTGTCGGCCAGGACGGGATCGGTGATGGCCAGCGGACGGTCTTCCACCAGGCGCGGGTCGGCAAAGCCGCTGGCCTTGGCCAGGCGCAGAAAATCGTTCCAGTACAAGGCGCCGCCCAGGCATTCGCCATACAGCACCGGATCATGGCGCACCGTGCTGGGGATCCGCCGATCGGCATACACGTCGGAAAAATAGAACTCTCCGCCAGCCTTGAGCAGACGGTGTACACCGCGCAATACGGACGCCTTGTCCGGCGACAGGTTCACCACGCAGTTGGAGACGATGACGTCAAAGCTGCCCGCAGCCAAATCCAGCTCGTCCAGCCGCTCGATGTAGCCCTGCAGGAAGCGGACGTTGTCATAACCGAAGGCGCTGGCGTGGTAGGCCTGATGGGCCTGTGCCACCTGGAGCTGCTCCTCTGTCATATCGACCCCCACCACCGTGCCCGCAGGCCCGGCCAACTGGGCCAGCGCATAGACGTCGCGGCCAGAGCCGCAACCCAGGTCCAGCACACGGCAGCCCGCCAGATGCGCCGGTGCGACCAGGCCGCAGCCGTAATAGCGCGACAGGACTTCGGGGTGGACGCGCGCGAGCAGCGGCTTGAGCCAGCCCGGCATCTGGCTGGCGTCGCAACAGGCGCTGGTTTTCAGGTCCTGCGAGCTTTGCAACTGCCTGCCGTAATAGTCCTGAACGATGGCATGCATGGGGGCCTCCAAGGTGAACGGGTGCATCTGCCCATACAGTCGCCCCCGAAATCGGGTTTCTTACACCCCCTCCAACCAAGCCTGGGGCAGCGCATGCAGGTCACCCGGCTCGTCGATGTCGCGCAGGGGCGGCAGTTCGGCCAGTGACCAGTCCAGCGCACGGATACGGCGCATGGTCTCCCCGGCCACACTGCTGGTGCTCCAGGCAATGCCCTCGAACAGGCTGGGATGGAAGCGGTTCAGCCCCAGCAGGACATAGCCGCCGTCCAGGCTGGGGATGATGACCGCGTCCGCCGCTTGCAGGCGCTGCGCGGCTTGGCGCAGATGCTGCGCGTCCAGCGCCGGGCAGTCGGTGCCGATCAGCAGCACCGCACGCCCCTGCGCTGCCGAGCGCTGCGCCGCGCGTGCCAGGCGCGTGCCCAGGTCCCCCTCCCCCTGCGCCTGCCAATCGGCGGTCCACAGCGGGTCCCTGAACGGTTGCCACACAGCCGTCTCGGGTGCGGGCGAAACGCACAGTTCCACCTCGCCCACACCAGCGCCCGATGCCACGCCCACGGTGTGCTGCAACATGCGTTGCGCCAGACGGGCCGCCCCCTGCGCCCCCAATACCGGGGCGAGCCGGGTCTTGCACAGGCCCGGCAACGGCGCTTTGGCAAAAATGACGGTGCGGATCGGTCTCATCGATACGCCTTGGCAATGTCCTGGGCGGATGCGCCCCACCAATAACGCCAGCGCAGCCACCACATCAGCAGCACCGTGCGCCAGACGCCCCGCTGTTCCCAGCGCCTGCCAGAGGTGGTTGCCCGCAAGCGCAGGCACGCGGGCGCACCCAGGCGCTTGAGGGCCACACACATATCGATGTCCTCCATGAGCGGCTGGTCGGAAAAACCGCCCACGCTGTCAAAGGCCTTGCGCGACATGAAGAGGGCCTGGTCGCCCGTGGCAATGCCGGTCAGGCGCGAGCGCCCGTTCATCAGCGCGGACACCACGCGCAGCAGCCATGGCCGGCCACTGATGCGCACGTCAAAGCGGCCCCACGGGTGATCGCGCAGGGCCTGTTCGACGGCCCGCAAGGCGCCGTCTGGCAAACGGGTGTCGGCATGCAAAAAAAGCAGGGCCTCGCCTGTGCTGGCATGCGCCCCGGCATTCATCTGCCGCGCCCGCCCGGGGGCGCTGTCCAGCACCTGGAACCCGGCGCAGCGGGCCATCGCGGCACTGCCGTCCTCGCTGCCTCCATCCACCAGAATGAGTTGCGTACCCTGGCGCACCAGGGGCAGAAGATGCGCCAGCAGGTCGGGCAGTTGGGCCGCTTCGTTGCGCATCGGAACGATGATGCTCAGCACCATGGCATACCTCCAGATTCAGCCCCGGGCCCAGCGGTGGTAGGCCTGCGCCCAGCCCAGCAAGCGCGTGGGCACATGGGCGCGTTTCCAGGCTCCGGCAGCGTATTTGTTGGCCTCGGCCCAGGTGGGGTAGGGGTGGATCGTGGCCAGAATCTTGTTCAGGCCCAGGCCGTGCTTCATGGCCAGCACGAACTCCGGCAGGAGTTCTCCGGCATGCGTGCCGACGATGGTGACGCCCAGAATGCGGTCCTGGCCCGCAAGGGTCAGGACCTTGATCCAGCCCTCGGTATGCCCCTCGGTGATGGCGCGGTCCAGGTCGTCGAGGCCATAGCGCGTGACTTCATAGGCCACACCTTGCTCCTGGGCCTCGCGTTCATTGAGCCCCACCCGCGCTACTTCGGGGTCGACAAAGCTCACCCATGGCACCACGGAGTAATCCACCTTGAAGCGTTTGAAGCGGCCAAACAGTGCGTTCACCGCGGCATACCAGGCCTGATGGGCTGCGATATGGGTGAATTGGTACGGGCCCGCCACGTCGCCTGCCGCATAGATGTTCGGATAGAGGGTCTCCAGGTAGGCGTTGGTCTGGATGGTGCGCTGGGTGGGGATGCCGAGTTCCTCCAGCCCATAGCCTTCCAGCCGCGCCTGCCGCCCCACGGCCACCAACAGATCGTCGAAGGCGATGCGCCGTTCCCCTTGCCCGCCTGCGACCACCAGACAGGCCTGCACGCCCTCGCGCTCGATGCGCAGCGCACGGTGCGCCACCAGCACATCGACGCCGTCGGCCTGCAAAGCGCCCTGGACGTAGGCCGAGACTTCCTCGTCCTCGCGCAGCATCAGGCGCGGCGCCATTTCCACCAGCGTCACCTGCGACCCCAGGCGTGCAAACGCCTGGGCCAGTTCGCACCCGATGGGCCCCCCGCCCAGCACCACCAGACGTTGCGGGGCCTGCTCCCTCTGGGCCATGCGCTCCCACAGGGTGTCGGAGGTGAGGTAGTCCACCGTCTCCAAGCCCGGCAAGGGCGGCACGAAAGGGCGCGCCCCGGTGGCCAGGACGATGCTGCGCGCGCTCAGGCGCAGCGTGGAACCGCTGGCATCGCTGATTTCCACCGTCCACGGATCGATCAGGCGTGCCTGCCCATGCAGCACCTCCACACCCAGCTCGGTATACCGTTCCACGCTGTCATGGGGGGCGACGGCGGCCACGACCGCTTGCACCCGTGCCATCACACGCGGAAACGAAACCGATGCCGCCCCCTGGTCCAGCCCGAGCGCGTGCGCGTGGCGCGCCTGGTGCGCTGCCCTGGCACTGCGGATCAGGGCTTTGCTGGGGACACACCCGTAGTTGAGGCAGTCGCCGCCCATCCTGTGTGCCTCGACGAGAGTGACCCGGGCCTTGAGGGCCGCTGCGATGTACGCCGTGACCAGCCCGGCCGCGCCTGCGCCGATGACCACCAGATTGCGGTCAAAGCGGTGCGGGCGCTGCCAGCGCGCATAGACGCGCCGACGCCGCATGGCCGCAGTGAACCACCGCGCACCCCAGGGAAACACGGCCAGCAAGGCAAAGGAGCCCAGCAGGGCTGGAGACAGGATGTCGGACGGGCGCTCCAGCCCGGCCAGCCGGGTCCCGGCGTTCACATACACCACCGTCCCGGCCAGCATGCCCACCTGGCTGACCCAGTAGAAGGTCCAGGCCCGCATGCGGGTCAGCCCCAGCAGCAGATTGATCAGGAAGTAGGGAATGACGGGGACCAGCCGCAGTGTGAACAGAAAGAACGCCCCCTCCTTTTCCACCCCCGCGTTGACCGCTGCCAGGCGGGGGGCGAAGCGCGTCTCCAGCAGTTCGCGCAGCAGGTAGCGCGCGGTCCAGAATGCCAGCAAGGCGCCCAGGCTGGAGGCGAAGGACACCAGCAGCGTGCCCCACCCCAGGCCGAACAAGGCCCCGCCCGCGAGGGTGACTACGGTGGCACCCGGCAGGGAGAGCAAGGCCACGGCCAGGTACAGCAGGAAGTACCCTGCCATGGTCAAGACCGGCGCACCGTCGCGCCAGGACTGGAAACGCGCCAGGCCATGCTTGAGCTGTTCGAATGACAGCCACTGCGCGCCATCCAGGTAGAAGAATGTCCCGATCAGGAGCGCGATCAGGAACCCAAGAAGCAGTTTGGCGGGTTTCATGTCCGGTCTCCACTGTGCAGTGCCCCGCCGCAACTGCTGCCGCAACCCGCAGTGCAGGCAAAACAATGCCCAGCCACCTGGATGGGCGTGCCCTCGAAGTCGTGGTGCAGCAGTTCGCGCAGGTGCCGCCCCTGCCCTGCCATGGGCAACTGCAACTGCTGGTTGAAGTCGCAGTCGTACAAATGGCCGCGCCAGTCCACGCTGAGCAGGCTGCGGCACATGACGCCGTCCAGGTTGCCGGGGTAGTGGTGCTTCCTGAGCAGGGCCATGTAGGCATTGAAGTGCCCCTTGGAGACCAACCATGAGCCGAAACGGTTGATGGGCATGTTGGCCAGGGCGTACAGGCGGTTGAAATGGATGCCGAAATGCTCCTGCAGCTCGCGTTGGTAGGCCCGCTCCAGCCCCTGCTGATCGGGGGGGAGGTTGGGCCCCTGCGGGTTGTAGACGAGGTTGAGCACCCGGACGCTGCCCGCGTGGCCATAGCCCAGGGCATTGAGCTGGCGCAGACCGGCAATGCTCTTGTCAAAGACCCCCTTGCCACGCTGCCGATCCACGTTGTCCGCGCTGTAGCAAGGCAGGGACGCCACCACTTCAACCCGGTGTTCCGCCAGGAATTCGGCCAGATCCTCCTGCCCGGGTTCGAACAGGATGGTGAGGTTGCAGCGATCGATGACATGAACGCCCAATTGGCGCGCGGCACGCACCAGAGAGCGAAACCCGGGATGCAGCTCCGGCGCGCCGCCCGTCAGGTCAAGGGTCTTGAGCTTGCGTGCACGCAGTACCTCCACCACGAGGGACAGCGTCGCGTCATCCATCATTTCGGTGCGCTGGGGGCTGGCGTTCACATGGCAATGCACGCAAGACTGGTTGCAGCGGTAACCCAGATTGACCTGCAGCGTGGTCAAGGTCTGGCGGTCAATGGCTGGAAACGCATGGGTTTCCAGCAAGGGCAAGGTGGCATGCATCAAGGACTCCTTTTTGTGCACCGCCAGGGCGGGAAGACGCCCTGCTGCAGATTCCGTCGTACGTTCGCAGGGGTTTGTTACACCCATGCATCCCCCCGTCGCCACGTGCCCGCTGTAAGAAATTGCCCGATGCGGCGACTACCCCACATCCCGGTGGATAGGGGCCGCAAGCCGCCCGCCGGGAGCTTTCGCGGGTTTGCCGCACCTTTTTTCAACACAAGGAGATCACCATGAACAAAAGCACGACCGCCGCCGCGCTCGCCCTGGCCCTGGGGGCCGCACTGACTGCGGCCGCTTTGCCCGCGTCGGCCGCAGAGCAGGAGAAATGCTTCGGCGTCTCGCTCAAGGGCAAGAACGATTGCAAGGCCGGTGCGGGCACCACCTGCGCGGGCACGGCCAAGAAGGACTACCAGGGCAATGCGTTCAAGATGGTGCCGGCAGGCACCTGCGAAAAGACCGCCTCCCCCACCTCCCCCTCGGGCCATGGGCAGTTGCAGGAGTTCAAGGAAAAGATGGCCTGACCGAGACCCCTGGAGCCGTGCGATGACGCGTGACCCCCTTCACAACGATGCGCACCGCACGGCCCTGCCGCTGCGTGCCGGGCTGGGCCTCAAGCCAGAACACTTTCAAACCATTCTGGAATCCGGCCCGGATCTGGGTTTTTTCGAAATCCACGCCGAGAACTACATGGTGGATGGAGGCCCGTTCCACCACTACCTGACCCGGATACGGCAGCGTTATGCCCTGTCCATCCATGGCGTGGGCTTGTCGATTGGCGGCGAAGCGCCGCTGGACCGCGCCCACCTGGCCCGCTTGAAGGCGCTCATCGACCGCTACCAGCCGCAGGCCTTCTCCGAGCACCTGGCCTGGTCCAGCCACGGGGAGTATTTTTACAACGATTTGCTGCCAGCGCCGTACACCCATGCCACCCTGGAGCGCGTGTGCGCGCACATCGACGAAACCCAAACGGCATTGGGGCGCACCATGCTGCTGGAGAACCCGGCCACCTACGTGGAGTTCGCCAGCTCGACCTGGGCCGAAACCGACTTTATCGCGGAGGTGCTGCGCCGCACCGGCTGCGGCCTGCTGCTGGACGTGAACAACGCCTACGTCAGTGCCGTCAACCACGGGCGGGATGCCTTCGCCTATATCAACGCATTGCCCGCTGCCAGCGTGGGGGAGATCCATCTGGCCGGTTATGCCGAGGACGTGGACGGCGCAGGGGCGCCGCTGCTGATCGACAGCCATGGTGCGCCCATCGCCGAAGTGGTCTGGGCCTTGTACCGGCATACGCTGGAGCGTGTGGGCCCCATGCCGACCCTGATCGAGCGCGACCAGAACATCCCGGCGTTTCCCGTCCTGCTGGCCGAAGCGCACCGGGCGGAGCTGGCGATACGTGCGCTGGAGCGTGTGTGATGGACGCTTTCGCCCGCCCCTTGCTCCGCCCCGAGCTGGCCTCCCCCCCGGGCTTGAAGGCCTGGAATGGTTCTGATCCGGCCACGCGCTACAACGTGTACCGCAACAACGTGGTGGTGTCTCTGGTGGACGCGCTGGCCGACACCTTCCCGGTGGTGCAACAGCTCGTCGGCGAGGCCTTCTTTCGCGCCATGGCACGCGCGCACGCTTGTCAGACACCGCCGCGCACTCCCATACTGGCGCACTATGGGGCCGATTTTCCTGGGTTCATCGCGGCCTTCGAACCGGCCTCGTCCTTGCCCTATCTGGCCGACGTGGCGCGCCTGGAGTACGCCTATGTGCAGGCCTTTCATGCGCGCGACGCGCCGGGCCTGGCGCCACAAGCCTTGGCGCAGTCTCTGGCGCAGGTGGATGCCTTGCCCCGATTGCGCTGCAGGTTCGCGCCTGCGGTGCGTTTGCTGCAGTCCAGGCACCCGGTGGTTTCGATTTGGTCGGCGCACCAGAGCGGCGGCGACTTTGCCGCAGTGGCGCCAGGCCAGGCGGAGTCGGCGCTGCTCGTCCGGCCCCAGCAACAGGTGGAGATCGTTCCCCTGGAGCCCGGGGCGGCGCAATGCCTCAGTCTGCTGATGGCGGGCCAGCCCCTGGGGGCGGTATTTGAGCAGCTGGGCGACAATGGATTGGAGCTGTCGGCCCTGTTTGCCATGCTGCTGCGCACCGGAGCGCTGGTCGCCCTGGATCTTGTCCCTGAAGGAGAGTCACCATGAAAAATCTCTGCATGCAGCTTGTGAACCGGACCCTGGCGCTGATGGAGCGCATTCCCCATTCTGCGGTGGCATTTCTGGCGCGCTTCTCGATGGCGGCGGTGTTCTGGAAATCCGGGCAAACGAAAATCGAAGGCCTTGCGATTGACCTGCTGAGCGGGGAAATCCACCTGGGCTGGCCACGCCTTTCTGAAGGTGCGCTGGAGCTTTTTCGCACCGATTACCGCCTGCCGGTTCTCCCGCCGGAGCTGGCGGCCTACCTGGCCGCGTTTGGCGAGCACCTGTTCCCTCTGTTGCTCCTGTTCGGGCTGGCGTCGCGCTTTTCGGCCCTGGCCTTGTTGGGCATGACGGCGGTGATCCAGGTGTTCGTCTACCCGGACGCCTACCCCACGCATGGCACTTGGGCCGCGGTCCTGCTGTACCTGATGGCGCGCGGCCCCGGCGCCTGGTCGCTGGACCACTGGATTGCCCAGCGCTGCGGGCCACACCACTGAACGGGCGCTGCGGGAGGCCTCGCCGTGAACCGTGGCGGGGCGTAGGGCCCTTCCTATTCAAGGTTTTTCTGGTTTCTTCGCCTGCGGCGCGTCCGCCGCTGTGTCCGCGCCATCGGCGCCCTGGGTGTATGCGCGGGTAATGGTGCGCAGCACCTTCATCTGCTTGCCAAAGTTGCGGCAACCACTGCACATCATCACGTGCAATCGCAGGGACATGGAGTCCCCGAGGGACAAGGGATGTTCCTGGGCCTGCGACATCAGACGGGTCGCGTCATGGCAATTCAGCATGGGATTCACCCTTCAAAAACCAGCGCTGCTCCAGGCAGTCGCGCAAACGCAGCCGTGCGCGGTGCAGCATGACATTCAGATTGCTCACACTCAGGTCGAGCGCGGAACAGATCTCCGGGGTATCAAGCTCGACGAATTCGCGCATCATGAAAGCGCGCGCCTGTTGCCCGGGAAGGCGCTCCAGGCAGGCCTCAAAAACCCGCCAGAAATCGGCGTTCTTGACGGCGGCCTCGGGCTGCGCCCATTCCTGCGGGCGCTCATCGGGCTGCCAAAAACCCTTGGCATCGAAGAGTTCATGGAAATCTTCGTCCTCTTCGTCCTCATGCAGGAGCTGGCTGGCTTCAACCAGGCGGTGGCGCTGGCGCAGGGTGTCGGCAATCTTGTTCTTGAGAATGGCAAACACCCAGGTCTTGTAGGCGGACCGCCCGGCGAAATGCTGGGTATTCCTCATGGCCCCGATCAGGGCTTCCTGCACGGCGTCTTCGGCCAGATCGCGGTCTGACAGCTGCAAGGTGGCGAAGCGCAGCATTTGGCGGCGCAGGTCTTCCAGAAAAGCCGTGTCCTGAAACAGAGACTGGAATGCAGGCCCTCCCGCGCTGCCGTCCACGCTCAATGCGATGTCAGTCATGCTTGTGCCTTGTTTGTTCGTTGCGGACTGCCGAAGCAACACGGTACCGGCCCATGAAGCGCTGGTCAATGGCATTCTTCCAACGCCAAACCCATTGGCCTTGCGCGCTCCACGGCCCCCACGAGGCTATGGCCCGGCGCCTGCCACAGGCCAGCAGGTACAGAGAGCGCGCCCGAGGCTGATACGGTTGCATGGGGCCTGCGCACAGGCTGGCGGCCAGGTTGTGGGCCAATACCGGGCCGCTGTGCACCGAATGGACGCCAGAGCGCTCCATGGCGGTGTCGGTGCGCGAGCAGGTATCTCCCGCGGCGAATACCCAGGGATGGGAGAGCGATCGGTGGAAGGCGTCTACCGCGACGTAGCCATGCTCGTCCAAGGCGAGCTTGGACAAGCACAGCCATTCATGGGGGCGTGCGCCGGTGGCGGCCAGGATGCAGCCGGGCCGAAGCTCTGTGCCGTCTGCCAGCAGCAGCCCCCCGGGGATGCCAACGGCGCGCTGCGCCGACGGCACGATCCCCGCCGCGTTCAACATGCCTTGCGCACGCGTGCGCACCACCGGGTGGTGAGACGGCAGCAAGCCCGTATTTCCGGTGATCAGATCGATCCGGTGCGGGATTTCCGGGCCGAGCGCGGCGTGTGCGGCCATGGCCAGCTCAAAGCCCGCAGCGCCACCCCCGAGTACCGCCACATGGGGCTGCCCCGAGCCCGCCGCCGCCCGCCATGCGGACCAACGCTCCAGAAATGCGTCCAGGGGCTTGACGGGGAGCAATTGGTCGCCAACGTCTTCCAACCAGGATGTGTTGGTCTGCGCCCCGATGTCCAAGGAAAGCAGATCGAAATCCATGTGCTGCCTATCGCCCAGGCCCACGCAGCGGCGGTCGGCGTCCATGCCAATGATGTGCGCCTGCACCCACTCGGCCCCTGCGGCCTCGCACAGGGGGCGCAGGTCCACCGCCAGCTCCGAGCGCGTGTAGAGCCCCTCGATCCAGCCCGGCAGCATGCCCGAGTAGTACTGGTACGGTGTGGGGTTGATCAGAAGGATGCGCACCCTGGGCGGGCGCTGCCGGGCCCACAGCCGCAGCACCCCCAGGTGGGCGTGCCCGGCCCCTGCCAGCACCAGTGTTTTCATCGCAAGTCGCCCATAGTGGAATCGGTATGTTCCTGTCGCTGCGGCCAGGTCTTTTCTTACACCGGCCTGGTGCGAAACGGATGTAAGAACCCCCGCTGGCGCAGCGACCAAGCCTGCAAGAACCACTCTTGGGGGCGCAAACATGCAAAAAACGCTTATTGGCATCATGGGCGGCAGCGGGCTCTACCGGATGGATGGTCTGGACAAGGTGGTCGAGCAGCATTTGGAGACTCCTTTTGGCCCGCCCTCGGATGCGCTGGTGACGGGAGAACTGGATGGCGTCACGGTGGCCTTCTTGGCACGCCATGGCCGCTCGCACCACCTGCTGCCCTCCGAGGTGCCGTACCGGGCCAACATCCATGCATTCAAACAACTGGGGGTGCGCTATCTGCTGTCCTTCTCTGCGGTGGGGTCCCTGCGGGAGGAGATGGCGCCGCTGGATTTCGTCTTGCCCGATCAGTACCTGGATTTGACACGCCAACGCGACAGCAGCTACTTCGGATCGGGCGTGGTGGCCCATGTCTCCATGGCGGAGCCGGTCTGCCGCGCGACCAGCGATGTGCTGGCGCGGGCTGTGGATACGGCCTTGGGGAACGACGCGCCACGCCTGCACCGGGGCGGGACCTATGTGTGCATTGAAGGGCCGCAGTTCTCCAGCCTGGCGGAATCCCACTGGTACCGCGGCCTGGGAGCGAGCGTGATCGGTATGACGAACATGCCCGAAGCCAAACTGGCCCGCGAAGCGCAGATGGCCTATGCCTCGCTGGCGATGGTGACGGACTATGACTGCTGGCACCCGCGCGAAGCCCACGTGACGGCGGATATGGCCATTGCCAACCTCATGCAAAACGCAGCACGGGCGCAGAAAGTGGCCGCCGAAGCGATACGTATCCTGGGCCGGGAACAGCCCGTGTCACCGGCCCACACCGCCTTGCGTGCCGCCCTGGTGACGCCCCAAGAGCGGTGGCCGCAGGACATGGCCCCCCTGGTACGCCTGCTGTTGGGCTGAGAGCGTCGGTCACGCCTTGTGCGCCGAGAGCAGGATGCTGGTCTCGGTGGTGGCGATGCCTTCGATGCGGCGGATGGCGTTGAGGCTGCGGTCAAAGGCTTCGAGCGAGTCGGCGCGCAGTTCAGCCACGATGTCCCAGCGGCCATTGGTGGTGTACAGGGCCGTCACATCGGGGTGGCCGCGCAGCTGGGCGATGATGTCCATGGCGCGGGCGCCGTCCACCGCCACGCTCATGATGGCACGCACACCGCCGCCCGCGGCCTCGGGCTTGAGGCGCAGGGTGTAGCCCAGGATGGTGCCGTTGGCCTCCAGGCGGTGGAGGCGGTTTTGCACCGTGGCGCGGGCCAGGCGCAGTTTGTGCGCCAGGGCCACGATGCTTTCGCGGGCGTTGGCGCGCAGCAGGCTGATGAGTTCGCGGTCGGTGTCGTCCAATGACATGATGGTGCTCTTTGTATGGTGGCGCCATGCATTGTGTAAATTGCACAGTGCAAAACAACCATTTTGTGCCCTTTTGCTTGGTGGCAATGGTTTTGACAATGCGGGCATTGTTCAACCACCTTCCCCAAACCATGATTTTCTCGCCCAAGTCGGTGCAAACGCCCAACGCGGTGCTGATGGTGCGCCCGCACCACTTTCACCCCAACCCCGAAACCGCCCCGGACAACGCCTTTCAGCGCCCAAGCCAGGGGGGCGCCCCCAGCGGCGTGGCGCAGCGCGCCTTTGCAGAAGTCAGCCAAGCCGCCGCCGCGCTGGAACAGGCCGGGGTGCGCGTGCACCTGTTCGAGTGCGAGCGCGCCGATACGCCCGACGCGGTTTTTCCGAACAACTGGATTTCCACCCATGCCGGGGGCCATGTGGCGCTGTACCCCATGTACTGCGCCAACCGCCGCCGGGAGCGGCGCTGCGACGTGGTGGAATGGCTCAAGGCGCACTACCGGGTGCAGGACGTGATCGACTATTCCGGCCTGGAGCACGATGGCTTGTTTCTGGAGGGCACCGGCGCCATGGTGCTGGACCATGTGGAGCGGGTGGCCTATGCCTGCCGCTCGCAGCGCGCACACCCGGTGGCGCTGGAGCGCTTTGCCACCCATTTCAACTACGAGCCCATGGTGTTCGATGCCCTTGATGCCGCCGGGCGCCCGGTGTACCACACCAATGTGCTCATGTGCATCGGCACGGCGTTTGCGTTGATCGGGCTGGACATGATTCCCGACCGAAAACGGCGCGAACACATCGCCCAGCGCCTGGCCGAGGGCGGACGCGAGGTGCTGGCCCTGAGCGAAGCGCAGATTGCCGCCTTTGCGGGCAATGCGCTGGAGCTGGGAACGCCCCACGGGCGGGTGCTGGCCTTGTCCACCACGGCGCTGCGCGCGCTCACGCGCCCACAGATCGAGGCCGTGGAGCGCAGCGCGCGCCTGCTGCCCTTGCACGTGCCCACCATCGAGCTGGCCGGGGGCTCGGTGCGCTGCATGCTGGCCGGGGTGCACCTGGCCCCACGCGATGCCCCCTGATTTCCAGGCCAAACCCGGGAAAACCCCGAAAGGGAAAGCCCCAATGGAACAAAAGCGCGCAAAAACACACAATTCCGCCGCTTTCGTACGGTCGTTCGTTTTTCGTGCTTCACCTTTTCTGAAAGGGGCTTTCCATGCAATCGATGGGCATTCGGGGTTCGTGGTTGACGGGGCGTGGCCGCTGGGCCTGGGCGCTGGCGCTGCTGGCGTGCATCAGCGCCGGGGTGTACGCCACCAATTACTCGCTGTGGATCAATGGGCGCAACAACACCAGCGCCACCGCAGGCAATTACGCCGACTTCATCTACTGGGGGCCCTCCTCCACGGCGGCGGGTGTGAACAAGAAGGCGGTCAACTGGGACGGCTACAACCGCGTCTCGACCCAAAACTACCGCGTGCGCGACGCGCTGGACTGCTTTTGCACCGGCAACAACTGGTGCTATATCGCGGTGCACAGCGCGGGCAACCTGCAGATCGGCTATGCCCTGTCCATGTACGGCGGCAGCACCCGCAACGTCACCAATGCCAGCCCGGGCAGCGGCGGCACTTGCACCGGCACCGGCAGCTCGCAAACCGGCTGGAACATCAAGTGGGTGGACGTGGCCGCAGGCGCGGGCGGCGGCAGCGAGCTGGCCAACGTGGGCAGCTGGGCCGTGTCCGACCCGCTCACCTCTGACCTGAAAACCGCCACTGCGCGCGCCATGTACGACCACAGCCAGACGCGCTCCAAGTGGCTTTACATGTACACCGGCGCCAGCGGCACCCTGTACTCGGCAGTCTTGCCGGGGCAGGACGACGAGGCCGTGGCCTACCACTCCAGCGGCGGCGTCTCGGGCAGCGGTGGGGCGAGCTTTTGCAACCCGTCGGACTGGTTTTGCAACGACCTGACCCTGGGCACCGCGGCCAATGAGGGCGGCTCGGCCAAATGGAGCTTTCATTCGGTGAAGTTCCGTGACGACAACGAGTCGTACAACCACTACACCAACGGAAATTGGGGTGGTGTGGTGAGCAAGGTGCGTGCCGACATGGCCGCCAACGCGCTCTAGGGCGGACGTGCGGGCAAGGGGCGGCGTGGCGATGCGGCGCTGGGCGTTGGGGCTGGGGGCTGCCGCCGGGGCGGGTGTGCTGCTGTGGTGGCTGCAGGCTTCGCAGGCGGCCATGGCGCCCGAGGCGCCCGCCGCCGCAACCGGCAGCGTGCAAGCCGCGCCGGATACCGGCAGTGCCGCCCCCGGGCCGGGCCCGGCGGGCGCGGGTTCCGTGGTGCTCAATGAGCGCGGGCAGGCAGTGCGCCAGGAGCGGCTGGCCACCGCGCAGCAGCGCTACGAGCGTGCGGCCGAGGTCTACAGCAGCTACCGCGACGCCACCCGCTACCCGCACCATTCGCGCCCGCTGGCAGAGCACCCGGACCAGGCGCGCCCGTTTGACCCGGTGCAGGAGAGCATTGCGTTCAAGGATACGCAGGGCCAGGGCGTGAAGGGTTTGCGCCTGCGCACCAGCCAGGACCGCGTGTTCGTCAGCGGCAACGAGAGCGTGGTGTTCAGCGTGGCGGCGGTGGACGACGACAACCGCCCGGTGGCGCTGCAGGTGACACGGGCGCAGGCGCAGTCGGTGCCCGACACCTCGGCCCCGATCCAGGCTATCAGCGCAGCGATCGCTTTCAACGACGAGGGCGCCAGCCCCGACCGCGCCGCCCGCGACGGCGTCTACAGCGCCCGCTTCACGCCCGCGCAAGAGGGCTACGCGCGCCAGAACGGGACCATCCGGGTGCTGGTGGACGTGCGCTCGGGCGCCGACAGCGGCGTGGTGCAATTCGACGTGGTCTACACCGGCGCCACCGCCGGGCAGTGGCTGGGCGTGCGCGAGGCGGTGGAAAACGGCTCGCTCCATTTCTACCTCAAGGCCCAGGTGCGCGAACCGGGCCGCTATGTGGCCAGTGCGCGGGTGTACGACGCCCAGGGCCGCCCTTTTGCCCTGCTGCAGTTCAACGACGAACTCAAGGCCGGGGCGGCCGAGATGCGGCTGCAGCTCTTTGGCGCCCTGATCCGCGACAAGAACCCCAGCTTTCCGCTGCAACTGGTGGACGTGGACGGTTTTTTGCTCAAGGAAAACGCTTTTCCGGACCGGATGCTGATGCCGCGCCAGGCGGGTGTGGTGCACACATCACAACGCTACACGCCCAGCCAGTTCTCTGCGGCGGAATGGAGCAGCGAGGAGCGCGAACGCTACCTGCGCGAGTACAGCAAGGACCTGCAGACGGCCCAGGACGCGCTCAAGTCCTTGCAATGAGCGCTTGGCGCCTGCATCGCGGCGCTCGCTCAGAAACTAAAAAGCCCTCGCATGGAGGGCTTTTTGCTTTCTGGCAGGCCGGGGCTTATTTGCCGTGGCGCTTGCCGGGGTTCTTCTTGCTGCGGGTGGCCACGCCACGCTCAAGGCTGATGCGCTGGCCACGCCCAGGGGTGGGGATGCTTTGGCCGGGCATGGGGGTGGGACGGGGGGTGGCCTTGCGGTCGGCTTCGGTAACGATCTTGTTGCCCATGGTGTTCTTCCTGAAACGGGGTTGGTGGATAAGCAAAACGCGGCATTTTACCGGGTTTGACCGCTGCCAGCCGCGCTGGGCGCTGCCACACGCAAGGCGGCGCGCAACTGGGCCCCGATTTCGGGCCGGGCGGCGAAAGGATCGCTGGGGTTGCGCTGCTGCAGCACGTCTTCCAGGCGGGTTTGCACCGAGCCCAGGGTCTGCGGGTGGCTGTAGATGTAGAACTGGCGCGCCTGCACGGCATTGAACACCATGGCGGCCACGTCCGCCGCGCTGACCTTGCCGTTGCTGACCGCCTTGCCGGTCATGGCCTGGCCGATGAGCTGGCTGGTCGTGGGCGCGTCGTCCTTGAGCGCATCGGGGCGGTTGCGCTGGCTGTCGTGGATGCCGGTGGGCACAAAGAAGGGGCACAACACCGAGGCGGACACTTGCTCAGTGACCAGCGACAGATCCTGGTACAAGGTTTCCGTCAAGGCCACCACCGCGTGCTTGCTCACGTTGTAGATGCCCATATTGGGCATGTTCACCAGCCCGGCCATGCTGGCGGTGTTGACGATGTGGCCGCGCCACTGCGGGTCGGCCTGGGCGGCGGCCAGCATCATGGGGGTGAAGGCGCGCACGCCGTGCACCACGCCCATCAGGTTTACACCCAGCACCCACTGCCAGTCGCGCAGCGAGTTTTCCCACACCAGCCCGGCGCTGCCTACCCCGGCGTTGTTGAACACCAGGTGCGGGGCGCCAAAGCGCTCGCGCGTGGCCTGGGCCAGTGCATCGACCTGGGCCGCGTCGGACACGTCCACGCGCTGGGCCAGCACAGCGGCGCCCTGGGCGCGCAGTTCGTCGGCGGCGCGATCCAGCGCGTCTTGCTGTACGTCGGCCAGTACCAGGTTCATGCCCAGCCGGGCTCCCAGGCGGGCGCACTCCAGGCCAAAGCCGGAGCCGGCGCCAGTGAGCACGGCGGTTTGGTTGCGAAAGAAGTCGGTCATGGTGGTGGAGCGGGTTCAGGGGTTGGAGAGGCGCTTGAGCACGCAGCCCACACGCGGGAAGTGCACGTGCACCGTGCCTGCACGGGGGTCTTGGCGGCGCAGGGTCCAGCGCGTGGCGCTGGCGGCCACCAGTTCGCCCGTGCTGGGCTCGGGGCCAAAGGATTCGGCATGCACCTGCACCGTGTCGCCCAGGGCCACACGGTGGTCGGCACAGGCGCTGGCGTCACTGGCGGGCAGCGGTGCGGGCGTGTGCTCGCGCGCCTGCGCCAGAGCGTCGGCGGCGGACAGGCGCGTGGGCGTGCCGTGCCCGATGGCAGCCATGCGGTCCATCCAGGCCCGCAGCACCGGATGGGGCTGCAAGATGCCCGCCAGCACCGGCACACGCTCGCGTGTGAACCACAGCGGGTGGTAGGCGCAAAAGTCCGCCGCGCAGGGCGTGCTGCCGCACAGGAAGTCGCGCCCGCTCAGGGCGTCGGCCAATTGCTGCAGGTATTGGCGGTAGGCCGCGGCTGCGTCGGCGGCGCGCAGGCGCACCATGCCGCTGGACATGGCGGCGCGGTCGGCGGCAAAGGCCTGCGCCACCTCGGGCGGCGCCCCCTCGAAGAGCGAAGCCGCGCCCTTGGGCTGGAAGTTGTAGGCCATGGCGGCCCAGAACAGCGTGGTGTCAGCCCACTGCGCCAGCACACGCGCCAGGGCCTGCTGGCCCCGGTCCAGCGGCCACAAGGCGGGCTGGGGTTGCAGGGTGTCGAGCACCTCGGTGATGAGGGCGGTGTCGCAGTACACATCGGCGCCGATTTGCAGCACTGGCGTTTTGCGGTAGCCGCCGGTGAGCGCTTCGACATCGGGCTTGGGCGCCACGGCAGGCACCAGCACGGACTGCCACGCCAGGCCCTTGTAGCCCAGCAGCAGGCGCGCTTTTTCCGCAAAGGGCGATATCGGGTAGTGGTGCAGGATGGGAGTCGGCATCTTCCATGTCTCCAGAGTGCTACTGTTTTTATAGCAACGAATGTCCATTTCACGCGGGCCAGTGCCCTGTTTCACTCACAACCTTCAGAGCGCAGGGCCTGCACCGTGCGTGCGCCGGTGGGCAGGCGCTTGACGTACTTGAAGGTGCCGGTGGCGTGGGCGCAGGGTTTGCCCTGGGCGTCGAACACCGTGGCCTGGGTGAAGGCCATGGTGGCGCTGCGGTGCATCAGCTCGCCGCGCGCGCAGAGTTCGCCCTGCGCGGTGGCCTGCATGAAGCTGGTCTTCATCTCGATGGTGACCACGCCTTCTTGCGGGCTGACACTGCGCGCGGCCGTGGCCATGGCCACGTCCAGCAGGGTCATGAGCGCGCCGCCGTGCGTGACGCCAAAGGAGTTGAGGTGTTCGTCGCGCGGTATGTAGCGCAGCTCGGACTGGCCGCCCTCGAAGCGGTGCAGGGTGAAGCCCAGGTGGCGCACAAAGGGGATGTCCACCCCAAAGCCCAGCGCCACCTGCTCGAACAGGTCCTGGCCCACACGGCCCTCCACGGCGGGCTCAGCCACCGGTGACCACGCTCACGCCGCCGTCCACCGCCAGCCATTGGCCGGTGATGTGCTTGCCCGCGTCCGACGCAAACAGCAGGCAGGTACCTTTGAGGTCTTCGTCGTCGCCCAGGCGCTGCAGCGGGGCCGCAGCGGCCAGGTTCTTCTCGCCCATGGCCTGCAGCAGGCCAGCCGTCATCTTGCTGGGGAAGAAGCCCGGGCAGATGGCGTTGACGTTGATGCGGTACTTGCCCCACTCGGCGCCCAGGGTGCGGGTGAAATTGATCACCGCACCCTTGGAGGTGTTGTAGGCGATGGTGGTCATGGCCGCCGGGTTGCCGTTCAGGCCCGCGATGGAGGCGACGTTGATGATGCGCCCGCTGCGCCGGGGGATCATGCTGCGCTTGCCGATGATCTGGCTCAGCAGAAAGTAGCCGCGCACGTTCAGGTTCATCACCTTGTCCCAGGCCTCGATGGGGTGGTCTTCGGCCGGGGCGCCCCAGCTGGCCCCGGCGTTGTTGACCAGGATGTCCACGTCGCCCATGCGCTGCAGGGTCTCGTCGGCCAGACGGGCAATTTCGGCGTCTTTGGCGCAATCGGCAGCCACCCAGCGCGCGTCGATGCCAGCGGCTTGCAGTTCGGCACAGGCCTGCTCCAGGTCGTCGGCCTTGCGCGAGCTGATCATCACCCGGGCACCGGCCTCGCCCAGGGCGTGGGCCAGTTGCAGGCCCAGGCCCCGCGAGCCGCCCGTGACGAGCGCGGTTTTGCCAGTGAGATCGAAAAGCTGTTGGATGGTGCGGGTCATGGTCCTGCCAGTCTGGTCAAAAAAGAAGTCCACCCGGTCCGGGCGGTGCTGCGGCGCATTGTGCCGCCCTGCCCTGCAGGCGCTTGTCACGCCTGCGATACGCTGGCTTTTATGCCGCCCTTCCCCGGCACTAAAACGCCTCGTCCGCCAGTTGCGCGCAGGTCATGTCGCGCTGTGCCACCACGGCCAGCCAGGCGCTGATCTTGGGGAGTTCGTAGTGGAAGAAGTAGCGCGCTGCCGCCACGCGGCCCTGAGCCGCCGGGGCGGCCAGGGCCGGGTCGCGCTCCAGCACGGCGCAGGCCAGGTCCAGCCAGATCCAGGCCAGCACGGTGTGGCCAAAGGCTTGCATATAGGGCACGGCATTGGCCAGGGCTTCGCCCGGCACGCCGCTGGCCCAGGCGGCCTGCGTGGCGCTGCCCACCGCCGCCAGCGCCTGGCCCAGAGCCTGGGCGTGCGCCTGCAGCGCGGGATGCGCCTGGGCACGGGCCATGGTGGCGTGCATGCGCGCGCCCAGCAGTTGCAGGCCGCGCCCGCCGTCCATGAGCACCTTGCGCCCGAGCAGGTCCATGGCCTGGATGCCATGGGTGCCTTCGTGGATCATGTTCAGGCGGTTGTCGCGCCAGTACTGCTCCACCGGGAAGTCGCGCGTGTAGCCATAGCCGCCGTGGATCTGGATGGCCAGGGAATTGGCCTCCAGGCACCATTCGCTGGGCCAGCTTTTGGCGATGGGGATCAGCACCTCCAGCAGCAGGCGTGCCTGTTCGGCGGCGTCTGGCGCGCCGGTGTGCTGCTCGTCCACCAGGCGGGCGCAGTACAACTGCAAGGCAGCGGCGCCTTCGCAGTAGCTCTTTTGCGCCAGCAGCATGCGTTTGACGTCGGCGTGTTCGATGATGCGCACCTGGGGCTGTGCGGCGTCTTTGGCGGCACCCACCAGAGGTCTACCCTGCGGGCGGTTGCGCGCATAGTCCAGCGAGGCCAGGTAGCCCGCCAGCCCCAGCATGGTGGCGGCCATGCCGATGCCGATGCGTGCCTCGTTCATCATGTGGAACATGCAGGCCAGGCCCTTGCCGGGCGCGCCCACCAGGTAGCCCACGGCGCCCGCGCCGCCGCCGTAGGGGCTGCCCTGCCCCACCGGGAAACGCCCTTCGCCAAAGTTGAGCAGGGTGTTGGGGGTGCCGCGCCAGCCGCATTTGTGGTTCAGACCGGCCAGGGCCACGTCGTTGCGTTGGCCAGTGAGCGCACCATCCGGCCCCACCAGGCGCTTCGGGACAACGAAGAGTGAAATACCGCGCGTGCCGGCAAGGAGCTTGCCATCCGCATCCGGGATCTTGGCCAGCACCAGGTGCACGATGTTGTCGGTGAGTTCGTGTTCGCCGTTGGAGATCCACATCTTGTTGCCGCGCAGCCGGTAGCGCGGGCCCAGCGGGTCGCTGGCGAAATCGTCGCCATCGGGTTCGGCGCGGGTGGCGATGTCGGACAGGCTGGAGCCCGCCTGGGGCTCGCTCAGGCACATGGTGCCAGCCCAGCGGCCTTCGAACTGCGCGCGCGCAAACACCTCTTTCTGTGCCGCTGTGCCATGTGCCATGAGCAGGTTGGCATTGCCCACCGAGAGCAGGTTGGCCCCGATGCTGATGGAGGCACAGGCAAAAAAGGCGTTGGCCGCCGATTCCACCGTGAAGGGCAACTGCATGCCACCCCCATCGTAGTCTTGTGCGGCGCTGAGCATGCCGGAGTCGGCATAGGCGCGAAACGCCTCGTGGCTGGCTTGCGGCAGCACCACCCGCAGGCTGCCGTCGCGCTCAGTCACGGTGTGGGGCTCTTGCGTGTCGACCAGTCGGTTGAAGGGGGCGTACTTTTCGCGCGCGATGCGTTCGCAGGTGTCGAGCACGGCGTCAAAGGTTTCACGGCTGTGGTCGGCAAAGCGTTCGCGCCCGGCCAGGGCGGGGGCGTCCAGCCAGTCGTACAGGAGGAAGTCGAGGGTGTTGCGCAGAGTCATGGGGCAAATTGTGGCCCTGGGCCACGCTACCGGGGGCTAAGCGCTGTCGTCTTGGAGACCGGAACTGCCGCCATGTAAAACGCCACACGGGAGGCTGTCCAAGACCCTGCTGCCGCAACGCGCAGGCGTTGTGTAGCTGGCCCTGAAGGCAGAAACGGTGGGAAAAAATGTTAATTTGGACGTAACATCTTTCCGAACTTAGACGAGAATAAATAGGTTATTTGGACGACAATACAATGTCGGATCAGACGCGAGCAAAAACACCCACGCACACCATGACCATTGCAGCCGCATCCCCCACGGGACTCATTGCCCGCCAATGGGCGCCCCGGGTGCAGATGTCTTTGCAGGACACCCCCGTCGTGCTCGTCAATGGCCCGCGCCAGTGCGGCAAAACCACGCTGGTGCGGCAGTTCGTGCAAGGCATGGAGTACTTCAGCCTCGACAACCCTGCAGTGCTCGCAACCGCGCAGCAAGACCCGCTGGGGTTTGCTCGCAGGCTCGACCGCGCCATCATTGATGAGGTTCAACGTGCCCCCGGGCTCATGCTCGCCATCAAACTGGTGATTGATGAGGACCGCCGTCCGGGTCGGTTCCTTCTGACCGGCTCCGCCAATCTGCTGGCGCTACCGCAAATTGCCGACAGCCTGGCTGGGCGAATGGAAATCCATACCCTGTTACCCCTGTCGCAATCAGAACTGCAAGGCAGGCCGAACGATTTTCTGCAACGTGCTCAAACGCAGGACTGGAGCATCCACCAACCGGCCAGTGCCCCACCCCCCTTGGGGGGCAAAGCGGATATGGTGGACCACGTGTTGGCAGGTGGTTACCCCGAAATGCGCCAGCGCACCACGCAAGCCCGGCGCCAAGCCTGGGCACGCAACTACATCCAAACCTTGGTCGAGCGCGACGTACGCGACATTGCACAAATCGAGCAGCTCAGCCAAATTCCCCGCTTGCTGGATGTCGCTGCAGGCCATTGCGGCCAGTTGTTCAACGCATCGCAAACGGGCGGGCAGCTCGGTCTCGACACGCGCACACTGGAAAAATATCTCGGCATTCTTGAAAAACTCTTCCTGGTGCAACGTCTGCCCGCCTGGGGGCGCAATGAGCTGAACCGCCTCGTCAAGGCCCCCAAGCTGCATTTTCTGGATGCAGGCCTGCAAGCCACCCTCGCTCGGCTTACGCCCGATCGGCTCATCACCCGGCGCGAGCGCTGGGGCGCCACACTGGAAAGCTGGGTGTATGGTGAGTTGCGCAAGGCACTGGCCTTGAGTGACGAGCCGTGGTATCTCTCACACTACCGCGACAAAGACCAAGTGGAGGTGGACTTCGTGCTCGAAACCCCCATGCGCCAGCTCATGGGCATCGAAGTCAAGGCCGCCGCCACGGTGCAGGCCCAAGACTTTAAAGGCCTGCGCAGGCTCAAAGCCCAAACTGGCGGCGACTTCATCACCGGCATCGTGCTATACGACGGCACACATGCCCTTCCCTTTGGCGACGGTTTTTGGGCCATCCCCCTGTCCTCACTCTGAAAATGGGGGTACTTCACGCGCTGCTTTGCGCCCGTCAATTCCGACAATTTATCCAAAATGGATAATTGGGCGTAAAACGGTGGGGCCAAGTCCAAAAGCACATTAAAAAACCGCGCAGCCCTTGCGGAATCTGCGCGGTCAGCGACTTGTTTTGTAGCATGCAGCGGGCCTGCGCCCGCCGGTAGGCCTGCTTACAGCACCTCGAAAATCCCCGCAGCCCCCATGCCGCCGCCAATGCACATGGTCACGCAGACGCGCTTGGCACCGCGACGCTTGCCTTCGATCAGGGCGTGGCCGGTCAGGCGCTGGCCAGAGACCCCGTAGGGGTGGCCCACGGCGATGGCGCCGCCGTTGACGTTGAGGCGGTCGGCGGGGATGCCCAGTTTGTCGCGGCAGTAGAGCACTTGCACGGCAAAGGCTTCGTTCAGCTCCCACAGGTCGATGTCGTTCATGCCCAGCCCCAAGCGCTTCAAGACCTTGGGGATGGCGAACACGGGGCCGATGCCCATTTCGTCGGGCTCGCACCCGGCCACGGCAAAGCCCAGGAAGCGGCCCAGGGGCTGGAGGCCCTTTTGCTCGGCAAGCTTCTCGTGCATCACGACCACGGCACCAGCGCCGTCGGAGAACTGGCTGGCGTTGCCTGCCGAGACCAGGCCGCCGGGCAGTGCGGAGCGCAGGCCCTTGATACCGTCATAGGTGGTACCGGCGCGGATGCCTTCGTCATCGCTCACGGTGACCTGCTTGGTGCTCAGGCCCATCACCTTATCGGCCACGCCCATGGTGACGGTGATGGGGGCGATTTCGTCCTTGAACAAGCCTGCGGCCAGGGCGGCTGCGGCCTTTTGCTGGCTGGCGGCGCCGTACTCGTCCATGGCTTCGCGGCCGATGTTGTAGCGCTTGGCCACGTTCTCGGCGGTCTGGAGCATGTTCCAGTAGATCTCTGGCTTGTTCTTCATCAGCCAGGGGTCGGCCAACATATGGGTGTTGACCTCTTGCTGCACGCAGGAGATGGCTTCCACGCCCCCGGCCACGTAGATGTCGCCTTCGTTGGCGATGATGCGCTGCGCGGCGGTGGCAATGGTCTGCAGGCCCGAGGAGCAGAAGCGGTTGATGGTCATGCCCGAGACAGTGACGGGGCAACCCGCGCGCAGGGCGATCTGGCGCGCGATGTTGGACCCGGTAGCCCCCTCGGGGGTGGCGCAGCCCATGATGACGTCGTCCACCTCGGCGGCTTCGATGCCGGCGCGTTGGATGGCGTGCTCGACCGCGTGGCCGCCCAGGGTGGCGCCGTGGGTCATGTTGAAGGAACCCTTCCAGCTCTTGGCCAGGGGGGTGCGGGCGGTGGAAACAATAACGGCGGATGTCATGCTGATTCCTTGGTTCGTTGTGCTTGTGCGGTGGGCGTGGCTCAGTTGAAGGTCTTGCCCTCAAGCGCCAGGCGCGCCAGCAGCGGCGCGGGTTGCCAGAACTGGGCGTCGTCCAGCGGGTTTTGCGCAAAGCGGTTCATGGCCTGCACCACGTTAAAGAGGCCCACTTCGTCGGCATAGTTCATGGGGCCGCCCCGGTGGGCCGGGAAGCCGTAGCCAAAGATGTAGACGATGTCGATGTCGCTGGCCTTGTTGGCGATGCCCTCTTCCAGGATGTGGGCGGCCTCATTGACCAGGCTGAACACCAGGCGCTGCACGATTTCTTCGTCCGAAATCTTGCGCGGCGTGATGCCCAGGGCCTTGCGGTGCTCTTCGATCATCTGCACCACCTCGGCGTTGGGGAGGGCGTCGCGCTTGCCCGGCACGTAGTCGTACCAGCCCTTGCCCACCTTCTGGCCAAAGCGGCCCTTCTCGCACAGCAGGTCGGCGGTTTTGCTGTACTTCATGTCGGGCTTTTCCTGGTAGCGGCGCTTGCGGATGGCCCAGCCGATATCGTTGCCCGCCAGGTCGCCCATGCGGAAGGGGCCCATGGCAAAGCCGAATTTCTCGATGGCCTTGTCCACCTGCTCGGGGGTGCAGCCCTCGTCGAGCAGGAAGCCGCCCTGGCGGCCATACTGTTCGATCATGCGGTTGCCGATGAAGCCGTCGCACACGCCGGAGACCACCGCCGTTTTCTTGATCTTCTTGGCCACGCCCATCACGGTGGCCATCACGTCCTTGGCGGTTTGTTCGCCACGCACCACTTCCAGCAGCTTCATCACGTTGGCCGGGCTGAAGAAGTGCAGGCCCACCACGTCTTGCGGGCGGGTGGTGAAGGCGGCAATCTTGTTCAGGTCCAGTGTCGAGGTGTTGGAGGCCAGAATGGCGCCGGGTTTCATCACCTCGTCGAGTTTTTTGAACACCTGCTCCTTGACGCCGATTTCTTCAAACACGGCTTCGATCACGAGGTCGGCGTCCTTCAGCTCGGCATAGTCCAGCGTGGTGGTCAGCAGCGCCATGCGCTGGTCGAGCTTCTCTTGTTTGAGCTTGCCTTTCTTGACCTGGGCTTCGTAGTTGCCGCGCATGATGCCCACGCCGCGCTCCAGGGCTTCGGCCTTCATCTCCAGCATCTTCACGGGGATACCGGCGTTGAGGAAGTTCATGGCAATGCCGCCGCCCATGGTGCCCGCACCGATGATGGCCACGGAGTGGATGGCGCGCACCGGGGTGTCGGAGGGCACATCGGGGATCTTGCTGGCGGCGCGCTCCGCCAGGAACAGGTGGCGCAGGCTGCGGCTCTCGGCGGTCCACATCAGGTTGATGAAGATCTCGCGCTCAACCGCCAGGCCTTCGTCAAACTGCTTCTTCTTGGCGGCGGCTTCCACGGCGTCCACACACTTGGCGGGCGCGGGGAAGTTCTTGCTCATGCCCTTGACCATGTTGCGGGCAAACTGGAAATAGGCGTCGCCCTGCGGGTGTCGGCACTTCAAGTCGCGCACCAGCGGCAGCGGGCGCACGTCGGCCTTTTCGCGGGCGAAGGCAATGGCCTCTTCCAACACGCTTTCGGCGGCCATGGCCATTTTGTCGAACAGTTTCTGGCCCGGGACCATGGCCAGCATCTCGGCCTTGATGGCTTCGCCGCTGACGATCATGTTCAAGGCGGGCTCCACGCCCAGCACGCGCGGCAGACGCTGCGTGCCGCCCGCGCCGGGCAGCAGGCCCAGCTTGACCTCCGGCAGGGCCACGCTGGTGCCCGGCGCCGCCACACGGTAGTGGCAGCCCAGGGCCAGCTCCAGCCCGCCGCCCATCACCACCGTATGGATGGCCGCCACCACCGGCTTGGGCGACTTTTCCAACACGCCGATGACGCTGTTGAGGTTGGGCTCTTGCAGCGCGGTGGGCTTGCCGAACTCCTTGATGTCGGCCCCGCCCGAGAAGGCCTTGCCCGCGCCGGTGATGACGATGGCCTTGACGGCGGCGTCGGCATTGGCTTTGGCCATGCCCTCGGCGATCCCCTGGCGGGTGGACAGGCCCAGGCCGTTGACGGGCGGGTTGTTCAGCGTGATCACGGCGATATCGCCCTGGACTTGGTAGTGCGCGGTCATGTGCTCCATCCTTGTTGGGTATAAATAGAACGATCGTTCTTTTTTGATTGTACGGGGAATTCCAGGCCCTGCGCCGGTGGTCTTTGTCGCTCCTGAGACAAAACCGGCGACCGGCCCCGGGATCATGGCAAAAAAGGCATCCAGCCCGCGTCAAGTAAGCGACACGCGCTACTATTTTTATAGCAACAGATCCACGTGCCCTGGGCAGGGTTTGCCCTGATCCGGTTGAACTACTTTTTGTATACAGTTTTACAGCCAGCCAACAACCCACCAGGGTTTTTTCCATCCCCCACTGACGCCGAGGAGACTTCTCCATGAGTACACCCCTCCATCCGGTCGACGAGCGCCTGCCCACCGGCAGGCTCGCCGCCCTGGGCCTGCAGCATGTGCTGGTCATGTACGCGGGGGCGGTCGCCGTTCCCCTCATCATTGGCCGGGCCCTCAAGCTCTCGCCCGAGGATGTGGCCTTTCTGATCTCGGCGGATTTGTTCTGCTGCGGCCTGGTGACCCTGATCCAGTCCCTGGGCGCGACCCAGTGGTTTGGCATACGCCTTCCGGTCATGATGGGGGTGACGTTTGCCGCCGTGGCGCCCATGGTGGCCATGGCCAACGCCAACCCGGGGGCGGAAGGGGCGCGCCTGATCTTTGGCGCCATCATCGGCGCGGGGGCGGTGTCGGTGCTGATCGCGCCGTTGGTAAGCCGCATGCTGCGCTTCTTTCCACCCGTCGTCACGGGCACCATCATCGCGGTGATTGGCATCAGCCTGATGCGCATTGGCATCAACTGGATCTTTGGCAACCCGGTCGGCCCCACCGCCCCGAGCATCGTCAGCCCGGAGCACAAGCAATGGCTGGACGCCGTCACCGCGGCCTCCGCGGCGCCAGGCTCCGCCCTGCCGGCCATGCCCGCGGACCTGGCCCTGCTGCCCAAGCTGCCCAATCCCAAGTACGCCAGCCCCAATGGCGTGGCCATTGCGGCCACCGTTCTGGTAGCCATCCTGCTGATCTCGCGCTTTGCCAAGGGCTTCGTGGCCAACATCTCGGTGCTGCTGGGCATTGTGATCGGCGCCATCGCCGCCACCGCCACGGGCCTGATGAACTTCGACAAGGTCGGCAAGGCGGCCTGGTTCGACCTGGTCACGCCCCTGCACTTTGGCAGCCCCGTGTTCGACCCGGTGCTGATACTGACCATGACCCTGGTGATGATCGTGGTGATGATCGAATCCACCGGCATGTTCCTCGCCCTGGGCGAGATGACCGACAGCAAGGTGGACCAGGCCGCGCTGACGCGCGGGCTGCGCACCGATGGCCTGGGCACCCTCATCGGGGGCCTCTTCAACACCTTTCCCTACACCAGCTTCTCGCAAAACGTGGGCTTGGTGGCCGTCACGGGCGTCAAGAGCCGCTTCGTCTGCGTGGCCGGCGGCCTGATCCTGCTCACCTTGGGGCTGCTGCCCAAGATGGCGGCGCTGGTCGAGTCCCTGCCCACCGTGGTGCTCGGCGGCGCCGGCCTGGTGATGTTTGGCATGGTGGCGGCCACGGGCATCCGCATTCTCGGCGGGGTGGATTTCAAGAACAACCGCTACAACGCCCTGGTCGTGGCGGTCTCCATCGGCGTGGGCATGATTCCGCTCGTGGCCCCCCAGTTCAAGCAATGGATGCCGCACGGGCTGCACCCCCTGATCGAATCGGGCATTTTGCTGGCCTCGCTCAGCGCCGTGCTGCTGAATCTGTTCTTCAACGGCGCCAGCCAGGACGAGCGCGGCGCCATCGACGCTGCCGCCCAGGCGAACGCGCACTGAGCGGCTTTTCGCTGCCCATGGGCGCCGCCCGGCCCCCCGCCCGCGCACCGGCCAGGCGCGCAGGCGGGCCCAGACCGCTCAGTGCAGTTCCGGCAGGCGGTAGTCCTGCAGCAGTTCGCGCAGCTTGCTTTTTTGCATCTTGCCGGTGGCGCCCAGCGGGATGGCGTCCACGAACACCACGTCATCCGGGATCTGCCACTTGGCGATCCTGCCCTCGAAGAACTGGCGCAGCTCCTGCGGGCTGAGTTCTGCGCCCGGCTTCTTCACGGCCACGATGATGGGGCGTTCGTCCCACTTGGGGTGCTTCATGCCGATGCACGCGGCCATGGCCACGCCCGGGTGCGCCATGGCGATGTTTTCCACGTCGATGGAGCTGATCCACTCGCCGCCGGACTTGATCACGTCCTTGCTGCGGTCGGTGATCTGCATGTAGCCATCGGCGTCGATGGTGGCCACGTCGCCGGTGGGGAACCAGCCGTCCACCAGCACGTCGCCGCCTTCGTGCTTGAAATACTCCTGGATGATCCACGGCCCCTTGACCAGCAGGTCGCCATAGGCCTTGCCGTCCCAGGGCAGTTCCTGGCCCTCGCCGTCGACAATTTTCATGTCCACGCCGAACACCGAACGGCCCTGCTTGAGGCGCACCTTCATGCGCGCATCCGCGTCCTGCTCCAGGTGCTTGTTCTTGAGCGTGCACACCGTACCCAGGGGCGACATTTCGGTCATGCCCCAGGCATGCAGCACCTCCACGCCGTACTGGTCCTGGAACGCGGCGATCATGGCCGGCGGGCAGGCCGAGCCGCCAATGACGGTGCGCTTGAGGGTGGAAAAGCGCAGGCCCTGCTGCTGCATGTGGCCCAGCAGCATCTGCCACACCGTGGGCACACCGGCTGCGTAGTTCACGCGCTCGCTCTCAATGAGCTCATAGATGGATTTGCCGTCCATGGCCGGGCCCGGGAACACCAGCTTGGCGCCGGTCATGGCGGCCGAATACGGCAGGCCCCAGGCGTTGACGTGGAACATGGGCACCACCGGCAGCACGCAGTCGCGCGCGCTCAGGCTCAGCGCGTCAGGCAAGGCCCCGGCCAGCGCGTGCAGCACGGTGGAGCGGTGGCTGTAAAGCGCGCCCTTGGGGTTGCCCGTGGTGCCGCTGGTGTAGCACAGGCTCGACGCACTGTTTTCGTCGAACACGGGCCAGGTGTATTGCTCGGACTGCGCCCCCACCCAGGCCTCGTAGCTCACCAGGCCGGCAATGCCGGTATCCAGCGGGAGCTGGCCGGCGTCGCACAGCGCGACCCAATGGCGCACCGTGGGGCAACGCGCGTGCACGGCCTTGATGATGGGCAGAAAGCTCATGTCAAAGCACATCACCTGGTCTTCGGCGTGGTTCACGATCCAGGCCACCTGGTCGGGGTGCAGGCGGGGGTTGAGGGTGTGCAGCACGCGCCCGGTGCCGCTGACGCCAAAGTACAGCTCCAGGTGGCGGTAGCCGTTCCAGGCCAGGGTGGCCACGCGCGCACCAAAGTCCAGGTCCATGGCGTCCAGTCCGTTGGCCACGCGCCGGGCACGCGCCGCCAGGGCGCGGTAGTTGGTGCGGTGGATGTCGCCTTCGACCCGGCGCGACACGATCTCGGCGTCGCCATGGTGGCGTTCGGCGTGGGTGAGCAGGTTCGAAATCAGCAGCTCATGGTTTTGCATCAGTCCGAGCATGGGTTGTCTCCTTGGAATTGCAGATCGGTGTCCCGCATGCTACGCCGCAATGCCCGGGCGCAACCGCCCCGGGGCAGCCTGCCAGCCCCAGGCTGTCGCACCAACGACACCCACACCGCCCTTGCCGCAGGCAGGCTGCGGGTCCTCTATCATCCGCACCCGAGCATCTGCCAGCACGCATGTCCGCCATCACCCCGACCCCCCTGCTTTTTGTGCAGAACCAGTCCTGGTTCCGGTATCTGAGCACGCACCACCAGGCCCGCGTGGTGCACACCCTGTGCACGCTGCGCGGCGCCAAGGGCGACACCGTGCTGGCCTGCGGCGAGCGCGCGCAGGGCTGGTACGGTGTCATGAACGGCCTGGTGAAGATCGAGAGCCAGAACCAGGACAGGGCATCTTCTTTTGCGGGACTGGTGAGCGGCTGCTGGTTTGGCGAAGGTGCGCTGCTCAAGGACGAAGCGCGCCGCTACAACGTGGTGGCGCTGCGTGACTCCACGGTGGTGTGCATGCCCACCGCGGTGTTCATGCAGCTCTACCAGGAGAGCCTGGCGTTCAACCAGTACCTGGTGCGCAACCTCAACCACAAGCTCGGGCAGACCATGGCCGTGATCGAGGCCGGGCGCACCCGCTCGCCCACGCAGCGCGTGGCGCTGTCGCTGAGCCGCTTGTTTTGGAATGAGATCCGGGTGCTGGATTTGTCGCAGGATGAACTCGCCAGCATGGCCGGCGTGGCACGCCAGACCGCCAACCGCGCCCTGCGCATGCTGCAGGAGCGCGGCATCGTCACCCTGTCCACCAACCGCATCACGGTGCGTGACGACGCGGCGCTGGTGGACTTTGTGCGCCGCCCCGAGGGCGACAGCACACAAACCCTGGACGTGTGAGCCCCCTGCCCCACGCCCGCTGGGGCCATGGCCGCGCGGCGGCGGCGGCTTCGCTACACTTGCGCCCTTCATGAAAACCCTGCTCGACTTCTTTCCCATCCTGATCTTCTTCGGGACCTACAAGTTCTACGACATCTATACCGCCACCGGCGTGCTCATGCTGGCCACGCTGGTGCAGATGGGCCTGATCTACGCCATCGACAAACGCCTGCAGGCCATCCACAAGGTGACGCTGTTCATGGTGCTCGCCTTTGGCGCGCTCACGCTGGCCTTGCACGACGAGCGCTTCATCAAATGGAAACCCACGGTGCTGTACTGCGCCTTCGCCTTCGGGCTGGCATATGCCCAATGGGGCCTGCGCAAGAACGTGGTGCAAACCCTGCTGGGCAGCCAGATCGACCTGCCCAACGGGGTATGGCTGCGCCTGCAACTGGCCTGGATCGGCTACAGCGCTTTCATGGCCGCACTCAACGCGCTGGTGGTGGTGTTTTTCAGCACTGACCAGTGGATGAACTTCAAGCTCTGGGGCTTTGCCCTGCCAGTGGCCTTCCTGGTGGCACAGGGCTTCTATATCGCACCCTACCTGCGCAGCGAAGACGACAAACCCAGCAAGGACCCTGCCCCATGAACCTGCCCACCCTGGCCGCGCGCATGCAGGCGCGGCTGCAAGACAAGCTGCACCCCACCGAGCTGGAGGTGATCGACGAAAGCTACCAGCATGCCGGCCACGCGGGTGCCAACGGCACGGGTTACGGCACGCATTTCCGGGTGCGCATCCGTGCTACGGTTTTCATAGGAAAAAGCCGGGTGGCGTGCCACCGCCTTGTGTATGATTCGCTGCAAGATTTCATCGACCAGGGCGTGCACGCACTGGCCATCGACGCCCAGGCGTCCTGAGAATCCCAATCCCTCTGTCTTTGTGTTTGCCGCTTCCCTGAAGGAAACCTCATGAAAAAACTCGTGATGACTGGCGTGGCCGCCGCCATGCTGGCCGTGTCCGCTGGCGCCCTGGCGCAAAACCTGGCCATCGTCAATGGCAAGCCTGTGCCCAAGGCGCGCGTCGACGCCCTGGCCCAGCAGCTGGCCCGCTCCGGCCGCCAGGTCAGCCCGGAGATGCAGGGGCAATTGCGCGAGGAAGTCATCAACCGCGAAATCCTGACCCAGGAAGCCCAGGCCCGTGGGCTGGACTCGACCGAAGCCTACAAGGCGCAGATCGAAATGGCCAAGCAGGCCATCCTGATCAACGAGCTGTTCACCGAGTACCTCAAGAACAACCCCGTGACCGATGCCGAAATCAAGGCCGAATACGACAAGCTCGTGGCCGCCAACGCCGGCAAGGAATACCGTGCCCGCCACATCCTGGTGCCTGAAGAAAAGCAGGCCAAGGACCTGATCGCCCAGATCAAGAAGGACAAGAGCGGCAAGAAGTTTGCTGAACTGGCCAAGAAGTTCTCCAAAGACCCCGGCTCGGCCAAGAACGGCGGCGACCTGGACTGGTCCAGCCCCGCCAACTACGTGCCCGAGTTCTCCAACGCCATGCTGGCACTGGAAAAGGGCAAGATGACCGAGGCCCCGGTGAAGTCGCAGTTTGGTTTCCACATCATCCAGCTCGACGACGTGCGCGACATCAAGTTCCCGGCCTTCGAAGAAGTCAAGCCCCAGCTGGCGCAGCAAATGCCCCAGCAGAAGATCATGAAGTTCCGCGAGGAACTGCGCGCCAAGGCCAAGGTGGAATAAGCCCCCTGCCCTTGCCGCTTGCACAACGGCCCCGCATGGGGCCGTTTCGCTTTTTGCGGCGCTGCAGCGTCAGCCCCGCAGCCACCAGCCCGCTGCCGCCAGCAGGCCCAGCAACACCGGCTGGTGCAGCATGTAGTAACTCAAACCCCAGCGCCCCAGCAGTGCCAGCCAGCGCCAGCGCGCTGGCAAGACCAGCTTCAGGCTACGCTGCAGCCACCCGGGCGGCCAGCGCACCAGCACAAAACCTGCCAGCATCACCCCCAGCCACGGCACCAGGGGCACGTAGTCTTCCGTGACCGGCAGGCGGTCGATCAGGCCCAGCCAGTTCCAGGCCCTGTCGTTCCAAGCCGCGCCCAGCCAACCCATGGCGTGTGCCCAGGGGGCGGCGAATTTGAGCCCCACCAGCGCCAAGGCCAGCACGCACAGCCCCCAGCGGCCCGCAGGCGCGAGCAGGCGCGCCAGCACCAGCATCACCGCCATGGCATGCAGCACGCCGAAGTAGATGTAGCTGCCCGGAAACATCCACCACGAGCCCAGGCTGACTAGGGCCGCGCACAGCGCAATCTGCGCCCAGCGGCGCCAGAACGCCCCCCAGGCCAGCGTGTGCGCCAGGGCCAGCGCCTGGCCCGCGCCCGCGCACAGCAGGAACAGGCTCAGGATGAAGCTGCGCTGCCAGGTCCAGAACGGGTCGTGGTAGAAGTCCTGCCGCCACCAGCCCTGGCTGGCCAGGTCGAAGCAGAAGTGGAATACCGTCATCCACAGCATGGCCAGGCCGCGCAGGGCGTCCAGGGCGTCGCTGCGGCGCAAGGAAGTGGGGGATGCCCCTGGCGTAACGGAGTTCATACTGCGGGATTGTGCCGCGTGAAACTGGTCCACAATCCGCACCAACGTACTGACCAGCAATACCCCATGGCCATCAATCATCGACTGGCATGACCGAAAACCAGCACACCGAGTGGAAGGAGATTTGGCGCGACGAGTATTTGCGCTGGGTTTGTGCCTTTGCCAACGCCGAGGGCGGCACACTGGTGATTGGCCGCAACGATGAGGGAGGGGTGGTAGGCCTGAAAAACGCCGCTCGGCTGCTGGAAGAGCTGCCCAACAAGGTGCGCGATGTGCTGGGAGTGGTGGTGGACGTAAACCTGCGCACCGAAGCTGGACGCGAGTATCTTGAAATCGTGGTACCAGCCTATGCCAACCCCATCAGCCACAAGGGTGAATACTGCTACCGCAGCGGTAGCACCACACAAACGCTCAAGGGAGCGGCGCTCGATCGCTTCTTGCTGCGCAAGCAGGGCCGCCATTGGGACGGCGTGCCCGTGCCACATGTGGCAGTGCCGGAGCTGGATGCCAGGGCATTGACCCTTTTTCGCAAGCAGGCACTCAAAAGTGGCAGGCTGTCGGCCGAAACCTTGCAAGAGCCCGACGCACAACTGATCGACAAGCTGCATCTGTCGGATGGCCACTATCTCAAACGTGCTGCGGTTTTGCTGTTCCACCCCGATGCGGAGCGGTTTGTGACCGGCGCGTACCTGAAGATGGGTTTTTTCGAGAGTAATGTGGACTTGCGCTATCAGGACGAGGTCCATGGCGACCTGTTCACCCAGGTCAGTCAGGCCATGATGTTGCTGCAGGCCAAGTACCTCAAGGCGTGGATCAGCTATGAAGGCTTACAGCGCATCGAGTCGTTTGCAGTGCCCGATGCCGCCTTGCGCGAGGCGCTGCTGAACGCCGTGGTGCACAAGGATTACGCGGTGCCTGCCCCGATTCAGATCAGCGTCTACCCCGACAAGCTGATGATCTGGAACCCCGGCCAGTTGCCGCCGGACTGGACGATGGAAAAATTGCTGGGCAAGCACGCTTCGCTGCCGTTCAACCCGGATGTGGCGAATGCGTTTTTTCGCGCAGGCTGGATTGAGTCGTGGGGGCGGGGAATCGAACGCATTCAGCATGCCTGCCTGCAAGCCGGTGTAACCGCGCCGGAACTCCACCTGGACCACGGAGGACTGTGGGTCACCTTCCACTTTCCACCCGCGATTGCCGGGGCACTGGAAAACACGCCGACAAAAGCTACCCAGAAAACTACCCAGAAAACTACCCAGAAAATACTGGCAATACTGCGAGCGCAGCCATTGGCCAGCCGTAAGGAAATTGCTGCGCAGATCGGTGATTTGACGGAGGACGGGGTGAAGTACCAGCTTGCCAAACTCAAGGCCCAAGGCTGGATTCGCCGGATTGGCCCAGACCGTGGCGGGCGGTGGGAGGTACTTGTCTGAGCCTCCATGGGTTGGAGGCGGGCGGCTTCATGTCGACTCCTTTTACAGCCGCCGCCCTCCCGCGTACACCAGCACCAGCCCCAGCGCGCAATACGCCAGCACCAGCGTCCCCAGGACCCAGGCGCCCTGCGGCCAGGCCCAGCCGAATACCGGGCCGGCGCACACCGCACCCAGGTTGCCCAGTTGCGCCACGGCGCCGTTGGCCTGGGCCTGGTGGCTGCTTTCGCGGTTGAGCCAGGGCACCAGGGCCAGGGCGCTGCCGGCCACCATGCCGGTGGCCCCCATGAGTGCCAGGGCAGCCAGGGCCAGGGGCTCGCCGTGGTGCAGCCGCCACCCGGCCCACAGGCCCATGATGGCCACGCCCAGGTAGGCCAGTGCCAGCAGGCGCAGCGGCGCCACCCAGCGCTGGGACAACACCCCGGCCAGCACCGTGCCCGCCGCGCCGCACAGGGGCATGAGCACGGCCACCCAGCCGCGGTCGGGGCCCGAGGCCATGGGCAAAAAGGTCAGAAAGGCCAGGGCCATGCTGGTGTAGCAAAAGAAACACAGCGCGGGCAGCACCGATTGCTGCCGCCCGTACAGGGCGCGGTGCTCGGCCACCAGGCCCCGCCACGCACGCAGGGGGGCGGCGGGCGCCAGGGGCGCGCGGCGAAACACGCCGCCCACGGCGGCCGCCGCCAGGGCCATCAGCAGCGCATGCGCGAGCAGCCAGGCCTGCACGCCCTGGGCCAGCAGCCACGGTGCAAGCAAGCCGCCCAGCGCATAGGCCACGGCCACGAAGGTGCCCCACACCCCCATCACCAGCGTGCGGTGGCGCGGGCCGGCCAACTGCACCATCAGGGTCGGCGCCGTCACCACCACTGCCAGGTGCGAGAGGCCTTCGAGCAGGCGCGAGGCCCATAGCCACGGCAGCGGCAGCAGGCTGGCTTGCAGCAGCGACACCGCCGCCCCCAGGGCCAGCGCGCCCACCAGCACCCGCAGCAGGCCCCAGCGCGGCGCCAGCAGCCCGACCCCGACGCCGGCGAACATGCCCACCACCCCCATGGCCGACAGCACCCCGCCCAGGGTGGCGGCGGTGGCGCCGTAGTGGGCTTGCAAGGCGTCAAAGGCGAGCGAGATCTTGGCCAGCTGCAGCCCGGCGGATATTCCGCTGAGCCACAGCAGCGCGATGCGAAACCAGGGAGTGGGTGGGGTGGAATGGGGCATGCAAAACCCTGCAGTGTAGGGCCAACGCGGATAATCGCGCCCCTATGTCCCTGCTGCCCCACCAACTCGAACTGCTCGCCCCCGCCCGCACCGCCGACATCGGCATCGAAGCCGTCCACCACGGCGCCGATGCGGTGTACATCGGCGGCCCCGGGTTTGGCGCGCGCGCGTCCGCAGACAACAGCGTGGCCGACATTGCGCGGCTGGTGGCGCATGCGCACCGCTTTCGCAGCCGCATTTTCGTGACCATGAACACCATCTTGCGCGACGATGAACTGGAGTTGGCGCACAAGCAGACCTGGCAGTTGTTTGATGCCGGGGTGGATGCGCTCATCGTGCAGGACATGGGCCTGCTGGAGCTGGACTTGCCCCCCATCCAACTGCACGCCAGCACCCAGTGCGACATCCGCACCCCCGAAAAAGCGCGCTTCCTGCAGGACGTGGGCCTGAACCAGATCGTGCTGGCGCGCGAGCTGACGCTGGAGCAGATTGCCGCCATCCGCGCCGCCACCGACCCCGAGCGCAGCACGCTGGAGTTTTTTGTGCACGGGGCGCTGTGCGTGGCCTACAGCGGGCAGTGCTACATCAGCGCCGCGCACACCGGGCGCAGCGCCAACCGCGGCGAGTGCAGCCAGGCCTGCCGCCTGCCCTACCAGGTGGTCGATTCCCAGGGGCGCTTCGTCGCGCACGACAAGCACGTGCTGTCCATGAAAGACAACAACCAGAGCGCCAACCTGGCCGCCCTGGTGGACGCCGGCATCCGCAGCTTCAAGATTGAGGGGCGCTACAAAGACCTGGGCTATGTGAAGAACATCACCGCCCACTACCGGCTCTTGCTGGACGAACTCATCGAAGCGCGCGAGCACAGCGCCCAGCCCCTGGCGCGCGCCAGCAGCGGGCGCACCCGCTTCACGTTCGCGCCCGACCCCGACCAGAACTTCAACCGCGAGTTCACCGACTACTTCGTGAATGGCCGCCAGGACAGCATTGGCGCCTTTGACAGCCCCAAGAACCCGGGCCAACCCATCGGCTGGACCACGCGCGTGGGCCCAGCCGGGGTGGAGATCGAACTCAACGACCCGACCCAGGCCCTGAGCAACGGCGACGGCCTGTGCTACTACGACCTGCAAAAGGAACTGGTAGGCCTGCCGGTGAACCGGGCCGAGTGCCTGGACGCCGCCAAGGGCCTGTGGCGCGTGCAGCCCAAAGACCCGGTGGCCCAGTACAAGGACTTGCGCAAGGCGCTGGAGATCAACCGCAACCGCGACGTGCGCTGGACCCGCACTCTGGAAAAGAAGTCCAGCGAGCGGCGCATAGGCGTCTGGATGGTGTTGGAGCGCAGCGCCGATGGGCTGGTGCTGAGCCTCACCGACGAAGACGGCTGCAGCGCGCACGCCAGCGTGGCCTTGGCGCTGGAGACGGCCCAAGACCCGCACAGCGCCGACGAACAGACCCGGGTCCACCTGGGCAAGCTGGGTGCTACTATTTTTATAGCAACAAACGTAGATATTACGCGGGCCAGTGGCCTGTTTTTACCTGCATCGGTGCTCAACACGCTGCGCCGCGACGCAGTGCAGGCGCTGGAGGCCACGCGCCTGGCGGCCCTGCCCCGCTGGAGCCGTGCACCCGCAGCCGAGCCCCCAGCGCCCTACCCCGAGGACGCGCTCAGCTACCTGGCCAACGTGTTCAACAAGGCTGCGCACGCCTTTTACCGCAAGCACGGCGTGCAGGTGATCGCCCCGGCGTTCGAGGAAATGCGCGAAAGCGGCGAAGTGAGCCTGATGATCACCAAGCACTGCGTGCGCTTTTCCTTGAGCCTGTGCCCCAAGCAGGCCAAGGGCGTGGTGGGCGTGCAGGGCCAGGTCAAGGCCGAGCCGCTACAGCTCATCAACGGCAAGGAAAAACTCACCCTGCGCTTTGACTGCAAGCCCTGCGAGATGCACGTGGTGGGCAAGGTCAAACCCGGGGTCGCGCAGCACGCGCGCGCCGCGCTGGCGCAGACGCGCCGGGGTACGGAAGTGCCACTGACCTTTCACAAGAAGCGCCCGGCGCGGGGCGACGACTTCGGTCACTGACAGAGCCCAGGCCAGGGGCGGCCTACCTCGTCAGGGGGTGTCGCTGGCAGAGGGCTTGCGCCCCGTGATCTCCTCGGGCACCTGCTTGAGCAGTTCGCGCACGGTCTCGACCGGCACGCCCATGTTGGAGCCATTGAAGTTGTTGAGTACGGCGCGGTTCACGGCCAGCACCTCGCCGCGCAGGTTCACCACCGGGCCGCCGCTGCCGCCCCCAGCGGTCTGGGCGTCGTACACCACGGCGGCTTCGGTGACCTGCCCGACGATGCCGCGGCTGACCAGGGGCTTGACCAGACCGGCCTGGGCCAGCACGTCCACCAGGCGGCTTTCTTCCATGTCGGGCATGCGCTCCAGTTGCGCCATGAACTCGTCCCCGGCACGCGCCAGCAGGGCGCGCACACCCGTGGGGTAGCCGAACACCAGCGCCGTGTCGCCCGGCAGCGGGTTGGCGTCGGCCAGGCGCAACGGGGGCGCCTTGAGCACCGGGCCGTTGCCGCGCAGCAGCGCCAGGTCGTCCTTGCCCACGCCCAGCACCATCACGTCAAACGGTGTCGGGTGCCCGGGCAGAAAACCGCGCAGTTCCACCACCATGGGCCGGGCCTTGAAACTCTCCATGGCGCGCGCGCCCAGGCCATGCTCCCACGGCAGCACCACGTGCCGGTTGGTCAGCAGCGTGCCCTCGTTGTCCAGAATGAAAAAGGTGCCCATGAAGGTACTGATGAACACCGGGCCATTGCCCTTGATCGTCAGGCGCGGCGAACCATCTTCCTGGCGCAGCACCTTGCCGCCTTGCACCTGCAGCCGCAGCGGCTTGCCCGAACCCTGGTCCACCAGCACGTAGCGCCCCTGCACCAGGCCCACCGAAGCGCCGATCTGCGCCACCAGCGGCGCGATGGAGCCCGACTCCATGGCGCTGACGCGCGCGTGCGTGCCATCGAGCCCCTGGGTGAGCAAGGCGCGCACGGCGTCCAGGTCGGCGCGGCTGGCCACGTCCTGGCGCATCGACTGCAGCTCCTGCGTCATGCCCTGCACGCTCTGGTTGGCGCTCTGCAACTGCTCCTGCAGGTCGGCATTGCGCCAGCTCTGCAGCCCCATGCCCAGCAGTACCGCCAGCGCCAGCGGCAGCACCCAGCGCAGGAAGATGCGCCGTGGCGTGCGCCGCGCACGCGCGGCAGCGGCGGCGGCCTGCACCCGGTCGCGCCAGCGCGCGTGGCGCTCGGTCTCCTGCGCCGGAACGAGCAGGGCGGTGCCGGCGCCAGAGCTGCGCTGCGGCACCATCAGGGCCTGTTCATCGGCAAGGGTTTGTGCTGCAGGGTCGTGCACGCTGGTCCTCCATGCGCATGTCCATGCGTTGCACGATACGCTGTGCCTGCATGCTTGCCAAGCCCGGCGCGCACAAACCCGGCTTTTCCGGCTTTTGCCATTTTTGTCAGCCCCAAGCAGGCATGCGCGCGGTAGCATGGCGCATGACCACACCGACCTGCCTGCGCCCCTTTTTCGAACCCGGGGCGGTCGCCCTGCTCGGCGCCAGCCCCCAGAGCGGCAGCCTGGGCCATGGCATATGGCGCAATCTGCACCTGGGCCCGCTGGGGCCGCGCCTGGTCTGCATCAATCCGCGCCACGAGCGCGTGGGCGACATGCCCTGCTACGCCCGGCTGCAAGACGTCCCGGGCCCCGTGCACCTGGCCCTGGTGGCCGCCCCTTTGGCGCAGGCCGCCACGCTGCTGCAGGAGTGCGCGCAGCACAAGGTGCGCGCTGCCGTGCTCTACGGCATGGCCGATGCGCAGCAGACCCAGGCGCTGGCCCACGCCCTGGCGGCCCCCCCGGGCGGTGGGGCGGGCCTGCGCATCTGGGGGCCGCGCGCGCTGGGCTACGCGCTGCCGCACCGGGGCCTGAACGTGATGCCCATCCACAAGGCCGTCCCGCAGGGGGGCCTGGGCTTCGTCTCGCAGTCCAACTCCGTGTGCGCGGCGGTGCTGGACTGGCAGCACAACAACGAGTTCGGTTTTTCCGCCGTGTTCTGCACCGGCCAGAGCATCGACGTGGACCTGCCCGAGCTGATCGACTACCTGGCCACCGACGTGCACACCGAGTCCATCCTGCTCTACCTGGAAGGGGTGCGCGATGCGCGCCGCTTCCTGAGCGCGGTGCGCTCGGCCGCCAGCGTCAAGCCCGTGATCGTGGTCAAGGCCGGGCGTGAACTCAGCGCCGCGCAGTTGGCCCGGCGCCACGTGGGCACCGCCGCCGCGGACGATGCGGTGTTCGACGCCGCATTGCGCCGCTGCGGCGCACTGCGCGTGCCGTCCCTGGGCGACATGTTCTCTGCCGCGCGCGCCCTGGGCAACGCGCGCAAGCCGCGGGGCAACCGGCTGGCCATCCTCTGCAATGGCGGCGGCCCGGGCGTGATGGCCGCCGATGCCGCCGCGCAGCACCAGGTGGCCCTGGCCACGCTGGGCGGCGCTACGCAGGAGCGGCTGGACGCGCAGCTGCATGGCACCTGGAGCAGGGACAACCCGGTGGACGTGCTGTTCGACACCGATGTGCCGCGCTACACCGGCGCCCTGCAGGCAGTGCTGGATGACCCCGATGTGGATGGCGTGCTCAGCATCCTCACGCCCAATACCTTCGTCGATCCCCTGGCGCTGGCCGAGGCGACCATAGAAACCACCCAGCACAGCACCAAGCCCGTGCTCAGTTGCTGGATGGGCGAGGTTGAGGTGCGCCCGGCGCGCGCGCGTTTTGCCCGCGCGCGCATGGCCACTTTCCGCAGCCCCCAAAGCGCCGTCATCGGCTTCGGCTTTCTGGTCAACTGGGTGCGCAGCCAGGCCCAGTTGCAGGAGACCCCGGCCTCCGTGGCGTCCTACCTGGCGCCCGATCTGGCGCGTGCACGCGCCCTGGTGGAACAGGCCTTGGCCGAGGGCCGCAGCGTGCTCGAACCGCAAGGCGTGCACGACCTGCTGGCAGCGTTTCACCTGCACAACGCCGCCCAGGAGTGCAGCCACCCGGCAGCGCCGTGCGTACAGGCGTCCATCACGCGCGACCCGGTGTTCGGCCCCGTGCTGCGCGTGCACGACCCCGCGCAGCCCGACGCCTGCGCCCATGCCCTGCCCCCGCTGAACGCGCGCCTGCTGGCGCAAATGACGCTGCAGCGCCCGCTGTGCCAGTTGCTCACACCTAGCACACAGCGCCCCGAGGCGGCGACCCAGTCGCTGCAGCATGTGCTGCTGCGCCTGTCGGAGATGGCCAGCGAACTGCCCTGGCTGCAGGCGCTGCACATCGGCTGCCTGGACATCGGCCCCGAGGGCGCGCGCGCCTGCCGCGTGCGCGTGGAGCTGCGCCAGACGGGCCCGTGCACCCCCCAGTACCGCCACATGGCGATCTGCCCCTACCCGCTGCAATGCGTGACCCAGGCCGCGCTGCGCGACGGCAGCACGGTGACGCTGCGCCCCATCCGCCCCGAAGACGCCAACGCGCTGCAGGGCTTCGTGCGCTCGCTGTCCAAGCGCAGCAAGTACTACCGCTTTTTCAACGCCATCCAGGAGCTGCCCCAGAAGATGCTGGTGCGCTACACCCAGATCGACTACGCCCGCGAAATGACCCTGGTAGCACTGACCGAGACGGACGGCGCCCCGGTCATGGTCGGCGAGGCCAACTACGCCACCCTGGCCGATGGGCAGACCTGCGAATTTGCCGTGGTGGTGGCCGACACCATGGCCGGCAAGGGGCTGGGCGCGGCGCTCATGCGCGCCCTGATGGACGCCGCGCGCGCCTACGGCCTGCGCCACATCGAGGGCGAGGTGCTGGCCAACAACGAGCCCATGCTCGCGCTCATGGAATCCCTGGGCTTTACCACCCAGTACACCGACGAGGACACCGTGCTGGTGTCACGCCCGCTGTAGCATCGGGCCCCCCTTGGCCCCACCTGCGGCTCCCCAGCCATCGCCCATGACTGAGTCCCTTGAAACCCTGCGCCGGGCCGCCCAGCTCGCTTTTGCGGCCAGCGGCCAGGAACTGCTGGTGGGCGATCCGCGCAACAGCCCCTGGCCCCTGCCGGTGTTGGCCGCCCTGCCCCCGCAGGACCCGGCAGTGCAGGCCTGCTTCGACGGTGGTCTGACCGCGCGCGTGCTGCGCCTGCGCAGCCCCGACGGCCGCCACTGGAGCCTCAAGCAGGCCCGCCGCCCCGCGCTGGTGCGCAATGTGGATGGGCAAACCTCTTTCCTCAATGAGCTGCAGCGCCGTGCCGACATCATGCAGCTGCAAAACGCAGACCCACAGCGCTGGCGCTGCCTGGCCCACACCACCGTGGGCAGCCTGCACCATGGTGTGCTGCTGTCGCCCTGGATAGCCGGGCAGGCCGTGGCCGGATGGAACGAGCGCAGCGTGCAACAGGTGCTGCAGCTGGCCGGGGCGCTGTGGCTGCAAGGCCTGTTCGAGTGGGACCTGTGCGCGGGCAACCTGCTCGACGACGGCGCGCAGGTGCACCTGTTCGACTTTGGCTACCAGTACCGCTTCGACCCCTTGAGCCAATTCAACAGCGCGGGCAACGGCACCGACCTGGCGCTGTTCCACCCCGCCGAGCGTTTTGAAACGCGCTGCTTTTGCGCACACCTGCTGGCACTGGAGCAAGGCCCGGGACATGGGGCCGCCCTGGCGGCTTTCCGGCTGGAAAAAACCCTGGCCCTGCAGGTCTACCAGGGCCTGCGCGACGCCAGCCGTGCACGCGGGGCGCAAAGGCATGTGCTGCAGTGGCTGGAAGACATCCTGGCGCGTTGGCAAGGGGCATTGAACACCTCGGACGACCTGCGGGCGCTGTACCTGGCGGAAAACTGGCGCTCCCACTGCCTGGACCTGCACGACGACCTCAGCGGCCAAAGCTGCACGCCACAGACCCTGCAACGCGCCGACTGGCTGCTGTGCGCCCTGGCCGAGCACGGCAGCGTGCTCCAGAGCACCGGGGCCCTGCTATGGGACGACGCCAGCCGCAGCCTGGCGCAGCTGCGCAGCCACTACCAGGAGCTGCGGGAACAGGCACAGCGCTACCAGATCGGCACTGCTGCGCCCACTGCCAGCGCCGCAAACGGGCCGGGCACCGTCGCCGGATCCGCGCTGGCGCACGAGAGCGTGGGCTAGCGCAGCCCCTGGATATAGGCGTCGGAAAGCTGCCCGATGTGCCCGAGCTTGTCGACCAGGAAGTCCCTCAAGGCGCGGACCTTGGCAGAGCCCCGGCGGTTGGCCAGGTACGCCAGGTAGATGAAATGGCCGGTCAGTTTGTTGTCGATCCGGTACTGCGGCAACACCGCAACGAGTTGGCCGCACTCCAACTGTTCGCGCACCAGCCACACTTCAAACTCTGCAATGCCAAGCCCTGCGCTGACGGCGTCGAGCAGCAATTCGGAATGGTCGGACACCAGATTGCCGGTGGGCAAGGTGCTCCACCGCTGCTCGCCCAGGCTCAGGTGCCAACGGGGGTCACCCTCGGGGTGAACGTAGCGCAGGCAGTTGTGCTGCTCCAGGTCGGCGGGGGTGCGGGGATTGCCACGGCGCTCCAGATAGGCCGGGCTTGCACACAGAACGCTGTCGTTGCGCGACAGCCTGTGGACGACCAGATTCTCCAGATAGTTTTCCCCCTCGTGAATATCGAGGTCGAACCCGCCCGAGACCAGGTCGTTGTGCCGGTCTGTCAGGCGCACATCAATCTGGATGTCGGGGTAGAGCGCAAGGAAAGGCGCCATCAGGGGGGACAGGTACCTGCGCCCAAACGCGACGGGGGCCGTGAGTTTCAGCGGGCCGCTGGGTTCGGCATTGAGCTGCGCCACCACACGGTGCGTATCGTCCAGGTCGGCGATCAGTGTCACCGCCCTTTCGTGGTAAATCTGGCCTGCCTCGGTCAGCGCCACGCTGTGGGTGGAGCGGTGCAGCAAGCTCACACCCAGCACGCTCTCAATGGCCGACACCTGCCGTGCCACCGTGGAGGTGGAGATGCGCATGTCCCTTGCCACCGCAGAAAAGCTGCCGGCCTCCACCACCTTCACAAAGGTTCGCATGGCCGCCAGGTGATCGGTCTGCGCGTGGATCCGACGGGACTTCATGGGGGTGGCTTCATCCGGGTTGCAGCAGGGCTTCCTGGTAACCAAAGGCCGGGCACGGGAGCGCCGTGGACAAAAATTCGGAAGCCGCCGCCACCACTGTATCCGACAGCGAGGAAAACACCTCTGACTCCAGGGGCAGGCAATGCCAGTACATCTGCAAGGGCATGGCATGCCGGGGAGCGATGTCGACCAGAGCCCCCCGGGCAATCTGCTCAATCACCATGGCCCGGGGTACGACGCCAACGCCCCACCCGGCCAGGAGCAAGGAAAGCCGTTCCTGCGGACCAGGGACGAACAATTGGTTCAGGCGTACATCCCGCAAGCCGAGCGCGTGGGAAACAAACTGTGTTGGGATGCCATCCTGCCGGTTCAGTGCGATGAAGGGCAATTCCCGAAAGTTGTTCAGACCCAGGCCTGTGGGGCAGCGCCGTGCCGCAAAATCCGCCTGGGCCACGGCGATGTAATCCCAATACCCCAATGGAATGGATTGGCAGCGCGGTGGAGGCTCCCTGACCGTCGTGACACAGGCGTGCACCCGCCCCTCGCGCAAGCGCAGGGTGGTCTGGCAGGGGTTGTCTGCCATGATTTCGAGCAGGTAGTTTTTGTTGCCAGCGCCCCCCAGTGCGGGAGCCAGCCAGGTCGCCATGCTGTCCGCATCGACCGCAATGGAGATATGGTCGTTGTACCCGCACGAAGCCGCGCCGAAGGTCGGAAGCTGTTGCAGATGTTGCCCCAGGTCGACACGCAGTGCGCGCAACTTGCGGGCATGCTGGAGCAGAACCCGGCCCACTGCCGTGGGTTCGATGGGTTTGGTGCGCACGATCAGCGGCTGCCCCACCTGTGCTTCCAGGGCGCTCAAGCGCTGGGACACCGCAGACTGCGTCACCAGTTGGCGCTTGGCGGCGCGTTCAAAACTGCCTTCCTCGACGACTGCAGTCAGGCACTCCAGTGCCACCGGGTCATACGGCGCCATTATTTTGCTGCCGCCACGCGGTGCAAGGCAAAGGGGTACTCGACGTGGCCCACCGTGACCCCGCGGGTATTGACCATGCGCGGGTGGTGGAAAGCGTCCAACGCGGCCCGCTGCTCGGGCGTGCCGATCTGCAGGCGCTCCAGAATTTCGCTGACGAGCATGTAAACCACATCCACGTTGCCGTCTTCGACCTTGACGCCAATGCCGATCGCGCCTTTGGCGCCCAGGCGCCGGGTCTGCTCCGAGGCCCGGATGCCCATGCCGTAACACGCATCCGCCCCCATCTTGCCCACCAGGGCTCCACCAAAGGCCTGCATCAGCAAGGTGCAAAAGCGCCCCTCGCCTGCCACCAGCTCCGGGTGGCGGGTCATGGCGTGGAAGATGCGGGCCAATGCGGCCGTGCGCGCAGCAGGCGATGCGCCACCGGCCAGCTCCACCGCATCCGACGCGTGGGCCAGGCTGGCATACAGGTAGGCCAGGCGATCGAGCGCAAAGGCGGGTGTGGGCAGGTTGCAGCCGTCAATGCCCCAATCCACCTCCTGGGGCGTCAGCCTGAGCGCATCGGCAAGGACCTTTTTCACATACTGCTGCACGGGATGCTCGGGCAGGTGGTAGTCCTGCATGGACTGGCCCAGGGCGCGCGCGCCCGCCAGCATGCCGACGTGCTTGCCCGAGCAGTTGCTGCACACGGGGGTGGGTACAAAGTCCCTCTTGATCCAGTCCCGATTCACGGCCTCGGAAATCGGGGTGTGGCCACCGCAGCGCAGGTCGGACTCATGGGCACCGACCTTGGACAGCATGGACAGGGTGCGCTCAATGTGCCGCCCCTCACTGCTGTGGGAGGCGCACATCAAGGCCAGATCGGCCTCGTCAAAATCGAAATGCCCGAAGGCCCCCGATTCGAGCATTGCCAGGGCCTGCGCAGGTTTGGCCGCCGAGCGGGCCAAGGTTTTGCGCACCATGTCCCCAAAGCCCATCAACACCGTGCCATCCGCGTCGACCACGACCGCATGGGCCAGGAAGGAGTTTTCCAGCGAATCGCCCCGAAAGCTGAGCACGGCGGGCGCGTTCGGGGTGGGTGGTGTGGGACGTTCAGGCATCGAAACTCCTTCCAGCAATCCAGAGGCGGCCCCTCTGTGAACTGCAGCGGAGTGTATCGGCCAGCCCGACGCCGTTGGCCCCGCTCTGATGCAACTTGCTATTGCGTTGCATGCAAAACAGTAACGCTTTCAAGCCTGAAGATCAACACGCGAAGGGGAAATCATGGAGTACTCGAATGGCATTGGTCGGACTCCAGAGGTATGCCTGTCAAATCATCGCTTTCTGGGAACATAAACATCACACGCTTGCGCTATTTCACACTTATTCATCAACTGGCGAACAACATCTCGGTAATTCTCCAGCTCAATCTTCGACAATTCCAGACCATCAACCCTTTTTTCACCATTCATAGCGGAGGAAGAAAAGTATCTGACAGGAAATTCTCCGGACCCTCTCGGCACAACACCAGCGACGGCGTATGCAACATATCCACCCCTTGAATACGCGTGAACACTCGAGTGCACAAAAATAGAAAATCTACTTGCAGGAAATTTCGATGTAAATTTATCCGTAACTACATCGGAAATAATCTTTGCGCACTCCTCAATATTTTCATTGTCGTATGAGCAAGCAACATTAAATTCTCCGGCGTGCGCATAAGAAAATATCGAAAAACCAATAACAATCATCAATGCATTTTTAACAAAAAATCCCATCCCAATCTCCCAAACAACGTCAAGAACATCACATTACAGAGGGCGAATTCAACGCGAAAAATATATCTATCCGCTGCGATCTACCCCACCCAGCGGCGCGCGTTGCGCCACAGTTGCATCCAGGGGCTGTAGTCGCTCTTGTCCAGGCCGGTCCAGCTCATCTGCACGTTGCGGAACACGCGCTCGGGGTGCGGCATCATGGCGGTGAAGCGCCCGTCGGCGGTGGTCACGGCGGTGAGCCCCCCGGGGCTGCCGTTGGGGTTGAAGGGGTAGGCTTGCGTAGGGCTGCCAGCGTTGTCCACATAGCGCATGGCGGCAATGGCCTGGGTGGCGTCGCCCCGGTACTGGAAGTTGGCGAAGCCTTCGCCGTGCGCCACGGCGATGGGCAGACGCATGCCGGCCAGGTCCTGGAAGAACAGCGAGGGCGATTGCAGCACCTCCACCAAAGACAGGCGGGCCTCGAAGCGCTCGCTTTGGTTGGTGGTGAAGCGCGGCCAGGCCTGGGCACCGGGGATGATGTCGGCCAGCTCGGCAAACATCTGGCAGCCATTGCACACACCCAGGCCGAAGGTGTCGGTGCGCGCAAAAAAGGCCTGGAACTGCTCGGACAGCACCGGGTTGAAGGTGACGGAGCGCGCCCAGCCAATGCCCGCGCCCAATGTGTCTCCGTAAGAGAAACCGCCGCAGGCGACCACACCCACAAAGTCCTGCAGACGGGCGCGGCCGCTTTGCAGGTCGGTCATGTGCACGTCATAGGCGTCAAACCCGGCCTGGGTGAAGGCGTAGGCCATCTCCACATGCGAGTTCACGCCTTGCTCGCGCAATACCGCCACCTTGGGGCGCGCGGTCAGCACCGCAGGCGCTACGTTATTGATAGCAATAAAATCAGTATTTATGCGGGCCAATGCCGAATCTGGCAGGTAAATATGCAGACCCGGGTCGTTCGCAGCGCCTGCGGCTGCGTGTTCGGAATCGGCGCAGGCGGGGTTGTCGCGCTGCTGGCAGATCTTCCAGCTCACGGCGTCCCAGACCTGGTGCAGGTCGGTAAGCGTGGCGCTGAACACGGCCTTGGCGTCGCGCCACACCTGCAGCTCACCCTTGCCCGCGTCGATGCTGCTGCTGGCCGGGCGGGTCTTGCCGATGACATGGGTCATGGCGCCCAGGCCGTGCTCGCGCAGGGTCTTGAGCACGGCGTCGCGCTCAGTGGTGCGCACCTGCAGCACGGCGCCCAATTCTTCGTTGAACAGGGCTTTGAGCGTGAGTTCGTCGCGGCGCGCGCCCACCTGGGTGGTCCAGTTCTTGGCCTCGCCACTGTCCATGCGGCTGTCGGACACGCCGTCGCCTTCGGTGATGAGCATGTCCACGTTGAGCGCCACGCCCACCTGGCCCGCAAAGGCCATCTCGGCCACGGTGGCCAGCAGGCCGCCGTCGCCGCGGTCGTGGTAGGCCAGCAGCAGGCCCTGCGCGCGCAGGGCGTTCACGGCGTTTACCAGGGCGATCAGATCCTGTGGGTTGTCCAGGTCAGGCACGGCATCGCCCACCTGGTTCAGGGTCTGGGCCAGCACACTGAGGGCCATGCGGTTGCGCCCACGGCCCAGGTCCACCAGGACCAGGGTGGTGTCGTCCTGCGCCTGGAGCTGCGGGGTGAGCGTGCCGCGCACGTCGGCCACGCTGGCAAAGGCGCTGACGATGAGCGAGACCGGCGAAGTCACCTTCTTGCTTTGCCCGCCGGTCTGCCACTGCGTGCGCATGGACAGCGAATCCTTGCCCACCGGGATGCCCACGCCCAGGGCCGGGCACAGCTCCATGCCCACGGCGCGCACGGTGTCATACAGGGCGGCGTCTTCGCCGCTTTCGCCGCAGGCGGCCATCCAGTTGGCCGACAGCTTCACGCGCGGCAGTTCGATGGGCGCGGCCAGCAGGTTGGTAATGGCCTCGCCCACCGCCATGCGCCCCGAGGCCGGGGCGTCCAGCGCGGCCAGCGGCGTGCGCTCGCCCATGGACATGGCCTCGCCCGCAAAACCGGCGTAATCGGCCAGTGTGACGGCGCAGTCGGCCACCGGCACCTGCCAGGGGCCCACCATCTGGTCGCGGTGCGTCAGGCCACCCACGGTGCGGTCGCCAATGGTGATGAGGAAGCGCTTGGACGCCACGGTGGGGTGCGCCAGCACGTCGATCACGGCCTGCTGCAGCGGCACGCCGGTCAGGTCCAGCGCCTGGCCCTGGCGTTGCACACGGCGCACGTCGCGCTGCATCTTGGGCGGCTTGCCCAGCAGCACGTTCATGGGCATCTCAACAGGCGATTCTTTACCTTCATCCACCAGCTTCAACGCGCGCTCTTCGGTCGCCACCCCCACCACCGCAAACGGGCAGCGCTCGCGCTCGCACAGGGCTTGGAACAGCTCCAGCGATTCGGGGGCGATGGCCAGCACGTAGCGTTCCTGGCTCTCGTTGCACCAGATTTCCTTCGGTGCCAGGCCGGATTCCTCCAACGGCACGGCGCGCAGGTCAAAGCGCGCACCGCGCCCGGCGTCGTTGGTCAGTTCGGGAAAGGCGTTGGACAAACCACCCGCGCCCACGTCGTGGATGGCGAGGATGGGGTTCTTCTGGCCGAGCACCCAGCACTGGTTGATGACCTCTTGCGCGCGGCGCTCGATCTCGGGGTTGCCGCGCTGCACCGAGTCAAAGTCCAGCTCGGCGGCGTTGGCGCCGGTGGCCAGCGATGAAGCGGCGCCGCCGCCCATGCCGATGCGCATGCCGGGCCCGCCCAGTTGCACCAGCAGCGTGCCCGCGGGGAACTCGATCTTGTGGGTCAGTCCCGCGTCGATTTGCCCCAACCCGCCCGCGATCATGATGGGCTTGTGGTAACCGCGCTGCACGGTGTCGGCACTGCTGGCCACGGTCTGCTCAAACTCGCGGAAGTAGCCCAGCAGGTTGGGCCGGCCAAACTCGTTGTTGAAAGCGGCGCCGCCCAGGGGGCCTTCGACCATGATCTGCAGCGGGCTGGCGATGTGTTCAGGCTTGCCCCCCGGCTGGTCGGACCAGCCGCCCCAGAGCTTGGAGACGGTGAAGCCAGTCAATCCGGCCTTGGGGCGGGAGCCCCGGCCCGTGGCGCCCTCGTCGCGGATTTCGCCGCCCGCGCCGGTGGAGGCGCCGGGGAAGGGGCTGATGGCGGTGGGGTGGTTGTGGGTTTCCACTTTCATCAGCACATGGTGCGTTGCGCTCTCTTTTTCATAGCGCGCCGCGCTGGTTCCACGCGGGCCAGAGGCTGTTTTTGCCACAAAACGCTCGACCTCATGGCCCTCCATCACCGAGGCGTTGTCGCTGTAGGCCACCAGCATGTGCTGGGGCGAGAGCTGGTGGGTGTTGCGGATCATGCCGAACAGGCTCTTGTCCTGCGCCTGTCCGTCGATGGTGAATTCGGCGTTGAAAATCTTGTGGCGGCAGTGCTCGCTGTTGGCCTGGGCGAACATCATCAGCTCCACGTCCGTGGGGTTGCGCCCCAGGGTGCTGAAGGCTTCCACCAGGTAGTCGATCTCGTCGGCGGCCAGGGCCAGGCCCCAGTTCTTGTTGGCCGCTTCCAGCGCCGCTTTGCCCCCGCCGAGCACGTCCACGTGCTCCATGGGCGCGGGGTGCAGGGCCTCGAACAAGGCATGCGCCTGGTCGCGCGACAACACCGCGCTTTCGGTCATGCGGTCGTGCAACAGCGCCGCCACCTGCTCCAGTTGCCCGGCGTTCAGGCTGGGCTTGGAGAGCAGGCCGGACTTGAGGGCAATGCGGTACTCCACCAGCCGCTCCACGCGCTTGAGCGCAAAGCCGCAGTTGTGCGCAATGTCGGTGGCCTTGGACGCCCAGGGCGACACGGTACCGAAACGCGGCGCCACCACGATGCACGCGCCCTCCACCGGCCCCTGGTAGGGGTCGCCATAGGTGAGCAGCGCACCCACCTTGTCGGCCAGGGCGGCGTCCAGTGCGGCTTCGCTGGCCACCAGGTGCACAAAGCGCGCGGCAATGCCCTCGATCTTGTCGTGGATCTGCTGCAGACGCGGCAGCAATTGCTGGGCACGGAAGGCGGACAAGGCGTTGCCGCCTTCGAAAGTGGTGATGTGCAGGGTCACGGTGGTGGCCTAGGGTTTTGGGGTGCGAAGCGGGAAAGCCGGGGGACGCCGGACGCTGAATGGGCCCGGCACCAAGAGAGCCTGTGATTTTAACGCCCGATCGCCCCGCACCCCGGCAGGGTCGTTGCCCCCTCGGGGATAATTCTGCGCCATGAGCATCACCTACAAAGACGAAGCCGGCATCGCCGGTATGCGCCTGGCCGGGCGGCTGGCCTCTGAAGTGCTGGACTACCTCGCCCCCTTCATCAAACCCGGCGTCACCACCAACCAGATCGACAAACTCGCGCACGACTACATGGTCGGCGTGCAAGGCTGCGTGCCCGCGCCGCTGAACTACACCGGCGGCGGCAGCACGCCCTACCCCAAGTCCATCTGCACCTCGGTCAACCACCAGGTCTGCCACGGCATTCCCAACGACAAGCCGCTCAAGAAAGGCGACATCGTCAACGTGGACATCACCGTCATCAAGGACGGCTGGCACGGTGACACCAGCCGCATGTTCCTGGTGGGCGAATGCTCGATTGCCGCCAAGCGCCTGTGCAAGCTCACATTCGATGCCATGTGGCACGGCATCAAGATGGTGCGCCCCGGCGCCACCCTGGGCGACATCGGCCACGCCATCCAGACCTTTGCCGAAGGCCAGGGCTTCAGCGTGGTGCGCGAATTCTGCGGCCACGGCATCGGGCAGGGCTTTCACGAAGAGCCCCAGGTGCTGCACTATGGCCGACCCGGCACACTGGAAAAACTGGTCGCGGGCATGACCTTCACCATCGAGCCCATGATCAATGCGGGCAAGAAAGAGATCAAGGAAGGCCCCGAGCAAGATGGCTGGACCATCGTCACCAAGGACCGCTCCTTGTCCGCCCAGTGGGAGCACACCGTGCTGGTCACCCCCACCGGCTACGAAGTGCTGACCCTGAGCGCGGGCAGCCCGCCGCCGCCAGCGTTCATCCAGCCACAGTAAGAGCAGGAAGAAAGTCTTTTATTCAGTACATTTTTCTAAAAATCAGGAATAATGCCCTTTATGCAGGACATTATTCGCACCCCTGAGGACCTGGCCGCTGCGCTGCGTACCGCCCGGGGGCAACGCAAGCTCAAGGCGGTTGACGTGGCGCGCAACGCAGGGCGCAGCCGCAATATCCTGCACCGGCTCGAACATGGCGAAGACGCCACCGTGTCGGCCTTGCTCGACGTGGTGGCCGCCATGGGAATGGCTTTGCGCCTGGAAGCCGCCGGGCTGCCCAGCCTGGAGGAAATGCGGGCGCGTTTCGCCCAACTCGACGACGACGATGGCGCTGCCTGAACGCATCAAGCTGCTGAACGTGGGCATTGGCGCTCAGGGCCAGGGGCAACTGCTGCACCAAAGCCGTTTCGAGTTCCGCTACCTGGACCACGATCCAGACCAGGCCTGTGTCGGCCTGCTCATGCCCGCAGAGCGGCTGACCTATGCGGACACCGCGCTCTTTGCGGTCATGGACCAGAACCTTCCCGAAGGCGACCTGTTCATGCGGCTGCGCCAGTTCTTCCCCAAGCAGCCGCTCACGCCCATGCATCTGCTGGCCCTGAGCGGGCGCAACGGCATCGGACGCCTGGGCTATCGCCTGCAGGACCAGGCACCCGCCCCCGCACCGGCCTGCATAGAGCGCGCACAGCTGCTGTCCACCCCCTACAGCGCCGCCTTGTTCGATGAACTGGTGCGCGCCTACCTCAGCACCGGCGCCGGGGTGGCAGGCATGCAGCCCAAGATCATGGTGCCCGACCGCCCCACCATCCCCATTCCCACCGTGATCGTGAAAGCCGCCTCGGCTGCTTACCCCGGCCTGGCCGCCAATGAATACTGGTGCTTGAGTGCGGCGCGGGCTACATGCCGACAGCGTGCGCCTGGCCCCCATGTTTGACGTGGTCACCACCTCGATCTACCGCTACGCGCGACTGCAAGGTGGCCCCGACCTGGAAGACAGCACCCTGCAACACGCGCGCCCTGATCCCCGCATGCCGCCCACGGTCTTCGACCGCATGGCGCAGGCCTGGGCCCAAGGCATGCAGCACGCATCACCCCGACCCACACCATGACCCCGCAAGACCTCCCCACGCTGCGCCAGCAGTACCGCGCCGACAAAGCCCTGTTGCTGGAGTCGCTCCAGACGGCTCGCTCACCCGAGCGCCATGTGCGCCCCTTGCTGGGCAAGCTCGCGCGCCTGGCGGACCAGTTGCTGACCGCCCTGTGGCAACGCGCCGGCATGCCCGCGCAGATGGCCCTGCTGGCGGTGGGCGGCTTTGGGCGCGGCGAGCTTTTTCCCCACTCCGACGTGGACGTGCTGGTGCTCATGCCCAACACCTTCAGCACCGACAACGACAGCGCGCTCAAGCAGCGCATAGAAGCCTTCATCGGCAGTTGCTGGGACGTGGGGCTGGAGATCGGCTCCAGCGTGCGCAGCGTGGGCGACTGCCTGGCCGAGAGTGAAAAAGACGTCACCGTGCAAACCGCACTGCTGGAGAGCCGCCACATCACCGGCAACGCCGCGCTCAGCCACGACTTTCAGGCCACCTTCCTGCGCAGCCTGGAGCCCCAGGCCTTTTTTGTGGCCAAAACGCTGGAGCTGCGCCAGCGCCACACCAAGTTCGAAGACACGCCCTATGCCCTGGAGCCCAACTGCAAGGAGTCTCCCGGGGGGCTGCGCGACCTGCAGGTGCTGCTGTGGGTGGCCAAGGCGGCGGGCTTTGGCAACACCTGGCGCGAGCTTGCTGCCAACGGCCTGGCCACGGCCTTCGAAGTGCGCCAGATCGAGCGCAACGAGGCCCTGCTGAGCCTGATCCGGGCCCGGCTGCACGTGCTGGCCAACCGGCGCGAAGACCGGCTCATCTTCGACATGCAAAACGCCCTGGCGCAGTCCTTTGGCTACCTGCCCGAGGCCGCGCCCAGTGCCCCGGTGCCCGCCCCCCTCGGCAGCAACACCGCCCCCCGGGTGCGCCAATTGCACCCCGCAGTGCGCCCCAGCGAGCGGCTCATGCGCCGCTACTACTGGGCCGCCAAGGCGGTGGCGCAGCTGCACCAGATCCTGCTGATGAACATCGAGGAGCGCCTGAGCCCCAGCACCCACGCGCCGCGGCCGCTCAACCCGCGCTTCAACGAAAAAGCCGGCATGATCGACGTGGTGGACGACGACCTGTACCAGCGCGAACCCCACGCCATTCTGGAAACCTTCCACCTCTACCAAAGCACCATCGGCACCAAGGGCCTGTCGGCACGCACCCTGCGCGCGCTGTACAACGCGCGTGCCCTGATGGACGGCGCCTTTCGCCGCGACCCCATCAACCGCGCCAGCTTTCTGCGCATCATGATGGAGCCCGAGGGCATCACGCACGCCATGCGGCTGATGAACCAGACCTCGGTGCTGGGTCGCTACGTGTGGAGCTTTCGGCGCATCGTCGGCCAGATGCAGCACGACCTGTTCCACGTCTACACCGTGGACCAGCACATCCTCATGGTGCTGCGCAACGTGCGCCGCTTCTTCATCGTCGAACACGCGCACGAGTACCCCTTTTGCTCGCAACTGGCCAGCGGCTGGGACAAGCCCTGGCTGCTGTACGTGGCCGCCCTGTTCCACGACATCGCCAAAGGGCGCGGCGGCGACCACTCCGAGCTGGGCGAGCGCGAGGTGCGGCGTTTTTGCAAGGACCACGGTGTCGCCGCCGCCGACGCCGACCTGATCGCCTTTTTGGTGCGCGAGCACCTCACCATGAGCCGCGTGGCGCAGAAGTCCGACCTGAGCGACCCCGACGTCATTGCCGCCTTTGCCCGGCGCGTGGGCAACGAGCGGCGCCTTACCGCGCTGTACCTGCTCACCGTGGCCGACATCCGCGGCACCAGCCCCAAGGTCTGGAACGCCTGGAAGGGCAAGCTGCTCGAAGACCTCTACAAGCTCACCACCCGCGCCCTGGGCGGCGCCGCGCCCGACCCGGCCGCCGACGTGGAGGCGCGCAAGCGCGAAGCCCTGGTGCAGATCGCCCTCTACGCCCTGCCCTTCGAAGCCCACAAACCGCTGTGGAACACGCTGGACGTGAGCTACTTCATGCGCCACGACGCGGGGGACATCGCCTGGCACACCAAGCACATTTCGCGCTACGTCAGCACCCCCACCCCCATCGTGCGCGCGCGGCGCTCGCCCGTGGGCGAAGGCCTGCAGGTGCTGGTCTACACCCGCGACCAGCCCGACCTGTTCGCGCGCATCTGCGGCTACTTTGACCAGTACGGCTTCAGCATCCTGGACGCGCGCGTGCACACCTCCAAAACCGGCTACGCCATCGACACCTTCCAGGTCGTGACCACACTGGAGCTGGACGAGCACTACCGCGAACTGGTGCACCGGCTGGAAAACGGCCTGTCCCTGGCCATCGCCCACCAGGGCGAACTGCCCGCCCCGGGCAAGGGACGCGTGTCACGGCGCGTGCGCAGCTTCCCCGTCGCGCCGCGCGTCACCCTGCGCCCGGACGAGAAAGCCCAGCACTGGCTGCTCAACATCGCCGCCAGCGACCGCCCCGGCCTGCTCTACAGCGTGGCGCGCGTGCTGGCACGCCACCATGTGGAAGTGCAACTGGCCAAGGTCAACACCCTGGGCGAGCGGGTCGATGACACCTTCCTCATCAAGGGCGCGTGCCTGCAGAACAACCGCACCCAGATCGAAATCGAAACCGAACTGCTCGAAGCCCTGGGCGCTTGACACACCGCCCTGCGGCCCGGGCGGTCAGCCCAGCGCATCCAGCCCCAGGCGCAGCCAGGCCCGGCCGGGGGTCTTCTCCACCACCACCGTGCCGTCCTGCCAGCGGTAGCTGAGCTGGCACTGCAGGCGCGCCCGGGAGAGCACACCCGGGTTGAACACCGCCACGTTGTGGCCCTGCGGGCAGCGCACCGATGGCACCAGCAGGCCCGGGTGCCCCTGCGCATGCATGCGCGCGCCCAACTGCTGCGCGCTGGCGTAATCGCGCGGGTGCAGCACCCCCTGGCCCGGGGTGCAGGCGCCGCGCAAGTCCCACAGCGTGGCGTTCAGGGCCACGTTGTAGAGCTTGCGCTCGGCCAGCACCGGCTCCTTGTCGAACCCGGCGTCGGCCAGCAGGCCATGCACCCAGTGGTAGGCGGTTTCAAACACCGTGGTGCGGGCGCAGTCGCTGCCGTACCACACGCCAAAGCGGCCATCTGAAAAACGGCTGCTCTGCCAGTGCTGGAACGGCCACTGGATGGCGTTGAACCAAGCTGCGTCTTCAAACGGACGGTCGATCACCGGCTGCGCCGAACGGTAGGGCGGCGGCTTGGCCGCCGCCTCCGCCTGCTGCGCCAGGGCCCAGTGCGCGGGCTCGTCGCTGAGGTCGTCAAACAGGTCTTGCGACTGGCGCAGCGACACGATGTTGCGCACCACGTCCTGCTCCAGCGCCAGCAGGCGCACCGCCGCCATGTCCAGGCCGTCACTGGGTTCCACTGCCGCAGTGCCGACTTTCGCGCCTTCGGGCGGCCGCGCGGCGCTCACCTCGCCCCCACGCTCCCCCACTGCGTTGGGTTCGCTGCCCCCCAAGGGGGCCTTCGCGCCTTCGGGCGGCCGCGCGGCGCTCATGCCCCGCGCGCCCGGTCCAGGTAGGCGCGCACCATCAGCAGCCCGGCGAAGCCCCACTCCCGCACCACATCGACCGGGCTCAGGTTGTCAAACGCCCGGTTGCGGGTGGACATCCAGCGGTAGGCCAGATCGCGGTTGTGCGGAAACAGCAGGCGCAGGTTCTTGTGGATGGCCAGCAAATGCCCCACGCGCTCGGCCTGGTCGCGGCTGGCCCCGAGGGCCTCGCCCCTGCGGTAGCGCGCCAGCGCCGCCCGGTTGCCCTGCGCCAGGCCCAGCAGGCTCAGTTGGTCTTCGCTGCCCAACTGCCAATGGGTGAACAGGGCCATCACCATGCGAGCCAGCGCCGCCTTGTCGGCGCTGGGGGCAATGTCATGGACAACAGCGGTTTGCATGCGTTTTCTCCGGGGTCCCAATGCACGGCAGTATAGAGAATTGCAACAAAAGAAACAATAAATGTTTCATATGCAACACCGCGTACGGCACCTGGTCAGGCGACGGGAGCCTGGGCCGCCGCCAGGGCGTCTTCAAAGCCGAAGCGCGTCAGGTCGGTCATGCGCGTGGGGTACAGGCGCCCCCACAGGTGGTCGCACTCGTGCTGCACCACACGGGCGTGAAAGCCCGCCACGGTGCGGTCGATCGGGTCACCATAGGGGTCCAGGCCGGTGTAGCGGATGCGCGCGAAGCGCGGCACCAGGCCACGCAGCCCCGGCACCGAAAGGCAGCCCTCCCAGTCCTCCTCCAGCGCATCGCCCAGCGGCTCGATGCGGGGGTTCACCAGCACCGTCAGCGGCACGGCGGGGCGATCGCCAAACACCACCACCTGCCAGTCCTCGCCGATCTGCGGCGCCGCCAGCCCGGCCCCGTTGGCCGCGCGCATGGTCTCCAGCAGATCGCGCACCAGGGTGTGCAGGGCCTCGGTATCGAACTGCTCCACTGCGCGCGCCACACGCAGCAGGCGCGGATCGCCCATTTTCAGAATGTCTCGTACAGCCATGGCGCAAGTGTGCACCAAACCACGCCAGCGCCGGGCCCACCTCCGGCAAGACTTGCCCGGGCCCACCGGATAGGGCATGCTTGCCCCCACACGGCTGCGCTCGCGCAGCACGGGCCTTGCTGGGTTTGCTGGAGCCCCCATGGTCGACCTGTACGACAGTGATCTCATCCGCAGGACATTTCGGCACCTGCTGCTGCGCGGCACCTTGCTCGCCGCGGGGGTGTCCCTGGCGCACACCGCGCTCTTCCTGCAATACGGCCATCCCGCCTGGCGCTACGCCCTGCTCTACGCACTGGCCTGCCTGGCCCTGCGTCCCCTGCTGGCGCTGCGCCACCCTTTTCCGGTTTTCCTGACGGGCACGCTGCTGGAGTTTGCGCTGCTCACCGCCCAGCTCGTGTTCATGACCCAGCAGTTGGGCAGGGACAGCGCGCTGCACCTGCTGTTCCTGCCCATGCTGACGGTGGTGACCATGAGCGGGCGCATTGGCCTTCCCTCCAAACTGTTGGTGGTCACGGGCCTGACCCTGGGCCTGGTGCTGCTCGACCTGGCAGCGGCGCCCCCCGGCCTGGGGCCGCCAGCGGACCCGCGCATGCTGCAGTGGCTGCGCGCCATGAACCTGGCCGTCAGCGCCGTGGCCACCTTCAGCATCTCGCTGCACTACTTTGCCCTGGTGGCCCGCCAGCAAAGGCAATTGCTGGACATGGCCACCAAGGATGCCCTGACCGGCCTGTTCAACCGCCGCCACATCAACGACGCGGGAGCCCAGTTGCTCGAACACAGCCGCCGCTACGGGTTGCCCCTGAGCATCGCGCTGTGCGACCTGGACCACTTCAAATCCATCAACGACCGCCACGGCCATGATGCCGGAGACGCCGTGCTGCGCTACCTGGCCAGCGTTCTGCGCAGCACCGTGCGCTCCAGCGACGTCGTGGGCCGCTGGGGTGGCGAAGAGTTCGTGCTGCTGCTGCCGCACACGGACCGCACCGCCGCCAGCGCGCTGCTGGAGCGCTGCCGCCAGCGCATGGCGGGTGCACAGATCCCCGTGGAGTCGGCGTCACTGGCCGTGACCATGACCATCGGCGTGGTCACGGCGCAGCCGCAGGAGAGCCTGGAGCAGGCCATTTCCCGCGCCGACGCCGCCCTCTACGCGGGCAAGGCAGCCGGGCGCAACCAAGTGGTGGCACACTGAGCGCGTCCGCACCAGCCTCACGTCGATTCCGTGTCCATTCCACCGCCATCGGATGCCCCCACCACCCACCACACCCCACCCCCCGCTGGCCCCCGCACCGCCGACGATGCCGGAGCCGACGCGCGCTGGCCACACGCGGTGCGGCGGCACATGTACCGCGCCCTGGCCCTGCTGAGCCTGGCGCTGGGTGTGCTGGGCGTCTTTCTGCCCGTGCTGCCCACCACCCCCTTCATCCTGCTGGCGGCCTGGGCGGCGGCACGCAGCTCGCCGCGCCTGCTGGCCTGGCTGGAAGCGCACCCGGTGTTCGGCCGCATGATCCGCGACTGGCGCCAGGGCGGCGTGGTCAGCCGCAAAGCCAAATGGTCCGCCACCGTGCTGATGGCCTGCAGCGCCCTCGTCATTTTGGTGTTGGTGCGCAAACCCTGGGTGCAGGTGCTCGCCATCGGCTGCATGGCCACGGTGCTGGCATGGCTGTGGCAAAGACCGGAGCGACCAGTAACCCAACCCGGCCCCATGTAACCCGGCCCTGTACGCTGGTGGATAATTGCGGGTTTTCCCGCCCCTCCTGTCAACCCCCTATACCCGCGCTGCGCCGTCCATGTCCGCTGCCCAAACCGCCCAGATCTCCGTCGAAAAAATCGGCGGTACCTCCATGTCTGCCTTTGGCGATGTGCTTCGCCACATCATGCTGCACGACAAATCGCGCATCAACGGGCGCATTTACGTGGTGTCGGCCTACTCGGGCGTGACCAACCAGCTCCTCGAACACAAAAAGACCGGCGAGCGCGGCATCTACGCCCTGTTTGCCGAGGGCAAGGGCTACCAGGACGCCCTCACCGGCCTGGCCGTGAGCCTGAAAAAGCTCAACGCCGGTTTTGCCGAGCTGGGCCTGCCCCTGGACGTGGCCGACGCTTTCATCGACCACCGCATCGCCCAGGCGCGCGAGTACCTGGGTGCCATGCACCATGTGCTGGCCAGCGGCTACATCGCGCGCAAGGACGTGCTGCTGGCCGCGCGCGAAGTGCTGGCCTCCATCGGCGAGTCGCACAGCGCCTTCAACTCGGTCGAAATCCTCAAGACCCATGGCGTCAACGCCATGCTGATGGACCTGGCGGGTTTTGACGACAACGAGGCCTGGACCATCGACGAGCGCATTGCCAATAGCTTCAAGGGCCTGGAGCTGGCCGACAAGGTGGTGGTGGCCACGGGCTACACCAAGGGCACGGAAGGCATCATGCGCGAGTTCGACCGTGGCTACTCCGAAGTCACCTTCAGCAAGATCGCCGTCGAAGTGCGCCCCACCGAGGCCGTGATCCACAAGGAATTCCACCTCTCGTCCGCCGACCCCAACCTGGTGGGCCTGGAAAACGCGGTAATAGTGGGCGCCACCAACTACGACGTGGCCGACCAGTTGGCCGACGTGGGCATGGAGGCCATCCACCCCAAGGCCTCCAAGCCCATGGAGCTGGCCAGCATCCCGATCCGCCTGAAAAACACTTTTGAGCCCGACCACCCCGGCACCCTCATCACCAAGGACTTCGTGGGCGAGCGCGCACGGGTCGAAATCGTCACCGGCACCGACAAGGTCACTCTGATCGAGATCCACGACCCCAGCATGGTCGGCACGGTGGGCTTTGACGCCAGCCTGATGGAGGTGATCAGCCGCCACGACATCAGCTACATCCTCAAGGCCACCAACGCCAACTCCATCGCCCACCTGGTGTGGGACAACCAGATCACCCCCGAGCTGGTGGCCGAGCTGGAGGAGCGCTACGAGATCGTCACCGTGAAAAAGAGCGCGATCGTCTGCGCCATCGGCTCCAACATCGGCATTCCCGGCGTGCTGGCCAAGGCCGCGCATGCCCTGGCAGACGCGGGTGTGAACGTGAACTGCGTCTCGCAGACCCTGCGCCAGGTCAACATGCAATTCGTGATCGAGCGCGAAGACTACAAGGCCGCCATCAAGGCCCTGAACATGGCCCTGTGCGTGAACTCGGGGGCGCCGGTGCCCAAGGCGTGAGGCGCCAGGCTGCTGCCACCCCGGTTGTTTTCCCGTGGCGCTTCACACCAGCCCACTCGTCCACGCCGCGCTGCCGAAGGGCCTGTACCGCGTCCCGCTGGGCGCAATCGATTGGACCGAATTGCGCCAATGCCATGCGCAGGCGTTCGCAGGGGTGCCGAATTCACCCATTCCGGACGAGGCGACGCTGCAAGACAAATGGGCACCGGCCGACCCACGGGCCAGCCTGATCGTGGCCGACGCAGCGGGCACGTACCAGGCATTCGCACTTGTCACCGGGTCGGTGATCGAGCTTGTCGGGGTGCGCACGGGGTGGCGTGGCCAAGGCCTCGCCGCAGCCCTGTACCACAGGGTCGCCACAGAGCTCGTTGCGCAAGGCACGTGGGAATTGCGCGCACGGGTGGCGAGCGTCAATGCCGCCTCCATGCGGCTACACGCCAAGCTTGGGTTTGACGAAACGGCACCCCGCTGGATGGTGCATGAACTGGCCTGGTAGCCAAACGCCAGGCGCGGTGCACCCCTGGTCAACCCCCTGTTCCTTTTCCAAATCATTCGTACCCAGGCGAGGAGCCGCAGGCGGCACGGGTGATCTGGATAGGGAATTACCCCTGCTTGAGGGCTTGCACCAGGCTGCGCAAGCTGGGACGCCAGCCGGTTTCCTCGCGCAGGCACAGCTGAAGCGAGCGTTCGGCCCAAGGTTCGGCAATGGTTTGCAGCTTGAGGGCATGCGACTGGCTCAATTCCCGCCCCAGCATCTCGGGCACGATGGCCACGCCAGCACCGGCCTCGGCCCAGCGCGCCAGCGCCGAATAATTGCTGGCGCTGGCGCGCACGTGCAGCCGCAAACCGGCCAGCATGGCCATTCGTTCGATGAAACGCCGCAAGGAACTGCCCTCGCTCAATGCCAGCATGGGCTGGCGCAGCAAGGCCTCGAAGCTGCACTGGTCCAGATCGGCCAAGGGGTGGTCCAGCGGCAGCAACGCCACCATGCGGTAGTGTCCCAGCGGTAGCAGCAGCAAGTGCTCGGGACGGAAGTCACCATCGATCACCCCGATATCCGCCTCACCCCGCTCCACCGCCCGCAGCACATCCCGGCTGGTACCCTCGCGCAAATTCAGACCCAACGCTGGATTGGCGGCCAGCCAGACGCCCAGCCTGTGCGGCAGCAGGGTGGCACAAGCGGTGGTGTTGGCCCACAGGGTCAGGGTTTGGCCGGGCGCCTGTGCCAAGGCATCCAAAGCGGCCTGCCCATCCTGCGCCGCACGCAGGATTTCCTGCGCATGCTCGCGCAGTAGCACGCCCGCAGCAGTCAGCCGCATTCCGCTTGCATGCCGGACGAACAGCGCCTGCCCCAGTCTGGACTCCAACTGGCGCATGCGGCTGCTGGCGGCCGAAAGCGCAATGGCGGTGCGCGCCGCAGCCTTGGAGAGTGAGCCTTGCTCGGCAACCTGCAGAAACAACTGCAGATCGGTCAGGTCGAAATGCATGGTTTTGCCCTCCATATACCGCCAGCCTTCTCCATTGGCGAAACCCTGTTTCGAATTTGCGCATTCTGCCAAGCCTTCAATAGCACCACAATACAAAAGCTGCTCACTGCAGTAATTCTTGAATGAACACCCAGACCTTCGCAAAACCAGAAGCCTTGATCGGATCAGGCATGGGCTTTGCCCTGTTGGCGGCCCTGGGGTTCTCCGGGAAAGCCATCTTCGTCAAGCTGGCCTACTCAGCAGCCCCCATCGATGCCGTCAGCTTGCTGCTTTTGCGCATGGGCTTGGCACTGCCCGCCTTTGTCTGGCTGGCGCGCCAGGCCTCGCCCCGGGCGCTGCGCCGATCGGATTGGCTGGGCATTGCGGTACTCGGCGCCTTGGGCTACTACTTGTCCAGCCTTTTTGACTTCATTGGGCTCCTGAGCATCTCGGCCGGACTGGAGCGCTTGATTCTGTTCAGCTACCCTCCCCTGGTACTGATCGTCGAGGCTTTGCTGCAACGCCAGACCATCTCCCGCCGCCTGGGATGGAGCATGCTGCTGTGCTACGCCGGACTTGGGCTGGCCTTTGTGCACGACTTGCAGCAACAGGGCGACTGGCACGCGGTGCTCGCGGGCAGCGCCTGGGTGGCGCTGTGCAGCCTGTGCTATGGCGTCTACATGATCGGTGTGGGACGCCTGGTGGGGCGGGTGGGAGCGAGTCGACTGGCGGGCTTGTGCGGACTCATCGCCACGTTCCTGATTCTTGTGCACTGGAGCCTGAGCCCCCAGACCATCCCATTACAGGGCCTGCCAGCCTCCGTCTGGCTGTGGGCAGGCGCCATGGCGATCTTCTCAACCGCCCTGCCCATTTGGTGGATGGCACGCGCCATCGCCCACATGGGTGCCTCACACACCGCTGCCATCGGCAGCCTGGGGCCGATCCTGACCATGGCGTTCGGCTGGGTCTTGCTGGGAGAGGCGGCTTCCGCCATGCAGGTCTGCGGCATGGCCCTGGTGCTGGTCGGGGTGTGGCGATCCAAAGCCTGAGCCCCCAAGCCAGTACGCCCAGCAAGCACTTCGCTCAAGCGCCGTGGATCACAGCGCCTATACGGCAGTTGCAGGGTGGTGGTGGAGCAATTCCACCAAGCCCGCCTCATCCAGCACCATCACACCCAGCGCCTGGGCCTTGTCCAGCTTGCTGCCGGCCTCGCTGCCCGCCACCACGTAGTGGGTCTTTTTGCTGACCGAGCCAGATACCTTGCCCCCGGCGGCTTCGATCAACTCTTTGGCGGCCTCGCGCGAGAGCGTGGGCAGGGTGCCGGTCAGCACCAGGGTCTTGCCCGCCAAGGGTTGGGGGGCGGAGTCCTGCGCGGGGGGGCCTTCGGGCCAGCTCAGGCCGCAGGCGCGCAGTTGCTCCACCACCTCGCGGTTGTGGGGCTGGTCAAAAAACTGGCGGATGCTGCGCGCCACGATGGGGCCGACGTCGGCCACCTGCAGCAGGCTTTCTTCGCTGGCGTCCATGATGGCGTCGAGCGTGCCGAAGTGGCGCGCCAGCGCCTTGGCGGTGGCCTCGCCCACGTGGCGTAGCCCCAAGCCGAACAGGAAACGCGCCAGTGTGGTCTGTTTGGACGCATTCAGTGCCGCAACGAGGTTCTGTGCAGACAGTTGCGCCATGCGCTCCAGTCTTTTGAGTTCTTCCACGGCAAGAAGCTGTCGCTCCTCTGCGCTGAGCCGGGCAAAGAGCGCCTCCACCTCTGTCTGTTCAATTTCTGCCCGGGCGCGCAAGCCCAGGCGGTACAGGTCGGGCAGGGTTTTGACGATGGCGGCGTCCACCAGTTGGTCCACCAGCTTTTCGCCCAGGCCCTCCACCTCCACCGCGCGGCGCTGGGCGAAGTGCAGGATGGCCTGCTTGCGCTGGGCGCTGCAAAACAGCCCGCCGGTGCAGCGGTAGTCGGCCTCGCCCTCCTCGCGCACGGCGGCCGAGCCGCACACCGGGCAGGTGGCGGGCATGGTGAACAGGGGCCCGCGCTCGGGCGCCTCATGCCCTCCCCCCGCAACCCCTGGCGCTTCCTCCTGCCCTGTGCCCACGGCCCCCAGGGCGGCGCCAGACAGCACCACAGACACCACTTCAGGAATCACGTCCCCCGCGCGGCGCACCACCACGGTGTCGCCCACGCGCACATCCTTGCGCCGGGCTTCGTCCTCGTTGTGCAAGGTGGCGTTGGTGACGGTGACGCCGCCCACGAACACGGGCGCGAGCTTGGCCACCGGGGTGAGCTTGCCAGTGCGGCCGACCTGCACGTCGATGGCCAGCACGGTGGTCATCTGCTCCTGCGCCGGGTACTTGTGCGCCACCGCCCAGCGCGGCTCGCGCGTGACAAAGCCCAGGCGGCGCTGCTGGTCGAGCCGGTTGAGCTTGTAGACCACGCCGTCGATGTCAAAGGGCAGCGCATCGCGCTGGGCCCCCAGGCGCTGGTGGTACGCTATTAATTCAGTAGCACCCAAGGCTTTGTCCGCGAGGGCGGACACCGGAAAACCCCATGCACGCAGGGCTTCCAGCCAGGCCAGGTGGGTTTCGGGTGCGGGCCAGTCGGCGCCGGGCTGCACCTCGCCCAGGCCGTAGGCAAAAAAGCTCAAGGGGCGCTGGGCGGCAATGCCGGGGTCGAGCTGGCGCACCGCACCGGCGGCGGCGTTGCGCGGGTTGACAAAGGTTTTCTCGCCCTTTTCGCCCTGGGCGATGCGGTTGCGCTGGCGTTCGTTCAGGGCCTCGAAGTCGTCGCGGCGCATGTAGACCTCGCCGCGCACCTCCAGCACCGCGGGCACGGGCAGCGTGGCGCTGGCGCCGGGCACCGGAATGCGCAGCGGTATCTGCGCAATGGTGCGGATGTTCTGGGTCACGTCTTCACCGGTTTCGCCGTCGCCGCGCGTGGCGGCCTGCACCAGCACGCCGTGCTCGTAGCGCAGGCTCATGGCCAGGCCGTCGAACTTGGGCTCGGCCACGTACTCCACGGGGGCGTCGCCCTCTTGCAGCGCCAACTCCTTGCGGATGCGGGCATCGAAGGCCTGGGCCCCGCTGGCTTCGGTGTCGGTTTCGGTGCGGATGCTGAGCATGGGCAGGGCATGGCGCACGGGGGTGAAGCCCTCCAGCACCGCGCCGCCCACGCGCTGGGTGGGTGAATCGGGGCTGCGCAGCGCGGGGTGCAGGGCCTCCAGCGCCTGCAGTTCCTGGAACAGGCGGTCATATTCGGCGTCGGGCACGGTGGGGGCGTCGAGCACGTAGTAGCGGTGGGCGTGGGCCTGGAGCTGCTCGCGCAGCCAGGCGGCGCGCTGCGCCGGGTCGCTTTCCGGCGCGGGGGGGTGGGAATCGAACAGGTCGGGGGTGTGCACGCGGGCTCCCACAGGACAAAAGGGAAGAACAACAGGCCAGTGCGCGCCGGTGGGGGGGCGTCCCGGTCGTCTCAGGAAAACAGGCGCCGTGCCAGCGCGCTGCCAGCGGTGAACTCGCGCTGCGCCAGGGCCTGGACCAGGGCCTGCAGGTCGCGGGCGATGCCGTCCAGCGTGGGCTGGGCCAGGGCGCGGCCATGGTCGTCGGTGACGACACCGTCCATGGACTGGGCCAGGGACTGCGCCACCTGGCACATGCGCTCAAAGGGCTGCTCCTGCGCGTCCACCTGGGGCACATCCAGGTGCAGGCGCACCTCGCGCAGGGCGGACTGCTCCAGCTCCTCGGCCAGCGCGGCCTGGGTGTCGAACTCCAGCACCAGCACGGGCGGCAGGCCCTCGCTGGCGGCAGGGAGCACCATGCGCCCGGGCAAGGCCCCGGGCACCAGCCCCAGGCGCGCGGCATGCTGCAGCACGAAGCCCGGGCTCCAGGCCGCCTGGCGCGCGCGGATGCTGAACTGCAACTGCGCGTCGTGCACGCTGGCGAACTGGTCGAGTTCGCGCGCGCGCGCCACTTCGTCGGCCATGTCCGGGAACTCGGCATTGCCCCCCAGGGCATCGGCAAAGGCCTGGGTTTTTTGCACGAATTCGGAAAACTCGATCTCGTTGAGCGCACCCGAGCGGTTGGCCAGTTGCACCCCTGCCTGGAAGGCGCGGTAGCGCTGCCCGCCCTGCAGGCTCTCCCACTGGCCGCTATCGGCGTGCAGGCCCTCGATGGCAAAGGGCTTGGAGCCCACGCGCCGGGTGGGCGGGCTGGCGGCAATGGCGGCCTGGCCAAACACGCCGTGCTCAGGCGCGTCGAACGTGACCGTGGCCAGGGCGTCCACCAGCGGGTCCAGGGCCGACTTGCGCGCCGCAGGCGGCATGGTAAAGGCCACCACCGGGTCCAGCTCCGGCTCGGTGGCATCCAGGGTGTCGGCCGCGGGTGCGGGTGCGCCGGGTTGCGCCTGGCGGGGCGCGTTGCGCCGCGAGGTCCAGGCACCGTGCGCCACCACCGCGGCCAACACCACTCCACCGGCAATTGCCAATCCCATTTGCAGGGAACTCATGATCCTATCTCCGCCATTTTGACCGCCGACTCCATGTCCACCGCCACGATGCGCGAGCAGCCCTGCTCCTGCATGGTCACGCCAATGAGCTGCTGGGCCATCTCCATGGCGATCTTGTTGTGGCTGATGAACAGGAACTGGGTTTCCTTGCTCATATTGGTGACCAGTTTCGCATAGCGCTCGGTGTTGGCGTCGTCCAGCGGTGCGTCGACCTCGTCGAGCAGACAGAAAGGCGCGGGGTTGAGCTGGAAGATGGCAAACACCAGGGCGATGGCGGTGAGCGCCTTCTCGCCGCCCGAGAGCAGGTGGATGGTCTGGTTCTTCTTGCCCGGGGGTTGGGCCACCACCTGCACGCCGGCGTCCAGAATCTCGTCGCCCGTCATCACCAGGCGCGCGTTGCCGCCGCCAAACAGCTCCGGGAACATGCGCCCAAAGTGGCTGTTGACCTGCTCGAAGGTGCCCGAGAGCAACTCGCGCGTTTCGCCGTCGATCTTGCGGATGGCGTCTTCCAGCGTGGTCATGGCGCTGGTCAGGTCGGTGCTTTGCGCGTCCAGGAACTGCTTGCGCTCGCGCGCCGCCACCAGTTCGTCCAGCGCGGCGAGGTTGACGGCGCCAAGCGCGGCGATCTCGCGCAGCAGGCGGTCGATTTCGGACTGCAGGCCCTGCAGGCGCACGCCCCCCTCGCGGATGGACTGCTCCAGCGCGCCGAGGTCGGCCTGAGTGTCGGTGAGCTGGGCGTCGTACTGCTCGAACCCCAGGCGCGCGGCCTGCTCCTTGAGCTGGAATTCGGTGATGCGCTGGCGCAGCGGGTCGAGCGCGCGCTCGATCTGCATGCGCCGCTCGTCGCTGGCGCGCAGCTGGGCGGTGAGGTCGTCGTACTCGCTGCGCCGCGCCGCCAGGGCTTTTTCGCGCTCCATCTTGAGCGCCAGGGCGTTTTGCAGCCCGGCCTGGGCGGCGGCATCGGTCAGGCGCGCGAGTTCGTCGCGGGCGCGCTGCTCCTCCATCTGCAGGCTGGTGCTCTGCTGCTGCGCGGTGTCCACGGTGCGCTGCAGTTCGGCACTGCGCGCCTGCAGGCTGCGCCGGGCAAAGGTGGCCTCCTGGGCCTGGCGTTCCAGGGCGCGCAGCTGCTCGCGCGCCTGCGCCAGGGTGCGCTGGTGCGCATCGACCTGGTCTTCCAGGTTGGCGTGGCGCTCCTGGGCCTCGGCTAGGTGCATGTCCAGATCTTCAAAGCGTGCTTCGGCAGCGGCGCGGCGCTCCTGCAGCTCTTCGAGCTGGGCGTGGATTTCGTCCAGGTCGGCACTGATCTGGCCGTGGCGCTCGCGCGCCTGCTCGGCCTGCTGCGCCAGGCGCAGCACCTCAACCTGCAAGGCATGCGTCTGGGTCTGGGCTTGCTGGGCCTCGCGCCGCGCCAGCACCAGGCGCTGGGCGGCGTCGGCATAGGCGCTTTCGGCGCGCTGCAAGGCGGTGCGGGCCTCGTCGGCCATGAGCGACTGGGCGCGTGCCTGTTTTTCCAGGTTTTCGATTTCCTGGGCGCGCGCCAGCATGCCCGAGGCTTCCGAGTCCTGGGCGTAGAACTCGACGCTGTGCGCCCCCACGGCGTGCCCGCTGGGCAGGAAGAAGTATTCCCCGGCCTGCAGCTGGGCGCGCTGCGCCAGCGCCTGCTCCAGCGTGGGCGCGGTGTAGCAGCCGTGCAGCCAGGCCTGCAGCAAGGCGCGCAGGCCCGCATCCCCCACGCGCAGCAGCTCCGCCAGGCGGGGAAATGCGCCCGCGCCTTCGGGCGCGCTCCCTGCAGGGGCGGTGAAAAAGGCGAGTTTGGCCGGGGGGGCGTCGTCCACGAAGGCGCGCAGCATGTCCAGCCGCGACACTTCCAGCGCGCTCAGGCGCTCGCGCAAGGCGCTCTCCAGGGCGGCCTCCCAGCCGGGTTCGATGTGGATGCGGCTCCACAGGCCTTGCAGGCTGTCCAGACCATGTTTGGCCAGCCAGGGGCGCAGCTTGCCGTCGGTCTTGACCCGCTCCTGCAGCGCCTTGAGCGCCTCCAGGCGCGCGCCCAGGGAGGCCAGGGTGGCGGCCTCGCTGTTGACGCGCTGCTGCTGCGTGCGCCGCGCTTCGTCCAGGGCGGGCACGCTGTCTTGCAGCTCGTGCAGGCGTGCGTCCAGCACCTCCTGCTGCTCCTGCGCCTGGGCCAGCAGCTCCTGCTGCGTGGCCAGGCGCTGCGGGTCGGGGGCCTGCAGGGCGTTGCGGTCGCCATGCAGGCGCTCGCGGCGCTGCTGCAACTGGCGGGTCTGCTCGTCCAGGCTGCGCTGCTCGGCGGCCAGTACCTGGATCTGCTGCTGCACCTGCACCACGGCAGCGCGCTGGGCGTTGGCCTGGGCCTGGGCCTGGGCCACGGCCTCTTCCAGGTCGGGCACGCGCAGGCTTTGCTCTTCCAGCTGCGCGGCCAGCAACTGCTCCTGCTCGTCGCCGTGCTCGGCCAGTTGCGCCAGCCGCTCGGCTTCGGCGATGGCATCGTGCTGGCGCTGGGCCCATTGCTGCAGCTGTTCGGCCAGGGTGGCCAGGCGCTGTTCCACGCGCTGGCGCCCTTCGACGACGAAGCGGATTTCGGCCTCCAGTCGGCCCACATCGGTGCTGGCTTCGTAGAGCTGGCCTTGGGCCTGGTTGACCTGGTCGCCCGCCGCGTAGTGGGCCTGTCGCACGGCCTCCAGGTCGGCTTCCACGCGGCGCAGGTCGGCCATGCGCTCTTCCAGGGCGTTGACTGCGGCCAGGCCATCGCTGCGCACGCGCTCCTGGTCGCTGAGGCTTTCGGCGCGCTTGAGGAACCACTGCTGCTGCTGCTTGAGGTGGGCCTGGGCCTGCAAGGCCTTGTACTGCTGCGCCACCTCGGCCTGTTTTTCCAGCTTTTCCAGATTGGCGCCGAGTTCACGCAGGATGTCTTCCACGCGGGTGAGGTTTTCGCGCGTGTCGGCCAGGCGGTTTTCGGTTTCGCGCCGACGCTCCTTGTACTTGGAGACACCAGCGGCCTCTTCGAGGAACAGGCGCAGCTCTTCGGGCTTGGACTCGATGATGCGGGCAATGGTGCCCTGGCCGATGATGGCGTAGGCGCGCGGCCCCAGGCCGGTGCCCAGGAACACGTCCTGCACGTCGCGCCGACGCACGGGCTGGTTGTTGAGGAAGTAGCTGGAGGTGCCGTCGCGGGTGAGCACGCGGCGCACGGCGATTTCGGCAAACTGGCCCCATTGGCCGCCGGCGCGGTGGTCGGCGTTGTCAAACACCAGCTCCACGCTGGCGCGGCTGGCCGGTTTGCGGGTGTTGGAGCCGTTGAAGATCACGTCCTGCATGGACTCGCCGCGCAGCTCGCTGGCGCGGCTTTCGCCCAGCACCCAGCGCACGGCGTCCATGATGTTGGATTTGCCGCAGCCATTGGGCCCGACCACGCCGATCATCTGGCCTGGAAGCTGGAAATGGGTGGGTTCGGCAAAGGACTTGAACCCGGAGAGTTTGATGGAATTCAGGCGCACGGTCTTGGAGGAAATCAGGCCGTCAACATGCGTGCGCCGCCAGCGGGCGGCACGCAAAGCGCCGAATGATAGCGCGCAGGGCTTACGCGCGCCCGCTCGCGCACCCCCTGGGCGGGCCTATTTCTTGAGCACCGCCTCTATCTTGGCCCCCAGAGCCGCCAGGGAGGGCGGCTTGACGATGTAGCCCGACACCCCCAGGGGCAAGGCCTCGCCCACGGTGGCGGCGCTGGAGTCGGCGCTGAGGAAGATGACTTTGGTGGCGCTGAGCCGCGGGTGCGGCAGGGCGCGCAGCTGGCGCACGAAGGCGATGCCGCCAATGGGCTGCATGTGCACGTCGGTGAGCACCAGGTCCGGCTGCAGCCGCACCACCTCGCGCAAGGCTTCGCCCCCCTCGCTGCAGGTGTGCACGTCCTGAATGCCCAGGCGGCGCAAGCTGTTGAGGATGAAGGTGCGCATGATGGCTTCGTCCTCCACCACCACCACACGGGCAGTTCGCATGCTCATTTCGCAACTCCGTACTCGGGCCGACCCTTGTTCACTGGCGTTCAGACCAGGTGGGCATCGATCTCGGCCTGCAACTGGCGCAGCTTGGGCTCCAGCGCAGCGTAGGCGGCGGCAATCTCGGGGGCGCTGGCGGTCTTGCTCAGCACCTCGACCCGTGCCACGTGATCGCACAGCGCGTCCACACAGAAAATCGGGATGAAGCCCTTGAGCGCGTGCAAGACGCGGTTGGCGCCCTTGGCGTCGCCCTGGGCCAGCAGCTGCGGTATCAAGGGCAGGTCGCGGTCCAGGCTGGACTGCAGCATGTCCAGCATCTCGTGCAGCGCCTCCACCTCACCGATCTGCTCCAGTGCGCGATCCACGTCCAGGTATTCAAAGCCGCCCATGCCCGACCCTCCTGCACCCAACCCCTGCCCACGCCCGCCGCGGCCAGGGGAAACTGGCTGCAGTGTACCCCGATGCTGGCGGATAATTCCGCCCATGAATCCGCTTTTGTCGCGCCTGCAGGCCTACCCGTTCGAGCGCCTGCGCCAACTCTTTTCCACCGTCACCCCCAACCCTGCCTACCCCGCCATCAGCTTAGGCATTGGCGAGCCGCGCCACGCCACCCCGGCCCTGATCCAGCAGGCCCTGTGCGAGGCCGCCATGTCCCCGGCCCTGGCCAGCTACCCCGCCACCCTGGGCGACACGGCGCTGCGCGAGGCCATGGCGGCCTGGGTGCAGCGGCGCTACGCGGTGGCGCTGAACCCGGCCACCCAGGTGCTGCCCATCAACGGCTCGCGCGAGGCCTTGTTTGCCTTTGCCCAGACCGTGGTGGCCAGCGGGCCCGAGGCCCTGGTGGTGTGCCCCAACCCCTTCTACCAGATATACGAAGGCGCGGCCCTGCTCGCTGGAGCCCAGCCCTGCTACGTGCCGTCCGTGCCTGCGCGCAATTTCGCGCAGGACTGGGACAGCGTGCCCGCCTCGGTGTGGGAGCGCACCCAGTTGCTCTATGCCTGCTCCCCCGGCAACCCGGCGGGCGCGGTGATGCCGCAGTCCGAATGGGAAAAGCTCTTTGCGCTGAGCGATCGTTTTGGTTTCGTGATCGCATCCGACGAGTGCTACAGCGAGATCTACTTCCGCGACGAACCGCCGCTGGGCGCGCTGCAGGCGGCACAGGCCTGCGGCCGCACAGATTTCAAGAACCTGGTGGTGTTCACCAGCCTGTCCAAGCGCAGCAACGTGCCGGGCCTGCGCAGCGGCTTTTGCGCGGGTGACGCGGCCCTGCTCAAGCAGTTTTTGCTCTACCGCACCTACCACGGCAGCGCCATGGGGCCGGTGGTGCAGCAGGCCAGCATCGCGGCCTGGAACGACGAGGCGCACGTGGTGGACAACCGGCGCCTGTACCAGGAGAAATTCGCGCAAGTGACGCCCTTGCTGGCCGACGTGCTGGACGTGCAGCTGCCCGACGCCGGTTTCTACCTTTGGGCCGGGGTGCGGGGCAGTGACACCGACTTCGCCCGGGATTTGCTGGCCCAATACAATGTCACGGTGCTGCCGGGCAGCTTCCTGGCCCGCGAGGCCCAGGGGCACAACCCCGGCGCCGGCCGCATTCGCATGGCGCTGGTAGCGCCCACCGCCGAGTGTGTTGAAGCCGCACAGCGCATCCGCCAATTCGTTCTACAACGCCCGTCCTGAGCCCTTACTAGCCTGCCATGACCCAACAACTGCAAAGCATTCTCGACAACGCCTGGGAAAACCGCGCCTCCATCTCCGCCACCTCCGCCCCCGCGGAAGTGGTGGATGCGGTGGAGCATGTGATCGCCCAGCTCAACAACGGCGGCCTGCGCGTGGCCCCGCGCGAGGCTGTGGGCCAGTGGACCACGCACCAGTGGATCAAGAAGGCGGTGCTGCTGAGCTTTCGACTGAAAGACAACGCACTCATGCAAGCCGGGGACCTGGGCTTTTACGACAAGGTGCCGACCAAATTCGCGGGCATGGACGAGCAAGCCATGAAAGCCACCGGCGTGCGCGTGGTGCCGCCCGCCGTGGCGCGCCGCGGCAGCTACTTGGCCAAGGGCGTGATCCTGATGCCGTCCTACGTGAACATCGGCGCCTATGTGGACGAAGGCACCATGGTGGACACCTGGGCCACCGTGGGCTCGTGCGCCCAGATCGGCAAAAACGTGCACCTGAGCGGCGGCGTGGGCATTGGCGGAGTGCTGGAGCCCATGCAGGCCGGCCCCACCATCATTGAAGACAACTGCTTCATCGGTGCGCGCTCGGAAGTGGTCGAAGGCGTCATCATCGAGGAGAACTCGGTGATCTCCATGGGCGTGTACATTGGCCAGAGCACCCCCATCTACGACCGTGCCAGCGACACAGTGAGCTACGGCCGCGTGCCTGCGGGCTCGGTGGTGATCAGCGGCAGCCTGCCCAAGGACGGCGGCAAGTACAGCCTATACGCGGCCGTGATCGTGAAGCGGGTAGACGCGCAGACACGCGCCAAGACCTCGCTCAACGAGCTGCTGCGCGACTGAACCCCCACGGCCGCTCCACCCCAGCCGCCCGCGCCCTTTTTACCCACGAAAGCGCCCACCATGGCCACCGCTGCTGCCACCGCCGCGCCCAATTCCGGCACCATGGAGCGCATCCTGCGCCTCATGGCGGAGAAAAAAGCCTCCGACGTCTACCTGTCTGCGCACGCCCCGGCCATGATCCGCATCAATGGCCAGAGCGTGCCCATCAACAGCCAGACCCTGCCCATGGATGCGCCGCGCAACCTGCTGGCCGAAATCCTGCCCCCCGAGCGCATCGAGGAACTGGAGCGCGTGGGTGAACTCAACATGGGCTTTGGCCTGCCCGGCGTGGGGCGCTTTCGCATCAGCGGCATGCGCCAGCGCGGCACGATTGCCGTGGTGGTGCGCTACATCTCGGTCGATATTCCCCCCCTGGCCTCGCTGGGGGTGCCCGAGGTGCTGGCCCAGTTGATCATGGAAAAGCGCGGCCTCATCCTCATGGTGGGCTCCACCGGGGCGGGCAAGAGCACCACCCTGGCCGCGATGTTGGACCACCGCAACGAAAACGCCTCGGGCCACATCCTGACCATCGAGGACCCGGTGGAGTTCCTGTTCAAGAACAAGCGCGCCATCATCAACCAGCGCGAGGTCGGGGTGGACACCGCCTCGCTGGAGATCGCGCTGAAGAACGCGCTGCGCCAGGCGCCTGACGTGATCATGATCGGCGAGATCCGCGACCGTGACACCATGTCGGCGGCCATGGCCTACGCCCAGTCCGGCCACCTGTGCCTGGCCACCATGCACGCCAACAACAGCTACCAGGCGCTCAACCGCATCCTGAGCTTCTACCCGGTGGAGGTGCGCCCGACCATGCTCGGGGACCTGGCCGCGTCGCTCAAATCGATCGTCTCGCAGCGCCTGCTGCGCACCCGGGTCGGCGCCCGCACCCCGGCCGTCGAGGTGCTGATCAACACCAAGCTGATTGCCGACCTGATCGAAAAGGGCGACTTCACCGCCGTCAAGGAGGCCATGGAAAAAGCCATGGTGGAGGGCTCGCAGACCTTCGAGTACGACATTGCCCGCCTGATTGCAGACGACATCGTGGACCGCAAGGAAGGCCTGGCCTACGCCGACTCCCCCACCAACCTGATGTGGCGGCTGCAAAACGACTTCAGCCGCGCCGCCGCCCCAGTGGCCGCGCCCGAGGAGGAGGAAGGCGCCTCCTTTACCGAAATCACGCTGGACGTGAAACACTGAGCCCCTGCCCCATGGATACGCTGCGCCTTGCCGAGCAACTCATCGCCCGGCCCTCTGTGACCCCGTTGGATGCCGGTTGCCAGGAACTGATCGCCGAGCACCTGCGGGCGCTGGGCTTCGCCTGCGAGTCTCTGGACAGCGGTCCGGACAGCTTTCGCGTCCGAAACCTGTGGGCAAAATGGCACCCAGCCCGCATTAACACTACATCCAATGCTACTAATTCAGTAGCAACCGAAGCACCTAGGCCCACCCTGGTATTTGCGGGCCACACCGATGTCGTGCCCACCGGCCCGCTGGACCAGTGGCACAGCGACCCGTTCACGCCCAGCCACCGCGATGGGCGGCTGTACGGGCGCGGCGCCAGTGACATGAAGACCTCTCTGGCCGCCATGGTGGTGGCCACCCAGGCATTCTTGCGCGCGCACCCGCAGCCGACCATCGACATCGCCTTCCTGCTCACCAGCGACGAGGAAGGCCCGGCGGTGGACGGCACGGTAGTGGTGTGCCAGGCCCTGCAGGAGCGCGGCCAGCGGCTGGACTACTGCATCGTCGGCGAGCCGACCTCGGTGCAGCGCACTGGCGACATGATCAAGAACGGACGCCGCGGCACCATGAGCGGCAAGCTCACGGTCCAGGGCCTGCAAGGCCACATCGCCTACCCGCACCTGGCGCGCAACCCCATCCACCTGCTGGCCCCGGCCCTGGCTGAGCTGGTGCAGGTGCAGTGGGATGCGGGCAACGACTACTTCCCGCCCACCACCTGGCAGGTGAGCAACATCCACGCCGGCACCGGCGCGGGCAACGTGATCCCGGGGCAGGTGGTGGTGGACTTCAACTTTCGCTTCAGCACCGAATCCACCCCCGAAGGGCTGCAGGCGCGCCTGCAAGATGTACTCGACCGCCACGCCCTGGACTACCAGATCGCCTGGACCGTGGGCGGCCTGCCCTTCCTCACCCGCCCCGGCACCCTGGTGGACGCGGTGCGCCAGGCCATCCGCGACGAGACTGGGTTGGAGACCGAACTCTCCACCTCGGGCGGCACCAGTGACGCGCGCTTCATCGCCCAGATCTGCCCCCAGGTGGTGGAAGTGGGCCCGCCCAACGCGAGCATCCACCAGATCAACGAATACATCGCCCTCAGCGACATCGAACCGCTCACCGGCATCTACCGGCGCACCCTGGAGGCGCTCAACGCCGCGCACACCCCCACATGACCCTGTACGAACTCGTCGAACGCGGTGCGCAGCAGCTGCAGGCCGCCGGGGTGCACTTCGGCCACGGCACCAGCAACGCCTGGGACGAAGCCGCCTGGCTGACCCTGTGGAAGCTGGGCCTGCCCCTGGACACCCCCCTGGCCCCCTCGGATTCAGAACAAAATCAGCCCCTGGCCCGCGCGGATATTGATGCTGTTGCTATCATTATTGAAGCACGCATCCGCACCCGCCAGCCCGCCGCCTACCTCACCCACGAGGCCTGGCTGCAGGGCTTCTCGTTCTACGTGGACGAACGCAGCATCGTGCCGCGCTCGCTCATTGCCGAACTGCTGGTGGACGGCAGCCTGGACTACTGGCTCAGCGAGCAGACCCACCGCGTGCTGGACCTGTGCACCGGCAACGCCAGTCTGGCCGTGATCACCGCCAGCGTCTATCCCGAGGTGCAGGTGTGCGGTGCCGACATCAGCCCTGGTGCGCTGGAGGTGGCCCGCACCAACGTGCAGCGCCACGGCCTGCAGGAGCGCATTGCCCTGGTGCTGTCCGACGGCCTGCAGGCCCCGGATCTGCAGGCGCAAGGCCCCTTCGACCTGGTGCTGTGCAACCCGCCCTACGTGAACGCCCAGAGCATGCGCGAGCTGCCGCCCGAGTACCTGGCCGAACCCGCCCTGGCGCTGGACGGCAACGTGCATGGCAGCAGCGACGGCATGGATTTCGTGCGCGATCTGCTGGGCAGCATTGGCGCCCATCTGAGCGAACGGGGTGTTCTGGTGCTGGAGATCGGCCACGAGCGCGCCCACTTCGAAGCCGCCTTCCCCGCCCTGGAGCCGGTGTGGCTGGACACCAGCGCGGGCTGCGACCAGGTGCTGCTGCTCACCCGCGCCAGCCTCGCCGCCGCCTTCCCCACCCCGGTCAGCCAGAGCGCCTGAGAAACCACTGCCCATGGCGGTGCAGCAGCGCGCTGCCCGCTCTGTATTCCTCTTTTTGCGATGATCCAGCTCAAGAACATCACCCTGCGCCGAGGCACCAAGGTGCTGCTCGACAGCGCCAGTGTCACCCTCAACCCCGGCGAACGCGTCGGCCTGGTGGGCCGCAACGGCGCAGGCAAATCCTCGCTCTTTGCCCTGCTCAACGGCAGCCTGCACGAAGACGGGGGTGAATGCAGCGTGCCCGCACACTGGCGCATGGGCCAGGTGGCCCAGGACATGCCAGAAACCGAACAGTCGGCCACCGAATTCGTGGTGGAAGGCGACACCGTGCTGCTGGCGGCGCGCCAGCAGGTAGCGCAGGCCGAGCACGCCAACGCGCACGATGAGCTGGCGCACGCCCTGATGGCCCTGCAAGACGCCGGTGCGCACGACGCCCGCGCGCGCGCCCAGGCCCTGATCATGGGACTGGGCTTCCAGGTGGACCAGCTCGAACGCCCGGTCAACAGCTTCTCCGGCGGCTGGCGCATGCGCCTGCAACTGGCGCGCGCGCTCATGTGCCCCTCCGACCTGCTGCTGCTGGACGAACCCACCAACCACCTGGACCTGGACGCCCTGGTCTGGCTCGAATCCTGGCTGCAGAAATACAGCGGCACCCTGCTGGTGATCTCGCACGATCGCGAGTTTCTGGATGCCGTCACCAACGTCACCCTGCACATCGATAGCGCCAAGCTCGTGCGCTACGGCGGCAACTACCAGCAGTTTGAAGAGCTGCGCGCGCAAAAAATGGAGCTGCAGCAAACGGCCTATGCGCGCCAGCAGGACAAGATCGCCCACCTGCAAAAATTCATCGACCGCTTCAAGGCCAAGGCCACCAAGGCCAAGCAGGCGCAAAGCCGCGTCAAGGCCCTGGAGCGCATGGAAAAAATCGCCCCGCTCATGGCCGAAGCCGAATTCAGTTTCGGCTTTGAAGAGCCCGCCAGCCTGCCCAACCCCATGCTGGTGCTCGACGCCGTGGCCTGCGGCTACCCGGGGGAATGCGCGCAGGACGCCCCCCGCACCATCGTGCACAGCGTCAATCGCACCGTGCTGGCCGGGCAGCGCATCGGCATCCTGGGCGCCAACGGCCAGGGCAAGTCCACCCTGGTCAAGACCATCGCCGCAGACCTGCCCATCCTGGGCGGACGCATCACCAGCGGCAAGGGCCTGCGCATCGGCTACTTCGCCCAGCAGGAACTGGACGTGCTGCGCCCCGACAGCTCGGCGCTGGAACACATGGCGGTCCTGGCCAAGAACCTGGCCCAGGAAGTGGGTGCTTCTGCCCGAGAACAGGATCTGCGCAACTTCCTCGGCACCTTCCTCTTCACCGGCGACATGGTGCACCAGCGCGTGGGCAGCATGAGCGGCGGCGAGAAAGCGCGCCTGGTGCTGTGCATGATCGTGTGGCAGCGCCCCAACCTGCTGCTGCTGGACGAGCCCACCAACCACCTCGACCTCGCCACCCGCGAGGCCCTGGGTGTGGCGCTCAACGAGTTTGAGGGCACCGTGATGCTGGTCAGCCACGACCGCGCCCTGCTGCGCACCGTGTGCGACGAGTTCTGGCTCGTCACCCGCGGCGGTGTCCAGTCCTTCGACGGCGACCTGGACGACTACCAGCAATACCTGGTGGAAGAAGCCCGCCGCCAGCGCGAAGCACTGCGCGCCGCCCAGGCGCCAACCTCCAGCGAACGCAGCGAGACAACGCAACGCGGTCGGCGCAACCCGGTGCTGGACCAACGCAAGAAGCTGCAAAAGGAAATCGAGCAGACCGAGGCACGCATGGCGCGCCTGCAGCAGGAATTGAAAGAGCTGGAACACGCCTTGTGCCAAGCCCAGCCCCCGCAGGAACTCGCCCAACTCGGCATACGCCACCAGCAAGCTACCCAGGCACTGCACGAGGCCGAAGAGGGCTGGCTGGAACTCGGTGCCGCCCTGGAGTCCCTGCCCCAGACCTGAACCTGCCGCCCCCACAAAGCAAAAACCCCGTTATCGATGGGATAACGGGGTTTTCCAGTGCCGCAAGGCAAAATTGGTGGGTTCTGACAGGCTCGAACTGTCGACCTACGGATTAAGAGTCCGCTGCTCTACCAACTGAGCTAAGAACCCGAAAAACTGGTGGGTCGTGCGTGACTCGAACACGCGACCAACGGATTAAAAGTCCGCTGCTCTACCGACTGAGCTAACGACCCGCCTGTGCTTGTTGTCTTGCTATAAAACCACAAGCAGCGAAGCCTTGCATTATAGCGTCATTTTTCCCATCTTCCGGGTGTGACAACGACTTTTTCAAGCACGCTGGCCGCCGCACACATGCCGAACACAGACGTCACCGCCACCGACGAACCGTAGCCATGGCAATTCAGACTGCCATCGCTTTGCAGTGCGCACGCATCCTGCGAGGCACGCACGGCCTCGCGCGAAAACACACACTGCACCCGCATCCTGCCCTCGCGCGCGGCGCCCGCATGGCGGCGCAGCTGGTAGCGCAACTTGGCCAGCAGCGGATCGTGCGTCACCTCGCCCAGATCATCCACCTCCACCCGGTGCGCCAGCCGCTTTCCACCCGCAGCCCCCACACACACGAAAGCGGCCTTGCTGCGCAGCGCCCAGCGCGCCATCGCCACCTTGGCCGCCAGTTGGTCGCAGGCATCGACCACACCATCGCAATCGTCCGGCACCAGCGCTGCCCAATTGTCGGCAGTCACAAAATCATCCACGGTCTGCACCCCGCACCCGGGCTGGATGTCGGCAATGCGCTCCCGCATGGCATGCACCTTGGCCATCCCCACGGTGCTGCCCAGTGCATGCACCTGCCGGTTGATGTTGGACTCGGCCACATGGTCCATGTCCACCAGCGTGATCCGCCCCACCCCACTGCGAGCAAAAGCCTCTGCCACCCAGGAGCCCACGCCCCCTATACCCACCACGACCAGATGGGCGTGGCGCACACGCTCAGCCCCCAAAGCGCCCCATAAGCGGGCCAAAGCACCAAAGCGGCGCTGCGCGTCCTCGCCCTCCTCCATACCCTGCGGCCCGCTGGCCTGGTTGGCAGCGGATGCACTCACTTCAAGCGTGCCAAACGCTCTTTGGCCGCAGCCCCTGCCTCCGTGCCGGGATGGGCCTTGAGCAGTTCTTCCAGGGTCTTGCGCGCCGCCTTGTTGTCCTTCATTTCCAATTGGCAGTTGGAGATCGCCAACAAGGACTCGGGAACACGCACATGGTCTGGAGCCACCGCAATCAGGCTGCGGAAATTGATGATGGCTTCCTTGTAATCCTTGAGCGCATACTGGGCATTGCCCAGCCAGAACAGCGCGCTCACCCGGTAGCCGCTGCCAGCGCCATAGCGGTTGAGGAAATCCACCAAGGCCACCTGAGCACGCTCGAAATCCCCCTTGCGGAAAACCGCCAGGGCCTGCTCGTAGTCGCGCTTTTCGGCCGGTTCGGCCAGGAACTCCCGCCCATCCACCGCCACCTTCACGGGTTCGAGCTTGCGCATGCGCTCATCGAGCAGAACAGCCGCATCCTTGGTCTGGCGCTGCATCTCTGCCACCTCGCGCGCCAGCAGCTCCTGCTGCCCACGGGACTTGGCCAGATCCGCGCGCAAGGACTCCATCTGGTTTTGCAGCTCCAGCATGCCACGGCGCAACTGGGCGTTTTCCTCGGTGCTGCGCCGCAGCTCTTCCGACAGATTGAACTGCCCGGACTCATATGCGCGCTGCTGCGTCTCCTGCTGCTTGCGCAGCTCTGCCGCCTGCCCCCGCAGTTCGGTCACCTGCGCGCGCAGATCCAGCACCGCGCGGCGCGCCTCATCATCCTCGAACAGGCCTGCATTCGCGCGGCCTGCCCCAAAGACCAAGACAGCCCCCACAACCAAGGCCGCGCACAAGGCAGCGTTACGCCGCAACAAAACTTGCATGTCTACTCCCTACCGATCAACGGTACATGATCTCGACACGGCGGTTCTTCGCCATGGCTTCCTCGCTCCCGCCCTGGGCCGCGGGCTTTTCCTTGCCAAAGCTCACCGCCTCCAGTTGGGCATCTCCCACCCCCAGCAGCCCCATGGCACGGCGCACGGCCTCGGCGCGCTTTTGGCCCAGAGCCAGGTTGTACTCACGCCCCCCACGCTCATCGGTGTGCCCCTCCAGGGCCACCTTGCGCGCCGGATTCGCCTTCAGGAACTTGGCATGTGCCTCGATCACGGCCTGGAATTCGGGCCGAATGGCATAGCTGTCGTAATCGAAATACACCAAACGCGCAGCCGACTTCATGAACACATCACCGGCGCTTGCGCTGTTGTCCAAATCAACGCCTTTGATAGAGGTGGAACCGACACCAGAACCCGTGCCCTGGGCCCCTGCCCCTGTACCCGTCGATGCGGCAGTCTGCTGATCCGCTTGCACGGCAGTTCCCGCACGGTCTTCGACCACCGGGGCATCGAGCTTCACCGAAGAGCCGCACCCGACCAAAATCACACACGCAGCAGCAAGGCCAGCCAAACGAAACATATCCACTCCTTTAAAAACACTTACTTCATCAAGGGGCCCCAGTCGGGCTCCCGTATGTCACCTGCTGGCCCGGCCAGCCGCGTCTTGATCTTTCCATCCACCGTGGTCGTCATCAACGCCTCGCGCCCGCTTTGCTGGGTGGCGTACATCACCAGGTGGCCATTGGGAGAAAAGCTCGGGCTCTCGTCGGCCTGTGTATCGGTCACGGCACTCACCGCCCCCGAAGCGAGGTCCATGATGTGCAGCTTGAACATGCCGCTAACCCGCGACACATAAGCCAACCAGCGCCCGTCCGGGCTCAGCGCAGGCGAGATGTTGTAGGTGCCCTGGAACGTGACACGCTCAGCCGCTCCGCCTGCAGCAGGCATGCGATAGATCTGCGGACTGCCCCCCCGGTCACTGACGAAATACAGCCACTTGCCATCGACGCTGAAGACAGGCTCGGTATCGATGGCATTGGACTGCGATAAGCGCCGGGGTTCGCCCCCCTGCGCATCAATCAGGTACAGCTGCGAACCACCGTCACGGCTGAGCGTCACCGCCAGACTGCGCCCGTCCGGGCTCCAGGCCGGTGCACTATTGGAGCCCTTGAAGTTCGCCAGCAGGCGGCGCTTTCCGGTATTCACCTCATGGACATACACCACCGGCTTGCGCGACTCAAACGACACATAGGCCAGTTGCCCCCCGCTGGGGCTCCAGGCCGGGGAAATGATGGGCTCCGGGCTGCTCAGGGCGCTGGCGGCGTTTTCGCCATCGGCATCCGCCACCCACAGCTTGTACTGCCCCCCCACCTTGGTCACATAGGCAATCCGGGTCGAAAAGATTCCCTTATCCCCGGTCAAACGCTCATAGACATGGTCCGCAATGCGGTGCGCCACCAAGCGCAGCTCATGGGCCGCGACGGCATAACTCTGCCCGCCCAGGTCTTGCCCCTTGACCGTGTCCCAGAGCCGGAAGCGCACGTCAAAGCGACCATCGACCAGACGGGTGACACTGCCCAACACCAGGGCATCGGCATTGCGCTGGCGCCACACCGCCATGTCCGGCTGTGTGGTCTCGTCCATGCGCCCCACGGCCGCCGCTGCGGAGTCTCGCAAAGCGAACTGGCCGCTGCGCTCCAGATCGGCACCGATGATCGTGCCCACCTTCTGCGGCGCACTCTCGTCGCCCTTGAACGCCGCCACCGCAATAGGCACCTGGGTCAAACCGACCCCAGTCACCTCCACCTTGAACTGCGCATGCGCCCACAGGCTCACACACGCACCCAACACCGCAAAAATCAGTTTTTTCATTGGCAGCTATTATCCCAGTCTGGTCAGGACCACCTCAGGCCCCCAACCCTTGTCGCTGTAACCTTTTGTCGCCCGCACCTGGCCGCTGAGCACGCGCTCACGCACCGTGGCCGCGTTTTGCGACTCCTGCGCCCGGCTGAACTCCTGGTGCCACAGGTGGTAGACCTCGGTGGCGCAAAAGCCGTTCTTGCGGCGCACCCCCGCGTGGTGCAAGCGCAGCACAAAGTCGGCGTCCTCGTGGCCCCAACCAACGAAGGACTCGTCAAAACCGTTGACGCGCTCAAAATCTTCGCGCCACACCCCCATATTGCAGCTGCGTATGCCCTTCCAGCTGAAACCCTCGCGCATGCGGTAGGGGCCATCGGGCAGACGCAGCAAGCCCGTGAGCTTGCTCGCATCCCCGCGCCAACGCTGGCGCCACCAGAAACCTGCCGACCGCCCAGCCGGGCACTGCCCTTGTTGCAGCAGCTCTTGCGTCAGCGCTTCAGACAGCATGACACGACTGCCATTGAGCAAGGCACCCCGCTGCGCCAGTTGCCGGTGGCGGCGCACAAAGTCCACCTCGGGCACACAGTCGCCGTCCAGAAACACCAGGTAGTCGGCATCGGCCACCGCCGCCACACCCCGGTTGCGTGCGCACGAGGCCGTGAAGCCCACGTCCGGTTGCCACATGTGCAACACCCCCAGGCGCTGCGCCACCACACTGCTGTGCAAGGCCTCGCAGTGCTGCGGGCGCGAGCCGTCGTCCGCCACCACGACGGAGAAATGCGCATCGTCCTGCAAGGCCAAACCTTGCAAGACCATCAACAAAGCATCGGAACGGTTGTAGGTGGTGACGACCACCGCCAGGCGCTGAGGGGGGGGCATTTTGAACTAGACTACGCAGCCCCCGGAATCCTACCACCCGCATGCCCGCCGTCTCCGTCTACATCATTGCCTACAACGAGGCCGAAAAGGTGCGCGCCACCATCGAAAGCGTGCAATGGGCGGACGAAATCATCGTGGTCGACTCGCACAGCACTGACGGCACCGCCGACATCGCCCAAAGCCTGGGCGCGCGCGTGGTGCAGGTGGAATTCAAAGGCTTTGGCGACCTGCGCAACCAGGCCATTGCCGCCTGCAGCCACGAATGGATTTTCAGCCTCGACGCCGATGAGCGCTGCACCCCGGAAGTGGCCCAAGAAATCCGCGCCATCATCCACAACCCGCAGTCCACTGACGTGTGGCGCGTGCCCCGGCGCAACTTCTTCATGGGACGCTGGATCAAGCATTCGGGCTGGTATCCCAACTTCCGCCAGCCACAGCTGTTCCGCAGCGGCGCCATGCGCTACGACATGAAACCCGTGCACGAAGGCTTTGAACTGCTCAGCGACAAGCCCATTGGCACCCTGCAAAACGCCATCTGGCAGTTCCCCTTCAAGAACATGGCCGAGGTGATGCACAAGGCCAACCGCTACTCCAGCCTGGGCGCCGAAAAGATCGTACACAAACGCATCACCATGGGCAGCGCCCTGCTGCATGGCACCTGGTCGTTCTGGAAGCACTACCTGTTCAAACTGGGCTTCCTGGACGGTTGGGCCGGGTTTGTGATCGCGCTGGGGAATTTCGAGGGCACGTTTTATCGGTATGTGAAGGCGCTGGAGATGCAGCAAGGCGCCGCCTGGAAGGCCCCCAATAACACAGGCGCAGGGCCAATCTGATGGCGCCCAACAACAGCAATTGGGCCTACTACCGCAGGTTACTGGCCTACCTCAAACCCTATTGGAAAGCACTGGCCATTGCCATTGTCTGCATGGTAGGAACTGCCGCGACCGAGCCGGTATTCCCTGCCCTCATGAAGTACCTGCTGGACCAGGGCTTCAAGGCGAGCGAACCTTATATGGTGTGGGCTATTCCCCTCGGCGTTGTGGCGCTCTTTACCGTGCGGGGCGTGCTCTCTTTTTGCACCAACTACCTAATGACCTGGGTATCCACCAACCAGGGGGTGGATATGCAACGGGAATTGTTCCAAAAAATCCTTCTGCTACCTACCCACACCTTCCACGAACAGTCTCCCGCAAAACTGATTTCCCGGATACTTGGTGACGTCGGAACGGCCAACCAGGCCACCACTACTGTGTTGGTGACTGCCGTGCGCGAGTCTTTCACCGCCGCAGCTCTATTGGCTTACCTCCTGTACCTGGATTGGAAGCTCACGTTATTGACGCTTGCCATCGGCCCTGTTTTGGCCGCCATCATCAAGGGATTCAGTCGCCGCATGCGCCAGTCCAGCCGCATGACAGTGGTGGCCCAACGGGCGCAAGCCCACACTGTTGAAGAAGCCGTTAACGCCCACAAAGTGGTCAAGATTTTTGGGGCACATCAGCACATGTTGCGCCGGTTCGATGGCGACTTGAACCAGTTACGGCGTTCGTTCATGCGCGAGGCCGTACCTACCTCGGCCATCACCCCCATCACACACTTGACCGCGTCCGTTGCAGTCGCGGGCATCATCTATATTGCATTGAGCCAAGTCACGGGGCAAGGCAGCGCTTCTGCTGGTGGCTTTATTTCATTTATCACCGCACTGTTGATGCTCATAGCCCCCATCAAACAACTCAGTGCGATCAATGTCACCTTGCAGCGTGCTTTTGCCGCTTGCGAAAGCGTGTTTGAGCTGCTGGACAGCACCACGGAGAAGGACCAAGGCACTCGCACCATCGGTCGCGCACAGGGACGCATTGAGTTTGAACATATTCGTTTTCACTACCCCGGTGTGGAGCGACTGGCCTTGGAAGATGTCAGTTTTATCGTCGAACCCGGAAGCACAGTCGCTCTGGTGGGCGCCTCCGGTGGAGGAAAAACCACAGTCAGCGCATTGATTCCCCGCTTCTACGACCCCAGCTCGGGCCGAATCTTGGTGGATGGCATCGACACCCGCGAGCTGGGTTTGAACTGCCTACGGCGCAACATTGCCTTGGTCAGCCAGGACATCATCCTGTTCAACGACACGGTAGAGGCCAATATTGCATTTGGAGAAAGCGGTGAGTGCACGCGCGACCAAGTGATGGCAGCAGCCAAAGCCGCCAATGCCTGGGAATTCATTGAACAGTTGCCGCAAGGGCTCGATACGCTGATCGGGGAAGACGGTGCCAAACTTTCCGGCGGGCAGCGCCAGCGCATTGCCATTGCGCGCGCCCTGCTCAAGAACGCCCCCATCCTGATCCTGGACGAAGCCACCTCGGCCCTGGACACAGAAAGTGAACGCCAAGTACAGGCCGCCCTCACCAGTTTGATGCAGGGAAGAACCACACTGGTCATTGCCCACCGGCTTAGCACGATTGTGCATGCGGACAGCATTCTGGTGATGGACAAGGGATGCGTCGTGGAACAGGGAACACACGAGCAGCTTCTGGCGCAAGGCGGCTACTACGCCAGTCTCCACAACTTGCAGACTTGAGTAGGAGTGGTCGTGGCCCGCATCCCTATCCTGATGTACCACCAAGTGGACGCCCCACCGCCGAAGGGCACGCCGCTGCGCGGTCTCGTGGTCGCCCCATCATCCTTTGCCTGGCAAATAGCAATGCTGCGCTGGCTGGGATACCGCGGCCTGAGCATGCGTGACCTCGAACCCTACCTGCGCGGCAGCAAAACAGGCAAGGTAGTGGGCATCACCTTTGACGACGGTTACCAAAACAACGTGCGCAACGCGCTCCCCGTGCTGCGCAAGCATGGCTTTACCGCCACCTGCTATGGGGTTAGCGGCCTGATTGGCGCCACCAATGAATGGGACCACGGGAAAGTGGCCACCCAGCCATTGATGACGCTGCAGGAATGGAGAACCTGGTGTGAGGCTGGTATGGACGTTGGCGCCCACACCCAGACACACGCCAAGCTGACGGAAATACCTTCTGAACAGGCGTGGACCGAGATTGCGGCCTCCAAGAACGACCTGGAGCAGTCCATTGGCTGCAGCGTGCGCCACTTCTGTTACCCCTATGGCGCATACGCCCCAGAGCACGAACGCATGGTGCGTGAGGCGGGCTATGCCACCGCCACCACCACCCACCGGGGGCGCGTAGGCCTGGGCGACAACCCCTTCACGCTCAAACGCATCATGGTGGCGCGCGCCACCAACCCCTTGCAGTTCTACTGGAAAATCGCCACCGCGTATGAGGACCGCAGGTCATGAAACCGCTGGTGCTTTACTGCAAGAGCTACAGCACCGACCTGCGCCGGGTGGTGCGGCTGGCACAGTCCGTCCAACGGTACAACGTGGATGGCTTGCCTTTCTTTGTCTCCCTCCCCCGCCGCGAACTCCCGCTGTTTCAGGAACACCTTGCGGGCCTAGCGGTAGAACTGTTGGCTGACGAAGACATTCTTCAGACCTGCCCACGATTCAACAGGTTGCTGTTTTCCGGCATGCCAGGAAGCACGCAGCAACAGGTGGTGAAGTCAGAATTTTGGAGACTGGGCCTGGGCACTTCCTATCTGTGCCTGGACTCGGATGCGGTGTTTATTCGCCCCTTTCATACCAAAGACTTCCTGGCCCCCGACGGCACCCCCTACACGGTGCTAGATGAAGCGCACGATCTGCTGGAAGACGCCCTGCGGCAAGGGCGCAAGCGCATTGTCGACGCCTTTCAATCGGAAGCGGACCAGGTGCAACGGCTTTTTAACCGGGCAGGCCGCCAATACAGCTTCGGCCCATTTCCCTTGGTCTGGCACCGTGCCGTATGGCAAAGCCTGGATGAGCAGTATCTGCAACCCCGTGGCATGTGCTTTGCCGATGCCATCGCCCAAGCCCCCATTGAGTCCCGGTGGTATGGCGAGGCACTGCTCGCGTACAAAGCCATCCCGCTTCTGCCCTGTCAGGCCTTCTTCAAGGTGTACCACTATGCCTGGCAGTACGACCATGACCAGCGCAAAGGCATCGGAGCCGAGCAGTTGGCCCGGCTTTACTGTGGAGCGATCTTTCAGTCTGCTTGGGAGCGTGACTTGGACTGGCCAACCGAAGGAGGCAATTGGGTCTCTCGCATCGGCCGCCACCTGCGGCGAAGCATGGGACGCATTTGAGGCCGCCCAAGTTCATCCGGGACTCTACAACTAGCGACGCTTTGCAGCAACCGTAGCAAGTTCTTCTGCGATGATTCCGTCTCATTTCTCAAGCGAGTAGAGCGCGAGACGTCCGAGATCGATCTCGTGTACTTGGATTCATGGGACGTTGACTGGAGCGATCCGTTGCCCTCGGCGCTTCACGGACTCAATGAATTTCTGACATATTCCCCGTAAGCGTCTCGGCGTGGCATCTTGAGCTGAGGCGGGTGGCAGCGCACCATCGCGTGCATGAAGAACGTGATGGTGATGATCTGCAGGGCAGCAAAGCGCTGTCTCGCACGCTGGCTGTGCGTCAG
>JBQTHH010000055.1:0-49284 GCA_052390055.1 Rhodoferax sp.
GGGCGGGCCCGCCCCCCCCCCCCGGGCGCGCCCGCCGCGGCGCGGGCCCGGGGGGGGCCCCCCCCCCGGGGCGGCGCCGCCACCCCGTTTCCCCTTGTCATTGCCCCACCATGACGCTGTCCAAGGCAGGCGAGCTGCGCGACCGCGGCTTTACGCTGATCGAATTGCTGGTCGTCTGCGCCATTCTGGCCGCCACCGCCTACATTGCGTGGGGCGGCTTCGTGGGCGTGCAAGAAGGCGCCGAAGACCGCATCGCCCACGCCGAAATGCAGCGCCTGGCCGATGCGCTGCAGCGCTTTCGCGCCGACACCGGCTACTACCCTGGCCAAGGCCCCTTTGCCCTGGCCGCCCCAGGCACCACGGAAACCGCCAATGGCGGCGGCTGGGACTGCGCGCCAGTGGGTGGCGTGCTGCGCAGTTGGGCCCTCCCCGGCAACGACACCGAACGCGACGACTGGTTCCGCTCGCCGCTGAACCTGGTCCTGCTGTTTGAGGCCCCGGCCCTGTGCGCCAACCACCCCCAGGCCTACCTGCGCGCCTGGAACCCCGACACCCACCGCGGCTGGCACGGCCCCTACCTGGGGCTGGCCGCGCGCCAGTGGGTGGACCATGGCAGCGACTTCAACGCCGACGCATCCAACAACACCGGCCCTGGCGCCGGAGCCCCCGTGGGCACCGGCACCCCGATTGCCGGCACCAAGGTGCTGGACGTTCCCGCCTTCGGCAATGGCGCCCAGTTCCGCGCCGTGGGGCCGCAATGGAGCCCCTGCGCCGACCAGGACGCCAGCACCGGCACCTGCATGCTGGGCTGGCGCAGCGTGCCGCGCAGCACCGGCGGCTACGACAGCACCGTGCACGAGCTGCGCGCCCATGCCCGGCCCTTTGCCGTTTTCGGCCTGGCCGACAGCGCCGCCGACAACCCTGCGCGCATCGTCCACTTCGGCCCCGATGGCCGCTACGGCGGACGCAACCCCAGCGACGCCTGCCTGCCCAACACCCCCGACCCCGACGGCCAGGACGACACCGTGCTGTGCCTGGGCCGCTGACCCACCCCGCCATGCAACACCCTGCCCCCCGCCCCACCGCCCCGCGCTGGCTGCACCGCAGCCTGGCCGCCCCCGCCCTGGCCCTGGCCGCGCTGCTGTGCGCGCCCGGCGCCGCACACAGCGCCGACAACGCCCCGGCCGCCAGCACTGCCAACACCGACACCGCCGCCAGCTACAAGGAAGTCGTGCTGCGCGATCTGGTCGAGAAGTCGCGCACCGACATTGCGGGCCAGCGCATCATCTTCGCCCCCACGGCGGTCAAGTTCCGCGCCCGGCTCTCGGCCATGCCCGCGCCCCAGAAGGCCGACTACCTGATGTCCGCCCTGGCCATGATGCGGGTCTCGTCCCCGCCCAAGGTCAGCCAGCGCATCGGCCTGGACTATGGCGGCGACAAGGGCCTGGCCGCCTACATCGACGACGGCGCCGCCGAGCGCCTGGGGCGCAGCGCCCAGCCCGGCCAGATCCTGACCTTCTACGCCTTTCACGTCTACAACAACAACCGCGGCCCGGCCCTGGTGGTGACGGCGTTCAGCGAGTAAGGCCATGCACCCCCACACCGCCCCGTCGCCGCAGGCCGGATTCACGCTGATCGAGCTGCTGGTGGTCGTCGCCGTGCTCTCGGCGGCGTCCCTGCTCGCCTTCGGGGTGGTGGCGCAGGACCACACCCAGATCCGCTGGGACGACAGCCGCGCGCGCCTGCTCGTGCTCTACCGCGCCGTGCTGGGCCGCCAGGGCCCGGCCAGCGCCGACCCGGCTGCGGGCTTTGTGGCCGACAACGGCGCCCTGCCCACCGACGTGACCACTCTGACGCAGGCCGGAACCCTGGACCCGCGCGGCCCCCGCTCCCCCCTGTTCGACCCCCGCCCCAACGACAGCACTTGCGCCAGCAACGGCGGCGAAATCACGCTCAGCGCCGCCAGTGCCCAGCTCATCAAGGGCCACGCGGGCGACTACCTGGGCGGCATGGCCGTCAACGGCCAGTTCCGCGATGGCTGGGGCAACATTTCCGCCAGCGGCGACAGCCTGTACTCCGGCTGGCAAGTGGCTTTTGACGCCGGGGCAAAAACCCTGTCCGTCACCAGCCTCGGGCTGGACAATGCGGCAGGCGGTGCCGACTACGCCGCCGACACCGGCTGGGCCCTGGCCGCGTCCGACTGGCTGCTGCCCCTGGCCGGGTGGACGGTGCAGGTGAAAAACTGGCGCTCCAGCGACATCGCCGCCAACACCCTCTCGGTAAGCCTGCTGGTGTATTCCAACCAGGTCGGCGGGGGCGTGTGGCGGCGCTACGCCACCACCTCGCTGCCCTGCATCGGCGCCAATGGCAGCTCCAGCGGCACCTGCGCGGGCACCGTGAGCGCCAGCTTCATCGACGGCTGCCAACCCGGCGTCACGGCCAGCGGCACCGGGCGCATCCCCCAGGGCCGCCACCTGCTGCTGCTCACCGACAACGGCCCCGATGGGCTCCCCTGGACCGACGACGACGTGGCCACCGGCGGCGCCACCCTGAGCGCCAGCACCCCGGTGCTGGCCCAGATCGACGCCGTGGCGGGGCGCAACCTGCCCGCCGTGGTGCTGGAGCTGCGATGAGCGCCACCGCGCATTCCCGCTGGGCCCGGCGCATGGGCGCACACCTCGGCGCGCATTTCTCCGCGCTCAAGGGCCGCCTGGGCCAGCCGCTGTGGCTGCTGCTGGGCTGGGACGTGGGCGGCCTGTCTGGCGCCGTGGTGGACACCCGCCAGGGCAGCAGCACGCTGCTGGCCCAGGCGCAGTCGCGCCAGGCGCGCTTTGCGCCCGCGCTGGACGAAGTGCTGCGCGCCCTGGCACAGCAGGGGGCACCGCGCCCCCGGCGCGTGGCGCTGGCGGCGCGCCATCTGGTGCCGGTGGTGCTGCCCGCCCTGCCGGTGCAGCCAGACAAACCCCGGCCTGCCGCGCAGATGCGCGAGCTGCTGCAAGCCGACCTGGAACCCGCCCTGGCCGAGTTCGGCAGCCTGTGGTCGCTGGGCGGCCTGCTGCAGGCGCGCGGCTACCTGAGCGCGCCAGACCGCGAGCGCGTCAGCCTGGAAGAGTCCGTGCGCCGCCAGAACCGCGCCAGCCAGCTGCGCTACGGCGAAATCGCCATGGAACTGGGCCTGATCGAGCGCGCCGCGCTCGACGAGTGCCTGGACCTGCAGGCCTCGCTGCAAAACCTGGACGCCCAGTTGGCCGCAGGCTGGAGGGGCCGCATGGAAGACAAGCAGGCCCTGTGGCTGGCCTGCGGCGTCGGGCAGACCGCGTTTGACGAGTGGCAGGACGCCCTGCGCGAGCGCGCCCTGCGCCTGGACGCCGCCCTGCCCCTGGCCTGGCTGGCCAGCGCCAGCACGCCCCCGGCCAGCACCGAAACGCGCCGCGAGTCCTGGCGCGTCGATCTGGAGCTGCACGCCGAAGAACTGGTCGCGGTCCAGCGGCGCAACGGCAGGGTGCTGGCCGCGCGCAGCCAGGGGCGGGTGGAGCACGCCCTCTCCAGCGACACCCTGCACCGCCTCATCGCCGACTGGTGCGCGGAAAGCCGCGTGGAACTGCAACTGCACTGCCTGCACCCCCTGGACGACGAGGGCGCCCCCGCGCTGGCGCAGGACCTGGGCCTGCTCACCGGGCACCCCTGCGCCTGCCACGCCTCCAGCGCCGCACGCCAGGCGCTGTGGGCCCACCTGCTGCGCCAGGCCCAGGCCGCAGCGTCCGAGCTGCCGCGCATCGCCCCGGCCGAACTGCGCGGCCACCCGCTCAAAGACCCGGACCTGCGCCGCATGCTGGCCCTGGGCGGCGTGCTGCTGGCGCTGCTGGCCACCGAGGGCGTGCAGCGCTACCGGCTCACCCAACTGGAGCAGCGCATGGCGCAACTCCAACGCGGCGAGAAAGAGCGCGCATCCACCCAGCAGCTCACCCAGCAGGCCAACCAGCACCTGCTGGAACTGTCCAAAAACCTGGACCAGGCACGCCGCGCGCTCGAACCCGTGCTGGCCGAGCGCGCGCGCCTGGGGGCCATCGTGGCCATGCGCCGCGACCTGCCCGAGCTGATGTACCAGTTGGCCAAGGCCGTGGGCACCGACGCCGTGATGGAAGAGATCCACAACGACAGCACCCAGAACGCGGTCTCGGCGATCCAGGTGGTGGCCTGGTCGCCCAGCTACACCGGCGCCCAGGACTTCAGCAACCGCATGGCCGTGCTCGCCCGCGACAGCGGCTACGGCGTCTCGCAGACCGAAATCAAGGAGCGCGCCGGGCGCGACGGCCGCAAGGGCCACGAGGTGAGGTTCTGGCTGCTGTACGAAGACAACGAACTCGAAAGCCCGCAGGCCGTCGACAAGGAGCGCGCCGCCCCTACCAACGCCACGCCCGGGGGCATTTCCGCCAAACAACCATGACCCACCCATCCCCCCCCTCCCTGCGCCTGCGCTGGCAGCGCGCCTGGGGCCAGCGCCCGCCCAAGGAGCGCAACCTGATCGCCCTGGGCGCGGGCCTGGCCCTGGCGCTGGTCTATGGCCTGGCGCTCTACCCCCTGGCCGCAAAGCGCATCGACAAGCTCAGCTACGACCTGGAAAAACTGGCCGTGCGCAGCAAAGGCGCGGCCAAGGCCGACGCCGCCCCCCTGGCTGCGCCCCCGGGCCTGGGCGGCATGAACCCGGCGCAGGCCGAGCGCGAACTGCAGGAGCTGCAACGCCAGTTGGAGGACACCACGGCCGAGCTGCGCACGCTGCAGTCCCAGTTCGTCGCGCTCGACGACAGCCTGGCCATGAACGCGCTCAAGACCGGCCTGACCACCCTGGCCGAGGCCGGGGACATGGAGGTGACCGCCATCGAGCACGTGGTGCCGCGTGCCGAGGACAAGGACCGCCCCCCCACCCCCGAGCTGCTGCGCACCGCCGCCCAGGCCAACCCCTTCAAGCGCCCGCTGGTGCAGATGCGCGCGCGCGCCAGCTTTCGCGGCCTGATGCAGTTCCTCGACGGGCTGCACCAGTTGCCCTACATCGCCGCCCCGGTCGCCAGCAGCGTCACGGTGGTGGTCGAGCGCCACCCGCAGACCCAGGCGCCGCTGCGCCAGTGGCTGGACGTGCGCATCAAGTTCGCGGTGTAGGCCATGGGAGAAACACTTGTGCTCCTGGAGCACCTTCTGGCCCAACTGGTGGCGCACCAGGCCTCCGACCTGCACCTGAGCGCGGAGCGCGCGGCCTGCTGGCGCGTGCATGGCGAGCTGGCCGCCATGGACGAGCGCCGCTGGACCCCCGCCATGATGGACAGCCTGCTGCAGGAGCTGCTGGGCCCGACGCAGGCCAGCGACTATGCGGCCAAGGGCTCGGTCGACCTGGGCTACAGCACGCGCGCCGGGGAGCGTTTCCGCATCAACGTGTTCCGCTCGCTGGGCAAGGCGGCGCTGGTGGCGCGCCACCTGCCGGCGCACTTCCGCAGCTTCCACGAGCTGCGCCTGCCGGAGAGCATCCGGGGATTTTCGGCCTTGCGCGACGGGCTGGTGCTGGTCACCGGCATCACCGGCAGCGGCAAGAGCACCACGCTGGCCACCATCATCAATGAGATCAACAACACCCGCGCCGCACACATCCTGAGCATCGAGGATCCGGTGGAATTCGTCCACGCACCCAAGCAGTCGCTCATCAGCCACCGCGAGCTGTACACCGACGTGCCGGACTTCGCCAGCGCCGTCAAATCGGCGCTGCGCGAAGACCCGGACGTGATCCTGGTGGGCGAGCTGCGCGACACCGAAACCATGCGCGCCGCGCTCACCGCCGCCGAGACCGGCCACCTGGTGCTGTCCACCCTGCACACGGCCGACACCAGCGGCGCCATCGAGCGCTTCGTGGGCGGCTTTCCGGGCAACGAGCAGTCCATCGTGCGCAACCGCCTGGCGCTGGTGCTCAAGGCGGTGGTGTCGCAGCAACTGCTGCCGCTGCACAACCGCCCCGGGCGCGTGGCCGCGGTCGAGGTGCTGCAGGTCACCCCCGCGGTGGCCAACCTGATCGCCAGCGGGCGCACGGTGCAGATCTATTCGGCCATCGAATCCGGGCGCGACGCGGGCATGCAGACCTTCGACCAGTCCCTGACGCTGCTGTGCCGCGACGGACTGATTGCCCCCGAAGACGGGCGGCGCCTGGCACGCGACCCGGCCGGGTTCGAGCGCCTGACACGCATGGGACGGAGCGCGCTGTGAGCACCCTCAACGAAGCCACCCTGATCAACGCCGGGCTGCAGGCCGAGCTGTTCGACCGCGAACTGCTCAACCGCCTGCGCGCCCAGGCGCGCGCCACGCGCATGACCCTGCTGGACGCGCTCTCGCGCGAGCTGGGCCTGCCACGCACCGCCTTCTACTTGGCCCTGGCCCAGGTGCATGGCCTGCCCTATGCCGCGCTGGAGCGCTGGGAGCTGGACCTGGGGGCCGCCGCGCGGCTGCCGGGCACCCTGCTCAAGCGCCACCCGATGGCGCCCATGCGCACCGCGCAGGGCGAACTGGTGCTGGTGCTGAGCGACCCCACGGACCAACTGGGCATCGAGACCGTGCGGCGCGTGCTGCCTGGCGAGGCCCTGGCGCTGGCCGTGGCCGACCCCGACGCCCTGGCGCCGGTGCTGGCGCGCTTTGCCCCGGTGGACGCCCGCGACAGCGCCAGCGACGACCCGGTGGCGGTGTTCGACCGGCTGCTGCGCGACGCCCTGCTGCGCCGCGCCTCGGACATCCACATCGAGAGCGAGAAGGACAGCGTGCGCGTGCGCCTGCGCGTGGACGGGCGCATGCAGGCCTGGGGCAGCGCACTGGGCAAGGCCCTGGGTGAAGGCATGATTTCGCGTATCAAGGTGCTCTCGGGCATGGACATTGCCGAGTCGCGCGCACCCCAGGACGGCGGCCTGAACCACAGCGTCAACGAGCAGGCGGTCGAGATGCGGGTAGCCTCGGCGCCCACCAAGTTCGGCGAACGCCTGACCCTGCGCGTGATGAAGAGCGACCCCGGGCGCAAGAGCCTGGATTCGCTGGGCATGCCCGCATTCATGATCGCGCGGCTGCGCGACGCGCTGGCCCACCCCTACGGCATCGTGCTGGTCACCGGCCCCACCGGCAGCGGCAAGAGCACCACGCTCTACGCCGTGCTGCGCGAGATGGACGCCAACGCGCTCAATATCCTCACCGCCGAGGACCCGGTGGAGCAGGTCATCCCCGGGATTTCGCAGGTGCAGGTGGGCAGCAAGGTGGGCTTTGCCGGGGCCCTGCGCAGCTTTCTGCGCCACGACCCGGACGTGATCCTGGTGGGCGAGATCCGCGATTTCGACACCGCCGACGTGGCCCTGAAGGCCGCTACCACCGGCCACATGGTGCTCTCCACCCTGCACACCAACACGTCCGTGGGCGCCATCACGCGCCTGGCCGACATCGGCTGCGAGCGCTTCCTGATCGGCGCCACGCTGCACGGCGTGATCGCCCAGCGCCTGGTGCGCATGCTGTGCCCGCACTGCCGCCAGCTGCGCGCCGCCGACGCGCAAGAGCGCGCCTGGCTGCGCGCCCAAGACGGGGCCGAGTGCAGCGTGGCCGAGCCCCAGGGCTGCCCGCGCTGCCTGGGCAGCGGCTACCGCGGGCGCATCGGCATTTTCGAAGCGCTGTGGATGGACACGGCGCTGTCCGAGCGCGTGGCCCAGGGCGGCGGCGAGCAGGAACTGGCCACGCACGCCAGCCAGTACTGGCGCCTGGCCGACGACGCGCGCCAGAAGGTCTTGCAGCACCAGACCAGCCTGGCCGAGGTGCGCCCCTATGTGCGCATGGGGGGATAAGACATGGCCAATACCTACAGCTACCTCGGGCTCAACGCCCAGGGCAAGGAGATCAGGGGCGAACTCGCGGCCCAAAACCTGGGCGAGGCGCGCACCCTGCTGCGCGGCCAGGGGCTGCGCATCGTGGAACTGCAGCAGGGGGCGCTGGAGCGCCACACGGTGCTGGACAGCCTGCGCGCGCTGGGGCGCTGGTTCCGCAGCGGCCTGTCGATCCGCAACAGCGACCTGATGCTGTTTTACCGCCAGATGCAGCTCATGCTGCGCGCCGGCCACACCATTCTGGAAGCACTGGACACCGCCGCCCAACTGGCGCAGCGCCCCCGGCTGGCGCTGCTGCTGGACCGCTGCGCCGAGAGCATCCGCCGGGGCAGCAGTTTTTCCGCCGCGCTGGCGCAGGAAAGCGCCACTTTCCCGCGCATCGCGGTCAAGCTGGCCCAGGCCGGGGAAGCCTCGGGTGAACTCGACGCCGTGTTCGATCGCCTGGCCGCCATGACCGAGCGGCGCGCCGACATCCGCCGCCAGTTGCTGACCGCGCTCACCTACCCCGGCATCGTGCTGCTGGCGGCGATCGGCGTGATCGCCTTCCTGGTGGGCTCGGTGGTGCCGCGCTTTGCCGTGTTCCTGCAGTCGCGCGGCAAGGCCATCCCCTGGGCGGCGCAGACCCTGCTGGACATCGCCGAGTGGCTGCAGACCTGGGGCGGCGCGCTGGGCCTGGGCCTGGGCGGCGTGGTGGTGGGCGTGGTGGTGCTGCGCCGCGTGCCCGGCGTGCGCGTGGTGCTGGACGCCCTGGTGCTGCAACTGCCGGTGGTGGGCGCCACGGTCATGGCGGCCTCCATGGCCCAGTCCACCTGGACCTTTGGCCTGCTGATCAAGAGCCGCCTGACCGTGCTCGAAGCCTTGCGCTCCATCACCCAGGTGGTGGGCAATGCGGTGCTGGAGCGCGCCCTGGCACAGGCCGAAAAAGAGGTGCTCAACGGGCAGCCCCTGGCCAGCGCCCTGCACCGCGCGCCGATCCCGGCCCTGGTGCGCCACATGGCCGCCGTGGGCGAGCGCAGCGGCGAGATGGAAAGCGTCATGACGGCGCTGGGCCAGCACTACCAAAAGGAGCTGGACGCGCGCGTCAAGCTGCTGTCTTCCATGATCGAGCCGGTGCTGACGCTGCTCATCGGCGGCATCGTGGGCTTTGTGTACTACGCGTTTTTCCAGGCCGTTCTGGCCGTTTCCACCGGAGGCGGCTGAATGCCTTCGCCCTTGCCCATGCCCGAGAAATTCCCCGCCCTCGCCCGCCGCCTGCACGCCGCCAGCCTGCTGCTGGCGCTGGCCGCCCCCGCGTGGGCGCAGAACAAGGCGCTCGACCTGGCGCGCGACCCCCAGGTGAACCTGCCCCCGTCGGTGCGCGAGGACCTGTCCACCATCGGGCGTTACGCGGAAACCGTCAACCGCAAGCTCAACCCCGGCGCGGGTGCTCCTGCCGCGCCCCCCCCGGCCTCGGCGGCGCCGCCTGCCAGCGGCGCCGAGCGGGCACCGGGCGCTCGGCGCATGGACGCCTTGAGCGACCCGTTCGAGGTTTCACCGCAACTGCGCGAGAACCGCCGCCCCAGCGCCGGTTTCGGCGGGCTGCCCACGGCCACCAAGCTCGACCTGCGCCGCCGTGTCCAGGTCAAGGCCGTGCTCATCACGCCCCAGGGGCGCGCCGCGCAACTGGAGGTCGACGGTCGGCACACCGCCCTGGGCGCTCGCGCCGGGGGCGAGCCGGGAGCAGGACCGCAAGGCGACATGCTCACCGTGATGGACGGCGAGCTGGTCGATTTTGGCGACCTGGGCACCTACGTCGTGCGCATCTCCGCCCGCGAGGGCGTCACCCTGTCCAACCCCGGCAACCCGCAGACGGGCCGGATCACCCTGCGATGAGACTTCTTGCCCTGCTCTTTTTCTCCACCCTGGCGCTGATGACCCCGGCACAGGCCCAGGTCGCGCCCCGGCGTGCGACGCCGCCCGCGCAGGCGCCGGCCCAGGCCGCCGCGCCAACGCCCGCCGCCAGTGAACTGGGCAACATCCGCCTGACCAGCGTGCGCCTGACCGAGGTGGCGCGGCTGCTGTCGCAGGTGGGCAACGCCAACGTGGTGGTGACCGCCAAGGTGGCGGAGCTGGAGGTGTCGCTGTACCTGCACAACGCCTCGGTGGAGGACATGGTGCGCAACACCTGCCGCGCCGCCGGGGTCTGGTACCGCCTGGACCCGCGATCCAAAACCTACGTGATCATGAGCGCGGAGGAATACCAGAAGGACCTGGCCATCGTCCGCGACGAAAAAACCCGGGTCTTCACCCTGCGCCACCACAACGTGGTCTCCACCGCCAACGCCGTCAAAGGGCTGTTCGGCCAGCGCGTGCTGCTCTCGGAGCCGGTGGAGGAAGCCCTGCCCAGCTCGCTGGGCAGCGCCACCCGCACGCGCACCGCCGGGAACAACAACGCCCCCGGGGGGCGCGCAGGCACCGGGAGCGGCACCGGCTCGGGCAGCGCAGGCGGCGCCAGCGCGGGCCAGGGCGGCGCTGCGGGCAGCAGCGGCGGGCAGGCAGGCAATGCCGCCAGCCCCACCGCCAGCGGCGGGCGCGGCACCAGCGCAGCCGGTGGGGCGGGCAGCTACGACCCGGGCAGCGACCTCAAGGCCATGAGCCAGGACCGCATGGCCGCCCAAACGCAGTACGACGCGCGTGGCCAGGCCATGCTGGGGGTGGCCGACATCCAGGCCATGGCGGCACGCCAGGGTCCGCCCATCCTGGTGACCTACAACAAGCTCAACAACCTGCTCATGGTGCGCACCGGCGACGAGCAGGCGCTGACCGAGATCGCCCACCTGGTGGCCGAGATGGACCGCCCGCCAAAGCAGGTGCTGCTGGAGATGAAGATCCTGGAAGTGACCCTGGACGACGGTTTCCGCTCGGCGTTCGACATCGGGCAAAGCAGCGACAACACCTCGGTCGGCACCAGCGGCTGGGGCCGCAGCAACTCCACCAACGTCAACAACAGCTCCAGCCTGGGTTCCGGGCGCTTCGCGGTGGACACCGCCTCCAGCCTGATCTGGCAGGTCATGAGCAGCAACCTGAGCCTGCGCCTGCAACTGCTGGCGCGCGAGAACAAGCTCAAGGAGCTGTCCGCGCCCATGCTGGTGGCGACCAACAACCAGGTGGCGCGCCTGTTCATCGGCGACGAACGCATCCTGACCGTGGGTGCGTCCTCGCAAAGCACCACCGGCACCACCGGCGCCACCAACACCACCATCACGGTGGAGACCGAGCGGCGCGACGTGGGCCAGACCCTGGCGATCCTGCCGCGCATCAACGGCGACCGCAGCGTGACGCTGACGGTGGACCAGGACAGCTCCACGGTGAAGGTCGGGGACGCATCGATCCCGCTCACGGTGAACGCCAATACGCTGATCAACTTCCCTGTCGACACCGTCAACACCGCCAACCTGCAGGTGACGGCGCACGCCAGAGACGGCATGACGGTGGCCATCGGCGGGATGATCCGCGAAACGGAGGTGCGCAACGACGAGAAGGTGCCGGTGCTGGGCGACATACCGGGGCTGGGCTTCTTCTTCAAGCGCGACACGCGCTCCAAAGTACGCACCCAGATCGTGCTGCTGGTCACGCCCCGCATCATCGAAACCGCCGAAGAAGGCGCCGCCCTGGCGCAGGGCAAGGCCGACGCCGTGGAGGCCGACGCCGCCCGCTTCCCGACCAGCCCCATCGTTCCCAAACCGGCCCTGGCCCCCCTGGAGCCCGAGCGCTGAGCCCCTGTGCGCCAGCCCCCTCCCACCGAAAGACCGCGAGCATGCAACACACCCCTGCCCCCCCACCCGCTGCACCCAGCACCCCCACCCTGGTATGGCGCACGCGCGATACCACCCGCCATCTGCTGGAGGCCTTCATTGGCGGCTTTGGCATTTCACTGGTCACGGGCGCTCTGCTGTGGCTGGACGTGGGCGGCACCGCGCTGGCCCAGGTGATGCTGATCACCCACCTGGTGGCGGGTTCGCTGGGCTTGCTGTTCTTCGCGATCTATGTGGTGGCGCACCTCAAGGACGGGCGCGAACCCTGGATCAACCTGCTGTGGCCGTTTCGGCTCATTCCCGAAATCCCCTGGGACCCGTATGCCGCCAAACGCCTGCACGGCCATGCGCTGCTGTGGGCCAACGCGGTGGTGCTGCTCACCGGCGTGGTGATCGCGCTGCCAGGGTTGGCGCACCTGCTCGGGCGCCTGGACCTGATTCTTCCCCTGGGTTCCAACCACTGGCTCACCTTGGCGCACGACGCCAGCACGCTGGTGGCCGTGGGCCTGCTGTTCTTCCATTTCCCTTCCCGTGACCGCACATGAAACCCTTGCACGCACTGTGGGCCTGGTATGGCCAGCTCTACTCCGGCTGGCGCCGCATCCTGCTCTCCATCGTCCTGTCGGGCCTGTGCATCGGCGTGGGCTATGCCTTTTTGCCCGCCGACCGCGACCTGGGCGTGGCGGTGAAAGACCTGCCGTTCTACAGCCTGCCCTTTGGCAGCAACCCGTTTGCACCGGGGGAACTCAAGACCCCCGACGGCAAGCTGGTGAACTGGCGCGGCGTGCCCTCGGCGCGCAATTGCGCCGGTTGCCACCGCAAGGAGTTCATGGAGTGGAACACCTCGCTGCACGCGATCTCCGACCTGGACCTGATCTATGACGCGGCCGTGACCCGCAACGCCGGGCGCGCCCACGCCGCAGGCGAGATCGGCGACCAGAAGGGACGCTGGTGCGAGTCCTGCCACAACCCGCTGGGCACGCTCACGGGGGCGGTCAACCCGATCATGGCGGTGCAGGAGACCGAGGCCATCGAAGAGGGGGTGAACTGCATCGTCTGCCACACCGCCAGCCACCCCGAACCGCTGGCGGGCAATGGCGCGCTCACCTCCCACATCAACCGCTATTTCCGCCACCTGGATGAGGCGCTGATCGCCGCCGCGCCCTCGCGCCATGCCAAGGACATGCAGGCGCGCCGCCAGAGCCCCCACATGGGGGAAAGCGGCCTGTGCGGCGCCTGCCACACCGAGATCCGCCCCACGGACGTGAACGGCCAGCACCGGCTGGACTTCCAGACCACCTTCGAGGAATGGCGTGTGTCGGAGTTCCGGCAAAAGGGCATCGAGTGCCAGGACTGCCACATGGCGCGCGACCCGGCCGCCGCCATTGCCGCCTACAAGCGCGGCGAGCGGCCTCCCCGCGGTGTCTCGCACCGCTTCATCGGCGGCAACTACCTGCTGACCAACCCGGCCCTGCCGGACAACCTGGTGACCGAGCTGCGCGCGGGCTCCCCCGGCGGGCTCAACAGCCTGTTCCGCCGCGACGAGTACGCCAAGGAGCTGGGCACCACGAACCAGCAGGTGCTGGGCCTGCTCCAATCGGCCGCTGACCTGAAGCTGGAGGTGCAGCCCGGCGCGCCCGACCGGCTGGGCGTGGCGGTGGTGGTGCACAACACCGGCGCAGGCCACGCCCTGCCCACCGGGCCGCTGGACCAGCGCCACATGTGGCTGGAGCTGGAGGTGACGGACGCCAGCGGCAAGACGCTGCTGCACAGCGGCGCCTTTGACAGCAAGACCGGCCAGGTGGCCAAGGACGCGGTGATGTGGGTGAAGAACATGGACGACCACGCGGGCAAGCGCGACCTGCGCCACACCCTGTTCGACGTGGAGCAGCTGAGCTACCCGCGCAAGCCGATCCCGGCCGGGGGCAACCAGCGCGTGGACTACACGGTGAAGCTGCCCAAGGCGGCACGCGGCCCGTTCCAGGTCAAGGCCCAGCTGCACTACCGCATCGCGTTCCAGGAAATTCTCGACAACCTGAAGGAAGAAGACATGGGCGACTACACCCACATCGTCATCCCGCCCGTCACCATCGCCCAGGCCAGTGCCAGCGTGCAAGCCGGTGCGCAGGCGCTGGCCCAGGCCGCCACCGCCCCTGGCAAGGAGGCGCGCCCATGAGCCCGCAACGCCCCGCATCCAAGGCCCGCTTCAGCCTGATCGAGGCCAGCGTCTGGGGGTTGTCGCTGCTGGTCGGCATTGCCGTGGGCAGCGTGCTCTACCAGCGCCGCGTCACGCCCGAGATGGTGCAACTGTCCCAGGCGCGCGAGATGGTGCGCGCCCTGGGCGCGGCCCTGCAGCAGCCGCGCCCGAACGAGGCCCCCATGCCCAGCACCGAAGAGGGCCTGGCGGCCCTGGTGGGCGATGGCACGGTGCAGCACATCCCCGACGACCCCTGGGGCCGCCCCTATGTCTACCGCTTTCCAGGCAAGGAAGCGGCCTACGACCTGCTCTCGCTCGGCCCCGACGGGGTGGAGAGCGGCGACGACGTCGTGATCTGGAACCTTTATGGCGGCCGTGCCGTCGTCAGCCAGGGCGGCGCTGGCAACCGCCCCCGCCCCACCCCCGCTTCCGAAGGAAAAACACCATGAACGACCGCGCCCACCACCTCACCCCCGCCCCCGGCAGCAGCGCTGCCCACCAGGCGCTGCAGACGCTGGAGCGCGTGCTGCTGGGCAAGCCCCAGGCCCTGCGCCTGGCCATGGCCTGCCTGATCGCGCGCGGCCACCTGCTGCTGCAAGACCTGCCGGGCATGGGCAAGACCGTGCTGGCGCACGCCCTGTCCAAGACGCTGGGCCTGGAGCACCGCCGCGTCCAGTTCACCAACGACATGCTGCCGGGCGACCTCACGGGGGCGCAGGTGTTCGACCGCCAGCAAGGCGGCTTCGTGTTCCACCCGGGGCCGATCTTCACGCAGGTGCTGCTGGCCGACGAGATCAACCGCGCCAGCCCGCGCACCCAGTCGGCGCTGCTGGAGGCCATGGAGGAGCGCCAGGTCAGCAGCGATGGAACCACCCGGCCGCTGCCGGAGCCCTTTTTCGTGATCGCCACGCAAAACCCGGTGGACACGCTCTCCACCAATGCGCTGCCCGAGGCGCAGCTGGACCGCTTTCTGATGCGCCTGTCCATCGGCTACCCGGATGCCCAGGCCGAGCTGGCCCTGCTGCGCGGCGAGGACCGGCGCACCCAGATCGCGCAGTTGGCGCCGGTGCTGGACGCTGCGGGGCTGCACGCGCTGCAGGCGCAGGCGCGCGCCGTGACGGGCAGCGAAGCCCTGCTGGCCTACCTGCGGGCCCTGGCCGAGCACACGCGCCATGGCGCGGGCCTGCCCTATGGCCTGTCGCCGCGCGGCACCCTGGCGCTGCTGGCGGCGGCGCGCGCCTGGGCGCTGCTGGACGGGCGCGACTTCGTGCTGCCCGCCGACGTGCAGGCGGTGTTCCGCCCGGTGGCCCTGCACCGCCTGGGCCTGGACGACCAGGAGAGCACGGCGCAGGAGCTGCTGGCCGCCGTGGCCCTGCCCTGACGCCTGCCTGGAGCCCTAACCCGATGCGCCGCCTCTACGCCCCCTCTTTTCGCCTTCGCCCCAGCACCTGCGCGGGCGACAGCGCGGTGCGCCCCACCGCCCAGGGCCTGTGCTGGCTGGCCGCGGCCGCTGCGCTGCTGGTGGCAGCCATCAACGACAGCCACAACGGGCTGTTTGCGCTGTGCTTTGTGCTGCTGGCACTGTGGCTGCAGTCCTTCTGGCAGTGCCGGCGCCAGTTGCGCCAGGCGCACTGGCAGGCACAGTTGCCCGAAGCCGTGTTCGCGGGCGAGGCGCTGCGCCTGCAAGGCAGCGTGCAAGGCGCCCCTGGGGCCCGCTTCTGGCTGGCCGGGCCCCCGGGAGCAGGCGCCGCAGCGTGCGCCGATGGCACGGGCCAGGCGGTCTGCGCGCTGGACTGGCCCACGCAAGAGCGCGGCACGCTGCAGGCCGCGCCCCTGTACCTGGTATCGGACTGGCCGCTGGGCCTGTGGCGCTGCCGCCGCGCGCTGCCCGCCATGGCGGCCCTGGTCTACCCGCGCCCGGCGCAGGACAGCCCCCCGCCCGCGCACGACCCGGTGGCGGCGCACCGCCAGGCCGCTGCCAGCGAGCTGGAGGATTTGCGCCGCTACACCCCGGGCGACCCGCCGCAGCGCATCAACTGGCGCGCCTACGCCCGCCGCGACGAGCTGCTGGTGAGCCGCTTCAATGGCGAGCAGGGCGGCCAGGCGCTGTGGCTGGACTTTGCCCAGGGCAGCGGTGACACCGAGGCGCGCCTGTCGCAACTGGCGCAGTGGGTGCTGTGCGCCGAGCGCGACGCGCTGGAGTACGGCCTGCGCCTGCCGGGGCTGCGTGTGCCGCCCTCGCGGGGCCGGGCGCACCGCCACCAGTGCCTGCGCCACCTGGCGCTGGCCCAGCCCCTGTCAGGGGGAGCGGCATGAACACCTCTTCTTTCGCCTGGGCGCGCGCGCTGCGCACGCCCTCCCCCGCGACCTGGACCCTGGCGCTGTTGCTGCTGGCCCTGCTGGCGCATGCCCCGGCCCTGCCCGTGCTGGCCTGGCCCGCGCTGGCGCTGGCCCTGGCCAGCCGTGCCTTGCATGCCGGGCGCGCTACGGCCACGCTGCGCATTGCGGGCCTGGCCCTGACCTATTTGGCCTGCGCGGTGCTGTGGGGCTGGATGGCCGCGGTGACTTTGCGCACCGCGCTGCTGCTGGTGCTGGTGCTGAAATGGGCAGAAAGCCGACGCGCCCTGGAATACAGCCTGGTGGGCTGTGCCACCACGGTGGCGGTGGCCATCGGTTCGCTGCAGTGGGGCCAGGGCGCTGCCGTGGCGCTGGGCGGGGCCGCTGCGCTGCTGCTGGTGTGCCTGCACGCCGACGCATCAGGCTCAGGCTCAGGCTCAGGCTCAGGCTCAGGCTCAGGCTCAGGCTCAGGCTCAGGCTCAGGCTCAGGCTCAGGCTCAGGCTCAGGCTCAGGTTCAGGTTCAAGCTCCAGTGCCGGTGCCGGTGCCAGTACCAGGTTGCCGCGCAGGCTAGCGGGCGCCTGGGCGCCCACGCTGGCCCGGGCAGCGCGGCATCTGGGAGCGGCCTTGCCGCTGGCAGCGGTGCTGTTCGTGTTCTTTCCACGCATTCCGGGGCCGCTGTGGGACATCGGGCTGAGCTTCGGGCTGCCGATGCCGGTGAGCCTGGAAAAATCCGCCCAGGGCCTGGGCGTGTCGGCCCGGCTCCAGCCCGGGCAGACCCAGACCGGCGCCAGCGAGGGCCAGCCGGTGCTGGTGGCGCAGTTCCACCAGTGGGTGCCGCCCACCAGCATGCTGTACTGGCGCGGCCCGGTGTTTTACGACTTCGACGGCCAGAGCTGGCAACTGGACGCGCAGGCGGCCAAGGGCCAGGGCCGTGCCCTGATGGCTTCGGGCTGGCGCCGGGGCAGCGATTTCCAGCGCGAATTCCGCACCACCGCCCAGGAGGTGGCGTACCGGGTGCGCCTGACGCCGCACAACGCGCTATGGCTGTACGCGCTGGATGTGCCCACCCGGCTGGACGCGGAATCCTTCATCTCGGCGGACTGGCAGGTGCTCTCGCACACCCCGGTGCAGCAGGAGGCCAGCTACGAGCTGGTGTCGGCGCTGGAGTGGAGCGCGCAACAACCCGCCTTGGAAGCGGCGCAGCGCGAACGCGCCCTGGCCTTGCCCGCGCACAGCAACCCGCGCCTGCAGGCGCTGGGGCAGGAATGGGCGGAAGTGTGGCCGCAGGAGCAGCGCGTGCAACAGGCCCTGCAGGCCCTGGCGCAAGGGGGCTACCAGTACCGCGACCGTTTCGTGGCGCCGCAGGGGGAGCACGCGCTGGACCAGTTCTGGTTCGACACCAAGGAGGGCAACAGCGAGTTCCTGGCTGCCGCCTTCGTGGTGCTGATGCGCGCGGCCGGTGTGCCAGCGCGCCTGGTCACGGGCTACCGGGGCGGCAAGCTGATGGCCTTGACCGACTACGTGGTGGTCAAGCGCAGCCACGCCCACGCCTGGGCGGAGGTCTGGCGCGAGGGCCAGGGCTGGTCGCGGGTGGACCCGAGCGACGTGGTCCAACCCAGCCCGAATGCGGCCCCGGCGCCGCGCCGCCAGGCGGCCCCCACACCCGCCACCGCGCCCCGCCCATCGGAGACCGAAGCTGCGGCAGCGCCCCCCCGCAACGCCGAGGCGGGTGCGGCACCCGCCCAGGCAGCGGCGCGCGCGGCGCCGCCCAGCAGCGCCTGGGAGTGGCCCGACCTGGCCGCAATGGCGGGGCGCTGGCTGCTGCAGCTCGACGCCCGCCGCCAACTGGACCTGCTGCCTGCGGGCCTGGACGGCAGCGCCTGGGTCTGGTTGCTGCTGGCCGCGCTGTGCGCTGCGGCCCTGGTGCTGCTGCTGGGCACGCTGTGGGCACGCTGGCGCGCGCAGCGCCTTGTGCCCGCGCCGCAGCGCGCCTGGGAGCGCGCCTGCCGCCAGTTGGCGCGGCGCGGCTGGCCCATGGCGGCGCACGAGTGCCCGACCCGCTATGCGCAGCGGGTGGCGGCCGCCCATGGCAGTTGGGCCCCAGCCCTGCTGCAACTGGCGCAGGTCTACGCCCACTGGCGCTATGGCCCCCAACCCGCCGAACACGCCGCACAGGTGGCCCCGGCGGCTCGCCTGCTGATCAACCGCCTGCTGAGCGAACCCACGCCGTCGGGCGCATCCCACCCGGTCTAGGGGCCTGTGAACCTATCCCTCACAGCCGCCTGGCTCACCCAAACCATCTGCTGGTTGCTGCAAATGCGCGCCAAGGTTTGTTCGCAGGCCCTGACCGCTTGACCCATTCATTGCACTGGAGGAAAACCCCATGCCCCCCCTCTTTTCCCACTTTCCCGCCCCCCCTGCCGCCAGGAGCCCGTCGGGCCCAGGAATCGCCGCGTGGCGCGCCAGTGGCGCAGCGCGCGTGCTGGCCTGGCTGCTGCGCTGCGCGGCGCTGTGCGCCCTGGTGCTGCTGGCACCGCGTGCCGCCTGGGCCGAAACCGATGGCGCCGCCGTGACGGCCGCCCTCATCGAGCGCGGCGAGCAAGTCGTGGCCCAGTACCAGAGCGCGCAGGGCCTGGCCACGGCGAGCGCGATTTCGCAGCTGTATTTCAATCAGTTCGAAGGCCTGGAGTTGGATCTGGGCATGCGCGCCCCGGCCCTGAAAACCGAGCTGGAGGTGCTGTTTGGCGCCGTCACCAGCCAGGCCCTGGAAGGTGCGCCCCCGGCGCAGTTGCAGGCCAGTTGGGCCCAGTTGCGCGCCAAGCTGGAGCAGGCCGCTGCGCTGTATGGCGAGCCACAGGCGGCCGGGTTCGCGTCCATGCTGCTCAAGTCGGTGCTGATCCTGGTGCGCGAGGGCACCGAGGCCATGCTGGTGGTGGGGGCGCTGGCGGCCTACCTGCGCCGCGCCGGGGGGGCCGACCGCGTCTGGGTGCTGCACGCGGGGGTGGGCGCGGCGGTGCTCTTGTCGCTGCTCACGGGCTGGGCGCTGACGGGCGTGCTGCAGTCGGTGGCGGCGTCGCGCACGCTGATCGAGGGGCTGTCGCTGCTGCTGGCGGCGGCGGTGCTGTTCTATGTGAGCTTCTGGCTGTTTTCCAAGAGCGAGGCGCGGCGCTGGCAGGCCTGGATCGCGCAGCAGCTCGACAGCGCCTTGTCCAGCGGCTCGCTGGCGGCGCTGGCCTTGGCGGCCTTTCTGGCGGTGTACCGCGAGGGGGCGGAGACGGTGCTGTTCTACCACGCGCTGTACGCCTCGGAGCCCACGCAACTGGGCGCCCTGCTGGCGGGCCTGGGCCTGGGGGTGGCGCTGCTGGTGCTGCTCTACCTGCTGTACCGGCACACCGCGCTGAAGCTGCCCATGCACCTGTTCTTTGGCGCCACGGCGGCGCTGCTCTACACCATGGCGGTGGTATTCCTGGGCCAGGCCATGGTGGAGCTGCAGGCCGCGGGCTGGGTGCGCGCGAGCGCCGTGGCGGGTGTGCCGCACATCTCCTGGCTGGGGGTGGCCCCCACAGTGCAGGGCCTGGGCGCGCAGACCGGCATGGCGCTGCTGCCCCTGCTGGCCTGGCTGTGGATGCGCCGCAGCGCAGGCCCGCAAGCCCGTGCCTCGTGAATGACACGCAAAAGCCACAGGTCCGAAACCAGCAAGTGGACAAGGGGCGTGCCGCCTACAGTCATCGCATCAACACCCCCATAGGAGAAACGACGATGACACTGACGGTACGCGGCATTCCCACCGACACGGCCCACGCACTGCGCCACGGCGGGCTGGACGCCCATGGCCAGGCGCCGCTGCGTCGCAGGGCGCAGGGGCTGGCCAATCCCTGCCGCCATTGCCTGCAACTGATCGAGGAAGGCGAGGAAAAACTGGTGCTGGCCTACCGCCCGTTTGCGCAGGCCCAACCCTATGCCGAGGTGGGGCCGATCTTTCTGCACGCCCAGGAGTGCCCGCGCTACGAGGCCGCGGAACTGCCAGCGTGGTTTGCCTACCTCAGCCCGGCGGTCGTGCGGGGCTACAACACCCAGGATTGGATCGTGTACGAAACCGGCACGGTGGTGGACGGCCCAGCGCTCACGGCGGCTTGCGAACGCATCTTCGCGCACCCCGAGGTGGCCTACATCCATATCCGCTCCAAGTTCAATTGCTTTCAATGCCGGGTGGAGCGCGCACAGCCGCCCGCGCCGCAGTAGGATGCGTGCTTTCCACAGAAGAAGCACGCGACACCCGGTCCGGGCGCGCGGGAGGAACGGGTGTGAAGCAAGCCGACTTTATGCACATGGTGCGCCTGAACGAGCTCGCCTGCGCGGAAAACGCCGACGCGTATCGACGCAAGGTGATGGTGTTTGCGGCCTTGGGCTATGCCTGGGTGCTGGGCTGCCTGGTGCTGGCGCTGGCTTTGCTGGCCTGGGCACTGCCGCCCCTGCTGCACGGGCGGTTGCGCGCCTGGAACGTCGCCTTGCTGATAGCGGCGCTGGGCCTGGGCTGGGCCAGCCTACGCGCCCTGTGGATGCGCTTTGGCACGTCCGAGGGCATTCGCATCGAACCGGGTGAGGCCCCGGCCCTGTTCGAGGCGCTGGAGCACATACGCCGCAAGGTCAAGGGGCCGGTGCTGGACGCGGTGTATGTAGACCAGGACTTCAACGCCAGCATCCGCCAACAGCCGCGCTGGGGCCTGTTTGGCGGCACGCGCAACACGCTCACCATCGGACTGCCCTTTGCCATGGCGCTGGACCGCCAGCGCCTGCTGGCCGTGCTGGCACACGAATACGGCCACCTGCGCGGCGGGCACGGGCGCTTTTCGGCCTGGGTTTACCGCACCCGCGTGGCCTGGATGCGCCTGCACGACCACCTGAGCGAGGACACGGGCTTGGCGGGCATGGCCACGCGCGCGTTCCTGAACTGGTACTTCCCACGTTTTGTGGCGCAGACCTTTGCCATGGCGCGCCAGGACGAATACGAGGCCGACCGCATCTCGGCGCGCTTGCTGGGTGCGCCCACGACCAGCGCCGCGCTGGTGGAAATCGCCGTCAAGGACGCCTGGATGCAGCAGTTCTTCTGGGCCCAGCACTGGCGCAGTGCGGCAGGGCACCCCACCCCGGTGGGGCCTTACCAGACCATGGCACAACCCCTGGGGCTGGCGCCGGAAACGCCGTTTGCCTATACAGCCTTTCGCCAGGCGCTGGCACGCCCCAGCGATGCCAGCGACACCCACCCGGGACTGCGCGACCGCATGGAAGCGCTGGAACAGGCGCTGACGCTGCCGCCCTGGTCGCGCGGCAACGCGCTGGCGTTGATGGGCCCGAAGGTGGGCACATGGATCGCCCAGTTTGACCGCGAATGGTGCCGAGACAACGCCAGCGCCTGGAAGCAGCACCACGCTTACTTAGGGCGCGTGCGCGAGCGGGTAGAGCAATTGGCACGCACCCGGGGGAGCAACAACGCCAACGAACTGGTCGAAGAGGCCCAACTGCGCCGCCAGCTCGATGCGCGCGAAGACGTGCTGCCCTTGTACGAGCTGGCCTTGCAGCGCAGCAGCGAGCACCCCCGGGCGCTGCGCGGCTGGGCCCAGGCCCTTGCCGAGGCTGCGCCCGACGCCCGGCTGCCGGTGCTCGAGCGGCTGTGGGCCGCCAGCCCCGACCAGCGCTGGTGGGCGGCGTCGACCGCCGTGGAGGCGCTGGAAACACCCCGCCGCGGAGCGGAGCTGGACATGGCCGCACTCCAACGCTGGCGCGAGCGCGCCAAACAGGCCGAGGAGGCCGAGCAGCGCGCCTGGGAAGAGCTGACCGAGCCGCCCTGGTTCCAGCACACCAGAGGCCACGACCTGGGCGCCTTTGAGCTGGCCGAACTGCAGGCCGACCTGGCGCGCTGCACCAGCCTGCACCAGGCCTGGCTGCTGTGCAAGCAGTTGCGCGAATTCCCGCAGCGGCGCGCCTACCTGCTGGTCGTCGAGCTGCCCGGCCTGGCCGACGAAGAGCGCTTTGCCCTGTGTCGCCAGCTGGAGCGCCAATTGGGCCTGCCAGGGCCGGTGCTGGCACTGTGGGTGGGCGACGACCCCAGTCCGGCAGAGATCCGCCGCCTGGGCCACGCCCCGGTTTTTTCCCGCGCAGGGTAGCACGCGTTGGGACCAACACCCTCCCCGTTACCCCTTCCAACCCACCCACAAAGACCCCCTATGGAACTCTTCTGGATCGGTGCTGCGGCACTGGTGACCTCGTGCCTGACCTTGTTTTCCGGCTTCGGGCTGGGCACCATTCTGATGCCGGTGTTCGCGCTGTTCTTCCCGCTGCCGCTGGCGATTGCGGCCACGGCGGTGGTGCATTTCGCCAACAACCTCTTCAAGTTCGCCCTCATGGCCAAGCAGGCCGACTGGGGCGTGGTGGCGCGCTTCAGCGTTCCGGCCGCGCTCGCGGCAGTGGTCGGCGCCGGGGTGTTGGCGGTGGTGGACCGCATGCCGGTCTTGCTGCGCTACAGCGTGGGCGCATCGGTGCTGGAGGTGACGGCGGTCAAGGCCGTGATCGGCTCGCTCATCATCGTGTTCTCCCTGCTGGAGTTGTGGCCGCGCTTCCAGGCCCTGTCGTTCGCGCCGCGCTGGCTGCCCTGGGGCGGCGCGCTGTCGGGCTTTTTCGGCGGACTGTCGGGCAACCAGGGCGCGCTGCGCTCGGCCTTCCTGCTGAAGGCCGGGCTGTCGAAAGAAGCCTTTGTGGCCACGGGCGTGATCTCGGCGGTGATCGTGGACGGCGTGCGCCTGCTGGTTTATGGGGGCACGGTGCTGGCCGACCACTGGGCCCAGTCGCAAGCGCTGGCCACGCCGGTGCTGGTGGCCACCCTGTCCGCCTTTGCCGGGGCCTATCTGGGCAAGAAGGTGCTGACCAAAATCACGCTCAAAACCGTGCAGTGGGTGGTGGCCTGCGCCATGCTGGCGATCGGCCTGGGGCTGGTGACGGGCTTCGTCTGACGCCCGCCCGTTCTTGGACCCTCAGTGGCCCGGGGTTTGCAGGAAGTCCAGCACCCGTTGCTCTTGCCGCGCCGCCACCAGTGCCAAGACCTGCGCCATGTCCACGTTCATGTAGTCGTGCACCAGGCGGTTGCGCAGCCCGATAACGGCGTTCCATTGCGGTAAGGCGGCGGCATCCAGCAGGCCGTGTGTCACCAGCGATGCAAAGGCGTCGTAGGCGGAAGTGGGCACCGGGTGCCCATGGGCCTTGAGCTGGCGCTTGGCCTTGCCGATGGCGTTTTCCACCAGCACTTGCAGGGCATGCAGCACGCCACCTTGCTCCAAGGCGCTCAGGCTGCGGCCACTGGCCAGCACGCGGCGCGCATCGTCCAGGCGCGCCTGCTGCTCGGCGACAATGCGCAGGGTTTCGGCGTGGTACAGCTCAGTGCGCATGGGCGCGCTCCCAGTCGAAGTCTTCCAAGGCGCGCCAGGTGCTGCGCAGGAAGCGCTCCCAGGCCAGCGTGTCCTCGCCCAACAGCACCACGCCCTCTTCCACTGCGGCAGCGCGCATGGCCAGATTGGCCCGGCGCAGTTCGATCACATCCACCAGGGTCTCGTCCACGCCCAGGGCCTGGGCCAAGGCCCGGCGCAGGGTTTCGGTACGGCCCAGCACGTCCCACCAGGAAGTGCCGGGCGCCCACAGGACGGCAATATCCCAGTCACTGCCCGCATGGGCACGCCCGGTGGCGCGGCTGCCCACCAGCACCGCGCACTCCAAGCCCGCTTGGGCGGAGAAAACGGCTTGCAGGTCGGGGAGAGAGGGCGTGGGCATGTCCGCATGGTACTACTGCACCCTGCTCAGCGCCCTTGCGCAAACGCCGCCTGCAAATCCCGGCACGCGCCTTCCGGGTCGGGGGCCTGGGTGATGGCGGAGATGACGGCGGCGCCCGCTGCGCCGCTGGCGGCGACAGCGCCCATGTGGGTCAGGGTGAGGCCGCCGATACCGACCACCGGGGTGTCGAGCAGTTGCGCCCAGTAGCGCAGGTTGTCCAGCCCCTGCGGGATCCAGGGCATGTCTTTGCTGGTGGTGGCGAACAGCGGGCCGCAGGCGATGTAGCTGGGCTGCAGGGCCAGGGCGCGCGCCACCTCCCAGTAGCTGTGGGTGGAGAGGCCCACGCGCACGCCCGCGGCACGCAGGGCGGCGAAGTCAGCGCTTTCCAGGTCTTCCTGCCCCAGGTGAACGCCGTAGGCGCCGCAGCGCAGGGCGAGTTGCCAGTGGTCGTTGATGAAAAGCTGCGCGCCCGCCACCTCGGCGGCGGCGGCGATGCTCTCGCGCACCTGGGCCTCCAGGTCGGGCGTGGCGGGGTCTTTGATGCGCAGCTGCACCGTGCGTATGCCTGCGGCCAGCACCCGGCGCACCCAGGCGGCGCTGTCGACCACGGCGTAGACACCCAGCTCGCGGGAGCGCAGCGGAGCGCAGGCGATGGAGGCCGTGGAAGCGGTGCTTGCGGTCACGGAGGTCGGCACGTGGGTCGCAGCCCTCACCGCCATCCCTGCCGCGATCCCTGTCGCTGCGCATGACTCTGTACCTGCCGCCGCGCATTGGCCTGGGCCGATCGAAGGCTCCTGCATCGGCAGCGGGCTACCACTGACCGACAGGGTGGGCAGGTGGCGGGCGTGCTGGGCAAAGTCGGGCAAGGCCTGCACCGGCCCGGCGCCCTGGCCTGCCGCGTAGCCGTGCTGCAGGGCGTGGGCGGTGGCCATCTTGGCCAGCACGGCGGCGTCGGCCACGCAGTAGCCGCTGGCCAGGGCGGCAGCCAGGCTGCTGGCAAAGGTGCAGCCGGTGCCGTGGGTGTGGGGCGTGGCCTGGCGTGGCAGGCTCAGCCAGCCTTGCGCCTGGGGGCATTGCAGCCAGTCGGCGGCATGGTGCTCGTCGGCGTCGCCGCCGGTGATCAGCACGCCCTGGGGCAAGGCGGGCGCTGCGCCACGCTCGCGCGTCCCGCAGGCCAGTTGCTGCAGCAGTTCGCGCGCCGCCTGCGGGCAGTCCTGTGCGGCCAAGGCCACGTGCCCGAGCAGGCGCGCGGCCTCGGCGCGGTTGGGGGTGAGCACGGTGGCGCGCGGCAGCAGTTGCTGGCGGTAGGCGTCTAGCAGGGCGGCGTCGGCGAAGGCGGCGCCGGTGCTGGCGCCCAGCACCGGGTCCACCACCAGGGGCACATGGCGACCGCCGTCGCGCAGCGCATCGACCCAGGCGCAGACCACGCGCACGTTCTCGGCGCTGCCGAGCATGCCGGTCTTGATGGCGGCGGGGGGCATGTCGGCGGCCAGGGCGCGCAGTTGGGCGTCGAGCAGCTCGGGCGCGACCGGCTGCCACTGCTGCACGCCCTGCGAGTTCTGTGCCGTGATCGCGGCCACCGCCGTGCAGGTGTGTACGCCAAAGGCCTGCAGGGCCTTGAGGTCGGCCTGCAGCCCGGCGCCGCCACCGCTGTCGGAGCCCGCGATGCTCCACACCACCGGGGGGCGCGCCCCGGCTGCCACGCGCCGATCGGACCCGGCAGCGGGCGCCCACGCCGCTTCGGAACGCGGCGCCACGCCTTCGCTGCCCGTGGCCGTCAAACGCGCCCCTTCTTGCATGCAAAAAGTGGCCCTAGCCCGCGTAGGTATTGCGGTATTAGCTATTGTTTTCATAGCAAACCAATCCATCAAAGCAGGATGGGGTAGCCCGCCACGGGGGTGGAGGGCACGGCCATGTCCTGCTTGGGGATCACCCCGGCTTCGAAGGCCAGGCGCCCGGCCTCGATGGCCAGCGCAAAGGCGCGCGCCATGCGCGCCGGGTCCACCGCGTGGGCCACGGCGCTGTTGAGCAGCACGCCGTCCAACCCCATTTGCAGCGCCTGCGCGGCGTCCATGGGCGAGCCGATGCCCGCGTCCACCAGCAGCGGCACGCCTCTCAATCGCGCGCGCAGGGTGCGCAGGGCGCTGGGGTTGAGCAGGCCCTGGCCGGAGCCTATGGGCGCGCCCCAGGGCATGAGCACGGTGCAACCGGCGTCCAAGAGGCGCTGGCAGCTCACCAGGTCGTCCAGACAGTAGGGGAAGACGGTGAAGCCGTCTTTCACCAGTTGCGTGGTGGCCTCCAGCAGCGCGAAGGGGTCGGGCTGCAGGGTGTGGGCGTCGCCAATGACTTCGAGCTTGATCCAGGGGGTGTCGAAGAGTTCGCGCGCCATGTGGGCCAGGGTGATGGCCTCGCGCGCGGTGTGGCAACCGGCGGTGTTGGGCAGCAGGTGGGCGCCGGTCTCAACCACCAGGGCGAAGAAGTCGCCCGCTTCGCTGCCATGCGCCAACTGGCGGCGCAGGCCGACGGTGACGACTTCGGTACCGCTGGCTCGGATGGCGTCTTGCAGGATTTGGGGCGACGGGTAGCCTGCGGTGCCGAGGAAGAAGCGGCTCTTTAAGGTGCGGCCGCCCACCTCCCACATGTCCGTGCTATGGGGTTGGAAGGGGACAGATTCGTTGCCCTTGGTGGCTCCGAGCCTGGAAGGCTGGGCATTTTGCTCCGTGTCCCCCGCCCGCTGCGCGGGCTCCTCCTTAACCTGCGCAAAACGCCCAACCTCCCAGTCTCTCTGGGGTGGTGCGGTCGCTTCACCCGTGGCTACGCCTCCAGTGCAGCTGACGCTTAGGTCTGTGATCATGCTCTAGCCTCCGGTGATGGGTTGGAAGGTCAGGATGTGGTCGCCCGCGCGCAGCATGGTGCTGGCGCGCTGGCTGCGCGGGACGAACTGGCCGTTGAGGGCGGTGGCCAGCGACTCGGGCGTGGCGCCCTGGGCCAGCACCCAGTCGTGCAAGGTGGCGGCGGTGCTTGTCTGCGCTTCGCCGTTCACGCAGATGGGCAGGGGCGCCGGGGCCTCGGCGGACTGCACGTGCGGCGCACTCACAGCCCCAGCTCCTTGCAGGCCTGCTCCACCAGCGCCGGGGCCAGCAGCCAGCCGTGGCGGTACAGGCCGTTGATGCGGGTGCAGCGGTCCTCAAAGCGCAGCAGCGGCAGGTTGTCGCTCAAGGCCGGGCGCAGGTTGCTCTCGCTGTGCACCACGCGCGCTTCCACCAGGGCGGGCAAGGCGCTGTGGGCCGCGCTGAGCAGCTCCAGCGTGGTGCGCAGCGAGACGCTGGAGCGGTCTTCGCTCTCGATCTCGCTGGCGCCCACCACAAAGTAGTGGTCCGGGCGCGGCACCACGTAGACGCTGTGGCGCGGGTGCATCAGGCGCAGCGGGCGGCGCAGGTTCACGTCCGGGGCGTGCAGCAGGAAGATTTCGCCGCGCACGCCGCGCACCGGCAGTTGGGGCCGTGCGCCCACGCCGCGCAGGTCGAACACGTGGTCGAAGACCCGCCGTTCGCCCTGGAGCGGGCCCGACGGGCGCCCCTCCTGCGGGCCAGGCCCTGCCCCCTCGCACAGCGGCGCGTTGGCAGCGCCCGCAGGCGCCGGTGCCTGGCCCGAAGGCGCAAGCACCAGCGTGCCCGGCTCCACCGCCGCCACGGGTGCGCCCCAGTGCCACTGCACGCCCTGGCGGCTGGCTTGCGCGTGCAGGGCGTGCAGGGTGTTGTGCACTTCCACATAGCCCTCGCAGGGCAGCAGCCAGGCCAGGGACGGGCCTTGCACGCTGGGCTCCAGGCTGGCCAGGGCGGCGGGGCTCAGGGCTTCGGGCTGGTGGTGCGCGTCGGCCTTGGCCTCAAGCAACCCCACCAAGCGCTGCGCAGCCCCGGCGTCGGCGCGGTGCGCCACCAGCAGGCTGCCGTCGAAGTGGCACAGCGTGCCCGCGTTCAGACTGCCCAGAATGCCAGGCAGCAGTGCGCACGAGCGCAGGCCCAGGCGGAACACGTCCTCATTGCCACGATCGAGTTCGGCCACCGGGCTGAGCATGCCGGCGGCCGTCCAGGCCGCGCCCTCGGTGCCCGAGGTCTCGCGCGGGCCAGCGTCGCGGGCCACGTCGAACACCTCCACGCGGTGGCCCGCAGCGCTCAATTGCAGCGCCAGCAGGCGCCCGAGCAGGCCAGCGCCTGCAATACCAATGTGCATGATTTACTCCTAATTTCGTAGCATCAAGTACTTATCAGACGCGGGCGGAAGGGGTAATGGGGATGTAAAGTTCGCCACCCGTGCCCTTGAACTCCTGTGCCTTGGCGGCCATCCCCGCGCCCAGCGCTTCTTCAGCGGCCACGCCCTGGGTCTTGGCAAATTCGCGCACCTCCTGCGTGATCTTCATGGAGCAGAACTTGGGGCCGCACATGGAGCAGAAGTGCGCGACCTTGGCGCTGTCCTTGGGCAGGGTTTCGTCGTGGAAGTCGCGCGCGGTGTCGGGGTCCAGCGACAGGTTGAACTGGTCCATCCAGCGGAAATCGAAGCGCGCTTTAGAGAGCGCATCGTCACGCGCGCGGGCACCGGGGTGGCCCTTGGCCACGTCGGCGGCGTGGGCCGCGATCTTGTAGGTGATGATGCCGGTCTTGACGTCGTTGCGATCGGGCAGGCCCAGGTGCTCCTTGGGCGTCACGTAGCACAGCATGGCGGTGCCGAACCAGCCGATCATGGCCGCGCCGATGCCGCTGGTGATGTGGTCGTAGCCCGGGGCGATGTCGGTGGTCAGCGGGCCCAGGGTGTAGAACGGCGCTTCGCCGCAGTGCTTGAGCTGCTCGGTCATGTTGGCCTGCACCATGTGCATGGGGACGTGGCCGGGGCCTTCGATCATCACCTGCACGTCCTGCGCCCAGGCCTTTTGCGTCAGCTCCCCGAGGGTGCGCAGTTCGGCAAATTGGGCCTCGTCGTTGGCGTCGGCGCCGGAGCCGGGGCGCAAGCCGTCGCCGAGCGAGTAGCTGACGTCGTAGGCCTTCAGGATCTCGGTCATCTCATCGAAGTGCGTGTAGAGGAAGTTCTCCTGGTGGTGCGCCATGCACCACTTGGCCATGATGGAGCCGCCGCGCGAGACGATGCCGGTCATACGGTTCGCCGTGAGGTGGATGAAGCCCAGGCGCACCCCGGCGTGCACGGTGAAGTAGTCCACGCCCTGCTCGCACTGCTCGATCAGGGTGTCGCGGAAGATGGCCCAGGTCAGGTCTTCGGCAATGCCGCCGACCTTTTCCAGCGCCTGGTAGATGGGTACGGTACCAATGGGCACCGGGCTGTTGCGCACGATCCAGTCGCGCGTGGTGTGGATGTTCTTGCCGGTGGACAGGTCCATCACCGTGTCGGCGCCCCAGCGGATGGCCCAGACCAGTTTTTCCACCTCTTCCTCGATGCTGGAGGACAGGGCCGAGTTGCCGATGTTGGCGTTGATCTTGACCAGGAAGTTGCGCCCGATGGCCATGGGTTCGACCTCGGGGTGGTTGATGTTGGCGGGGATGATGGCGCGCCCGCGTGCCACTTCATCGCGCACGAACTCGGGGGTGACGATTTGGGGGATGCTGGCACCGAAGCTGTGGCCGGCCAGGCGCGCCTCGCGCTCGGCATTGGCCTGGTACTGCGCCATCCACTCCAGCTTCTGGTTTTCGCGCAGGGCCACGTACTCCATCTCGGGCGTGATGATTCCTTGGCGCGCGTAGTGCATCTGGCTCACATTGGCCCCCGCCTTGGCGCGGCGCGGTGTGCGCTGCAGGCCCGCCGCCTGGGCGCGCAACGCAGCCAGGGCGTCGTTCTCACCATGCTTGAGCCCATCGTCCAGCGCCGCACGGCTGCGGCCTGCGTAGCTTTCGGTGTCGCCGCGCTCGTCAATCCAGCCCTGGCGCACGCTGGGCAGACCGGCACGCACGTCGATGGCGGCGCTGGGGTCGGTGTAGGGGCCGGAGGTGTCATACACGCTGACGCGCTCGCCGTTGGTGAGCGCAATCTCGCGCAGGGGCACGCGGATGTCGGCGCGGCTGCCGCTGAGGTAACGCTTGGTGGAGGCGGGCAGCGGCTCGCGCGTGAGCTGGAGGAACTGGGCGAGTTTGTCAGGGGCGTTCACGGGATGTCTCCGGTTAAGGCCCGAAGACAACGGCCCCACCCCCACGCACCTGATCCAGGGTGGCCCCCCCGCACCATGGCCCTGAACCAGGACACACGGCGCCAACGGCGGCCAAGCACTTCTTACGCTGGTATGAACCAGATCAAGTTCGCGGGTTTGGAATCCATCTCAGCGCCACCATGGCGCACCCCGGGCAGGGGCGCAGTGTACGACAAGAGGCTGACCGTGCAAGGGCCGGATCGACGTTACGCACGCGCGCACTGGGGTTGGGGTAGACGTCGTACTGCATTACCAGGGGCGCAATTCGTCGCACCACAGCCCATGCTGCTCGCAACGCGCGTTCTGCTAGGCGATCCAGTCCTGGTACGCCTGCAGCGACAGAATCCCGCTGTCGATGCGTCCGTTTTTCTCCACAAAAACGGGCTCGCTCTTGGCCTCGGTAGCAGTCACTTGCATGGGAGTTCTCCTGGAGTGGTACGGTGGCCATTTTGGCCATTCGAATTGCAAACTCCATGCCTATCCGCCCCGCACTGCCCAGCGACGCGAGCGACATCAGCGCGCTCATTCTGTCCCTGAGCCAGCACTTCACCGTCTCCCCCACAGGCCAGGGCGCTGAAGCCTTCCTGCAAAGCGTGGCGGTGGACGCGGTGAGGGCATACATTCAATCCCCGCGCTACCACTACCTCGTGGCGCGCCAGGGCGCGCGGCTGATCGGCGCAGGGGCCCTGCGCGACCACACGCACGTGTTTCACCTGTTCGTCGCCCAGGACCAGCAAGGGCTGGGGCTGGGACGCCGCCTCTGGGAGCAGTTGCGCACCGTTGCGCTGGCCCAAGGCCCGGTGGAAGCCTTCACCGTCAACGCCAGTGCCAACGCGCAGGGTTTTTACGCCACCCTGGGCTTTGTCCCCACTGCGGCGTGCCAGCAAGCCCACGGCATCGCCTTTGTGCCGATGCGCCGGGTTGAAACGGCGCGATAGGCTGCCGCCCTCTCCTACCCCCGCCCCCCAAAGCGCTTGTCCTTGTCGTACGGAAACACGTCGTGCACGTGCCCGGCCAAGATGCGGTCTTTGTGGCTTTGCCAGAACTCCGCGTCCAGCAGATCAGCGTGGTGCTTCATGAACACCTCGCGCACTGCCGGGTTGCCCAGCAGGAAGGGGCCGAAGGTCTCAGGAAAGACGTCGTTCTTGGCCACCGAGTACCAGACCTCGCCGCTCATCTCGTCCTCTTCGTTGCGCGGCGCCGGCACGCGGCGGAACTTGCAGTCGGTGATGTACTCGATCTCGTCGTAGTCGTAGAACACCACCTTGCTGTTGCGCGTCACGCCAAAGTTCTTCCACAGCATGTCACCAGGGAAGATATTGGCCGCCACCAGGTCCTTGATCGCGTTGCCGTATTCGATCACCGCACGCTCGATCTGCTCATGCGCGCGCTGCGCTGCCGCGCTGGTGTTGGACGGGTCGGCGCCGCCCGCGTCAAAGGCTTCCTGCAGGTAGATGTTGAGCGGAATCATGCGCCGCTCGATGTAGACGTGCTTGATCACCACCTCCTGCGTGCCATCGCCGTCCAGGTCGGCGATCTCGATCTGGCTGGGGGCGAATTTCTGGATCTCTTCGATCAGCTCGTCCGTGAAACGCGCGCGCGGGAAGCCCACGTTGCTGTACTCCAGCGTGTCGGCCATGCGCCCGACGCGGTCGTGCTGCTTCACCAGCAGGTACTTGCCCTTGATCTGCTCGCGCGTGGTGTCCTTCTGCGGCGGGTAGTAGTCCTTGATGACCTTGAACACGTAGGGGAAGCTGGGCAGGTCGAACACCAGCATCACCATGCCCTTGATGCCGGGCGCAATGCGGAACTTGTCCGTGCTGTGGCGCTGGTGGTAGAGGTAGTCGCGGTAAAACAGCGTCTTGCCCTGCTTGGCCAGGCCCAGCGCGTTGTATATCTCGTTGCGCGGCTTGCGCGGCATCATGCTGCGCAGGAACTGCACATAGGCGCTGGGCACGTCCATGTCCACCATGAAGTAGGCGCGCGCGAACGAAAACAGCATCAGCAGGTCGTTCTCGTCGAACAGGGCCGCATCCACGAACAGGCGCGTATTGCCGCCCTCGATCTTGCCGCCCGGGGTGGCTGCGCGGTGCAGGATGGGCAGGGCAAAACCGTACTCGTTGAAGCCGTTGATGAGCTTGCCCACCACGTAGCAGCCTTTGTTGCGCAAGAACAGACCGGAGAGCACCTGGATCTGGAAGTTGGCGCGCAGGGCCGCGTCGCCCAGGCGCGCCAACATGGCCTCGGCCACCCAGGTGCTGTCGCGCGCCAGGTCTTCAAAGGGCACGCGCAAGCCATAGTCCTGCACCATGGCCCGCACCGTGTCGGCCATGTTCTCGCGCGGCGAGGGGTAGTAGGCGCGGTAGGTGGCCTTGCCGCCGCCCTCGTCGGCTTCGATGTACTCCGTGCTCACCGCCGGGCGCACAAAGATGAAATCGTTCTGGAAATAGCTGCGGTGCAATATCTTGGTGGTGACCGAGTTGAAGAAGGTCTCCGCCAGCTCGGGCTGGTGGTGGTCCACCAACAGGCCGATGTACAGCAGCTTGGCCTGCTGCCACACCTCCATGGGCTGCTCGCCGGCCTTGAACTCGCGCTCCAGGCGCATCGAACACTCCTTGACGCGCAGGTCATAGAACTCGATGCGCTCGCGCTGGGCGCGCTGCTGGCCGTGCCAGTCACAGACCTCGAAGCGGTGCTTGGCGCGCGCCGACTCGGTGCGAAAGAGCTGGTAGTGGCGGTTGAAGCCGTCGATCATCGCCTTGGCGATGTCGTGGGCCAGGCTGGAGTCGATGCGCGTCGGTATCATGGGCAACTGCTATGAAAATAGTAGCTATTGAATCAGTATCCGCGTGGGCCAGGGGACAATTTCATTCGGAAGGCGGCAAGCGCGGCATGAGCCGTACACCCGACACCGCCTCGCGGTACTTGGTGCCCAGGTCGTCCTGCGCCGTGAGCGTGATGTGCAGGTCCTGCAGCAAACCGTCCTTGAGCGCATAAACCCAGCCGTGCAGGCTCACGTCCTGGCCCCGCGCCCAGGCGTCCTGCAGCACGGTGCTGTGCGCCACATTCATCACCTGTTCGATCACGTTGAGTTCGCACAGCGCGTCGGCCTTGCCGTGCTCGGGCATCAGGTCCAGCAGCTCGCGGTGGCGGTCGGCCACGTCGCGGATGTGGCGCAGCCAGTTGTCCACCAGCCCGACCCGGCGCCCTTCCAGCGCCGCGCGCACACCGGCGCAGCCATAGTGGCCCACCACCATCACGTGCTGCACCTTGAGCAGATCCACCGCGAACTGGATGGTGGAGAGCGCATTGAGGTCCGAATGCACCACCACGTTGGCAATATTGCGGTGCACGAACACCTCGCCCGGGTCCATGCCCACGATCTCGTTGGCCGGCACCCGGCTGTCCGAGCAGCCGATCCACATGTACTGCGGGCGCTGCTGCGTCGTCAGCCCGGTAAAGAAGCCCGGGCGCTGCGCCTCCATGGTGCGGGCCCAGGCCCGGTTGGCTTCAAACAGTTCCGTCAGCGGTTTGGTCATGGTCTTTTACTTTCTCAGGGAAACGCGCACCTGCCAGTCCAACAACCCCAAGCGGGCACGCTCTTGCAAATCATCCTGCGCATTGAAGCGGCACGCCCCCTGGGGCGGGCGCGCACTGGTGCAGGTAAAGGACTGGGGCTTGCCCAACTGCCACATGCCTTGCGCGTTGCGCGCATCGCCCGTGAAGAAAACGGCGCGGCCCGCACCCAAGGGGTCTTGGCTGGCTGGCCCCAGCAGGTTGCGCCCGGTCTGGATGTAGGGCCCCTGGATGCCCGCCAGCGGGAACAGGGTGGGGAACATGTCGCGGTGGCTGGCAGGCAGGTCTTGCTGTGCGCCGCAATCGCGCCCAGCCCCCCACACCATGAAAGGCACCTGGCGCATCAGGTAGCGCCGCGCCGGGTCGGCATAGATGCCGAAGGAGCGCACGTTGTGGTCCCCGCTGGCGCCGATCACGGTCTTCGGCCCCAGGGGCGAGGCCATCACCTCCTGCACAAAGCCCCCCAGCAGATCCGAGGCGTAGTGGAAGGTGTCCAGGTTCGGCACCAGCGTGTCCGAGCTGGTCTCGCCCTTCCAGCGGGCCATGTCGCGCGGCACCCGCTGGTAGTCCGCGGGCAGGTCGTAGGGCGGGTGGTTGGTGGAGCTGAGCACGAACACAAACAGCGGCTTGTCGCCGCCCTGCTTCAAGCGCTGGCCCAGGTAGCGGAACAGGTAGTGGTCCCACACCCCCCAGATGCCCAGCACCGCCTCGGGAAACTGCTGCTGCAACTGGGTGGCGTCCACCACCTCGTCAAAGCCCTGCACCGCCAGCACGCGGTTGAGGTCGCGCCAGCCCGCGCGCGCCGAGGTGGCAAACACCGTGTGGTAGCCCGCCTCTTGGGCAATGCGTGCGATCGACCAGGGGATGGGCTTGCGCCCCAGCTCGCCCATGGTCAGCGGCGTGATCGGGCTGGAGAACAGAATCGCCTCCAGCGAGGGGTGGGTGCCGGGCTGGGCGGAGTCGAAGTTGCGGAAGTGGCAGGCCTGTGCCATCGCCGGGCCCAGGCGCCCCAGCACGTCGAACTGCGGCCCCTGGTAGAGCAGCGGCTCGGCCGACCAGGACTCCATCAGGAAGAACAGCAGGTTCTTCTTCGGCGTGGCGGCGGGCAGGGCGGGCGGCGTGCGCAGCGCCGCCAGCACCTGGGCGTCGCTGCCACTGGGCCAGCCCAGCACCTCGGCCGCAGCGCGCGGCGAATCGAAACCATAGGCCTTCAGACCCACCAACGGGTCGTCAAAGTTCTGCGACTCACCCCGGCTGTCCCAGGCGTATTTGAGCGCGATGGCCCCGTTGGGCACCATGTCGTTGAGGAACTGCGAGGCCGTCACCGTCAGGTGCTGGCGCTGCAGGGCCATGGCGCGCAGCGTGCCCTTGCCAGCGAGCATGAGCGCAAACACCCCCAGAACGACCAACGCCAACTGCAGCCCCCCGTGGCGTGCTTGCAGCAGCGCATCGGGCCGCGCACGGCGCACCAGCACCCGGTGCAGCGCCGCCGCACCCCAGCCCAGGGCCGCCACCAGCAGCAAGGACCCCAGCACCGGAAAGTCGCGCCAGACCGTCACCAGCACGGCCCAGGTATCGTCCTCCACCAGGCCAAACACCACCGCGTCGATGGGCGTCTTGTAAAACCCGAAGTAGTGCAGGTTCACCATCGACAGCAGCACCAGCACCGCCATCAGCACCGCCGCCAGGCGCAGGTACACCCGCGCCGACACCCAGGGCAGCACCAGCAGCAGCAGGAAACCGGCGATGGCGCTGACCTTGAGGTCAAAGCGCAGGCCCATCAGCAAGGCCGCCGCCACATCCCCCGCGCTGGCGGAGAAACCCGCCGGCCAGAAATGGAAAAGCTGGAGCGCCCGGATGGTGCTGAGCACCAGCACCAGGGGCAGCACCAGCAGCCAGGCCCGGAAAACACCGCGCAACGCCGCGCGCAAGAAGCAGGAAAAATACGTGCGGACGGCGGCGATAGGCATTACATGGTTTCGGCGAACAACTCTCGACCGATGAGCATACGGCGGATTTCGCTCGTTCCGGCGCCGATCTCGTAGAGTTTCGCGTCACGCCACAGGCGCCCCAGCGGGTACTCGTTGATGTAGCCGTTGCCGCCAAAAATCTGGATGCCTTCGCCCGCCATCCAGGTGGCCTTCTCCGCCGTCCACAGGATGACCGAGGCGCAGTCCTTACGCACCTGGCGCACGTGCTCGGCCCCCAGCAGGTCCAGGTTCTTGGCCACGGTGTAGGCAAAGCTGCGCGCCGCCTGCAGCACGGTGTACATGTCGGCCACTTTGCCCTGGATGAGCTGGAACTCACCAATGCTCTGGCCGAACTGCTTGCGGTCGTGGATGTAGGGGATGATGTTGTCCATCACCGCCTGCATGATGCCCAGTGGCCCGCCGGTCAGCACCGCACGCTCGTAGTCCAACCCGCTCATGAGCACCTTGGCACCGTTGTTCACGCCGCCGAGCACGTTTTCCGCCGGCACCTCCACGTTCTCGAACACCAGCTCGCCGGTATGGCTGCCGCGCATGCCCAGCTTGTCGAGCTTTTGCGCGATGGAAAAGCCGGGCATCCCGCGCTCGATCAAAAAGGCGGTGACGCCGCGCGCGCCCAGCTCGGGCTCGCTCTTGGCGTAGACCACCAGGGTGTCGGCGTCAGGGCCGTTGGTGATCCACATCTTGGAGCCGTTGAGCAGGTAGTAGCCGCCCTTGTCCTGCGCGCGCAGCTTCATGCTCAGCACGTCGCTGCCCGCACCGGGCTCGCTCATGGCCAGGGCACCCACGTGCTCGCCGCTGATGAGCTTGGGCAGGTACTTCTGGCGCTGGGCCGCGTTGCCGTTGCGCTTGATCTGGTTCACGCACAGGTTGGAGTGCGCGCCGTAGCTCAAGGCCACGCTGGCCGAAGCGCGCGAGATCTCTTCCATGGCCACCATGTGCGCCAGGTAGCCCATGTCGGCGCCGCCATACTCCTCGCCCACGGTGATGCCCAGCACCCCCAGCGCGCCGAGCTTGGGCCACAGGTCCATGGGGAACTGGTCCTTGCGGTCGATCTCGGCCGCGCGCGGCGCGATTTCTTCCTGGGCAAAGGCGCGCACGGCGTCGCGCAGGGCGTCGATGTCGTCGCCAAGTTGGAAATTCAGTCCGGGCAGGTTGTTCATGGTCGTCTCCTTGTGAATCGGGAAAATCAGTAGGTTTGGGGCACGGGTGCCAGGGTCTGCTGCATCACGGCGCAGGGGCGGTTTGCGCGCTCATCCGCCATGGGCGTTGTCCTGGGTCTTGCGTTTCGATGCAGGCCGGTCGGCGCCCTGCGCCTCCTGCGCCTGGGCCTTGGCCAGCAGCGCCTTGGCCTCGCGCTGGTGCACCTTGATCTCGTCCAGATTGGCCTGCAAGTCGGCCATCTGCTCCTCGATCTGCTTGCGGTGCGCCGCCAGCACGTCCAGGAAACGCTGCAGCTGCGCCCCGGTGTCGCGCGGGCTGTCGTACATCTCGATGATTTCCTTGGCCTCGGTCAGGCTCAGGCCCAGGCGCTTGGCGCGCAGCGTCAGCTTCAAGCGCGTGCGGTCGCGCAGGCTGTAGACCCGGCTGCGCCCGCCCGGGCCGCTGCGCTGCGGCTGCAGCAGGCCCAGGTCTTCGTAGAAACGGATCGCCCGGGTCGTCAGGTCGAATTCGCGGGCCAGGTCGCTGATGGTGTAGGTGGTGCTCATGGTGATGCCAAGGGGACAGGGGCGGCGCAGGCAGCGCCCTACAATGGGCCAAGCATTGACGTTTACGTAAACGTCAATTATGTCCGAAAACCGATTCTCCATGAACGCCCTCGAACAACGCCTGCACTACCCCCTGGGCAAGGCCCTTCCCGCCCCCGGTCAGGCCCTGGAAGTCAGCCCCGGGGTGCGCTGGCTGCGCATGCCCCTGCCCTTTGCGCTGGACCACATCAACCTGTGGCTGCTGCGCGACCGCCAGCAAGACGCCCAGGGCCAGTGGCGCGAGGGCTGGAGCGTGGTCGACACCGGCATCCACCACCCCGACACCCAGGCCCTGTGGGAACAGGTCTTTGCCCAGGCCCTGGACGGCCTGCCGGTGCTGCGCGTGCTCGCCACCCACATGCACCCCGACCACATCGGCCTGGCGCACTGGCTGTGCGAGCGCTTCGGCGTAGACCTGTGGATCAGCGCCACCGACTACTACGTCGCCCGTCTGGCGGTGATGGGCGCCGCCGCTTTCGACGCACGGCGCACCCAGAGCTTCTACGCCTCGCACGGCCTGAGCGACCCGGGCGTGCTGGAGCAACTGGCCCAGCGCAGCGCCTATTTCCCCAGCCTGGTGCCGGCCTGGCCGCGCAGCTTCCGGCGCCTGCGCGACGGCCTGGCGCTGGACCTGGCGGGCACCCCCTGGCGCTGCCTGGCGGGCTACGGCCACGCGCCGGAGCACATGGCCTTCTTCCGCGCCGACACCCCGGTGCTGATCGCGGGCGACATGGTGCTGCCGCGCATCTCCACCAACATCAGCGTGTTCGAAAGCGAGCCCGAGGCCAACCCGCTGGCGGCCTTCCTCGAATCCCTGCAGGCACTGCGCGCCCTGCCTGGCGACACCCTGGTGCTGCCATCGCACGGGCGCCCCTTCACGGGCTTGCACGAACGCATCGACCAGCTCTGCCAGCACCACCAGGAGCGCCTGGACGAAGTGCTGCAGGCCTGCACCGAGCGCCCCCGCTGCGCGGTCGAACTGCTGCCCCAGATGTTTGGCCGCCCCTTGGACGCACACCAGACCCCCTTCGCCCTGGGCGAGGCCGTGGCCCACCTGCACTGGTGGTGGCAGCGCGGCGAACTCGTCCGCCGTCCGTCCCCGCAAGGTGTGTGGCATTACCAACGCGCGTCACAAACTTGACCTGAATTCAGGAAATACTCCGGGTAAACCCTAGTATTTATCCGTTCGCAACCCATTCAGGAGGAAGGTCATGAAAGCGTTTCTCGATCGCTTGTCGGTGCGCAGCAAACTGGTACTGCTGGCCGGGGTGGGCATGCTCGCCCTGCTCGCACTGGCACTGTGGATGCTGCTGGGCCAGTACCAGCAAAGCGTGCAGTTGCGCCAGGCCCAGGTGCAGCACGCGGTGGAGACCGCCGCCGGCACCCTGGAATGGGCCCATGCGCAGGAAAAAAGCGGCGCCCTCGGCCGTGAGCAGGCCCAGGCGCTGGCGCGCCAGGCCATTGCCGGCATGCGCTACCGCGGCAGCGAGTATTTCTGGATCAACGACCTGCAGGGCACCATGCTCATGCACCCCATGAAGCCCGAGCTGGTGGGCAAGGGCGGCGACGCCATCCGCGACCCCAACGGCTTCCTGGTGCTCAGCGAAGCCGCCAAGCTGGTGCGCACGCAGCGAGCGGGCTTCCTGGCCTACCAGTGGCCCAAGCCGGGCAAGGAGCAGCCGGTGGACAAGGTCTCCTACGTGCAGGGCTTCGAGCCCTGGGGCTGGGTGCTGGGCTCGGGCCTGTACATCGACGACCTGCACGAGGAGTTTGCCGCCACCGCCACCCGCGTGGCCCTGGTCCTGGCGGCGGTGCTGGCCCTGGTGGGGTGGATCGCCTGGAGCATAGGCTCGGCCATCCACCACGAGGTCGGCCAGGCGCTGCAGGTGGTGGACGCCCTCGCCCAGGGCGACCTCACCACCCCGATACAGACCCAGGGACGCGACGAAATTGCCACCCTGCTGCGCGCCATGGCGCGCATGCAGCACCAGCTCTCCACCGTGGTGGCCTCGGTGCGCCATGGCTCGGAGAGCGTGGCCATCGCCAGCGCCCAGATCGCCTCCGGCAACCAGGACCTGTCCGCACGCACCGAATCGCAGGCCAGCGCGCTGGAGCAGACCGCATCGTCCATGGAGCAGCTCAGCGCCACGGTGCAGCAAAACGCCCAATCCGCCAACCAGGCCAACCACCTGGCCCTGCAAGCCAGCACCGTCGCCACCCAGGGCGGCGCCGTGGTGGCCCAGGTGGTGCACACCATGCGCGAGATCAACGACTCCTCGCGCCGCATCGCCGACATCATCCAGGTGATCGACAGCATTGCCTTCCAGACCAACATCCTGGCGCTCAATGCTGCCGTGGAGGCCGCACGCGCAGGCGAGCAGGGGCGCGGCTTCGCCGTGGTGGCCAGCGAGGTGCGCTCGCTGGCCGGGCGCTCGGCGCAGGCCGCCAAGGAAATCGGCGATCTCATCAACGCCAGCGTGGAGCGCGTCTCGCACGGCTCGGCCCTGGTGGACGAGGCCGGCAGCACCATGGCCAAGGTGGTCGAAGCCATCCACCGCGTCACCGAACACATGGGCGCCATCAGCACCGCCAGCAAGGAGCAGGCCACCGGCGTGAGCCAGGTCGGCGAAGCCGTGACCCAGATGGACCAGGTCACCCAGCAGAACGCCGCCCTGGTGGAAGAGATGGCCGCCGCCGCCGCCAGCCTCAAGGCCCAGGCCAGCGATCTGGTGCGCGAAGTCGCCACCTTTCAACTCTCGGCCCACGCGGTGCGCTCCACGGGCACCACACCGCGCCTGCCGCCCCAGCGTCCCGGGCGCCCCGCGCTGGCCCTGGCCTGAGCAGAGCCCGTAGAGCCCCTGAACACGCCCTATAGCGGCGCCAGGGTGGTTTCGCGCAGCTCGCGCCGCAGCTCCCCCCACTGGGGCACCACGGTGGACACCGTGTCCCAGAACTGGGGGCTGTGGTTCATGACCCGCAGGTGGCTGAGTTCGTGCGCCACCACATAGTCGATCAGCGGCTCGCGCAGGTGGATCAGGCGCCAGTGCAGCCGGATCACGCCGTCCGCACGGGCGCTGCCCCAGCGCGTATGGGCGCTGCTCAGATGCAGTTGGGTCCAGCGCACCCCCAGCGCCTGCGCGAAGTGGTCCAGGCGCGCGCTGAAGTGCTGCCGGGCCTGGCGCATCAGCCAGGCCTGCGCGGCGTCACGCACCTGCGATGGCTGGGCCTGCGGGGGCAGGCGCAGCAGCAACCGCGGCTCCCGCTGCGGCGTCCCCGGCTCCCACACCGCCACGCCCGCATCCAGGGCGGGCTCCAAGGCCAGCCGCACCGGCTGGCCCAGGTAGGGCAGGCTGGCGCCGTGCTCCCAGCACAGCGGCGCCAGCGGCTCCTGGCGCGCGCGCTCCTGGGCGCGCTGCAGCTGGCGCAGCACCCACAGCGCCTTGCCCTGCAGCGCCGCATCCACCTGGGCCTGAGACACCCACTGCGGCACCCGCACCACCAGGCCCTGCGCGCACACCCGCAGCCCGATGCTCTTGCGCGCACTGCGCAGCAGGGCATAGGCCACCATCTGGTGCTGCAACTGCACACAACGGTTCGCCTGCGGATGCCCATAGGGGCTGGACAGCTGCGTTTGCGCTACATTTTTTATAGCAGAAGACCCTTTATTCACGCGGGCCAGATCCAGATTTTGTTCTGCATTCTGGTGTGCGCCCGCTCCCTGCGGCTCCCACAGGTCACGGGTCCAGCGCAGCAAAGGGGGCAGGGCCACAGCGCGCGCTCTCAGACGTGGGGAGGTGGGTCCAGGCGCGCCATCTCGGACTCCACCCACTGCTCCACCTGGCGCATGAGGGCGCGCGGCTCCGCCCCCTGGGCCGCGATGGGCGCGCCAAACGACACCTCCACCACGCCCGCATGCTTGCACCAGCTGTCGCGCGGCCAGCAGCGTGCCGTGGTCACCGCGATCGGCACCACCGGCACCCCGGCTTCCACCGCCAGCCGGGTGCCCGCGGTCTGGTAGGTACCGCGCTCGCCCCGGGGAATGCGCGTTCCTTCCGGAAACATGATCACCGAGGTACCGCGCTGCAGCAGGCGGCAGCCCTGGGTGATGATGCCCTTCATGGACGCGGCACGCGAGTCCCGGTCGATGTGGATCATGTTCAACCGCGCCATGGACCAGCCAAAAAACGGAATGCGCAGCAGCTCGCGCTTGAACACAAAGGCCAGCGGCTGCGCCAGCAGCGTGGGCAGCAACAGGGTCTCCAGCGTGGACTGGTGCTTGGACAGGAACACCACCGTGCCCTGGGCAGGCACGTTCTCCAGCCCGCGCACCCGCACCTGTACCCCGGCCAGCACACGGCAGCCCCACACCACCACCCCAAACCAGTTCACCGCCACACGCCACACCGTATTGCGCGAGGCCACCAGCGACACCAGCAGCAGCACCAGGCTCCACGGCACCACGGTCAGTCCCATCCACAGGTAAAAGAGCGCGCTGCGCAGCACGACCATCACGCCCCAGCCTCCTCGCGCTCGATCAGAAAGCGTGCAAACGCCGCCAGATCCTCATGCACCCGGGTAGTTGCCGGATAGGAGTCCGGCAGCGCTCGCCCCGCCAGCGCCGCCCCCTTGCCGGTCAGCACCAGGTGCGGCTCGCAGCCCAGTACCGCCCCTGCCACCAGGTCGCGCGCCGAGTCTCCCACGTTGGGAACGCCCTTCAAATCGACCCCGAAACGGTCGGCGATCTGCTCGAACAGGCCCGGCTCGGGCTTGCGGCAGCGGCACTTGTCGTCCGGCGCGTGCGGGCAGAAGAACACCGCGTCCACCTTGCCGCCCACCGCCGCCAACTGGCTGTGCAGCTTGGCGTGCATGGCGTTGAGCTGGGTCATGTCAAACAGGCCCCGCCCCAGGCCGGACTGGTTGGACGCCACCACCACGTGCCAGCCCGCGTGGTTGAGCCGGGCAATGGCCTCCAGCGCCCCCGGCAAAGGCACCCATTCGTCGGCCGACTTGATGTACTCCACGCTGTCCTGGTTGATGGTGCCGTCGCGGTCAAGAATGCACAGCTTCATCGTGGCCTCCCGGGGCTGATTGGATCGTTGCATCGGCTCAGGCCAGGCGCGCCAGATCGGCCACCCGGTTCATCGCTTCGTGCAGGCTCTTGAGCAGCCCCATGCGGTTCAGGCGCAAGTCCGGCTGCTCGGCATTGACCATCACATGCTCGAAAAAGGCGTCCACTTCGGGCCGCAGCGCCGCCAGGCTCTGCAGCGAAGCGGTGTAGTCCCCCGCCTGCCACTGGGCCTGCGACTGGGGCAACACCCGCTCCATGGCCGCATACAGGGCCTGCTCGGCGCCTTCCTGCAGCAGCACGGCGCTGACATGCGCGTCCACCTGCGTATCGGCCTTTTTCAGGATATTGCCAATGCGCTTGTTCGCCGCCGCCAGCGCCGCGCTCTCGGGCAGGGCCGCAAAGGCGCGCACCGCCGCCAGCCGTTTGGCAACATCCCCCAGCCGCGCCGGACGCAGCGCCAGCACGGCATCCACCTCCTGGGCGCTGTAACCCTGCTCGCGCAGCGTCCCGGCCAGGCGCTCGTACATGAAGTCGAGCAGGGGTGCCTGCGCCTGCCCCACCTTGGCGCCAAACACCGGCCAGGCCGCCTGCAGCAGCGCGGGCAGCTCCAGCGGCAGGTCCAGCTCGGTCAGCATGCGGATCACCCCCAGCGCGTGGCGGCGCAGGGCAAAGGGGTCTTTATCGCCCGTGGGCAGGTTGCCGATACCGAACATGCCCACCAGGGTTTCGATCTTGTCGGCCAGCGCCACCACCACCCCCACCGGGTTGCGCGGCAGGGCATCGCCCGCAAAGCGCGGCTTGTAATGGTCCTCGATCGCCTCGGCCACGGTTGCGCCCAAGCCATCGTGCAGGGCGTAATACGCCCCCATGGTGCCCTGCAGCTCCGGGAACTCCCCCACCATGTCGGTCAGCAGGTCGGTCTTGGCCAGCATCGCCGCCTGATCGGCCTGCGCCTCCAGCGCACCGCCCAGCGCATTGGCCACCAGCCCGGCCAGCGCGCGCACGCGCTGCACCCGCTCGCCCTGGGTGCCCAGCTTGTTGTGGTAGACCACCTTGGACAAGCCCTCCACGCGCGACGCCAGTGTCTTCTTGCGGTCCTGGTCGTAGAAGAACTTGGCATCGGCCAGGCGCGGGCGCACCACGCGCTCGTTGCCCCCGATCACGGCGCTGGCATCCTCCGGGTTGATATTGCTCACCACCAGGAAGCGGTTGCTCAGCTTGCCCGCAACGTCCAGCAGCGGGAAGTACTTCTGGTTCGCCTTCATGGTCAGGATCAGGCATTCCTGCGGCACCGCCAGGAACTCTGGCTCAAAGCTGCACACCAGCACCTTGGGGCGCTCCACCAGCGCCGTCACCTCATCGAGCAGCGCCGCATCCTCGATCGGCTGGCAGCCCCCGCCCACCTGCACCGCCGCCTCGCGCAGCTGGCGCTCGATCTCCGCGCGGCGCTGGCCAAAGCTGGCGATCACCGCCCCCTGCTCACGCAAGCTGTCGGCATAAGCATCGGCATGGGCGATCTCGACACACTCCTGCGCCGCCTCGAAACGGTGCCCCTGGGTGCAGCGCCCGGCCACCAGGCCCAGCGCCTGCACCGGCACCACCTCGGCGCCGTGCAAAGCCACCAAACCGTGTGCGGGCCGCACAAAGCTCACGCTGCTCCAGCCCGGCAGCTCACAGCCCTGCTCCAGCTGGTAGGTCATCACCTTCGGAATCGGCAGCTTGGCCAGCGCCTCCAGCAGGGCTTTTTGCAGGCCATCGGCCAGGCCCGCACCGGCCACGGTGGAGTGCAAAAACAGCGCCTCGGCCTTGCCGTCGCTGGCGCGCTGCAGCTGCGGCAGCACCGATGCGTCAAAGCCCAGCGCCTGCAGCTTCTTGAGCAATGCCGGGGTCGGCTGCCCTGCGGCGTCCAGCGCCACCCCCACCGGCATGAGCTTTTGCGCCAGGGCCTTGTCGGGTGCCTTCGCGCGCACCTGCGTCACGTGCACCGCCAGGCGCCGCGGCGAGGCAAACGGCGTCACCACCGCCGCCGCATCGGCCAAGCCTTGCGCCTTGAGGCCATCCGCTACACCCTGGGCGAATGCATCGCCCAGCTTCTTGAGCGCCTTCGGAGGCAGCTCTTCCACAAACAGTTCTACGAGGAGATTTTGGGTCGTCATGGGATCAGCTCTCCATCAGGCCGTTTTGGTTTCCATCTGGGCCACCCATTCGCGCGGCGCCATGGGGAACCCCAGCCGCTGGCGGCTTTCGTAATAGCTTTGCGCCACACCGCGCGCCAGGTTGCGGATGCGCCCGATATAGGCCGCACGCTCGGTCACGCTGATGGCCCCACGCGCATCCAGCAGGTTGAAGCTGTGCGCGCACTTGAGCACCTGCTCGTAGGCCGGCAGCGCAAGCTGCTGCCCCATCAGGTACTGCGCCTGGCGCTCGTGCGCATTGAAGGCGGTGAACAGGAAGTCCGCGTCGCTGTGCTCAAAGTTGTAGGTCGACTGCTCCACCTCGTTCTGGTGGTACACGTCGCCATACTTCAGGTCCTGGGTCCACTGCAGCTTGTACACGTTGTCCACGCCCTGCAGGTACATCGCCAGACGCTCCAGGCCATAGGTGATCTCGCCCGTGATGGGCTTGCAGTCGAGCCCGCCCACCTGCTGGAAATAGGTGAACTGCGTCACCTCCATGCCATTGAGCCAGACCTCCCAGCCCAGGCCCCAGGCGCCCAGCGTCGGGTTCTCCCAGTCGTCCTCGACAAAGCGGATGTCGTTGCGCTTGAGATCGAAGCCCAGGGCCTGCAAGGAGCCCAGGTACAGCTCCAGGATGTTGCTCGGGGCCGGCTTGAGCACCACCTGGTACTGGTAGTAATGCTGCAGCCGGTTGGGGTTCTCGCCATAGCGGCCATCCTTGGGGCGGCGGCTGGGCTGCACGTAGGCCGCCTTCCAGGGCTCGGGGCCAATGGCGCGCAGGAACGTGGCGGTGTGCGAGGTTCCCGCCCCCACTTCCATGTCATAAGGCTGCAACAACGCGCAGCCTTGCGCGTCCCAATATTCCTGCAAGCGCAGGATGATTTGCTGAAAAGTAAGCATGTGGTTCACAGTGCAGGGACAAGGCCCATGCCGGGCCGGCCTGCACAAGCCAAACGCGCACAGGCCAAACGGGGCATTTTACGTGCCCGGGCCACGCCCACGCCGCGCCGCCAGTGCGCAGACCAGCACCGCCCCGATCCACAGCGGCCACTGCCCCCAACGCCCCGCCCACCAGGCATACACCGTGGTGCCATCCACTGGCCGGACCTCGGCCTGCAGCACCCCCCGCGTGAACGACGGCAGGCGCTGCTCCACCACGCCCTGGGCATTCACCACCGCCGTGATGCCCGTGTTCGCCACCCGCACCGTGGGCCGCCCCAGCTCCTGCGAGCGCACACGTGCGATGTTCAGATGCTGGTAGGGCGCCGTCGAGTCCCCGAACCAGGCCAGGTTGCTCAAATTCAACAGCACCTGGGGAGCCTGCTGCGGGTCCACGAAACGCGCCGCCAGCTCCTCGGAAAACACATCCTCGAAACACACCGCCGGGCCCCAGCGCACCCCGTGCGCCAGCACACTGGGCTGCGCCAGCGCCCCGGACTGGAAGTCCCCCAGGGGAATGTGCATCAAGCGCATGAACCACTGGAAAAACGCCGGGATGAACTCCCCAAAGGGCACCAGGTGGTGCTTGTCATAGCGGTAGGCCCCCGCCTCCCCCAAGGCCAGCACCGAGTTCGTGTAGCCCTCGCTGTAACTCCCCATGGGAATGCCCACCAGGGCCGAGCGCCCCTGTTCGCGCAAACGTCCATCCAGCTCGGCCAGGTACGCCTGCGGCAACTGGCTCGGCAACACCGGCACCGCCGTTTCGGGCGCAATGACCACCGGCGCGCTGCTGCGCGCGATCTCCTGCCCGTACCAGTCCAGCGCCAATTGCACCCCGGTACTGGGTTCGAATTTCTCACTCTGGGGAATATCGCCCTGCAGCAGGTCCACGCGCACCGGCGCCCCTTCCTGCAAATCCGCACGCCAGACCCATGCCATCAGGGCCACCAACAGCCACAGCGCCAGGGGGCGGACCCTTTGCACGGGAGACACTCCCCCCGCCCCCCGCTGCGCCGCCAGGGCCATCCCAAGCCCCGCCGCCAGGGCCCCCGCCGCATAAGCGCCGCCCAACGCAAGCCAGGCCGCCAATGGCCCCTGCACATGGGCATAGCCCGCCCCTGCCCAGCCAAAACCCGTCAGCCACTGGCCCCGCGCCAGCTCAGTCGCCAGGAACAGCGCCGCAAAGACCGCGCTGTCCCATCCCACGCCCCGGCCCCGCAAACCAGCCCACAGCCAGCCCATCGCCAGCCCGTACAGCGCCAACGCGCCCGACAGGGCGCCAACCGCCGCCACAGACAGGGCCCACGGCAGACCGCCATAGGTGTGCATGGCCATGTGCAGCCAGTACAGAGACGCCGCCAGATTGGTTGCCCAGAACGCCCACCCCAGGCCAGCCGCGCGCCAGGCGCCCCGGGCCGCATGCAGGGTGAAAGCAAACAGCAGCACCGCCAGCATCTGCATCCACCAGTACGCCTGCCCACGCTCCAGACCCCAGGCAAAGGGCCAGGCCGTGCTGGCCGCGTGCAACAAGCCAGCCACCACGGCCAGCGCGCCGTGGTGGGCGTGCCCCCCCGCGCCGATGGTCATGGAGACGGGTGCGCCACGGGCGTGGTTACGCGGAACCAGCGCACCGCCCCCCCCTTGGTATGCAGCACTGCAAAGCGCAGGCCGCCGTACAGGAACACCTCCCCCCGCTGCGGCACATGCCCCACCTCGTGGGCCAGCAGGCCCCCGAGCGTGTCAAACACATCCTGTGCGTCACGGGCCTGCAACTGCAGCTTGAACGCCTCATTGAAACGCTCCAGCGCGGTATCACCCCGCACCCGGTATACGCCATCGCCCAGGGCGAATATTTCGCCACCATCGTCCTCGGTGTCGAACTCGTCCTCGATCTCCCCCACGATCTGCTCCAGCACATCCTCGATCGTGATCAGCCCAGCCACCCGCCCGAACTCATCGATCACTATGGCCAAATGGTTGTGGTTGAGCTTGAACTCCCGCAGCAGGTCATTCAATCCCTTGGACTCGGGAACAAACACCGGCGCACGCAGCAAAGTCCGTATATTGAGTTCCGGCGCACGCTGCAGCTTGAGCAGGTCTTTCGCCAACAGAATCCCAACGATGTTGTCCCGCCCCCCGTCATAGACAGGAAAACGGGAATGACCGGTGTCGATCACACTGTGCAGCAGGTCTTCGTAAGGCGCATGGATATCCACCATGTCCATCCGCCCCTGGGGGACCATCACCTCCCCGGCCGTCATCTCCGACATGCGGATAACGCCCTCCAGCATCTCCCTCGACTCAGAGGGGATGATCTTGTTCTCCTGCGCCTCCGCCAAAGCCTCTATGAGCTCGTCCTTGGAGTCAGGTCCGGGATGCAGGAATTCCGCGATCTTGCGCAGCAAACTGCGCCGGTCCTCGCGGTCGCCCTGCCTATGGGCATGATGTTCTGACACGTTACTGCGCGCACGCGCTGCTGTCGGGATGCTGCGGAGGATACCCCATAAGTCGGAGCACCCTGCAAGGATGCCCCATCAAACGTGCTCGCTCGGCTCGGCCGTCCCTTGCGCCTGCAAGCGCGCCAGCCAGGCATTGATCTGGTGCGCCTGCTTCTTGATCGCGTAGTCGGCCTGCGCGACCTGTTCGTCAAACATCTCCACCAATTGGGACTCCAGGCTGGCCCTGGGCAGACGCAAATGGGCCTGCGCCTCGGCCCCATCCTCGCTCAGAACCGCACCGGCACGCTGCGCGATGTGCAACATCGCCGCGTTTTCGGTCAGCGCATGGATGAACATGATGTCCGCACCATCGTTGCTGGCGTGCATGGCCGCGCGCTCGAACAATCGGGCACCATACCCGCGCCCACGCGCATGGGGCAGAACGGAAACGCCGAACTCCACGCAGCGCTCCAGCCCGTCATCCTGTGGATAGGCCAAATGTGCAACCGCAATCAACTGCAGCTTGCGGTTGTAGATGCCAAACACCTCGTCGCGGTAAAAATTCATGCCATCCACATACCGCTCTATGTGTCTGTCCTGCGCGTGGTATCCAAAGCGCAAGTACCGATCCCGTCCCTCCAACGCCAGCAGGTGGCGCGCAATCCGCGCGCGGTGGTTGCTTCCCAGTGACCGAACCGGCACCACCAAGCCAGAGGTGCCCGCAGGTGCGACGGCCGAAAGCGCCTCGGCATCACCGGATACGCGCGCGTGCCCCTCATCCGCCCAGGACTGGGCCTCACTCGCGTCGCCACCAGAGGGAGAACTTTTGCTCATGGCGGCAATATAAGGGTTTACCCTAGTTTCAACACCTCGATTTTTAGAGGGCGACCTCCAGAACCGCAGCACGTACGGGTCTGTGCGGGGGGCGAGGAGCAATCCCCGTCCCTACCGCAACCGAGAGAGCCGTCATCGAGAAAGGAAGAGCTGCCCAAGAAACGTAAGCGTCTCGGCGTGGCATCTTGAGCTGAGGCGGGTGGCAGCGCACCATCGCGTGCATGAAGAACGTGATGGTGATGATCTGCAGGGCAGCAAAGCGCTGTCTCGCACGCTGGCTGTGCGTCAG
>JBQTHH010000056.1:0-24819 GCA_052390055.1 Rhodoferax sp.
CGACAACGTCTCCATCACCGTCAAGCTGATCGCCCCCATCGCCATGGAAGAAGGCCTGCGCTTCGCCATCCGCGAAGGCGGTCGTACCGTGGGCGCCGGTGTGGTGGCCAAGATCATCGCTTAAGGAAGATGTGACAGAGTGCCGTGCCCTTTCAAAATGGCGCGGCATGCCAGTAAATAAGTAGGGGTATAGCTCAATTGGCAGAGCGTCGGTCTCCAAAACCGAAGGTTGTAGGTTCGATTCCTACTGCCCCTGCCACCTGAAAACAGGTAACAAAAGGCCCGCTACGGTGTAGCGGGCTTGCGTGTCTTGTGGGTCCCCCTTGTGCGACCTGCTTCGTGAACTACAACATGGCGACTACTCAGGTACAAACCGTTCATTCCGGTGCAGAGCGCACCAGGCTCGCCGCATCGGTGGTGTTGGTGCTGGTGTCCTTGGCGGCGTTTTATTGGCTGCGCGCGCAAGGCGTCTGGGTCCAGTGGGCGGTGCTTGTCGTCGGGCTGGCCGTCGCTGTGGGCATTTTCTTCACTGCCGAGATGGGCAAGGAATTGCTCGCTTTTGGTCAGGACTCCTGGAAAGAGCTGAAAAAAGTGGTCTGGCCTGCCCGCAAGGAGGCCATCCAGACCACAGCCTACGTCTTCGCCTTCGTGGTTCTGATGGCCCTTTTTCTCTGGTTGACCGACAAAACCCTGGAATGGGTGCTGTACGACCTCTTGCTGGGGTGGAAAAAATGACAATGGAAACACCCGAAACAAGTGCCGTCGAGGCTGCTGCCGGCAGCGCCAACCCCGATCTGCGCTGGTATGTGGTCCATGCCTATTCCGGCATGGAAAAGGCGGTGGAGCGCAACCTGCACGAGCGCATCAACCGCGCCGGCATGCAAAGCCAGTTTGGGCGCATCCTGGTGCCCATGGAAGAGGTGGTTGAGGTGCGCAACGGCCAGAAGCGCACCACCGAACGCAAGTTTTTCCCGGGCTATGTGCTGGTGGAAATGGTCATGAACGACGAGACCTGGCATCTGGTGAAGCACACCAATAAGGTTACCGGCTTCGTGGGCGGCGCCAAAAACCGCCCGGCACCGATCTCCGAGGCCGATGTCATGAAGATCGTGAACCAGATGCAAGAAGGCACGGACAAGCCGCGCCACAAGGTCGAGTTCATGGTCGGTGAGTACGTGCGCGTCAAGGAAGGTCCGTTTGCGGACTTCAACGGCACGGTCGAAGAAGTCAACTACGACAAGAACAAGGTGCGCGTCTCGGTCACCATTTTTGGCCGTGCCACGCCGGTCGAGCTGGAATTTGCCCAGATCGAGAAGACCTGAGCCCCCTTTCGGATATTCATACCGCGTTGCAGCGCTGCGGTCCCCAAAGCGCTGTCATTACAGGGGAGCCCGGGCGGTCCGTGACGGCCCAGGCGTCAACACCCATAGGAGTAAAGCATGGCGAAAAAAATCGTCGGTTTTATCAAGCTGCAAGTGCCTGCTGGTAAAGCCAATCCCTCTCCCCCGATCGGTCCTGCGCTCGGTCAGCGTGGCCTGAACATCATGGAGTTCTGCAAGGCCTTCAACGCCCAGACCCAGGGTGTCGAGCCCGGTCTGCCGCTGCCGGTGGTTATCACCGCCTTTGCCGACAAGAGCTTCACCTTCGTCATCAAGACCCCGCCCGCGACGGTCCTGATCAAGAAGGCCATCAAGCTCGACAAGGGCTCTTCCAATCCGCTGAAGGACAAGGTCGGCAAGATCACCCGCGCCCAGCTGGAAGAAATCGCCAAGACCAAGATGAAGGACATGACGGCTGCCGACCTGGACGCCGCCGTGCGCACCATCGCCGGTTCCGCCCGTTCCATGGGCATCAATGTGGAGGGCGTGTGAAATGGCCAAGCTGACCAAGAAACAAAAAGCCCTGCAAGGCAAGGTTGACAGCATGAAGCTGTACTCCCTGGCAGACGCCCTGGCCATCGTCCAGGAATGCGCTACCGCCAAGTTCGACGAGTCCATCGACGTGGCCGTCCAGCTGGGCGTGGATGCCAAGAAGTCCGACCAGGTGGTGCGCGGCGCCGTGGTGCTGCCCAACGGTACCGGCAAGACCAAGCGCGTGGCCGTGTTCGCCCAGGGCGCCAAGGCCGAAGAAGCCAAGGCCGCTGGCGCCGACCTGGTCGGCATGGACGACCTGGCTGCCCGCGTCAAGGCCGGCGACATGCCCTTTGACGTCGTGATCGCCGCCCCCGACGCCATGCGCGTGGTGGGTACCCTGGGTCAGATCCTGGGTCCGCGCGGTTTGATGCCCAACCCCAAGGTGGGCACCGTGACCCCCGACGTGGCCACTGCGGTCAAGAACGCCAAGGCTGGCCAGGTCCAGTTCCGCGTTGACAAGGCCGGCATCGTGCACAGCACGATCGGGCGCCGCTCGTTCCAGGCCGATCAGCTCAAGGGCAACCTTGCAGCCCTGATCGACGCCCTGAACAAGGCCAAGCCCGCTACCAGCAAGGGCGTGTACCTGCGCAAGGTGGCGGTGTCCTCCACCATGGGTGTGGGGGTGCGTGTCGACGTTCCGTCGATCGCGGCCTGATGAGGTAAGTGGTCGCGGTGGTGGGCCTTGTGCCCGCTGCAACGACCGCGTGGTGGGCCGGGAAACCGCAGGGTTTACCGGGCCATCCGAGACCGTTGGCGTGCGCCACCAGCCCTGGCGGCACACTTAAAAGATCAGCCAACGCAGATGGCGATCCCGCTGAAATGGATGTTTTCCACAACAGTTGGTCGCTGCAACATGGCGCACTGGCGGCTGCCAAGCCAAAGGTGCATTTTGAAGGAGTAGACCTTGAGTCTGAATCGCAGTGAGAAAGAAGCGGTCATTGGTGAAGTGACCGCCCTCGCCGCTAAAGCTCAAACGCTTGTGATGGCGGAATACCGCGGCATCACGGTCGCTGACATGACCAAACTGCGCAGCACCGCACGTGCAGCCGGCGTGAACCTGAGTGTGTTGAAGAACACCCTGGCTCGCCGTGCCGTGGCGGACAGCGCGTTTGCGTCGGTCGCTGACCAGATGACCGGCCCGCTGATCTACGGCTTTTCCGAGGACGCAGTGGCCGCCGCCAAGGTGGTGGCCGATTTCGCCAAGACCAATGACAAGTTGGTCATCCGTGGCGGCGCGTACCTGGGCAAGGCCCTGGACGTCAATGGCGTGAAGCAATTGGCCAGCATCCCCACCAAGGAAGTGCTGTTGGCCCAGTTGCTGGGCTTGATGCAGTCCCCCATTTCCCGTACCGCCCGCGTGCTCGCGGCGCTGGCCGAGAAAAAGGGCGGCGGCGAAGAAGCACCGGCGGCTGCTGCCTGATCGGCAGCGTCCTGTAGTAACCAATATTGTTAGGAAATCAAAATGGCATTCGATAAAGACGCATTTTTGACCGCGCTGGACAGCATGACGGTCATGGAACTCAACGACCTGGTGAAAGCCATCGAAGAGAAGTTTGGTGTGAGCGCTGCCGCCATGGCCGCTCCCGCTGCTGGCGGTGGCGCTGCCGCTCCGGCCGCTGAAGAGAAGACCGAATTCAACGTGGTGCTGCTCGAAGCCGGCGCCAACAAGGTCTCCGTCATCAAGGCCGTGCGCGAAATCACCGGCCTGGGCCTGAAGGAAGCCAAGGACCTGGTCGACGGCGCTCCCAAGCCCGTCAAGGAAGCGCTGCCCAAGGCCGACGCCGAAGCAGCCAAGAAGAAGCTCGAAGAAGCTGGCGCCAAGGTCGAACTCAAGTAATCGACCTTGCCACAAAGGCTGGGATGTCCTGCAAGGGCCCCCAGCCTTTTGCCGTTGTAAGACGGCACCGGAAATGGTCCTGCCCCGGCAGCCCCATTTCCCGTGTCTTCTGACCCCGACTGCAGAAGACGCCTTGGTTCGGGCCCCGCGCAAGGCGGGGCCGTCCGCCAATGATTGGTAGCGGCCAATCACCAAGTTTTGCCAGCCAGTCGCTTAGGAACCGAGGAATCCTCAGCCTTTGCCCGGAGATCTAATGGCTTACTCATTCACCGAACGCAAGCGTATTCGTAAAAACTTTGGCACCCGCGACAGCGTGCTGGACATCCCGTACCTGCTGCAGATGCAGAAGGACGCCTACACCGCGTTCCTGCAGGCCGACGTGCCCTCGCGCAAACGCAGCACCGAAGGCCTGCAAGCGGCCTTCAACTCCGCGTTCCCCATCGTCTCGCACAACGGTTTTGTCGAGATGAAATACCTGGAGTACAACCTCGCCAAGCCCGCGTTCGACGTGCGTGAGTGCCAGACCCGCGGCCTGACCTTCTCCTCGGCCGTGCGCGCCAAGGTCCAGCTCATCATTTATGACCGCGAGTCCTCCACCCCCCAGAACAAGGTGGTCAAGGAGGTCAAGGAGCAGGAGGTCTACATGGGCGAAGTGCCGCTCATGACCAACAAGGGCTCCTTCATCATCAACGGCACCGAGCGCGTCATCGTCAGCCAGTTGCACCGCTCGCCGGGCGTGTTCTTCGAGCACGACAAGGGCAAGACCCACAGCTCGGGCAAGCTGCTGTTTTCCGCCCGCATCATCCCCTACCGCGGCTCCTGGCTGGACTTCGAGTTCGACCCCAAGGACCTGCTGTACTTCCGCGTTGACCGCCGCCGCAAGATGCCGGTCACCATCCTGCTCAAGGCCATCGGCCTGAACAACGAGTCCATCCTGGCGAACTTCTTCGTCAACGACAACTTCCGCCTCATGGACGCGGGCGCGCAGATGGAGTTCGTCTCCGAGCGCCTGCGCGGCGAAGTGGCCCGTTTTGACATCACCGACCGCAATGGCAAGGTGGTGGTGGCCAAGGACAAGCGCGTCACGGCCCGCCATACCCGCGAGCTGGAGCAAAGCGGCACCACCCACATTTCCGTGCCCGAAGACTTCCTGCTCGGGCGCGTGCTGGCGCGCAACGTCATCGACCCGGACACCGGCGAGATCGTGGCCAAGGCCAACGACGAGCTGACCGACGCGCTGCTCAAGAAGCTGCGCACCGCCGGCATCCAGGAAATCCCCTGCATCTACACCAACGACCTGGACCAGGGCGCCTTCGTGTCGCAGACCCTGCGCACGGACGAGACCGCCGACGAATTGGCTGCCCGCATCGCCATCTACCGCATGATGCGCCCTGGCGAGCCGCCCACCGAAGATGCCGTGCAGGCCCTGTTCCAGCGCCTGTTCTTCAACCCGGACACCTACGACCTCTCGCGCGTGGGCCGCATGAAGTTCAACGCCAAGCTCGGCCGTGCGGAAGCCGTGGGGCCGATGGTGCTGACCAACGAAGACATCCTGGCCGTGGTCAAGATCCTGGTCGACCTGCGCAATGGCCGTGGCGAGGTGGACGACATCGACCACCTGGGCAACCGCCGTGTGCGCTGCGTGGGCGAACTGGCCGAAAACCAGTACCGCACCGGCCTGGCGCGCATCGAAAAGGCCGTCAAGGAGCGTCTGGGCCAGGCCGAGCAAGAGCCGCTCATGCCGCACGACCTGATCAACTCCAAGCCCATCTCGGCGGCGCTCAAGGAGTTCTTCGGCGCGTCCCAGCTGTCGCAGTTCATGGACCAGACCAACCCTCTGTCCGAGATCACGCACAAGCGCCGCGTCTCGGCTCTGGGCCCGGGCGGTCTGACGCGCGAGCGCGCCGGCTTCGAGGTGCGCGACGTGCACGTCACGCACTATGGCCGCGTGTGCCCGATCGAAACGCCGGAAGGTCCGAACATCGGCCTGATCAACTCGCTGGCGCTGTATGCCCGCCTCAATGAGTACGGCTTCATCGAAACGCCTTACCGCCGCGTGGCCGATGGCAAGGTGACCAACGAGATCGACTACCTCTCGGCCATCGAGGAAGGCAAGTACATCATCGCCCAGGCCAATGCGGCCCTGGACAAGGACGGCCGCTTCACCGGCGAGCTGATCTCTGCGCGTGAAGCCGGTGAATCCGTGCTGGTGACCCCGGACAGCGTGCAGTACATGGACGTGTCGCCGGCGCAGATCGTCTCCGTGGCGGCCTCGCTGGTGCCCTTCCTGGAGCACGACGACGCCAACCGCGCCTTGATGGGTGCGAACATGTCGCGCCAGGCCGTGCCCGTGCTGCGCCCGGAAAAGCCCATGGTGGGTACCGGCATCGAGCGCGTGGCGGCAGTGGACTCCGGCACCGTGATCACGGTGGACCGCGGCGGCGTGGTGGATTATGTGGATGCCACCCGCGTGGTGGTGCGCGTCAACGACGCCGAAACCCAGGCGGGCGAGGTCGGCGTGGACATCTACAACCTGATCAAATACCAGCGTTCCAACCAGAACACCAACATCCACCAGCGCCCCATCGTCAAGCGCGGCGACCGCCTGGTCAAGGGCGACGTCATTGCCGACGGCGCCTCCACCGATCTGGGCGAGATCGCCATCGGCCAGAACATGCTGGTGGCCTTCATGCCCTGGAACGGCTACAACTTCGAGGACTCGATCCTGATCAGTGAGCGTGTGGTGGCCGATGACCGCTATACCTCGATCCACATCGAAGAACTCGTGGTCATGGCGCGCGACACCAAGCTCGGTGCCGAGGAAATCACCCGCGACATCCCGAACCTGAGCGAGCACCAGCTCAACCGTCTGGACGAGTCCGGCATCATCTACGTGGGCGCCGAAGTCCAGCCGGGCGACACCCTGGTGGGCAAGGTCACGCCCAAGGGCGAGACCACGCTGACGCCGGAAGAGAAGCTCTTGCGCGCCATCTTTGGCGAGAAGGCCTCCGACGTGAAGGACACCTCGCTGCGCGTGGACCAGGGCTCGCAGGGCACCGTGATCGACGTGCAGGTCTTCACCCGTGAAGGCATCCAGCGTGACCGCCGCGCCCAGCAGATCATCGACGACGAACTCAAGCGCTTCCGCCTGGACCTGAACGACCAACTGCGCATCGTCGAGGCCGACGCCTTCGACCGCATCGAGAAGCTGCTGGTGGGCCGTGTGGCCAACGGCGGCCCGCACAAGCTGGCCAAGGGCAGCAAGCTCGACAAGGCCTACCTGGCCTCGGTGGACAAGTTCCACTGGTTCGACATCCGGCCCGCCGAAGAGGAAGTGGCCACGCAGCTGGAGAGCATCAAGAACGCGCTCGACCAGACGCGCCACAGCTTTGACCTGGTGTTCGAGGAAAAGCGCAAGAAGCTCACCCAGGGCGACGAGCTGCCCGCAGGCGTGCTCAAGATGGTCAAGGTCTACATCGCCGTCAAGCGCCGCCTGCAGCCCGGCGACAAGATGGCCGGCCGCCACGGCAACAAGGGCGTGGTCTCCAAGATCACCCCGGTGGAAGACATGCCCTACATGGCCGACGGTACGCCGGTGGACATCGTCCTGAACCCGCTGGGCGTGCCTTCGCGTATGAATATCGGCCAGGTGCTCGAAGTCCATCTGGGCTGGGCCGGCAAGGGCCTGGGCCAGCGCATCGGCGACATGCTGCAGCGCCAGGCCGCCGCAGCCGAAATCCGCACCTTCCTGGAAAAGGTCTACAACAGCGCCGGGCGCAAGGAAGAGCTGGGCCAGCTCAGCGACGACGAGGTCTGCCGCATGGCCAAGGAGCTGACCACGGGCGTGCCCTTTGCCTCGCCGGTGTTCGATGGCGCCACCGAAAAGGAAATTGGCGACATGCTGCAACTGGCCTACCCGGACGAGATCGCCCAGGCCAAGGGCCTGACGCCTTCGCGCACCCAGGCCCAGCTGTACGACGGCCGTACGGGTGACGCCTTCGCGCGCACCACGACCATTGGCTACATGCACTACCTCAAGCTGCACCACCTGGTGGATGACAAGATGCACGCCCGCTCCACCGGCCCGTACAGCCTGGTCACCCAGCAGCCGCTGGGCGGCAAGGCCCAGTTCGGTGGCCAGCGCTTCGGTGAAATGGAAGTGTGGGCGCTGGAGGCCTATGGCGCTTCCTACACCCTGCAGGAAATGCTCACCGTCAAGTCCGACGACGTGCAAGGCCGTACCAAGGTGTACGAAAGCATCGTCAAGGGCGAACACTCGATCGAGGCCGGCATGCCCGAGTCCTTCAACGTGCTGGTCAAGGAAATCCGTTCCCTGGGCCTGGACATCGAACTCGAACGTAATTAATTGAAAGGGCAAGAGTCACATGAAATCCCTACTCGACCTGTTCAAGCAGTTCACCCCGGATGAGCACTTCGAAGCCATCAAGATCGGCATGGCTTCGCCCGAGAAGATCCGTTCCTGGTCTTTCGGCGAGGTAAAAAAACCCGAGACCATCAACTACCGTACCTTCAAGCCCGAGCGCGATGGCCTGTTCTGCGCCAAGATCTTCGGGCCGATCAAGGACTACGAGTGCCTGTGCGGCAAGTACAAGCGCCTCAAGCACCGCGGTGTGATCTGCGAGAAGTGCGGCGTGGAAGTGACGCAGACCAAGGTGCGCCGCGAGCGCATGGGCCACATCGACCTGGCCGCGCCCTGCGCCCACATCTGGTTCCTGAAGTCGCTGCCGTCCCGTTTGGGCCTGGTGCTGGACATGACCCTGCGTGACATCGAGCGCGTGCTCTACTTCGAAGCCTATGTCGTGACCGACCCCGGCATGACCCCGCTGAAGAAGTACAGCATCATGTCCGAGGACGATTTCGACGCCAAGTTCCGTGAATATGGCGACGAGTTCCAGGCCAAGATGGGCGCCGAGGGCATCAAGGAGCTGCTGCAGAACCTCGATACCGATCTGGAGATCGAGAAGCTGCGCAACGATCCCAGCGGCTCGGAGCTCAAGATCAAGAAGAACACCAAGCGCCTGAAGCTCCTGGAGGCGTTCAAGAAGTCGGGCATCAAGCCCGAGTGGATGATTCTGGACGTGCTGCCCGTGCTGCCGCCGGACCTGCGTCCGCTCGTTCCCCTGGACGGCGGCCGTTTCGCCACCTCCGACCTGAACGACCTGTACCGCCGCGTCATCAACCGCAACAGCCGTCTGCGCCGTCTGCTGGAACTGAAGGCACCGGAAATCATCGCGCGCAACGAAAAGCGCATGCTGCAAGAAGCCGTGGACAGCCTGCTGGACAACGGCCGCCGCGGCAAGGCCATGACCGGCGCCAACAAGCGCGCGCTCAAGTCCTTGGCCGACATGATCAAGGGCAAGAGCGGCCGCTTCCGCCAGAACCTGCTGGGCAAGCGCGTGGACTACTCGGGCCGTTCCGTGATCGTGGTGGGCCCCACGCTCAAGCTGCACCAGTGCGGTCTGCCCAAGCTGATGGCGCTGGAGCTGTTCAAGCCCTTCATCTTCGCCCGTCTGGAGACCATGGGCATTGCCACCACCATCAAGGCGGCCAAGAAGGAAGTGGAAGCCGGCACCCCGGTGGTGTGGGACATTCTGGAAGAGGTCATCAAAGAGCACCCTGTGATGCTCAACCGTGCGCCTACGCTGCACCGTTTGGGTATCCAGGCGTTTGAGCCGATCCTGATCGAAGGCAAGGCGATCCAGTTGCACCCGCTCGTGTGCTCGGCCTTCAACGCCGACTTCGACGGTGACCAGATGGCCGTGCACGTGCCGCTGTCGGTGGAAGCACAGATGGAAGCGCGCACCCTCATGCTCGCGTCCAACAACGTGCTCTTCCCGTCCAACGGCGAGCCCTCCATCGTGCCCAGCCAGGACGTGGTGCTGGGCCTGTACTACGCCACCCGCGAGAAGATCAACGGCAAGGGCGAAGGCATGGTGTTTGCCGACACCGCCGAGCTGCAGCGCGCACTCGATGCCGGGGTGGTGGAACTGGCCACGCGCATCAACGTGCGCCTGACCGAGTACACCAAGGACAAGGCCACCAAGGAATTCACGCCCCATACCAAGCTGTGGGAAACCACCGTGGGCCGTGCGCTGCTGGCCGGCATCCTGCCCAAGGGCCTGCCGTTCTCGAACCTGAACAAGGCTTTGAAGAAGAAAGAGATATCCAAGCTCATCAACGTGTCCTTCCGCAAGTGCGGCTTGAAGGAGACCGTGGTGTTCGCCGACAAGCTGCTGCAAAACGGCTTCCGTCTGGCCACCCGCGCGGGGATCTCGATCTGTATCGACGACATGCTGGTGCCGACCGAGAAGCGCGGCATCATCGAGCGCGCCGAAGCCGAAGTGAAGGAAATCGCCCAGCAGTACACCTCCGGTCTGGTGACCGCCGGTGAGCGTTACAACAAGGTGGTGGACATCTGGGGCAAGGCCGGTGACGAGGTCTCCAAGGTGATGATGGCCCAGCTCTCCAAGCAGAAGGTGCTGGACCGCAATGGCAAGCAGGTGGACCAGGAGTCCTTCAACTCCATCTACATGATGGCCGACTCCGGCGCCCGCGGCTCCGCCGCCCAGATCCGCCAGGTGGCCGGTATGCGCGGCCTGATGGCCAAGCCGGACGGCTCCATCATCGAAACGCCCATTACTGCGAACTTCCGCGAAGGCCTGAACGTGTTGGAGTACTTCATCTCCACCCACGGTGCCCGTAAGGGTCTGGCCGACACCGCCTTGAAGACCGCCAACTCCGGTTACCTCACCCGCCGTCTGGTGGACGTGACCCAGGACCTGGTGGTGACCGAGGACGACTGCGGTACCCACAACGGCTACCTGATGCGCGCCATCGTCGAAGGCGGCGAGGTGATCGAGTCCCTGCGCGACCGCGTGCTGGGCCGCAGCGCTGCCGACGAGGTGCTGCACCCCGAGACCCGCGCGGTGCTGGTCAAGCCCGGCCAGATGCTGGACGAGGACACCATCGAGGAGATGGAAGCCGCTGGTGTGGACGAGGTCAAGGTGCGCACCGCGCTGACCTGCGAAACCCGCTATGGCCTGTGCGCCAAGTGCTATGGCCGCGATCTGGGCCGTGGCGGCCTGGTCAATATCGGCGAGGCCGTGGGCGTGATCGCCGCGCAGTCCATCGGTGAGCCGGGTACGCAGTTGACCATGCGTACCTTCCACATCGGGGGTGCGGCTTCGCGCGCTGCGATTGCCTCCAGCGTGGAAGCCAAGTCCAACGGTATCGTGGGTTTCAACGCCACGATGCGTTACGTGACCAACAGCAAGAAGGAGCTGGTGGTGATCTCCCGTTCGGGCGAGATCATCATCCACGACGAGCATGGCCGCGAGCGCGAACGCCACAAGGTGCCCTACGGCGCGGTACTGACCATCAAGGCCGACCAGACCATCAAGGCCGGCACCATCCTGGCCAATTGGGACCCGCTGACGCGACCCATCATCACCGAGTTCTCGGGCCGCATCAAGTTCGAGAACGTGGAAGAAGGCCTGACCGTGGCCAAGCAGGTGGACGACGTCACCGGCCTGTCCACCCTGGTGGTGATCGACCCCAAGCGCCGTGGTTCGGCCAAGGTGGTGCGTCCGCAGGTGAAGCTGGTCGATGCCAGCGGCAACGAGGTCAAGATCCCCGGCACCGACCACTCCGTGACCATCGGCTTCCCGGTCGGTGCGCTGGTGCAGGTGCAGGACGGCCAGGACGTGGGCTCCGGCGAAGTGCTGGCCCGTATCCCGATCGAAGGCCAGAAGACGCGCGACATTACCGGCGGTCTGCCGCGCGTGGCCGAGCTGTTCGAAGCCCGCACCCCCAAGGACAAGGGCGTGCTGGCCGAAGTCACCGGCACGATCTCGTTCGGCAAGGAAACCAAGGGCAAGGTGCGCCTGCAGATCACCGACCCGGACGGCAAGGTCTGGGAAGAGCTGATCCCCAAGGAAAAGAACATCCTGGTGCACGAAGGCCAGGTGGTCAACAAGGGCGAAGTGGTGGTGGACGGCCCGGCCGACCCGCAAGACATCCTGCGCTTGCTGGGCTCCGAGGAACTGGCGCGCTACATCGTGGACGAAGTGCAGGACGTGTACCGCTTGCAGGGCGTGAAGATCAACGACAAGCACATTGAAGTGATCGTGCGCCAGATGCTGCGCCGCGTGGTGGTGGACAACCCGGGCGACTCCAGCTACATCGCTGGCGAGCAAGTGGAGCGCTCCGAGATGTTCAACACCAACGATGCCCTGCGCGCGGATGGCAAGGTGCCCGCCACCTACACCAACCTGCTGCTGGGTATTACCAAGGCGTCCTTGTCCACCGACAGCTTCATCAGCGCGGCTTCCTTCCAGGAAACCACCCGCGTGCTGACGGAAGCCGCCATCATGGGCAAGCGCGACGAGCTGCGTGGCCTGAAAGAAAACGTCATCGTCGGGCGCCTGATTCCCGCCGGTACCGGCCTGGCCTACCACGATGCGCGCAAGGTGCGCGAGAAGATGGACGAGGCCGAGCGCCGCGCCATCGCCGAGGCCGATGCGGCCGAACTGGCTGCCGCCGGTTTGCACGACGAAGCCGATGAAGGTGCCAGCGCCGAGTAATCGAGTGCTATAAAAATAGTAGCGCCATGCGCCCGTTCCACGCGGGCCATGGCGTTTTTTTTGCCTTGGAATAGAGCATGAACCTGTCGCTGGGCTTGTGGATCGTGGTCGCCGTGCTGGCGGCCTGGGCAGTGGGGGCGCACAGCCGCTTCAAGCGGCTGCGTTCCCTGGGCCGGCAGGCGCGCGAGTCCCTGGCGCGCCACCTGGACCAGGTCGAACAGCGGGCGGCACCGCTGGCTTTGTGGGCCCAGGCCCAGGGCACGGATGCGCCCGCCCTGGGGCAGACCCAGGTCTGGCTGCTGGAAGTGCGCTCCGTGGTGGAGCGCGCCAGCGCCCTGCGCCAGCGCCTGCAGGGCCAGGGCCCGCACCCGGGGACGGATGGGTCCGGTCTGGGGCGGCAGTTGCTGGCGGTGCTGGAGCGCTGTCCGGGAGATCCGACGGATCTGCCCGGGGACGTGCTGCCGGCGCCGCTGCTGGAGTCCCTGCTGAGCGCCTTGCGCGACGCGCAGCTGCGCCTGGCACGGTACAACACCTGCGTGCAGGAGTGGAACGTGGCCGTACAGCAGGCGCCGGCCTCCTGGCTGGCGCGCGTGGCTGGCATGCGCCAGGAGCCTTTGCTGTGAGCGCGGGGCACAGCGCGCCTCTGTGGCAGACCCTGCAGCACACCGCCCGGGTGCTGGCGGCCACCGACGCGGGGGTGTCCGGGACCCAGGCACTCGACCAGGTGGAGCCCTCCTTGCGCGCCGGGGTGCAGGCCCTGGCCTTTCTGGCCTGGCGTGACCTGGGCCGGGTGCAGGTGCTCGCACGGCTGCTGGTGCCCCGGCGCCCTGGGCCCTGGACGCAAGCCCTGTTGCACGCGGCCCTGGCCCTGCTGGGGGACGCGCAGTCCCAGCGCAGCGACTACACCGTGGTGGATCAGGCCGTCGAGGCCGCCAAGCGCCAGCGCAACCAGCAGCGCTATGCGGCCTTGCTCAACGCCGCGCTGCGCCGCTACCTGCGCGAGCGCGAGGCGCTGGAGCAGCAGGCGTGCTCCGATGGCCTGGCGCGTTGGAACTTCCCGCCCTGGTGGGTGCGCCGCCTGCGCCAGGACCATCCCCAGCACTGGCAGGACATCCTGGCCCAGTCCAACCGTGCAGCGCCCTTGACGCTGCGCGTCAACCGGCGCCGCACCGATGTCGCGGCTTACCTGGAGCGCTTGCGGGCGCAAGGCATCCAAGCCTGGGCCCAGGACGGCAGCGCCGTGGTGCTGCGCCGCCCCATGGACGTGCGCACGCTGCCCGGTTTTCTGGAGGGCGAGGTGTCGGTGCAGGACGCGGCGGCGCAGCGCGCCGCGCCCCTGGTGCTGCAGGGGCTTGGCAGCGCGGGGCCACGCCTGCGCCTGCTCGATGCCTGCGCGGCGCCGGGCGGCAAGACCGGCCACCTGGCCGAGTGTGTGGATGCTGATATTCTGGCCCTGGAGGTGGATGCCCAGCGCGCCGTGCGCATCGAAGACAACCTGCGCCGCCTGGGGCTGCAGGCCCAGGTGCGCGTGGCCAGCGCGCTGGAGCCCCAGGCGTGGTGGGATGGACAGCCCTTCGACGCCATCGTGCTCGATGCCCCCTGCTCGGCCTCGGGCATCGTGCGCCGGCATCCGGACGTGCGCTGGCTGCGCCGCGACAGCGATATTGACCAATTGGCCCAGGTGCAGCGCCAGATGCTCGATGTGCTGTGGCCGCTGGTGCGGTCTGGGGGGCGTCTGCTGTTGTGCACCTGTTCGGTCTTTGCCGCCGAAGGGCGTGAACAGGCGCAGGCGTTTCTTCGGCGCCACAGTGACGCGCTGAGCCTGCCCGCCCCGGGCCATATGCTGCCCCAAAGCGCCGGAGAAGGCGCTTTGCTCGCCGACAATGCGCCCCAGGATCATGACGGCTTTTATTACGCGCTTTTCGAGAAACTCCCCGCGCCGGCCCAGGCCTGAGCCGGGGCGGGCTTGGTATCGGGCGGCGCTCTGGCTGCTGCTGCGCTGGGCGCTGGGCCTGGGCGTTGCGGCGCTGGCCCTGGCGCAGGTCACGGCGCCGGTGGAGATCGCGCAGTGGAAGGCCGAGCAGTCCGACGACGCCCTGCTGGTGTCGGCACAGGTCCGCTTCGACCTGCCTTCGGCGGTGGAGGACGCGCTGCAAAAGGGCATTCCCCTGACCTTCACGGTGGAGGCAGAGGTGTACCGCGAGCGCTGGTACTGGTTCGACCGGCGCATCAGCGCCGCGCTGCGCAGCTACCGCGTGGTGTACCAGCCGCTGTCGCGGCGCTGGCGCGTCACGGTGGCGGGTTCGGGCGCCGGGGCTTCGGCGCCCGCCCTGTCCATGAACCAGGGTTTTGAGAGTTTGTCGGAGGCCATGGCGCATGTGAAGCGCGTGGCGGGCTGGCGCGTGGCCGATGCGGCCCAGATGGAGGAGGGCGTCCAGTACCGGGTTGAGCTGCGCTACCGGCTCGATGTCAGCCAGCTCGCGCTGCCGATGCAGATTGGCACGCTCGGCCAATCCGATTGGAACCTGACCACCAGCGCCAGCCAGGTGCTGCGCTGGGAGAGGGGCAGCCCGTGAACACCCCCGCCGTGACGGATCTGCGGGCCATGGCCTCCAAGGCGTTCCGGCGTTTCGTCGCGGTGGGGGCCAGCGCCACCGTGGCCACCGGCCTGGTGCTGCTGTACCTGCTGGCCCAGGCCACGGACAACCGCCAGTTGTTCGAGCAGCACTACGCGCGCCTTTTCATGGCCAACGTGGTGGTGGCCTCGCTGATGCTGGTGGGCGTGGTGTGGCTGGGCTGGAAGCTCGGCCAGCGTCTGCGCCAGCGCCGTTTCGGCAGCCGCCTGCTGGCCAAGCTGGCGCTCACCTTCGGGGTGGTGGGGGTGGTGCCGGGCCTGATCATCTATGGCGTGTCTTACCAGTTCGTGAGCCGCTCCATCGAGTCCTGGTTCGAGGCCCGCGTCCAGGGTGCGCTGGAAGCGGGCCTGAGCCTGGGGCGCGTGTCGCTGGACACCCTGGCGCAGGACCTGGTGCACAAGGCCGCTCTGGCGGCAGCACCCCTGGGGCAGGTCGAACGCAGCAGCTATGCGCTGCACATGGAACGCCTGCTGGACCAACTGGGGGCCGAGGAGGTCAGCCTGTGGAGCGCCTCGGGCAAGCTGCTGGCTGCGGCGGGCAACTTCCAACTGCGCCTGACGCCCGAGCCACCCACGGCTGCGCAACTGCGCAACGCGCGGGCGAATGGGACCTGGGTGGCGCTCGAAGGCCTGGAAGACCGCGAGGCGGTGTCGGCCCAGGGCGCGCGCGTGCGGGTGGTGCTGGCGCTGGAGAGCAGCGCACTGGGCCTGAACCCGGAACAACGCTTTTTCCAGGTGGTGCGGGCCTTGCCCGCGACCCTGGTGAGCAATGCACTGGCGGTGGAGAGCGTGTCGCGCGAGTACCAGGAGCGCGCACTGTCCCTGCAGGGGCTCAAGCGCATGTACATCGGTACGCTGACCCTGGGCCTGTTCCTGGCGGTGTTCGGGGCCCTGCTGCTGGCCGTGGTATTGGGCAACCAGATCGCCCAGCCCCTGCTGGTGCTGGCCGAAGGCGTGGAGCAGGTGGCGGCGGGGGACCTGACGCCCAAGCCGGTGTGGGCCGGCAGTGACGAGTTGGGCGGCTTGACCCGCGCCTTTGCCTCCATGACCGGGCAGTTGGCCGAAGCACGCCAATCGGCGCAGCGCAGCCTGGCCGAGGTGAGCGCCGCGCGCATCCAGTTGCAAACCATTTTGGACAAGCTCACGGCCGGGGTGCTGGTGCTGGGGGCGGACATGGCGCTGCACAACGCCAACCCGGGGGCGGCGCGCATCCTGGGGGTGCCCCTGGTGCCGGGGCAGGACCTGAGCGCCCTGGGCGGGGTGGAAGTGCTGGCGCACACGGTACAGCAGCAGTTCTCGGCCATGGCGGGTGCGCCCTCCGGGGCGCCGCATTGGCAGGCCACGGTGCAACTGGGCAGCAGCGACGGCGCGGACCGTGCCAGCCCCTTCGCCCGCATCACCACCCTGGTGCTGCGCGGCGCGCTGCTGCCCGACGGGCAGCGGCTGGTGGTGTTCGATGACATCACCGAGGTGGTTTCGGCCCAGCGCGCCCAGGCCTGGGGGGAGGTGGCGCGGCGCCTGGCGCACGAGATCAAGAACCCGCTGACCCCGATCCAGCTCTCGGCCGAACGGCTGGAGCGGCGTTTGCTGCCCAAGCTCGCGCCCGAGGACAAGCCGATGCTGGAAAAAGCCGTGCGCACGGTGGTGGACCAGGTGGATGCGATGAAGCGCCTGGTCAACGAATTCCGCGATTTCGCGCGCCTGCCCAACGCCGATCTGCGCGCGCTGGACCTGAACGCCCTGGTCGCGGAGGTCATGGGCTTGTACGACAGCGACAGCAGCTTCGGCGGGGTGCAGGTGGCGCTGGACCCCGAGTGCCCACCGATCCTGGGCGACCCGCAGCAATTGCGGCAGGTGGTCCACAACCTGCTGCAAAACGCCCAGGAGGCGGCCGAGGCCCTGGACCCGGCGGCTTGCCGCATCACGCTGCAGACGCGCTGGTCCGACAGCGCGGGCAAAGTGCGATTGACGGTGATGGACAACGGTCCGGGCTTTCCGGACCACATCGTGCGCCGCGCCTTCGAGCCGTATGTGACCACCAAGCAGCGAGGGACCGGGCTGGGGCTGGCGGTGGTCAAGAAAATTGCCGACGACCACCACGCCCGCATCGATCTGGGCAACCGCAGCGAGGGCGGACGTGTGGCAGGGGCCGTGGTATCGTTATCATTCGATCCCGCGCGCGACCAAATAGACAACGCGAGCTGACGCAAGGGACAACGCACGAGCATGGCCAATATCCTGGTGGTGGACGATGAGCACGGTATCCGTGACCTGCTCTGGGAAATACTCAATGACGAGGGCCATAGCGTGGAACTGGCGGAGAACGCGGCGCAGGCGCGCCTGGCCCGCCAGCAGAGCAGCTTCGATCTCGTGCTGCTGGACATCTGGATGCCCGATACCGATGGGGTGACCCTGCTCAAGGAGTGGGCCAGCAGCGGGGCGCTGACCATGCCGGTGATCATGATGAGCGGCCACGCCACCATCGACACGGCCGTGGAGGCGACCAAGATCGGCGCCCTGGCATTCCTGGAAAAACCCATCACGATGCAAAAGCTGCTCAAGGCCGTGGAGCAGGGGTTGGCGCGCCAGTCGGTCAAACGCAGCCTGGCCCCGCCGATGAACGTGGCCGCAGCGCTGCCGCAGGCTGCGCTGGCGGTCGAGGTGGGCATGGTCAGCGCGCTGGCGCAGGTGTCGCACCACAGCTTCGAGCTGGACAAGCCGCTGCGCGAGGCGCGCGACGAGTTCGAGAAGGCGTACTTCGAGTTCCACCTGGTCAAGGAGAACGGATCGATGACGCGGGTGGCGGAAAAGACCGGGCTGGAGCGCACCCATTTGTACCGCAAGCTCAAGCAGCTCGGGGTCGATCTGGGCAAGACCAAGCGCCCGCTCTGAGCAAAAAACCATGCTATAATGCGCGGCTTAGGCCCGGTAGCTCAGTCGGTAGAGCAGAGGACTGAAAATCCTTGTGTCGGTGGTTCGATTCCGCCCCAGGCCACCAGAATCAAACGCCCAACCGCGATGTCCGGTTGGGCGTTTTGCTTTGGGAGCGCGGGCGGTGCGCCGCCAGGACGGGATCGGGTATGGCCTACAGCGTCAAAGAGCTTTTCTACACTTTGCAAGGCGAAGGCGCCCAGGCCGGGCGCGCGGCGGTGTTTTGCCGTTTTGCCGGCTGCAATCTGTGGTCCGGGCGTGAGGCCGACCGCCAGAGCGCCCAGTGCCGGTTTTGCGACACCGATTTCGTGGGCACCGACGGCGTGGGCGGCGCCAAGTTCGCGCACGCAGACGCGCTGGCCGATGCGGTGCAGGCGCTCTGGCCCAGCGCCGAACCCGGCCACCGGCTGGTGGTGCTCACCGGCGGTGAACCGCTGCTGCAGCTGGATGCGGCCCTGGTCGACGCCCTGCATGCGCGGCACTTCGCCGTGGCGATCGAAACCAATGGCACCTTGCCCGTGCCGTCCGGTGTGGACTGGATCTGTGTCAGCCCCAAAGGGCGGGCGCCCTTGCGCCAGTGCCGCGGTGACGAACTCAAGCTGGTGTTCCCGCAGCAGGACAACTCGCCCGAGGAGTTCGAGCACCTGGATTTCGCGCGCTTTTATCTGCAGCCGATGGACGGGCCGCAACGCCAGCACAACACCGAACTGGCCCTGGCCTATTGCCGGGCGCATCCGCGCTGGGCCTTGAGCCTGCAAACGCACAAGTGGTTGGGAATCCCATGAAGCCGATCAGCATCCATGTGGCCAGCGCGCCCTTCCAGGCGGCACGCCAAATCGACCAGGCCACGCCTGAAACTGTGTGGCAGGGGCTGCATGGCCATGGCTTCTGGGCCAGCGCCCATGCCGACCTGGGGGCGCAGGGCCTGTCTTGCGCGGGCGCGGAGCTGGACGCGCTGGGCGCCGCTTTTCTGCCCGGTGTGCGCGCGCTGGACTACCAGCACCTCAACGCCCTCCTGGCGTCGCCCACCGATGCGGGCATTGCGCAGTGGCTGGGGGCGCGCTGCGGCCCGGTGGCGGCGCACAGCGTGCTGGTGCAAAGCACGCACGACCAGGGCACGCTGTGGCAGGCCGACGGGCCGGGGCAGATCTGGAGGCGCTACCACTTTCAGGCCGCGCACCAGTTGCCCCATGTGCCCGCCGGGCACAAGTGCGGCAACCTGCACGGGCACAGCTTCGGGGTGGTGCTGCACAGCCGCCCGCTGCCCTTGCAGGCCGAGGACCCGATGGGCTACGCGCGCCTGGACCAGGCCTGGGCGCAGGTGTTTCCGCTGCTGGACCACACTTACCTGAACGCGGTCCCGGGGCTGGAAAACCCCACCAGCGAGCTGCTGTCGCGCTGGCTCTGGCAGCGCCTGTGCGGCCTGCTCCCCAGCCTGTGCGGGGTGTCGGTGTTCGAGACTGCCAGCTGTGGCGCGCATTACGACGGGCAGCGCTTCCAGATCTGGAAGGAATTCACCCTGGACAGCGCCGTGGTGCAGACCCGGGCCCCAGCGCAGAGCGCGCGCCAGCGCCTGCACGGCTACACCTATCTGCTGCGCCTGCACCTGTGCGCGGAGCTGGACCAGGTGATGGGCTGGGCCCTGGACTTTGGTGACGTGAAGACGGTGTTTTCGCCGACATTTTTGCAACTGGATCACAAACCGTTACACCAACTGACAGGGCTGGACGATTGCAGCGTGGGCGCGCTGGCGCGCTGGATTTGGGCCACAGTGCAGCCGCAGCTGCCCCAGCTGTGCACGGTGGAACTCTTCGAGACCCCGGGCTGCGGCGCCATCCATGGCCTGAGCGGCCACCGCCTGGTGCTGCCGCTGCGCTGCTGAGAGCGTTCCGCGGCAAAGGCCAGCGTACAAAGGTTTGACATTGGCCCGGCGCGGCGAAAGCGCTACCATGCTCCACACAAGAGACCTTGAGGAGGCTCTCAGACAAGAGGAGGTGGGAATGTTCGAGCGTTTCCGGCCAAAAGCCCCGTCCGCGCCGCAGCGCACACCCCAGGGACCGGCAGCTCCGCGGGGCATGGAGGTGGTGGAAGGCGACCCCGACACCGCGTGGGGGCTCTGGGACGAAGTGACGGCCAAGCAGCAGCCCCTGGTGCGGGAGGCCTCGGCCGACCGGCGCCAGGCCTTGCGCCAGCGCAGCCTGGAGGAGGCTGTCGCGCCCCCGAAGCCCGTGCGCCGCGCCTTGCACACCGTGATGGATGCGCCCGTGCCTGCCGCCGTGCCGGTGCCCGCAGCCGCGCGGCTGGAGTTCGAGGCCACGCGGCCCCTGGAGGAGAAGGAAAAATCCCCGGCCCAGCGCGCGCAGGAGGCGCTGGACATCATCGAGCTGCACCACGCCCGCATCGCCAAGACCCTGCGCACCATGTGGGGCCACCGGGAGTGCAGCCAGTACATCGCCCAGTTGCTCATGACGGGCTACGACGACACCGGCAACGCACGCATGGGCTTCCACCAGGAGGCGGTCACTGCCATGCTCCCCTTGGGGGATCTGCACGACACCCTGTTCGGCTTTGGTGAGGACGAGGATGCCACGCCGATGCTGAGCACTTCCCAGTGGGGGCGCCTGGGGCGGCGCTGACCGGCGCGGGCGGGGCGCGCTGGCGGGCCGCCTCTCAGCCCGCAGGCGGGGTTTGCTGCTGCGCCTGGGCCTTGCGCGCGAACTCCTCGCGCAGCGCGCGCAGCTTGGCGCGCGGGTCTTCCTTGGCGGTCTGGGCGTCCAGCGCCATTTCGGCGATGAAGCGGCTCGGTTGGGCCGGCACGGTATCGCGCCCCTTCTTGCGTCGGCGCGTCCAGCTCACCGCCAGGGTGCGCTGGGCGCGCGTGATGCCCACGTACATCAGGCGGCGCTCTTCCTGCAGGCGCAGCGCCAGGGCGGTGGGGTCGGCGTCCTTGTCTTCGTCGATCTTGAAGGGCAGCATGCCCTCGGTCACGCCCACCAGCATCACGTGCGGCCACTCCAGACCCTTGGATGCGTGCAGGGTCGAGAGCGTGACCACGTTCTGCTCCTGCTCACGCTCCGACAGGGTGGACAGCAGGGCGATGGTCTGGGCCACTTCGAGCAGTGATTTTTCCGCTTCGCCCTCTTCGGGCTTGGCGGCGCAGCGCTGCGCCATCCAGTCGCAGAATTCGAGCACGTTGCCCCATTTGGCGCTGGCCACGGATTCGCTGTCTTCGTGTTCGAGCAGGTGGCGTTCGTAGGCAATGTCCTGCAGCCATTCGCGCAGGAAGGCGCTGGCCGCCTCCTGGCCGCTGGTGTGGCGGGCGCGGTACTGCAGGTCGTTCACAAATCGGCCGAACTCGTGCAGACTGCCCAGCGCCTTGGCGCCCAGCACGCTGCCCAGGGAGTGGGAGAACAGGGCTTCGAACAGGCTCACCTTGTACTGGGTGGCAAAGCTGCCCAGGCTGGCCAGGGTCTGGTGCCCGATGCCGCGTTTCGGCGTGGTGATGGCGCGCACGAAGGCGGGGTCGTCGTCTTCGTTGGCCCACAGGCGAAGCCAGGCGCACAGGTCGCGGATTTCGGCGCGGTCGAAGAAGCTGGTGCCGCCCGAGACCTTGTAGGGGATGCTGGCCTTGCGCAGCGCCTTCTCGAAGGGCTTGGCCTGGTGGTTGGCGCGGTAGAGCACGGCGAAGTCGCGCCACTCCTTGAACTGCGGCCCTTGGCTCATGCCCACTCCCTGGGCGCGCAGGCTCAGGATGCGGTGCGCGGCGCGCTCGGCCTCGTGTTCCTCGTTGTCGGCGTCGACGATGCGCACCGGCTCGCCCTCGCCCAGCTCCGAGAACAAGGTCTTGGGAAAGAGCTTGGGGTTGGGGCCGATCACGTTGTTGGCGGCGCGCAGGATGGCGCTGGTGGAGCGGTAGTTCTGCTCCAGCTTGATGACGCGCAGATTCGGGTAGTCCAGCGGCAGTTTTTTCAAGTTGTCCAGCGTGGCGCCGCGCCAGCCGTAGATGGACTGGTCGTCGTCGCCCACGGCGGTAAAGCGCGCGCGCGCCGGGCCCCCCACCAGCAGCTTGAGCAGTTCGTACTGGCTGGCGTTGGTGTCCTGGTACTCGTCCACCAGCACGTGGCCGAGCTGGCTTTGCCAGCGCTCGCGCACGGCCTCGTGCTCGCGCAAGAGTTTGAGTGGCAGGGTGATGAGGTCGTCGAAGTCCACGCTCTGGTAGGCGGCCAGGCGCTCTTCGTAGCGCTGCATCACGATGGCGGCCACGCGCTGCTCTTCGCTGCCCGCCTGCGCCAGGGCCTGGGCGGCGTTCAGGCCCGCGCTCTTCCAGGCCGAAATGGTCCACTGCCACTGGCGCGCGGTGGCGGCGTCGGTGCTGCCACCGGCGTCCTTGAGGATGCTGGTAACGTCGTCGGTGTCCAGAATGGAAAACGCAGCCTTGAGGCCCAGCACGCTGCCGTCCTCGCGCAGCAGGCGCACGCCCAGTGAGTGGAAGGTGCAGATCAGCACACCTTTCGCGCCTTTGCCAATGAGGCCGCGCGCGCGTTCACGCATTTCGGCAGCGGCCTTGTTGGTGAAGGTGATGGCGGCGATGCGCTCGGGCGGCAGGCCGGTCTGGATCATGCGCGCGATCTTGTGCGTGATGACGCGCGTCTTGCCCGAACCGGCACCGGCCAGCACCAGCGCGGGGCCGTGCACGTATTGCACCGCATCCCACTGGGCGGGGTTGAGGCCGGGGTTGGTGCTGGGGTGGGACATGGGCGCGCGGGCGGGCAAAAAAGCGTGCAAGTGTAGCGGCAGGGTCGCCGACCTAGCGGCGACAATGCCAGCCATGCTGTCGGTCCTGAACGTTACTTTCCCGTTTTTTGCCCTGGTGCTGTGCGGCTACGCGGCAGCGCGCCGGGGCCTGCTGCCGCTGGCGGCCATTCCTGGCCTCAATGGCTTCGTGCTCTATTTCGCCTTGCCGTGCATGCTGTACCGCTTTGGCGCCCAGACGCCGGTGGCGCAGTTGTTCGATGCGCGGGTGGCGCTGCTCTACCTGGCGGCCGGTTTGGCGGTGGTGGCCCTGGCGCTGTGGCAGGCGCGCCGTGCGCGGCTGTGCTGGGCCGACGCCGCCCTGGGGGCGCTGGTGGCGGCGTTTCCCAACAGCGGCTTCATGGGGGTGCCCCTGCTGGTGGCGCTGTTGGGCGCGGGCGCGGCGGGGACCGTGATCGTGACCATTCTGGTGGACATGGTGCTGGTTTCTTCGCTGTGCATTGCGCTGTCGCAGCTCGACCAGGCCCGGGGGACGCGCGGCGGGGCCGCGGTGTGGACGGCGGCGCGCGGCGCGTTGCGTGGTGTGGCCAGCAACCCTATGCCCTGGGCCATCCTGCTTGGGGCGCTGGTGTCGGGCCTGGGGGTACAGCCGCCCCGCCCCCTGGAGGCGACGGTGGGCCTGCTGGCCGATGCGGCCTCGCCCGTGGCGCTGTTCACCATCGGCGCGGTTCTGGCGCGCTCGCAGGTGCTGGCGGCGCAGGACCGCGCGCACGCCGTGGCCTGGGGCCAGGTGCTGCCGGTGGCGCTGCTCAAGCTGCTGCTGCATCCGGCGCTGCTGTGGGCCCTGGGCAGCGTGGCCCTGGCCGCTGGCCTGGGGCTGGCACCGCAGACCCTGGCGGTGCTGGTGCTGGTGGCGGCGTTGCCCAGCGCCAGCAATGTGTCTTTGCTGGCCGAGCGCTTTGGCGCCAACAACGGGCGCATCGCGCGCATCATTCTGGTGAGCACGGCGGCGGCCTTTGTGAGTTTTGCCGCGGCGGTGACGCTGGTGCTCGGGCCGCGCTGAGGTGCGGATTCAGCGGTGCGGTGGCGGCGCTTGACTCTGGAGTGGGTACAGGGTTTCCAATGGCGCCAGTGCCATTGAACCTCCTGCGCAAGCAGGGCCTGCCATGTCCGACTCCTGCTGCTCCCATGCCACCCCGGCGCCCGATGCCATCCGCAACCTGCCACGCTACCGGCGTGTGCTGTGGCTTGCCCTGCTGCTCAACGCCGCCATGTTTGCCATCGAAATCCTGGCTGGTGTGCGCGCCCAGTCGTCCGCGCTGCTGGCCGATGCGATCGATTTTGCGGGGGATGCGCTCAACTATGGCGTTTCGCTGGCGGTGTTGTCGGCGGCGCTGCAGTGGCGCGCCCGGGCGGCCATGCTCAAGGCGGTGAGCATGGTGGGCTTTGGCCTGTACGTGCTGGGCGACGCCGCCTGGGGGCTGTGGCAGGGCACGGTGCCCCACGCGCCGACGATGGGCGTGGTGGGCGCATTGGCGCTGTGCGTGAACCTGGGGGTGGCAGGGCTGCTGTTTGCGTTTCGGGAGGGGGACGCGAACATGCGCAGCGTGTGGCTGTGCTCGCGCAACGACGCCATCGGCAACCTGGCGGTGATGCTCGCCGCCGCCGTGGTGGCCTGGAGCGGCCAGGGCTGGCCGGATGTGCTGGTGGCGGTGGTGATGGCCGCCCTGGCCTTGCAGGGCGGCGCCAGTGTGCTGCGCCAGGCGCGCCGGGAGCTGCACGCGCTGCAGCCGCCCGCATCCTGCGCCGACGAGGGCGGTTTGCACCACGGGCACCGCCATTGAGCAGCACGCCTTTGGGGGCCTGTGGGGCAGCGGCTGCTGTTGTTGGGGCGCTCCAAGTCTGCGTGACAGCAGGTGCGTTCAATGTGGGCGGTCGTGCGGGGCACGTGTGGTGTGTCCTGGGAAAGTGGTGCGGTAGGTGGTCGTGCAGGTGCACGGGGTGGCGCGTGTGCTCCAAGACGGGTGCGCTGTGGGCGCAGCGCTGGGCCGGTGGGGGCGGCCACCGCTGCGCGGCGGCTTCCCTGCGGTGCTCGCGCCAGGCGGGTGCCGCACAAACTCACTTCGTTCGCTTCGCTCTCTGCGTTCA
>JBQTHH010000057.1:0-37425 GCA_052390055.1 Rhodoferax sp.
TCACGCCGCTCGGACATGCGCGGCAAGCATGATGGACGAAGGCGCGCTGCGCGCGCCCCCCGCCTGGCGCTGCGCGTCTCGGCGCCCGCAAGGAAAGCGCTGTGCCCTGCCCGCACACACCTTGGAAGTGGCGTTGGCGGTGCACCAAGAAGGAAGCCCTCTCACCCGAAAGCGGCCCCATGGACATGCCCGCGTGGGCATTCCCATGGTTCATGCGCTACCCCCTCCCTTGGCCGTGGCAGGCGCTGCCCGGGGCGCGCGACTTCTGCGGCGGCCGTGCCAGAGGATCGGGGGCCAGGCGCGCGCAGAGCGCGCGCTTCGTATCTGGCTCGCGGCGGCTGTCTGAGCGCAGCGCCCGCAGGGCGTGGAGCGAGTTCCGCCGCGCTGGCCCCCGAGCTTCTGGCTCGGCGGAGTCGGCGCAGCCGACCGCAGCAGCAGGAGCGCGCACCGGGCAGCGCCTGCCACGGCCTGACGGGGCAGCGTGTACCCACAACAGCCAAGACCTTGAAAGGGGTGGTACTGAGCGCGTGAGTGCCGGGGCGGGGGTGCTGTCACGCAAATTTCATGCGCCTGCCATGGGCGTTTCATGCTCGCCCGGAACACTGGCGGGCATCACCCCAGCAAGAGGAGCTGCGCATGATCCCCACCCCCCATCCCGACACCACCCCAGCCCGTTCCATCCTTGTGCCCGCCGGGGCCGCACCGCAGGCCGCACCGGCCGCCCACGCGGGCATCAGCGTGCGCTGGGCGCGCCACCTGGACGAGGTGCGTGCCGCGCAGCGCCTGCGCTACCAGGTGTTCGCCCAGGAAATGGGGGCGCGCCTGAACAGCACCGTGCCGGGGCACGACGTGGACATCTTCGACCCCTACTGCGAACACCTGCTGGTGTGCGACCAGGCCAGCGGCGAGGTCATCGGCACCTACCGCGTGTTGACCCCGGCACAGGCGCGGCGCATCGGCAGCACTTACAGCGACACCGAGTTCGATCTGACCCGGCTGCGCAGCTTGCGTGAGCGCATGGTGGAGCTGGGCCGCAGCTGCGTGCACCCCGAGCACCGCCACGGCGGCGTCATCATGGCGCTGTGGGGGGCCTTGGGCGAATTCATGGTGCGCAACCAGCTCGACACCATGATCGGCTGCGCTAGCATCCCCATGCTGCACAACGGCATGGTCAGCGGCGACGTCGCCGCCAGCATCTGGCGCAAGGTGCAGGCCAGCCACCTCGCGCCCGTGCAATACCACGTGCGCCCGCGCCTGCCCCTGCCGCTGCAGACCCTGCGCGACGATCTGGACGTGGAGCCCCCCGCGCTCATCAAGGGCTACCTGCGCCTGGGCGCCCGGGTGCTGGGCGAGCCGGCCTGGGACCCCGACTTCAACTGCGCCGACCTGCCCATCCTGCTGCGCATGGCCGACCTGCACCCGCGTTACCGCAAGCACTTCCTGGGGGCCTGACGTGCGCCCGCCCGCCACCCAGTGGACCCTGACTGGCGGCGGCGGGGTGGGTGGCGCTTGCCCCGCTCCCGTGGCCACCCTGGGTCCGGACGGTGCCCCGGCCCCGCACGCGCCGCCGCCCCGGCATCCCTACCGTGCCGTCTTCGTTTCCGACCTGCACCTGGGAACACCGGGCTGCCAGGCCGAAGCCCTGCTGGACTTTCTCAAACACCATCCCAGCGACTACCTCTATCTGGTGGGCGACATCGTTGACGGCTGGCAATTGCGCCGGCGCTGGTACTGGCCGCAGGCGCACAACGATGTGGTGCAGAAAATCCTGCGCCGCGCGCGCAAGGGCTGCCGCGTGGTGTTCGTTCCGGGCAACCACGACGAATTTGCGCGTGGTTTCGTGGGGCACCACTTCGGCGGTGTAGAAGTGCAGGAGCAGGCCGTGCACACCACGGCCGACGGGCGACGGCTGTGGGTGATCCATGGTGACGCCTTTGACAGTGTGGTCCAGTGCGCCAAGTGGCTGGCCCACCTGGGCGACCACTTGTATGAATTCTCCTTGCGGCTCAACCGCCACCTCAACCGCTGTCGGCGCTGGCTGGGCTTGCCCTACTGGTCCTTGTCGGCCTATCTCAAGCACCGCGTCAAGAAAGCCTTGAATTACGTCACCGATTTCGAAGCCGCCGTGGCTGCCCATGCCCGCCAGCGGGGCTTGCATGGGGTGGTGTGCGGGCACATCCACCGGGCCCAGATGCGTGACATTGACGGCGTGCTGTATTGCAATGACGGGGACTGGGTCGAGAGCCTGACCGCGCTGGTGGAGTGCCATGATGGCAGCCTGCACCTGGTGGACTGGAGCCAGCACGCGCAAGCGCATGGCGGGGATGGCACCGCGGCTGCAGCCGTACCGCAGCTGCAGGGCGCTCTGGCGCGCACGGCCACCCTTGCGGGCCCGTGACGAACTGTCACACAACCGTCATGACCCCTGTCAATAATTGGTCACGACAATGTCACCCACAGGCTCCATGCTGCAACTTTCGCGTCCCTTCCCCCCAACGCCCGCAGATGCCGTGTCGGCCCCTCTGCTGGACCGCGACCACAGCCTGGTGGCCTTCAACCAGCGTGTGCTGCACTGGGCCCAGGACGCAGGCGTGCCGTTGCTGGAGCGCCTGCGTTATCTCTGCATCGTGTCGTCCAACCTGGACGAGTTCTTCGAGGTGCGCGCTGCGCCGCACCTGCATGCCTTCCAGACCGGCGAGAAGGAAGGGGCCTACTCCCCCCAGTCCTATCGGGAGCTGATGCAGGCCCTGCACGCGTTGGTGGAAGAGCAGTACCGCCTTTTCAACGAGGTGCTGACCCCTGCCTTCGTGCAGCAGGGCATCCAGATCGTTCCCCACGGCGAGCGCACCGAGGCGCAGCGCCAGTGGGTGCAGAAATACTTCGAGCGCGAGGTGCGCCCGCTGCTGGTGCCGGTGTCGCTCGACCCCGCGCACCCCTTCCCGCAGGTGGCCAACAAGTCGCTCAACTTCATCGTGCGCCTGCATGGCACGGATGCCTTCGGGCGCGAAAACGACATCTCCATCGTCAAGGTGCCGCGTGTGCTGCCGCGCCTGATCCGCATGCCCGCCAAGGTCTGTGGTCCCGGGGCGCATTTCGTCTCGCTCTCCAGCGTGATCCGCTCGCACCTGCATGAACTCTTTGCCGGGCGCCGGGTCGGGCAGTTCTCGCAGTTCCGCGTCACGCGCCACTCCGATCTGGCGGTGGACGAGGAAGACGTGAAGAACCTGCGCACCGCTTTGCGCCAGGGGCTGGTGCAGCGCCACTACGGCGAAGCCGTGCGGCTGGAGGTGGCCAGCGGCTGCAGCGAGGACTTGAGTGACTTCCTGCTGCAGCAATTCAAGCTGCCGCGCGACTCGCTGTTCAAGGTGGCGGGGCCGGTGAACCTGGTGCGCCTGAACCAGATCATCGACCTGGCCGAGCGCTCAGACCTGTGCTTTGCCCCGTATGCCGCCAGCTTCCCTGCCGCACTGCCTGCCAATGGCTCGATTTTCGAGCGCCTGCAGCAAGGCGACGTGCTCATCCACCAACCCTTCGAGAGCTTTGACGGGGTGCTGGAGCTGCTGCGCCAGGCGGTGCGCGACCCCGATGTGCTGGCGATCCGCCAGACCATCTACCGCACTGGCGCCGACCCCGAGATGCTCGAACTGCTGCAGGAGGCGGTGCGCCAGGGCAAGGAAGTGGTGGTGGTGGTGGAACTCAAGGCGCGCTTTGACGAAGAGGCCAACATCAACTGGGCCGAGTCCCTGGAGAGCATGGGCGCGCAGGTGGTGTACGGCGTGGTCGGGCTCAAGACCCACGCCAAGCTCATGCTCATCACGCGCCGAGAGGGGCGCCAACTGGTGCGCTACGCCCACCTGTCCACCGGCAACTACAACCCGCGCACCGCGCGGCTGTACACCGACATCAGCCAGCTCACGGCGGACCCGCTGCTCACGCGCGACATCGAACAGGTGTTCGTGCACCTGACCGGCCAGAGCCGCCTGCCGCGCATGCGCAGCCTGCTGGTGGCGCCCTTTCACCTGCATGGCGCGATGGTGGACAAGATCGAGGCCCTGGGCCGTGCCGCTGCCCAGGGGCAGGACACGCGCATCGTGGCCAAGATGAATTCGCTCACCGACGAGGCCCTGATCCGCGCCCTGCTGCGCGCGGGCGCGCAAGGGGTGCGCATCGACCTGATCGTGCGCGGCGCCTGCCAGCTGCCCGCGCAGCGCCCCGGGGTGAGCGAGAACATCCGGGTGCGCTCCATCATCGGGCGCTTTCTGGAGCATTCGCGCGTGTTCTATTTCCGCCAGGGGGGGCAGGACGAACTGTTTTTGTCCAGCGCCGACTGGATGAACCGCAACATGGTGCGCCGTGTCGAGGTGGCCTGGCCGGTACTCGATGCGGCCTTGCGCCAGCGCCTCATCGACGAGTGCCTGGTGGCCTACCTGCACGACGGCGTGGACGCCTGGGAGCTGCAGGCCGACGGGCGCTATGTGCTGCAAAAGGGCCTGCCGGGCGCCTTGCCCCATGGGGCGCAGCAGGCCCTGGCGGCACGCTACCGCGTCTGAGTTGGTGGTGTAGCAAGGAGCATGACGATGGACCTGGTGCTGTGGCGGCACGCCGAGGCGGTGGATCTGGACCCGGGGGGCGAGGATCTGCGCCGCCCCCTGAGCCCGCGGGGCGAAAAGCAGGCCGTGCGCATGGCGGCCTGGCTGGAGCGCCAGTTGCCCGGGAGTGCGCGCATCTGGGCCAGCCCGGCGCTGCGCACGCAGCAGACCGTGCATGCCCTGCAGCGCAAGTGCAAGACCCATGATGCCATCGCCCCGCAGGGCACGGCCCAGCAGTTGCTGGAGCTGGTGGGCTGGCCCCACGGCAAGGGCTGCGCCGTGGTGGTGGGCCACCAGCCCACCCTGGGCCAGGCGGCGGCCCAGCTGCTGGGTCTGCCGGGGGGGGGATGCAGCATCCGCAAGGGCGCCGTGTGGTGGCTGCGCTACCGCGAGCGCGACGGCGCCGGGCAGGTGCTGCTGCTGAGCGTGCAGTCCCCCGAGCTGTTGTAGTGCGCGGGCGCGTTCGCGGGCTGCGGGCGGGTGTGCAGGGGGGTCAGCCGTTTTTCGCCGGGCGCCCGGTTTTGATGCTGGGCACTGCCTGCATGGCGGCCAGGAAGGCCGCATCAGGCAGCGCGGCCAGCACTTTGAGCGCAGCGCGGATGACCTCGGTCTTCTTGGCCGGGTGGCCTGCCATGGCCGCGCGCAGCTTCATGCTGTCGATGGCGGTGTATTCGGCCTTGGGCATGGTCAGGCTGTCGCGCACCATCTTCGGCTTCTTGGGTTTATCCGCTTTATCGGCCTTTTCTACCTTGCCGGTCTTTTCTACCTTGTCTGTCTTGCGGGGCTTGGCGGCCTGGGGGGGCGTGCCTGCCTTTGTGGCACTGGAGGCGAGTGCCGGGCTGGCGTTCACCTTGACCGCTGGGCGCTTGCGTGGCGCGCTGGCTGGGGGCGCTGCGGCGGCGTCCCGTACCGGCGCTTCGGTGGGGGTGGCCTTGTGCAGCGCGCGCCGGGGCGTGGCGCGTGCGCTGGTCTTGGCCGGGGGCGTCGTGGTGCTGGTGGTGGAGGGGTTCATCGTGGTCTTTCTGTAAAACGATATAAATAGTTTATACCGTATGAATTGTTTTTCGCAAACACCGGGAAACCCTTTCCGCTGTGGGGCAGCCAAGGGCGTCATGGCTTTGTCACATGGCACCCATAACCTAGGGTTTACCATGAGTGAGGTCCTCTCCCCCCCTGCTGTTGCCGCCGACGCGGGCGAATGCCGATCGGTGCGCGAGGTGCTGGCGCGCGGCGCGCTCAGCGCGGTGTTCCAGCCCATCGTGTCGCTCGGGGATGCCGTTGTCCATGCCCACGAGGGGCTGATCCGCGGACCGGCGTTGACCCGTTTTCATAGCCCGGAGGTGCTGCTGCAGGCCGCCGCCGCCGAGAACTGCCTGCACGTGTTCGAGGTCGAGTGTGTGAAGACCGTGCTGGCGCAGTGGCGCTTGCAGCGCCAGCCCGGGCGCTTGTTCGTGAACCTGAGCGCATCGACTCTGGTGTATCTGCTGCGAGCGCGCGGCTCGCGTGCCTTGCTCGACTTTCTGGCCGAATGCGCCATGGCGCCGCGCAACCTGGTGCTGGAGCTGACCGAGCACGAACGTGTGACGGACATGGCCGCTTTCGCCGAGGTCGCCGCCCAGGTGCACGCCACCGGGGTGGCGCTGGCACTGGACGATTTCGGCGACGGCCGCTCGTCCTTGCGTCTGTGGTCGCAGATCAAGCCCGAAGTGGTCAAAATCGACAAGTATTTTGCCCGCGACATCAGCGTGCACGCCGACAAGCTCAAGACCTTGCAGGCCCTGCAGCAGCTGGCGGAGGTGTTCGACTCCACCCTGGTGGCCGAAGGCATTGAAACCGAGGCCGATCTGCGCGTGCTGCGCGACCTGGGCCTGCCCCTGGGGCAGGGCTATTTCCTGGGGCGGCCCCAGGTCTGCCCGCTGGAGCAGCCCAATGCTGCGACCTTGGCCCTGCTGCGCGACCGGCGCGTGGCGGTCATGCCGCAAAGCGCGCGCCAGCATCCGCGCGGCACCTTGCGCCACCTGGCCTACCTGGCAGCGCCTGGGCTGGGGCGCGACGCCAACAACGACACCGTGGCCCGGGCATTCGCGCAGGCGCCGGAGCTGCACGCCTTGCCGGTGCTCGATGGCGCGCGCCCGGTGGGCATCATCAACCGGGTGCGCTTCATGAACGAGTACACCAAGCTCTACTACCGCGAGGTCTGGGGCCGCAAGCCCTGCACCGCGCACATCAACTTCTCCCCCCGGGTGATCGAGCGCAGCCACCGCATCGAGGAACTGGTGGGCATCCTCACCTCGCAGGACCAGCGCTACCTGCACGATGGCTTCATCGTTACCGAAAATGGCCGCTACCTGGGTGTGGGCCGGGGTGAGGAACTGGTGCGCTCGGTCACCGAGTCGCGCATCGAGGCGGCGCGCCACGCCAACCCGCTCACCTTTCTGCCCGGCAATATTCCGATCAGCCAGCACATGCAGCGCCTGCTGCGCAACGGCGCCAGTTTCGTGGCCTGCTATGCGGACCTGAACCACTTCAAGCCCTTCAACGACCACTATGGCTACTGGCGTGGCGACGAGATGATCCGCCTGTTCGCGCGCCTGGCCGAGGCCCATTGCGACGCGCAGCGCGACTTCCTGGGGCATGTGGGGGGCGACGACTTCGTGCTGCTGTTCCAAAGCAGCGACTGGCGCCAGCGCTGCGAGCAACTGGCCCAGGCCTTTGCCGCCCAGGCCGGCCTGCTGTTCGATGAGTCGGCACGCCTGCGCGGCGGCATCGAGGCCGAGGACCGCTACGGGGTACAGCGCTTTTTCCCCTGCACCACGGTGTCCATCGGCGCGGTGCCGGTGCGCGCGGGCGAATACCACCGCGCCGAAGACCTGGCCAACGCCGCCGCCCTGGCCAAGGGCCGCGCCAAGGGCGAGCTGCAGGGGCTGTGGGTGCAGGAGCAAACCGTGCCGGCGTGAGGCTGCGGGGGGGCGGCCACGCGCGGGCCGCGTACCGCGCAGGCGCAGGGGGCTGTACCGCGCTACAGCCCGTGCAGCTCCAGTTGCCAGGGGGTGTGGCCGTTCCAGGCCAGGGCCTCCTCGCGCAGCAGGTGGGCGCTTTGCGGGTAGTCCTGGGCCCAGCCGTTGCGGCATTGCAGCAGCACCCGGCGCTGGCCCGGGTGCGGGCACAGTTCCAGCCCTTGCAGATCGGGGTCGCGGCGGGCGTGGCACAGGATCACGGCCAGGCGCAGGGCCAGTAACTGGCAGGCCAGGCCGTCATCGCCCAGCAGGGATTCGAGCTTGCGCAGCTTGCCGCGGTGGCCCAGCACCAGCAGGCTCAGGCGGTGCATTTCGGACAGGGAAAAGCCCATGGCGTCGGCATGGTCGAGGATGTAGGCGCCGTGCTTGTGGCTGTCGCTGTGCGAGATGTGCAGACCGATCTCGTGCAGCTGCGCGGCCCACTGCAGCCTGCGCAGCAGGCGCTGGCGTTCGCCCTCGCTTTCGCCCTCCAGGAGCGGGGCGGCCAGGGTGGCGGCCACCTGGCTGACGCGCGCGCTGTGGGCCAGCTCGACACCGAACTTGCGCGCTAGGCGCTCGATGGAGCGCGCCTGCAGGTCGCTGCCACCCGGGTGGGGGCCGAGCATGTCGCGGATCAGGCCATGGCGCAGTCCGGCGCTGGCGATGCACATCTGCTCGATGCCCAGCAGCGAGAACACGGCGCGCAGCACGCTCACCCCGCCGCCGATGATGGGGCGGCGGTCTTCGCGCAGGCCCGCCAGCTTGAGCCGCTCGGCGCTCTGTGCGGCAATCAGGCGCTCCTGCAGCCAGTCCAGCGCCTCGCGGGTGATGCATTCGGGCGAGTGGCCGGCCTGTTCCAGCACATCGGCAATGGCATTGACCGTGCCGGCTGAGCCGTAGGCCACGTCCCACTGGTCGCGCGGGTACAGGTCCAGCGCTTCGTCCAGCACCGCCTTGGCGGCGATCTCCGCCACCTCGAAGGCCTTGCGGCTGAATTGCCCGCTGGGGAAAAAGCGCTTGGACCAGGCGATCGAGCCCACGCGGTAGGACTCCATGGTGCGGGCCTGCAGGCCTTGGCCCAGGATCAGTTCGGTGGAGCGCCCGCCGATGTCCATCACCAGGCGGCGTTCGCTGCCGTCGCCCAGGCTGTGGGCCACGCCCTGGTAGATCAGGCGCGCTTCTTCGCGCCCCGAGATCACGTTGATGGGAAAACCCAGCACCGCGTTGGCGCGCTCCAGAAAGGCCTCGCGGTTGCGCGCCTCGCGCAGGGTCTGGGTGGCCACGGCGCGCACCTCGTCGGCGTCGAACCCGGCCAGGCGCTCGCCAAAACGGGCCAGGCAGTCCCAGCCGGCCTGCATGGCCTCGGGCGTGAGATGGCGGTTCTCGTCCAGACCGCCGCCCTGGCGTACGGTTTCCTTGAGGTACTCGGTGCGATGGAAAGTACCGTGGTCCACCTGGCCGATTTCCAGGCGGAAACTGTTGGAGCCCAGATCGACCGCCGCCAGGCGTTGGGGTGCTTGCATGGGAGACGTCAGTGCAAAAGTCAGAAACTGCGGCAAAGGATACACCGCCGCCCGGGCTGCGGGACCACAGCCTGGGGCCGCTCCACGCTGGCGGGCGTGAATACGTTCTCAGCCGACCACGCGCCCGTCGCTGGCCAGCATGCTTTGCGTCACGTAGCTGCCGCTGCGGCGCTGGGTGTTGGCGGTGATCTGGAACCCGCCCAGGTCCAGCGCCTGGCGCTGGCGCAGGGCGGCCAGCAAGGCGGCGCGGCTGGGGCTGGCGTCGAGCGACTTGAGCGCCTCGAAGGTGTAGCGTGCCGCCATGAAGCCCGCCAGGCTTTGCGGCGTGGGGCTCTCGTCGTACAGGCGCGCCATGGCCTGGCGGTACAGGCGCACCACCGGGGCCTGGGCATTGACCAGCGGCACCACCTGGGTGGTGATCACGGCGGCGTGGCGTGTGAGCTGGCTCTGCTGCAGGATCTGCAGGTTCACATCGGCCATGGCCACGATGTAGCGCTGCTGCGCCTGCTGGCCCACGCCCTGGCAGAACGCCATCAGTTCGGGTGTACCGCCCAGGAAGACCAGGATGCGCGGGCTGCGGGCGTCCAGGGTCTGCGCCAGTTGGGCCAGATCGGCCACCACGGGCAGCTGCAGCAGGCGCAATGGCATGCCCCGTCCCAGGCGCTCGATGTCGGCCTGGTTGGCGGCCTTCTCCGCGGCGTTGGCGTAGACCACGCCGACGCTGTCGATGCCCATGTTGGCCAGGGATTGGAGCGCGTGGCTGATCTGTTCGCGCCGCGAGGCGAAGATGGGAAAAGTGTTGTCGCCGATGTCCCCGTCGAGGTGGTGCATCCAGGGCGCCACGTGGGGCAGGTCGGGCAACTCACGCTGCACCAGGGCGGCTGCGGCACTGGCGGTGGCGTGCCCCACGCAGCCGAACAGGGCCACGCACTGGGGCTGGGTCTTGAGCTGGTGCAGCGCGCCTTGCAGCGCACTGGCCGTGCCATCCGTTTCCAGCACCAGGTGCTGTATGGGAACGCCGCGCAATCCGCCCTTGGAGTTGATGTCGGCCCAGGCCGCGCGCGCGCCAATGACGAAGTCCTTGGACACGTCGATCTGGCTGGTCGACATGTCGGCAATCTGCGCCACCGTGACCATGCGTGTGCCACTCGCCGGGGTGCGCGGGCCCTGGGCCCAGGCGCCCAGGGCGGTGCTGCCCAGCCCCCAGGCGGTGGCGGTCTTGAGCAGCAGGCGTCGGCGCAGCGCCAGGGGTGCCGGTGCGGTGTTTTCGGGGGAGTTTTGGGGTGTTTTCATGCTACAAAAATAATAGCTATATGGGTAATGTTCATGCGGGCTAGAGCCATTTTTTCCTTGAATTTCTTGCACCAGGCCGCGGTCGCCAGCGTAGCGGGCGTTTGTGGCAGGCGTGTGACAGTGGTGTGACCTGCCGCCCGCTGGGGGCAGAAAAATCAGGGAAAACCCGGGGGTTTGTCACAGCGCCGTCACGCCGGTTTTTCACCATCGCCCCAGGAGGTACCTAGCATGGTCTGGTTGCAAAGAATGCAGATCCGCCAACGCCTGTGGCTGGTGGTGGGGTTCGCGCTACTCGCGTTGGCGCTGGTGGGCGGTTTTTCGGTCCACACCCTGGTGCGTGAGGCCGCGCGCACGGGCGCCTTTGTCGATGGCGCGTTCCAGGCCGTCCAGGTGCTGGGCGACGTGCGCACCGGCCTGGGCCGCTTGCGCCAGGCCGAAAAGGACGTGTTCCTGCACATGGGTGTAGAGGAAGACACCGAGCGCCACACCGCCCAGTGGCGTGCCGCCCTGGCGCAGACGCGCCAGGCCATGGCGCGCGCACGCCCGGTGCTGCAGGGCGCGGACGCCCAGACCCTGGTGGCGATGGACGTGGCCCTGGGGCGCTACGCCCAGGGCTTCGAGCAGTTGCTGCGCCAGATGGCCATCGGCCAGCTCAACGACCCCTGGGCAGCCACCCGGGCCATGGCCGAGTACGACAGTGCGCTGCGCACCCTGCAAGACGGGGTGCAGAGCCTGGACGCGAGCATGGCCGCCCAGGCCGGCGCGCAGCGTGCCGCGCTGGCCGCCACGGCGGCCCAGGCGCCCTGGCTGGTGCTGGCAGCGACCTTGCTGGTGGCCTTGCTGGCCTGTTTGCTGCTGTGGGCCATCGTGCGCTCCATCCTGGCGCCCATCCGCGCCCTGCAGGACACCACGCAGGCCTGGGGCCAGGGCGATTTGCGCGACGGTTTGCAGCACCAGGGTGTGTGCGAGATAGCCGCCGTGGGCCGCGACCTGGGGCGCATGCACGGCAAGCTCACCGCCCTGATCGCCTCGGTGCGCGGTGGGGTGCAGGCGGTGGGCGTGAACACCAGCGAAATTGCGCAGGCCAACCAGGACTTGTCGTTGCGCACGGAGCGCGCCGCCCTGTCCCTGCAAAAGACCACGGCGGCCATGACGCAGTTGTCCCACGCCGTGCAGGAAACCGCGCGCAACGCCGCCCAGGCGGTGCAGGACGCCCAACAGGCGCGCGCACTGGCGCAGCAGGGCGGGCAGGCGGTGCACCAGGTGGTGCAGACCATGCACCACATACAGCAGTCCTCCCAGCACATCACCGACATCATCGGGGTGATCGATGGCATTGCCTTCCAGACCAACATCCTGGCGCTCAACGCCGCGGTCGAAGCCGCCCGCGCGGGCGAACAGGGGCGGGGGTTTGCCGTGGTGGCGGCCGAGGTGCGCACCCTGGCGCAGCGCTGCGCGCATGCCGCACACGAGGTGCGCTCCATCATCGGCGCCAGCAGCGAACGGGTGGGGCAGGGCACGGCCCAGGTGCAGGCCGCGCACGCCGCCATGGCCGCCATCGTGGAGCAGGTGGCGGGCGTGGCCCAGGTCATCGCCACCATCCGCCAGGCCGCCGATGACCAGGGCGAGGGCCTGCTGCTCATCCACCGCGCGCTGCAGGGCATCGACGAAGCCACCCAGCAAAACGCCGCCATGGTGCAGCAGTCCGCCGCTGGCGCCAGCGCCCTGGCGCAGGAGGCGCGCCAGCTGCAGCAGGCGGTGGCGCGGTTTCAGGTTCATGACGATGCACCGGGGGCGGGGCCCACAGCCGCCCTGGCTCTTGTTGCGTAAAAGCGCAGGCGTGCCTCAATCTGGGGGCAAGGCAGGTTGTCAGGGGCAGGCCCAGAGCCCCGGCCTGCAGGTGCGTGGCCGGTCCGGCGCGGTTTGTTGAAGAAATGTCACATCGCTGTCACATTACTTTCTTAGAGTGCGGTGCATCCCTTCAACCAACCAAGGTGTTTTGTATGACCCAACGTTTTGCAGTACTGGCCGCCGTGGCCGCAGCTTCCCTGGCCTGGGGTGTGGGCGCGCAGGCGCAGGAAGTCACGGGCGCGGGCGCCACTTTCCCGGCACCGATCTACGCCAAGTGGGCGGCCGACTACCACAAGGCCACCGGCGTCAAGGTGAACTACCAGTCCATCGGTTCGGGCGCGGGCATCAAGCAGATCGATGCCAAGACGGTGGACTTCGGTGCCTCTGACATGCCGCTGACCGATGAGGTGCTCAAAAGCAAGGGTCAATTGCAGTTTCCGACAGTGATCGGCGGCGTCGTGCCGGTGGTCAACATCAAGGGCATCGAGCCGGGCCAGATCAAGCTCAGCGGCCAGGTGCTGGGCGACATCTTCCTGGGCAAGATCACCAAGTGGACCGATCCGGCCATCAAGGCGCTCAACCCCAGCCTGCCCCTGCCCGACGCCCAGATTGCTCCGGTGCGCCGCGCCGATGGTTCTGGCACCACCTTCATCTTCACCAACTACCTCAGCAAGGTCAACGCCGAGTGGAAGTCCGCTGTGGGCGAGGGCACGGCCGTGAACTGGCCGGTGGGCGCGGGTGGCAAGGGCAACGAGGGCGTGGCCGCGTTCGTGAACCGCCTGCCGAACTCCATCGGTTATGTGGAGTACGCCTACGTCAAGCAGAACAAGATGAACTATGCCCTGGTGCAAAACGCCGCCGGCCAGTACCCCAAGCCCGACGACGACACCTTCAAGGCCGCCGCCGCCGGAGCCGACTGGGTCAAGTCCTTTTACCAGATCCTGACCAACCAGCCTGGCAAGGACGCTTGGCCGCTGTCTGGCGCTACCTTCATCCTGATGCACGCCAAGCAGGACAAGCCCGCCAGCGCTGCCGAAGTGCTCAAATTCTTCAACTGGGCCTATAAGAATGGTGCCGCCTCTGCCGCCGCGCTGGACTACGTACCGCTGCCCCCGACCGTGGTGGGTGCGATCGAGAAGTCGTGGGCCCAGATCCAGGACAACTCCGGCAAGGCCGTGGCGCTTGCCAAGTAAGAAGCGGCTGTCTCACACCGCTTGTTATCTGAAAGCCGGGAAGCCCCATGTCGTCCACTACACTCGCGCACGGGGCTGATCCCAGTGTTTTGCCCGCCCAGCAGCGGGCGCGTTCCATGACCGAACCGATTCCTCCGCGGCCTACACGGCGCGAGCCCTGGGCAGACCGCTTGTTTGCGGCGTCGTCCAAGGCGGCAGCATTGCTGACCCTGGGCTTGCTCGTGGCCATCATTGCCACGTTGGCCTACAGCGCATGGCCGGCGATGGCGAAGTACGGCCTGGGTTTTCTGACGCGTACCACCTGGGACCCGGTGCAGGAGGACTTTGGCGGTCTGGTCATGGTCTATGGCACCTTGGCCAGCTCCTTCATCGCGTTGCTGATCGCGGTGCCGGTGAGTTTCGGCATCGCCCTGTTCCTGACGGAGCTTTCGCCTGGCTGGCTCAAGCGACCGCTGGGTACGGCCATTGAGTTGCTGGCGGCCATTCCGTCCATCGTCTACGGTATGTGGGGCTTGTTGGTGTTCGGGCCGGTGCTCGCCACCTATGTGCAGCAGCCCCTGCAGCAGCTCACCCAGGGTGTGCCCTATCTGGGGGCCTTGTTCTCCGGCCCACCCGTGGGCATCGGCATCTTTTCAGCCGGGGTGATCCTGGCGATCATGATCATTCCCTTCATCGCTTCGGTCATGCGCGATGTGTTCGAGGTGACCCCGCCCATGCTCAAGGAGTCGGCCTATGGCCTGGGCTCCACCACCTGGGAGGTGGTTACCAAGGTGGTTCTTCCCTACACCAAGGCAGGTGTCATCGGCGGCATCATGCTGGGACTGGGGCGTGCCATTGGCGAGACCATGGCCGTGACCTTTGTCATCGGCAACTTCAACCAGTTGGATTCCTTGAGCGTGTTCCAGGCTGCCAACAGCATTGCCTCCGCCTTGGCCAACGAGTTTGCCGAGGCCGGAGAAGGCCTGCACCAGGCCGCGCTCATGTACTTGGGGCTGGTGATGTTCGCCATCACCTTCGTGGTGCTGGCCTTGTCCAAGTGGCTGCTCATCAGCCTGCAAAAGAAAGAAGGGGCCAAGACATGAGCAGCGAGCGTGCCCTGCGTGCCCGCGAGCGCCGCTACCTGCGGCGCAAGCGCACCGATACCGTCGCCACCATCCTGGCCCTGGCCACCGTGGCCTTCGCCCTGTTCTGGCTGGGCTGGATCCTGTGGGAGACCCTGCGCCTGGGCCTGCAGGGCCTGAGTCTGGCGACCCTGAGCCAGATGACCCCGCCGCCCAACGAAGACGGCGGCCTGCTCAACGCCATGTATGGCTCCTTCGTTCTGGTGGCGCTGGCCACCCTGGTGGGCACGCCGGTGGGCGTGCTGGCCGGGGTCTATCTGGCCGAATATGACCGCCATGGCTGGCTCGCGCGCACCACGCGCTTCGTCAACGACATTCTGCTGTCCGCGCCCTCCATCGTGGTGGGCCTGTTCGTGTACTCGGTGGTGGTGACGCGCTTCAAGAGCTTCTCCGGTTACGCCGGGGTGCTGGCGCTGTCGCTGATCGTCATTCCGGTGGTGATCCGCACCACCGAGAACATGCTGCTGCTGGTGAGCGCGGGCCTGCGCGAAGCGGCCTACGCGCTGGGCTGCCCCAAGTGGAAGGTGATCATGCAGATCACGCTCAAGGCCGCGCGCTCGGGTGTCATCACCGGCGTGCTGCTGGCGGTGGCGCGCATTGCGGGTGAAACGGCGCCGCTGCTGTTCACCGCCCTGAGCAACCAGTTCTGGACCACCTCCCTGAGCGAGCCCATGGCCACGCTGCCGGTGACGATCTTCAAATTCGCCATGAGCCCGTACGAGAACTGGCAGAAGCTGGCCTGGGCAGGCGTGTTCCTGATCACCCTGGCCGTGCTGGCGCTCAACATCCTGGCCCGTGTGCTCACGCGCCAGAAACACTGAACCCGCGTTTTCCCGGAAAGCACTCCATGCTCACCACCGTTTCTCCCGCCGAAAAGACCAAGATCGCGGTCAAGGACCTGAATTTCTATTACGGCAAGTTCCACGCCCTCAAGGGCATCAATCTGGAGATTCCCGAAAACCGCGTCACCGCCTTCATCGGCCCCTCCGGCTGCGGCAAGTCCACCCTGCTGCGGGTGTTCAACCGCATGTACGAGCTTTACCCCGAGCAGCGCGCTGCAGGGCAGGTGCTGCTCGACGGCGACAACATCCTCACCAGCCGGGAAGACGTGGCCTTGCTGCGCGCGCGCGTGGGCATGGTGTTCCAAAAGCCCACGCCCTTTCCCATGTCGATTTACGACAACATCGCTTTTGGTGTGAAGCTGTTCGAAAAGCTCGGCGCCACCGACATGGAAGAGCGCGTGGAGTGGGCGCTGCGCAAGGCCGCGCTGTGGCCCGAGGTGAAGGACAAACTGCACCAGAGCGGCGCCAGCCTCTCGGGCGGGCAGCAGCAGCGCCTGTGCATTGCGCGCGGCATCGCCATCAAGCCCGAGGTGCTGCTGCTGGACGAACCCTGCTCGGCGCTGGACCCGATCTCCACCGCCAAGGTCGAAGAGCTGATCGTCGAACTCAAGAGCGACTACACCGTGGTCATCGTCACCCACAACATGCAGCAGGCCGCGCGCTGCAGCGACTACACCGCCTACATGTACCTGGGTGATCTGGTGGAATTCGGGCAGACTGAGCAAATGTTCTTCAAGCCCCAGCGCCAGGAGACCGAGGACTACATCACCGGCCGTTTCGGCTGAAGCCCACACAAGGAGAAGCCACATGGGGGAAAAGCATTTGTCCACACAGTTCGACGCCGAACTCACCACGGTGTCGAGCCGCGTGCTGGAGTTGGGCGGCCTGGTCGAGGCTCAGTTGCGCCAGGCCATCTACGCGCTGTCGCAGTTCAACGTGGAGGTGGCCCACGAGGTCATCGCCAACGAGGCGCGCGTCAACGCCATGGAGATCGAGATCGACCACGATCTCTCCAGCATCATCGCCCGGCGCCAGCCCACGGCGCGCGACCTGCGCCTGCTGATCGCCATCTCCAAGACCACCGCCAACCTGGAGCGCGCGGGTGACGAGGCCGAGCGCATCGCCCGCATGGTGCTGTCCATCATCCAAAGCGGGGCGCCGCGTGCGCTGCCTTCGCTGGAGCTGCGCGTGGCCGCCGACATGGCCTCCACCCTGCTCAACAAGGCCCTGGACGCGTTTGCGCGCCTGGATGTGCAGGCAGCGCTGGCGATCATGAAGGAAGACGATGCCGTGGACCGCGAGTTCAACGGCTTCGTGCGCAAGCTCATCACCTTCATGATGGAAGACCCGCGCACCATCTCGCCCAGCCTGGACCTGCTGTTCGTGGCCAAGGCGATCGAGCGCGTCGGCGACCACGCCAAGAACATTGCCGAGTTCATCATCTACGTGGTCAAGGGTGCGGACGTGCGCCACACCAGCATCGAAAACGTGGAGTCGGTGCTCAAATGAAAACCATGCCCACGGTGCTGGTGGTGGAGGATGAGCCCGCCATCGCCGAGCTGGTGGCGGTGAACCTGCGCCACAACGGTTTCCGGCCCCTGTGGGCCATGGACAGCGACAGCGCACAGCGCGAAATGGACGCCGCCGTGCCCGACCTGGTGCTGCTGGACTGGATGCTGCCCGGCGACAGCGGCCTGACCCTGGCCAAGCGCTGGCGTGCCGACAAGCGCAGCGCCGAGGTGCCCATCATCATGGTCACCGCCAAGGGCGACGAGCGCGACCGCGTCTCGGGGCTGGACGCCGGGGCGGATGACTACATCACCAAGCCCTTTTCCACCAAGGAACTGTTGGCGCGCGTGCGCGCCGTGCTGCGCCGCAAGGCCCCGGTGAGCGCACAGGAGCCCCTGGGCCTGGGTGCGCTGAGCCTGGACCCGGCCACGCACCGCGTGGCCTTGGGTACCCAGGCGCTGCGCCTGGGGCCGACCGAATTCAAGCTGCTGCAGTACCTCATGGCGCACCCGGAGCGGGTGCACTCGCGTGGGCAGTTGCTGGACAAGGTCTGGGGTGACCACGTCTACATCGAAGAGCGCACGGTGGACGTGCACGTGAAGCGCCTGCGCGAGTCGCTGGGAGACGGCGCTGCCATGCTGGAGACCGTGCGTGGTGTGGGCTACCGGCTTACGGCGCAGCCCGTGGCTGCGGCCGCGGCGCCAGCGCGGCTCGGCCTTGCTTGAGAGCCTCAGGGCCTGGCTGGGCCCAGCCCGCTCCCGGCGCAGGCTGTTTATCCCGCACGCGAACGGCGCGTGCGCAACGCGAAGTGTGATTGACCATGTGGGTGCGGATCGTCGGTTTGTTGGCTTGCCAGGCGCTTGCGCTGCTGGCGGCCTGGGTGTTGCTGCCGCCAGCAGCGCAGTCCCCCTGGGGGCTGGCGGTGGCGGGTTTGCTGGGCACCTATGCCTGGTTTATGTTGGACGCGGTGCGTGGCGCGCGTTTGCTGCACTGGCTGCGCCGCGAAGGCGAGCCCCCTGAGCTCGGCGGAGGCCTGTGGACCGAGGTGGTGGACAGGGTGCGGCGCTCCCTGCGAGCGCGTGAGCGTGCCCTGGCAGAGAGCGAGGCGCGCCTGGCAGAGTTTCTGGCGGCCTTGCAGGCCTCGCCCAATGGGGTGGTGCTGCTCAATGCCCAGGGCCAGATCGAATGGATCAACCAGACCGCCTGCCAGCACTTCGGCCTGGACGGCGCGCGCGACCTGCTGCAGCATTTCGGAAACCTGGTGCGTGACCCGGTGTTCGCGCGCTACTGGGGCGCGCAGGATTTTGGCCACGAACTGCAGATGGCGGCACGCCGCAGCACGCCTTCGCACCCGGTGCGGCTGTCGGTGCAGGTGCACCCGTACGGGCAGGGCAACCGCTTGCTGCTGTCGCGCGATGTCACTGCCGTGGAGCAGGCCGAGGCCATGCGCCGCGACTTCGTGGCCAATGTCTCGCACGAAATCCGCACCCCGCTGACGGTGCTCTCCGGCTTCATCGAAACCCTGCAAAGCCTGGTGCTGCAGGAGGGCGAGCGCGCACGCTACCTGGTGCTGATGGCCGAACAGGCCCAGCGCATGCAGTCGCTGGTGGCGGACCTGCTCATGCTGTCCCGCCTGGAGGGCAGCCCCCTGCCAGCCGCCAGCGAGTGGGTGGCGGCCGATGGTTTGCTGCAGCAGTGCCTGCGCGAGGCCTCCACGCTGGCCGCCGTGCTCGGACCGCGCGAAGAGCCCATCGGGCTGGAGCTGGAAAGCGGGTTGGAGATCGCGGGGTCGGGCGCCGAACTGCACAGTGCCATGGTCAACCTGCTGACCAACGCCGTGCGCTACACCCCGCCCGACCGCGCCATCACCGTGCGCTGGCGCAGCCTGAGTGACGGCGGGGCCGAATACACCGTGCACGACGAGGGCAGCGGCATCGCCCCCGAACACCTGCCGCGCCTGACCGAGCGCTTCTACCGTGTCGACCGCAGCCGCTCGCGCGACAGCGGCGGCACCGGCCTGGGCCTGGCGATCGTCAAACACGTGGTGCAGCGCCACGGCGCCGAACTGCGCATCCACTCCGACCTGGGGCGGGGGTCGGACTTCAGCATCCGGTTTCCGGCGGCGCGGGTGCGCTCGGGCGGCGGCAGCCTTTGAATTGGACACCCCATGAGCTCACCGACCCCGCCCGCTCCACCCGCCCAGCCACGCAACCCCCTGCATGGGGTCACCCTGGAGGCCATCGTTACGGCGCTGGTGGCGCACTATGGCTGGGAGGAACTGGGCAGGCGCATTCCTGTGCGCTGTTTCACCAGCGAGCCCAGCGTGTCGTCCAGCCTGAAGTTCTTGCGCAAGACGCCCTGGGCGCGCGAGAAGGTGGAGGGGCTGTACCTGTTCATGCTGCGGGATCTGCGGCGCGGCCAAGCGCACCGCCATTCGTAGCCCCCTTGGCTACCCAGGTGCCATGCGCGTGCCCCTTGCGCAGGCCTGCTGCGGATGCACAGTGGCTGGGAGGTCCGCTGGGTACGCCTGGCCCTACCGCGCAATGCGCCGCAGCAACCAGTAGTTCTCAAACCCACCCACGCCATTGCGCACCAGGGTGTGGGCCTGCCACCCGTGCATGGTGATGCTGGTGGGCAGGGTGTTGCCATCCAGTGCGTCGGCGGCGAGCCATTCGCAGGGGCTGTCCATGCGCAGGGGCTGCAGGGGCAGCGGGCCGTAGACGCGCAGTGCGGCCACGGTGCCCATATTCAGGCTGGGGTGGATGGCCATGCACTGGGCGCCGGGCTGGTCCTGCAGGGCGTGCCGGGTGCGTTGCAGCAGCACGCGGTAGCTTTGGGCATGGTCCAGCAGCGGCAGCCACAGGGTCATCAGCAGCAGCCAGCACAGGGCGGCGCCGCCGGCGGGCAGCACCAGGCTTTTCCACAGGGCGGTGCGGTGGCGCCCGGCGCGCCAGTGCACCAGCCAGGCCCAGACCAGGGTGGCGGCCAGGGCCAGGCCCAGGGCCAGCAGGGAAAAACGGGGGCTGAAGTCGGGCGCCAGGCGCGCCACGTTGGCGGCGGGCTGGGGCGGAAAGCCGGTCTGCATGGCGATCCACACCACCCAGATGATGAAGCCGCAGCCGGAGAAGAACAGCAGCGTGAACCAGTCCACCAGCGAGGCCATGCTGCGCTTGAGCGTGGGCAGGGCAAAGGCGGCCAGCGCCGCCAGAGCGGGCAGGGCGGTCAGCAGGCTGCGGTCGGGGGCGCCGGTGAGCGCGGCGGTGGCCAGGGCCACCAGCACCCACCACAGGGGCAGCACGAGGTGGCGGTTGAGGGTGCGGCCCAGCAGCCGCTTGCGCCAGCACCACAGGGTCCACAGGGCCAGGGGCCAGGCGGGCCAGGGGAACCACACCAGCAGTTCGCCAAAACCGAGCCATTCGCGCAAGTCCAGGGTCGGCGCGTTGAGCTTGAAGCGCCATTGGTCCCAGTGCCAGGCCAGCGAGGCGGCCAAGGCGGCGGCCAGCAGCAGGGGCAGGGTCTGGCGCAGGCGTTGGCCCCAGGGGGTGCCGCGATCCAGGCTGTGGGGGTCGCACAAGTGCAGCGTGGCGCCGCCCAGGCTCCACAGCAGCGACAGTGTGGGCGCGCCGCTCAGCGCAAGCCCCAGGCTGCCCAGCAGCGCGGCCAGGGCCGCCTGTCCGGGGCGCAGGGGCAGTGCGGCCCAGGCAAAGTACAGCAGGGCGCTGGCGCCCAGTTGCACCAGCGCGGGGGTGGTTTCGTGCGAGAGGTGGGCCAGCCCCAGGCAGGCCAGCAGGGCCAGCAAGGCGCCGTCGGCCACGGTGCGGGCGTAGTCGGTGGGTTGGGCCTCGCCGCCAAAGGCAAAGGCCACGGGTTGGGCCAGTGGGCTGCGGGCCAGGTAGTAGGCGCCGTACCAGGTGCCGACCATGGCCAGTGCCAGCAGCACGCCAAAGGGGATGCGCACGGCAAAGTCGGGTGCCATCCAGCCCGGTGCCAGGGACCAGGCGGCAGCGCCAAGCCAGTAGGGCAGCAGGGCTGGAAACTCCGGCTCCATGCCTACCAGGCTGGGGTGGAGCCAGTCAGATGTTCCCTGTGCGAGTTCCACCATGAAGCCTAGCGCGGCCATGTCGGCACTCTTCCAGGCGTCGCGCCCGACAAAGCCAGCCAGGATGTAGGCCAGGCAAAAGGCCAGCAGCACCGGGCGCGGGAAACGGCGTACGGCGGACTGGGCAACGATGGCGGGCGAGGGCGAATTCATGCGTGCAGCGGGGGGGGGGCTATGCGGCCGAAAAAAAAGCAGCCGGAGCAGGCTGCTTTCTCTTGTGCGGTATCAGGCCAGGACCTGATGGCCGGCTTACTTGGCCGCCGTCTTTGCGTAGCGGTTGCGGAAGCGCTCGACGCGACCACCCATGTTGTCCACCGACTTCTGGGTGCCGGTGTAGAAGGGGTGGGATTCGCTGGAGGTGTCCAGCTTGAACAGGGGCAGTTCACGCCCGTCTTCCATCTTGATCATTTCCTTGGCGTTGGCGCAGGAACGGGTCACGAACTTGAAGCCATTGGACAGGTCCACGAAGCACACTTCGCGGTAGTTGGGGTGAATGCCCTCTTTCATGGTGTTTCCTTTTTCAGGTGTCAGGTGCGGTAGCCGAGCCAGCCCATCTGGCTTACTTTCCGCGAAAAGCCTGCGATTATAACAAGGACGGTGTCTGCGGGGCTCAGCCGCCGCGGCGCATCATGTCGAAGAAGTCGCTGTTGTTCTTGGTGGCCTTCATCTGCTTCAAGACCATTTCCATGGCCTCGATTTCGTCCATGCTGTACAGGAACTGGCGCAGGATGCGGGTCTTTTGCAGGATTTCGGGCTGCAGCAGCAGCTCTTCGCGGCGGGTGCCGGAGCGGTTGAGCTGGATGGCGGGGAACACGCGCTTTTCGTACAGGCGCCGGTCCAGGTGGATTTCGCTGTTGCCGGTGCCTTTGAATTCTTCAAAGATCACTTCGTCCATGCGGCTGCCGGTGTCGATCAGCGCGGTGGCGATGATGGTGAGGCTGCCGCCTTCTTCCACATTGCGCGCCGCACCCAGGAAGCGCTTGGGGCGCTGCAGGGCGTTGGCGTCCACGCCGCCGGTGAGCACCTTGCCGGAAGAGGGCACGACGTTGTTGTAAGCGCGTGCCAGGCGGGTGATGGAGTCGAGCAGGATGACCACGTCCTGCTTCAATTCGACCAGGCGCTTGGCGCGCTCGATCACCATTTCGGCCACGTGCACATGGCGCGCGGCGGGCTCGTCGAAGGTGGAGGCAATCACCTCGCCCTTGACGGTGCGCTGCATTTCGGTCACTTCCTCGGGGCGCTCGTCCACCAGCAGGACCATCATGTGGCTCTTGGGGTAGTTGGCGCTGATGGCGTGGGCGATGTGCTGCATCAGCATGGTCTTGCCGCTCTTCGGGGGGGCGACCAGCAGGGCGCGCTGGCCTTTGCCGATGGGGGCGATCAGGTCGATGATGCGGCTGGTGATGTTCTCTTCGCTCTTGATGTCACGCTCCAAGCGCATCTGCTCCTTGGGGAACAGGGGGGTGAGGTTTTCGAACATCACCTTGTGCTTGTTGCCTTCGGGGGCGCCGCCGTTGACCTTGTCGAGCTTGTTCAGCGCAAAGTAGCGTTCGCCGTCCTTGGGGGTGCGCACTTCGCCTTCGATCATGTCGCCGGTGTGCAGGTTGAAGCGGCGCACCTGGCTGGGGCTGATGTAGATGTCGTCCGTGCTGGCGGTGTAGCTGGTGTCGGGGCTGCGCAGGAAGCCAAAGCCGTCGGGCAGGATTTCCAGCACGCCGTCGGCAATGATCTGTTCGCCGGTGCGCGCGCGCTTCTTGATGATGGCGAACATCAACTCCTGCTTGCGCATGCGGCCGGTGTTTTCGATCTCGAGTTCTTCGGCGATCTTGAGCACTTCAGACACGTGCAGTGCCTTGAGTTCATTGAGGTGCATGGAGGCTGTCCCGTCGGCGTCTGGGCCGAACTTCAATTACAACAACTGGGGGAAGGGGGGAGGGTCGCGCCGGTGGGGCCAACCCTGCTGTTCACACCGAGGCTTCAAGCCCGGGTTTCGGGAAGCCGATAGGGTAGCGGCTTCGGGAACGAAAACTATTATGACAGGAAAATCGCGGCGCGGGCCTTGCACCCGCGCCGAAGGCATTACAACTGCTGGTCGATGAAGGCGCTGAGCTGCGCCTTGCTCATGGCGCCGACCTTGGTGGCGGCGAGCTGGCCGCCCTTGAACACCATCAGGGTGGGGATGCCGCGGATGCCGAATTTGGCCGGGATGTCGCGGTTTTCGTCCACGTTCATCTTGGCGATGGTGAGCTTGCCCTGGTAGGTGGCGGCGAGTTCGTCGAGCACGGGGGCGATCATCTTGCACGGGCCGCACCATTCGGCCCAGTAGTCCACCAGCACGGGCTGGGGCGACTGCAGCACGTCCGCTTCGAACGAGGCGTCGGTAATGTGTTTGATGAGCTCGCTGGCCATGGTCTAGGTCCTCAAAGGAAGTGGTGAATGCTTGTTAAAGTGGCGGCATTGTGACAGAAACCAAGCCCCCTTCCGCCCCGGTTCCGGCTATGGCGGCGATAGCAAAAACCCCCGTTCTGCTGGGTCTCCCCCCTCTGGATCAGCTCCATCGGCACCCCTTGTGGCCGCTGTGGATGGCGCCTGGGGTGGGGGTGCTGGCGCGCCTGCAGCAGGCTTGGGAGGGGGCGGGCGTGCACCCCTCGCGCTGTGTGGTGCTGCTGCCCTATGCGCAGTTGCGCGCGCTGGCGCAGCGCTTGTGGCAGCACGCCCACCCCCAGGGTTTCATGCCGCGTTTCGAGAGCACCCTGAGCTGGGCCGCCAGCCTCGGGGGCAGCGTGGGCGCGGCTCCGCAGTGGCAGGGACAGGTGGCGCTGGATTGGTGGAGCGCGCAGCAACTGCTGGCCCAGGCCGGCCAGGGCCAGCGTGTCCAAGCGCTGGCTCCGGCGTTGCTGGAGGCGGCGCAGCCATTGGTGGCGGTGGTGCGCGCGCAGCCGCCCGCCCGGCGCGCGGATTGGGTGGCGCAGGCCCGCGCGGGGCTGGGGCCGCTGGATGCGGCGGGCGTGGGGGCCTGGGAGATGCTGGTGACGCACGTGGCGCTGGAGTGGCTGGGGGCGAGCAGCTTTGCCACCGACGTGCTGTTTGGGCCCGCGCCCTGGCAGCAGGCCGAACTGGTGCTGCAGCTCGATGGGCTGGAGGCCGACCCGCTGGCGCAGGCGCTGCAGGCGCATTGGGGTGGGCAGCGCTGGCAGCGCCTGGGTGCGCCGGGGAGCGGGCCACTCTCAGAGGGCTGCGCCGATGCGGATGCGCAAGGCGAACGCCCGGCTTCGGTTTTTGGCAGCGGCAGCCTCCTGCAGGCCCCGCTGGCGGGGCAGGGCTGGTTTGCGCACCGCTGTACCAGTGCCTTTGATGAAGCGCAGCGCGCTGCCGCCTGCGCCGTGCGCCATGTGCAGGCCGGGCGTTATCCCCTGGCGCTGGTGTGCTCGGACCGCGCCCTGGCGCGCCAGGTGCGCGCCCAGTTGGATGCGGCAGGGGTGGCGGTGCGGGATGAAACCGGCTGGAAACTGTCTACCAGCGCGGCGGCAGCGGCCTTGGTGGCGCTGCTGCGCGCGGCGGCGCCAGACGCCAGCAGCGATGCGGTGCTGCAGTGGCTTGGTGGCAGTGCCTTGGGGGCGCAGCGCGCGCGCAACCTGGCCGAGACGGCCCTGCGCCGTGCCGGGCTGCGGGGCTGGGAGGCGGGTGTGCGCGTGCTGGCACGCCATGACGACGAGGAGGTGCGTGTCTGGGTGGAGCAGGTGCAAGGGCTGCGCGCCCTGCTGCAGGGCCGCCATGGCTGGGAGGGGTGGCGCACGCGCACGCGCCAGGCGCTGCAGGGCTGCGGCCTGTGGCAGAGGTTGCAGGCTGGGTTGGAGTTGGCGCCCGGATCTGGGCAGCAGCAGGCGCTCTGTCCCGAAGGGGGGGGCGCGCTGGGGCTGGCGCGGCGCCCCATCCAGGCCGAACAACAGGCCTTCTGGCCCGAGGGGCCAAGCCTGGTGCAGGCCTTGTGGCTGGGCGAGGATGCCGCGCCTGCGCCGCAGGAGGGGGCGGCGCGGCGCTGCAGCCTGGCCGAGTTCAGCGCCTGGGTGCAGCAGGTGCTGGAGGCCACGAGCTGGCGCGAGCCCTACCCGGCGCAGGAGCACGTGGTGCTGCTGCCCATGAGCCAGATGCTGGCGCGCCCCTTTGCCGCGGTGGTGCTGGCCGGGTGCGACGAGCAGCGCCTGGCGGCGGCGCCCAGCCCGACAGGGTTCTGGAGCCCGGCCCAGCGCGCCGCGCTGGGCCTGCCTGCCCGCGAGGCATTGGCCCAGGCGCAGGTGCAGGCCTGGGCTTGCGCGCGGGCGCACCCCTGGGGCGACGTGCTCTGGCGTGCCCACGACGACGGCGGTGAGCCGCTGTTGGCCAGCGCCCTGGTGTTGGCCGATGGCGCCTTGCAGGCCGCGCCCGATGGTGTGCTGGCCGCGCGCACGCTGCCCGCCCAGCCCACTGCTGCGCCGCAGCCGCGGGCGCCGCAGTGGCTGCCCGGGCAGTGGTCGGCCAGCGCCTACGAGGACCTGCGCACCTGCCCCTACCGTTTTTTTGCCTTGCGCATGTTGCGCCTGCAAGGCCAGGACGAACTCGACGAAGACCTGGACAAACGCGACTTCGGCACCTGGCTGCACGCGGTGCTGCGCGCGTTCCACGACCAGGCGGTGGCGCTGGAGCCGCAGGCACTGCGCGCCGCGCTCGATGCCGCGGCCGAGCAGCAGCGCCAGGCCCTGCTGGGGGACGACCCGGAATTTCTGCCCTTCGAGGCGGCCTGGCCCGCCGTGCGCGAGGCCTACCTGCACTGGTGGCTGGCGCACGCCCAGGCCGGCCACACCGTGCAGGCCACCGAGCAGTGGCGCGAGCAGGACTGGGCGGGCGGGCGGCTGGTGGGGCAACTGGACCGTCTCGACCGCTCGGGCGACGGCGCCTTGCTGGTGCTGGACTACAAGACCGAATCGATCACCCGCACCCGCGAGCGTGTGGCCAATGCGCTGGAGGACACCCAGATGGCCTTTTATGGTGCCCTGGTGCAGGACGATGGGGGGGCACGCAACGCCCCGGTGCGCGGCGCCTACCTCCATCTGGCCGAAGGGCAGTGCCAACTGGTGGAGCAGCCCGCCCTGGACGAGGCGGTGCAGGCGCTGCGCGCCGGGCTGGAGCAGGACTGGGAGCGCCTGCACGCGGGCGCGCCGCTGCGCGCCCTGGGCGAGGGCTCGGCGTGCGAACACTGCGCCGCGCGCGGCCTGTGCCGCAAAGATTTCTGGAGTGCGGGGGCGGCATGAGTGTTGTGGAACAGATCCCGGCCGCCTACGCCTGCAACGGTGCGCCGGTGAGCGCCGAGCGCTTCTATGCCCTGGCCTGCGATCCCCGGCGCAGCGTGGCGGTGGAGGCCTGCGCGGGGGCGGGCAAGACCTGGATGCTGGTCTCGCGCATGCTGCGTGCGCTGCTCGACGGCGTGCAGCCGCAGGAGATCTTGGCCATCACCTTCACCAAGAAGGCGGCGGGTGAGATGCGCGAGCGCCTGCACCAGTGGCTGGATGAATTCGCCCAGGCCGACGACGCGCGCTTGGTGCAGGAGCTGCGCTGGCGCGGCCTGGCGCAGCCCAGCGCGGCACAGGTGCAGGGCCTGCGGGGGCTGCGCGCCCGGCTGCTGGCGCAGGGGCGCGGAGTGCAGGTGCGCACCTTCCACAGCTGGTTTTCTGCCCTGCTGCACAACGCGCCCTGGGGGCTGCTGGAACGCCTGGGCCTGCCGCAGCGCTACACCCTGCTGGAGGACGTGGGTCAGGCCGAGCGGCTGTTGTGGCGGCGCTTCTGGGCCAGCGTCACGGCGGATGCGGAGCTGCTGGCCGACTACCGCGCCAGCGTGGCCGAATATGGCCGCTTCAACACCCACAAGGCGTTGCAGGCGGCGCTGGACAAGCGCGTGGAGTTCGCGCTGGCCGATGCGCACGGGGTGGTGGACGCCAGCGTGCAGCCGGTGGGGGCGGTGTTTGCCGACTACGCCGGTCTGGACGATCCGGACCAGCGCCTGCGCGCGCCCGGTGCGCGGGCGCTGCTGTGGGATGCGGCGCGGGTGCTGGGTGCGGCCAGCCAGGCCAGCATGCAAAAAATCGCCACCGCGCTGCAGGCCGCCCTGGATGCGGGCGACGCGGCGGCACTGGAAGCCGCCCTGCTGACGCAAAAGGGCGAGCCGCGCAAGCTGCTGGACAGCGTGGCGCAGGTGGAGCTGGCGCGCGCCGCCCAGGCGCTGCTGCTGGAGCACCGCCAGGCCCTGCGCCAGCACCGCGCCTGGCAGCACCAGCAGCGCATGGCGCGGCTGGCGCGCCAGTTGCTGCGCGACTTTGCCCGTGTGAAGTCGGCCAATGGCTGGCTGGACATGGGCGACCTGGAGCGCGCCGCGCACACCCTGCTGTCCGATGCGGTGCTGGGCGCCTGGGTGCAGGAGCGGCTGGACGCGCAGGTGCGCCAGTTGCTGATCGACGAATTTCAGGACACCAACCCGCTGCAGTGGCAGGCGCTGCAGGCCTGGCTGAGCGGCTATGCCGGGGCGGGCCAGGCTCCGGGCGTGTTCATCGTGGGCGACCCCAAGCAGAGCATTTACCGCTTTCGCCGCGCCGAGCCCCAGGTGTTTCTGGCGGCGCAGGCTTTTGTGCGCGAGGCCCTGGGGGGCGATCTGCTCAGCTGCGATCACACGCGGCGCAACGCGCCCGGCGTGGTCGCGTTGGTAAACCAGACCCTGCTGGCGGCGCAGGCGCGCGGTGCGGTGCAGGGCTTTCGCGCCCACACCACGGCCAGCAGCGATGGCGCGCAGGTGCTGGTCCTGCCGCCTATACCGCGCCAGCAAGAGCCGCAGACAGTGGAATGCGGCGCCGGGAGCGGCGCCACGGCTACGGCGGCTGTGCAAGGCGTGGATACGCCGGAGCGGGAGGCTGCAGGCGGCGCTGTTGCCTGGCGCGACAGTTTGGGTACGCCGCGCCATAGCCCGGAGGAGGGGCGCCGCGTGCTGGAGGCGCGCCAGTTGGCGCACTGGCTGGCGCAGGAGATCGGGGCCGGGCACTTGCAGCCGCAAGAGGTGATGGTGCTGTCGCGCAAGCGCGCTCCGCTGGGCCTGGTGCAGGCGCAGCTGTGGGCCCTGGGGATTGCCAGCGTGCAGCCCGAGAAGGCGGACCTGAGCGAGCAGCCCGAGGTGCAGGACGTGGTGGCGCTGCTGGACGCGCTGCTCAACCCCGGGCACGAGCTGGCCCTGGCGCGCGCGCTCAAGTCGCCCCTGTTCGGCTGGAGCGATGAGACCCTGATGGAACTGGTGCGCTGCGCCCGCGCCGTGCCGGGCCAGACCCTGTGGGGCGCCTTGATGGCCTGCGAGCGGGAGGCGCAGGCGGGCGAGGCGCCAGCACACGGGGCGGATGCGGCCCCCAACGGGCTTTTGCAGGCGGCGGCCCAGCGCCTGTGCTGCTGGGGCCGGTGGCTGCAGCAGGCCGCGCCGCACGATGCGCTGGCGCGCATCTACGACGATGGCGACGTGCTGGCGCGCTTTGCCGCAGCGGCCCCGGCCACCGCGCGTGCGGGCGTGGTGGCGCACCTGCAGGCGGTGCTGGGCGCGGCCCTGGCGCTGGAGGGCGGGCGTTTCGTGGGCGCCTATGCCCTGGTGCGCGCGCTGCGCCAGCCAGGGCAGCAGGCGCCGCTGCGCACCCAGGAGCAGGCCGCGCGTCTGCTCACGGTGCACGGCGCCAAGGGCCTGGAGGCGCGCTGCGTGGTGCTGCTCGACACCGATGCGCCGCCCGCACGCGCGCCCAGCATGGGCGTGCTGCTGGAGTGGCCGGGCGAGGCTGCCTACCCGCAACGCCTGGCCTTTGTGGCCAGCGAGTCGGCACCGCCGCCGTGCACCCAGGTGGCGCTGGAGCGTGAGCAGCGCGAGCGTGCGCGCGAGGACTACAACGCCTTGTACGTGGCGCTGACGCGCGCGCAGCAGATGCTGGTGTTTTCCAGCATCGCGCCGCACCGGCCTTCGTCCGAAAGCTGGTGGCAGCAGTTGCACGGCCAGGCGCAGATGCTGTCTGTGCCGGAGGCGCCTGCCTCTGCCTCTGCCTCTGCGGGGGCGGCTGGTGCGCCGGGCGCTATGGGGGCCTTGGCGGCGCCGCAGGCGGGCCGTGCCGAGGCGGTGGACGGTGCGCCGGGGTGTTCTGGCCCAGGCCATGCAACGGCTGCCGCGCAGGGGTGGGTTCCGGATGCCGCGCAGGGTGCGCCCGGCACTTTTGTGCTGGACACGGTTCCTACCTTGGTTGAGGGAGAAAAAAGGCACTCGGCCCGCGTGAATATTGAAGATGATGCTATAAAAAATATAGCTAATGAGGAGCCCGGAGAGCCGCTGGGCATGGCGCAGCAGCCGCTGCTGGCGCGCCTGGGCCAGGCCATGCACCGTCTGCTGGAGTGGGCGCCGGTGTGCGCGGGGGGGCATGCCCCGGGGGGGCGGCCCTGGAGCGATGCCCAGGCCCTGGCGGTGCAGCAGGCCTTTGCGCTGGACGCGTCGCAGGGCGCGCAGGTGCTGGCGCAGGCCAGCGCCGTGCTGCTGGGGCAGGGCGCCTGGGCCTGGGACGCTGATGCGCTGGCCTGGCACGGCAATGAAGTCCCCCTGGTGGCCCAGGGGCGCGCGCTGCGGCTGGACCGGCTGGTGCAGCGGCGCGACAACGGCCAGTGGTGGGTGCTGGACCACAAGTCCAGCACGCGCCCGCTGGAGCAGGCCGATTTGTGTGCGCAGCTCGCCGCCTACCTGGTGGCGGTGCGCTCCCTGGTGGGCGCGGGGGCGGTGGTGCGCGGAGCGTTTTTGTCGCCGGATGGCGTGTCATGGGAGTTGCAAGGTGTTTGATGCAGTGGTGGTGGGGGCAGGGCCGGCCGGTTTGCGCGCGGCCGAGGTGCTGAGCAGCGCCGGGGTGGCGGTGCAGGTGTTCGATGCCAGCGCCACGGCGGCGCGCAAGTTTCTGCTGGCTGGCAAGGGGGGGCTGAATCTGACGCACTCCGAAGGGCTGGATGCCTTTGTGGCGCGCTACGGGGGCGCGGCCGCGCACATGGCGCCGCTGCTGCAGGACTTTGGGCCGCAGGCGCTGCGCGACTGGGCCCAGGGCCTGGGGGTGCCGACCTTTGTGGGCAGCTCCGGGCGCGTGTTCCCGCAGGACATGAAGGCCGCGCCCTTGCTGCGCGCCTGGCTGCACCGGCTGCGCCAGCCCGGCGCGGCTGGCGCGGTGCCGGTGCAGTTCCACATGCGCCAGCGCTGGCTGGGCTGGACCGATGACGGGGCCTTGCGCTTTGCCGCTGCGCAGGGCGAGCACAGTGTGCGCGCCCGCGTGCTGGTGCTGGCCCTGGGCGGGGGCAGTTGGCCGCATCTGGGCTCGGACGGCGCCTGGGTCCAGCCCCTGGCGCAGGCCGGGGTGGAGGTGGCACCCTTGCGCGCCGCCAACTGCGGTTTTCACATCGCGGGGGGCTGGAGCGCATTTTTCGCAGAGCGCTTTGCCGGCCAGCCGTTCAAATCGGTGTCGCTGCGCTGGCGCGATGCCGATGGCCGCGAACAGTGGCGCAAGGGGGAATTTGTGGCCACGCAGCACGGGGTGGAGGGCAGCCTGGTCTATGCCGCCAGCAGCGCGCTGCGCGAGGCCATCGCCAGGGACGGCAGCGCCCCCCTGTGGCTGGACCTGCTGCCCGAGCGCAGCCTGGCGGCGGTGCAGCAGGCGGTGGCGCACCCGCGCGGCGCGCGCTCGCTGAGCAGCCACCTCAAGAGCCGGCTGCACCTGGAGGGCATCAAGACCGCGCTGCTGTACGAGTGCCTGAGCGAGGCGCAGCGCGCCGACCCGGCGCAACTGGCGCAGGCGATCAAGGCGCTGCCCCTGGTGCTGGACGCCACCCGCCCGCTGGCCGAGGCCATCAGCACGGCGGGCGGCGTGTGCTGGAGCGCGCTGGACGATCAGCTCATGCTGCGCGCGCGCCCCGGTGTCTTTTGCGCCGGGGAGATGCTGGACTGGGAGGCCCCCACGGGCGGCTACCTGCTCACGGGCTGCTTTGCCAGCGGCGAGCGTGCCGGGCGCGGGGCCTTGGCCTATTTGCGCGGCTGACGGGGCTTGTCACGCTGTTGCCCCAAAACGGCTCTGGCCCGCCTCGAATGGGCGCAGGAATTCCACCCGTTCAGGCGGCAACCAGTTCTTCGTCGGCTTGCCGCAGGTGGTAGGGACGAATCAGTACTTCGGCGGGCAGTTTCAAGCCCTCGACCAGCTTGCGGATCATTTCCAGTGTCAGAGGGCGGATGCGGTTCAGGATGTCCGACACGCGGCCACGAGGCCCGATGTAGGGCTCCAAGTCCTTGCGCGTCAGGCCACGCGCTTCCATGACGTGCCCCAGGAAGTCGATGGGATCGGGGTCTGCAATGGGGAAATGCTCCCGCTCGTACTGTTCGATCAGCAGGGTGAGCACGTCCAGTTGGTCGGCGGCCGGCGATTTCGCAGGGGCATCCCACAGACGATCCACCTCAGCCAGCGCTGCCCGGTAGTCTTTCTTGGTGCGAATCAGCTTGAGTTCCATGTCGGGCTCCTTCAAATCGTCTCAATGTCGATCTTGTCGTACTGGCGATGCGTGCCGACAAAGCGGACGTACATCAACCCCTTGTCATAGCGCACTGCCACCACCAAGCGGTAGTCGTTCCCTTTGATGTTGAACGCTACCCGGTTGTTCCCGGTGAAACTGGCGTTTCCGTAGGCAGCCTTGATGTCCGCCGGAGTTTTCCATGTTGCCCGGCTTGCCAAGGCGTACCACGACCGCAGCGGAGTTTCGGCATCAGGATGGGATTCCCAGAACGTCCGTAAAGTGGATAGGGCAATGACGCGCATCATGCATTGCAGGTGGATACCAAAATGGTAGCAACGGTCCGCCCGGATTTCAAGCCTGGAAGGGAAATTCAGGGCAGGCCATGCAGCCGCTTCGAGCGGCGCACATTCCGGATGCGCCCGGTTTTTTCGGGAGGATGGCTACACGCTGCGCACGCAGTTCCTGCCGTCGTGCTTGGCCTGGTAGAGCGCCAGGTCGGCACCGGCGACCAGGGCGCCAGCGCTGGCGATGCCGCCGTCTTGCAGTGTGGCCACGCCAAAGCTGGCGGTGTAGCGCAGGCTCTGGCCTTCGAACAGCACGGTCTGCTCCTGCACCGCCTGGCGCAGGGTCTCGGCCAGGGCCAGGGCCTGGGGCAGCGCGGTGTCGGGCAGCAGGGCCACGAATTCCTCGCCGCCGTAGCGTGCCAGCACGTCGCCCGCGCGGCCCAGGCAGCGGCTGACGGTGTCGGCCAGCGCGCGCAGGCAGGCATCGCCCGCCGGGTGGCCCCAGGTGTCGTTGACGTGCTTGAAGTGGTCGATGTCGAACAGGATCAGGCTCAGCGGTGTGTGCTGGCGCAGCGCGCGGCGCGCCTCAAGGGCCAGCGTCTGGTCGAAATAAGCGCGGTTGCGCAACTGGGTGAGGGCGTCGGTGGTGGACAGGCGCTGCAACTGGGCGTTGGCGTCCTGCAGCTGGGCCATGGTGGTGTTGAGGTCGGCGGTGCGCTCGGCCACCTTGCGCTCCAGCTCGCGGTTGGCGGCTTCGGTGGCGTGGGCGAGGGCCTGGGCGCTGGCGCGGGCGTGGCGTTCGTGCGCCAGCGCCTCTTCCTGCGCTGCGATGCGCCGGGCGCGCTCGTGGTTGATGCGGTCGGCCAGGGTGAAGGACAGCAGCACCATCTGCAGCATCACGCCCAGCTGTGAGGCGTTGTTGGTCCAGACGTTGACCGCGATCAGCCCGAGTTTGTTGGCGTTGAGTACGCCCAGGCCCAGCAGCACGCTGGTCCAGGCCAGGCAGTAAAAGCGTGCGAAGTGCGCCCCGCGCCACCAGCGCCAGTAGCCCACCCACAGGGCTGCCAGCGCCACCGGCATGGTCAGCGAGGCGCCCATGCGCACGGTCCAGGCATAGGGCAGCACGAAACTGAGCACCAGCAGCGCGCCGCCTGCCACTGCAAAGGCCAGCATGGTCCGGTAGGCCAGCAGCGAAAAGCCCTTCAGGCGCAGGAAGCTGATGGCAAACCAGCAGGTGAACAGGGTGGAGGCGGCGATGAAGGTGGAGATGGCAAAGCTGTTCCAGCGCACCGCGCCCGGCCACAGGTAGGCGTAGGAATAGCCGGTGAGGGTGAAGTAGAACAGGAAGTAGCTGGCCACGAAGCCGATGTAGAGCAGGTAGTTGCCATCGCGCGTGGACAGGAAGATGAACAGGTTGTAGGCCATCATCACCAGCAGCACCCCGGCCACGGCGCCCTGGGCCAGGTTGTCGGCATTGGAGCGCTCCAGGAAGTGGTCGCGCTCCCACAGGCGCAAGGAGGCCTCGACGGTGCCGGTGGAGGCAATGCGCAGGTACAGCGTGTTGTCGCCCGGCGCCAGTTGCAGGGGCACGACGAAGTGGGGGTGCTGGATCACGCGCTGCACGAACGGGAACTCGTCGCCGAGCACGAACTCGGCCTGCAACTGCGGCGTGCCCGGGGCGGCGCCTTGCGGCGGTTGCGCTGGCCCTGTGGTGTGGAAGAAGCGCACGTCGTCCAGGAAGGGCACGGGCAGTTCCAGCCAGCGCAGCAGCGGCGAGGCCTGCAGGTTGTGCAGCTCCACCCGGAACCAGTAGGTGTCGGTGCTGAAGCCGTAGTTGGGGCTGGGGCGCTGCACAGGCTGCCAGGCCTGGGTGTCGGCGGCCACGTCCTGCCAGGTGCGTGTGCCGCCGGGGTCCACCAGCACCTGCATGCGCACGCCCACCTCCACCAGAGGCTCGGCGCTTGCGCCCAGGTCGATGGCCTGGACCGGCGCGGCCACGGCGGCGGCGCCGACCCACGCCAGCAGACACCATGCCAGCACCCACACCAGCAGGCCGCGCAGTCGGGAGGGCTGGGGCAGTCCGTGGTCGGGCATGGAGCGGCTTCAGCGAGCAGTGGGCCACGCCGGCGCGGGGCAGGCGCGTGCAGGACGCAGAAAGGGGAGTTGACGAGCCTTGACCCCGGCACTGGCTCCACAGTTAGGGCTGCTTGGTTCCCCACCTGACCCGGTTGGCCGCTTCACCATGCGGGAAGGCCCGTCAGCTGCGATTGTAGTGCCAATGCAGCCCGCTTGCGCCCGGTGTGCCGCTCCATTCACGTCTTTCCTGTTTCGAGCCGGAACACGCTGACCAGTTGCGCCAGCTTGGCCGACTGCGTCTTCATCGATTCCGCCGCCGAGGCCGCCTGCTCCACCAGCGCGGCGTTCTGCTGCGTCACGCTGTCCATGTTGCTGATGGCCTCATTGACCTGGCCGATGCCGGTGGACTGCTCGGCGCTGGCGGCGGCGATCTCGGCAATGATCTCGGTCACGCGGCGCACGCTGTCGACCACCTCGGTCATGGTGTTGCCCGCCTGGTCCACCAACTGCGTGCCCTGCTCCACGTTCTCCACCGATTCGTGGATCAGCAGCTTGATCTCCTTGGCCGCCTCGGCGCTGCGCTGCGCCAGCGAGCGCACCTCGGAGGCCACCACGGCAAAGCCGCGCCCCTGCTCGCCCGCGCGCGCCGCCTCCACCGCCGCATTCAGGGCCAGGATGTTGGTCTGGAACGCAATGCCGTCGATCACCCCGATGATGTCCACGATCTTGCGCGAAGAGGCATGCACCGCGCCCATGGTCTGCACCACCTGGCCCACCACCGTGCCCCCGCGCTGCGCCACCTCCGAGGCCGTGCTGGCCAACTGGCTGGCATGGGCGGCGTTGTCGGCGTTTTGCCGCACCGTGCTGGTGAGCTCCTCCATGGAGGCGGCGGTTTCCTCCAGCGAGCTGGCCTGCTGCTCGGTGCGTGCCGACAGGTCGGCGTTGCCCGAGGCGATCTCGTTGGATGCCAGCGCGATGGCGTCGGTGCCGTGGCGCACCTCGCGCACGATGTTGGCCAGGCTGTCGCGCATGCTGGCCATGGCGTGCAGCAGGCTGTGCTGGTCGCCCGCGCGCAGCGCCACGTGGGTCGAGAGGTCGCCCTGCGCCATGCGCTCGGCGATCATGGCCGCATAGTCCGGCTCGCCGCCGAGCTGGCGCAGCAGCCCGCCCGAGATGAACCAGCCGATCAGGGCCAGCACCGCCACCATCCCCAGCATGGCCAAGCCCAGCCCCAGGGCGCGCTCCAGCACGGCGGTGCGCACCGTGTCCACATACACCCCCGAGCCCACCACCCAGCCCCAGGGCGCGAACCCGGCCACATAGGACACCTTGGGCTGCGGCTCCTTTTCGCCCGGCTTGGGCCAGAGGTAGTCCACGAACCCGGCCTGGTGCTCGCGCACGGTCTGCACGAAGGCATTGAACAGCGCCTTGCCGCTGGGGTCCTTCATGCCCTGCAGCTCCTGGCCGTTGAGTTCGGGTTTGATCGGGTGCATGACCATGCGCGGGGCCATGTCATTGATCCAGAAGTACTCGGTCTTGTTGTAGCGCATCGCCCCCACCGCCGCAGCGGCCTGGGCCTTGGCCTCGTCCTCGGGCAACTGCCCCTTTTGCGCCAGGGCGTGGTAGTGGGCGATGAGCGTGTGGGCGGATTCGACGTTCTGGCGCACCGCACTCTGTCGCTCGTCCATGATCAGCCGGTACTCGGCCACCAGGGTCAGCATGGCCATCACGACCACGCCCAGCACGGCGCCCACGGAGAGCACCGTCAGCCGCTTGGCGATGCCCAGGGTATGCAATCGGTGGAGGCTCATCTTGCTACGCTCCTCGGTCTTTTGCTGGGGGCCATGCTACCCCGATTGCACACTTTGCGCATCCCCCCGCGCGCTGGCCCGCCCCCGCCCGGGAGCACGCAGGGCGCATGCAGGGCGCACGTAGAATCGCGCCCCATGTCCTACCTCGTGCTCGCCCGCAAATACCGCCCCCGCCGCTTCACCGAGATGGTGGGGCAGGAGCACGTGGTGCAGGCCCTGGGCAACGCGCTGAGCACCCAGCGCCTGCACCACGCCTACCTCTTCACCGGCACGCGCGGCGTGGGCAAGACCACGGTCTCGCGCATCCTGGCCAAATCGCTCAACTGCGTCGGGCCGGACGGCAGCGGCGGCATCACTGCCGAGCCCTGCGGCCAGTGCCAGCCCTGCCGCGACATCGACGCCGGGCGCTTCGTCGACTACACCGAACTCGACGCCGCCAGCAACCGCGGTGTGGACGAAGTCCAGACCCTGCTGGAGCAGGCCGTCTACAAGCCGGTGCAGGGGCGCTTCAAGGTCTTCATGATCGACGAGGTGCACATGCTCACCAACACCGCCTTCAACGCCATGTTGAAGACGCTGGAGGAGCCGCCCGAATACCTCAAGTTCGTGCTCGCCACCACCGACCCGCAAAAGGTGCCGGTCACCGTGCTCTCGCGCTGCCTGCAGTTCAACCTGCGGCCCATGGCGCCGCAGACCGTGGGCGAGCACCTGCAGCGCGTGCTCGACGCCGAAGGCGTGGCCTGGGACGCCCCCAGCCTGGCGCTGCTCGCGCGCGGCGCGCGCGGCTCCATGCGCGACGCGCTCTCGCTCACCGACCAGGCCATCGCCTTTGGCGGCGGCGCCCTGATCGAGGCCAGCGTGCGCCAGATGCTGGGCAGCGTGGACCGCAGCTACGTCTTCACCCTGCTGCAGGCGCTGGGCGCGGGTGACGGCGCCGCCGTGGTGGCCACCTGCGAACAGCTGCGCCTGCACGGACTCAATGCCGCCTCCACCCTGGACGACATGGCCGCCCTGTTGCAGCGCGTCGCCGTGGTGCAGGCCGTGGGCGAAGCCGCCCTGGACGGCAGCGACCCCGACGCTGGCGCCATCGCCGCGCTGGCGCAGGCGCTGCCCGCGGCCAGCGCCCAACTGCTCTACACCCTGTGCCTGCACGGGCGCACCGAACTCGGCCTGGCCCCCGACGAATACGCCGCGCTGACCATGGTCCTGCTGCGCTTTCTGGTGTTCCACGCAAACCCGGCGGAAAAAAAAACTCTGCCTGACGCCAGCGCCTGCGCGCCCGTGAGCCGATCCGGCGCACCTGCCGGCGCCTCCCCGGGCGCAGGCACGGCAGCCCCGGTGTCGCGGCCGCTCGCGCCCCAGCCGTTGGCAGTGCCAGCGTCAGCGCCGGTTCCATTGGCCACGCCAGCGCCGCTCGCGCCCCCGCCAGCACGCGCCCTTGCAGCGGCTGCCCCCGCGCCCACGGCCTCTCTACCCACCGTATCCCCCGTATCGCCGCAGCCCGCCACGGCGTCCGCCCCCGTGCCCGGCACGGCCTCGGCCCCAGCACCAGCACCAGCACCAGCACCAGCACCAGCACCAGCACCAGCACCAGCACCAGCACCAGCACCAGCACCAGCACCAGCACCAGCACCAGCACCAGCACCAGCACCAGCACCAGCACCAG
>JBQTHH010000058.1:0-40564 GCA_052390055.1 Rhodoferax sp.
CGTACCGCGAAGGTTTTGTGAAGAACCGCTACGTCGGCCGCACCTTCATCATGCCGGGGCAGGGCGTGCGCAAAAAATCAGTGCGCCAGAAGCTCAATGTCATTGCGAGTGAATTCAAGGACCGCAACGTGCTGCTGGTGGACGACTCCATCGTGCGCGGCACCACGTCCAAAGAGATCGTGCAGATGGCGCGCGACGCCGGTGCGCGCAAGGTCTACCTCGCCAGCGCCGCGCCGCCGGTGCGCTACCCCAATGTGTACGGTATCGACATGCCCACCAGCTCCGAGCTGGTGGCCCATGGGCGCACGGTGGATGAGGTGCGCGCCATCATCGGCTGCGATGCGCTCATTTACCAGGACGTGGAGCCCATGAAGAAGGCGGTGGCCTCGCTCAACCCGGCGCTGCAGGGCTTCGACGCCTCATGCTTCGATGGGGTGTACATCACCGGCGACATCACCACCGACGACATCACCGCGCTCAACGCGGCGCGTGTGGGCGGCAGCGAAGACGCGGAAGACACCTCGCGCCTGGCCCTGCCCAATGCGCAAAACGATTGAGCCCAGCCATGAACCTGAAGCCCCTGCCCCCCGGTCTGCGCTCTGAAACGCTGGCCGTGCGCACGGCCATTGCACCGAGCCAGTACGGCGAAAATTCGGAGGCGCTGTACCTCACCAGCGGCTTCGTGCAGCCCGACGCAGCCACCTCGGCCGAGCGCTTCGCCAGCGGCCAGGGTTACACCTATGGGCGCACGTCCAACCCCACCGTCACCAGCTTCGAGCTGCGCCTGGCCGCGCTCGAAGGCAGCGAGGCCGCCATCGGCGCGGCCAGCGGCATGGGGGCCATTCTCATGATGATCATGGGGCTGCTCAAGGCGGGCGACCATGTGTTGTTGTCGCGGTCCATGTTCGGCTCCACGATCAACCTGTTTGCCAAGGAGTTTGGCAAGTTTGGCGTGGAAACCAGCTTTTGCGCGCAGACCGACGTGGACGAGTGGCGCGCAGCCCTGCGCCCGAACACGCGGCTGCTGTTTGCCGAAACACCCACCAACCCGCTCACCGAGGTGTGCGACATCGCCGCCTTGGCAGACATCGCCCACCAGGCGGGGGCCCTGCTGGCGGTGGACAACGCTTTTGCCACGCCTTTGCTGCAACGCCCCATCGCCCTGGGGGCGGACATCGTGATGCACTCGGGCACCAAGTTTCTGGACGGGCAGGGGCGTGTCATGGCGGGCGCGCTGTGCGCGAGCCAACAACTGGTGACGGAAAAGTTTGCGCCCGTCGTGCGCACTGCGGGCATGGTGCTGTCGCCCTTCAACGCCTGGGTCGTGCTCAAAGGCATGGAGACGCTGGGCGTGCGCATGAAAGCGCATTGCGAGAACGCGCTGGCCCTGGCGCGTTGGCTGCAGGCGCAACCCCAGGTGCAGCGTGTCTATTACCCTGGCCTGCCTTCGCACCCGCAGCATGCGCTGGCCATGCGCCAACAAAATGGCTTGGGTGGCGGGGTGCTCTCCTTCGAGTTGGTGGGGGACACCCCCGAGGCGGCGCGCGCCAAGGCCTTCCATGTGCTCGATAGCTGCCAACTGCTGTCGCTGGCCACCAACCTGGGCGATACCAAGACCATCATCAGCCACCCGGCCACCACCTCGCACGGGCGTTTGACGGAAGCGCAGCGCCAGGCCAGCGGCATCCGCCAGGGCGTGGTGCGGCTTGCGGTAGGCCTGGAACACCCCGAAGACATTCAAGACGATTTGCTGCGCGGGCTCACGACCCTGCCTGCGTGAACTGTTCTCCCACAATGACCAAGACCCGTACCCGCTTTGCCCCGTCGCCCACCGGCTTTATCCACCTGGGCAACATCCGTTCCGCCCTGTATCCCTGGGCGTTCGCCCGCGCCACCGGGGGCGATTTCATTTTGCGCATCGAAGACACCGACCTGGAGCGCTCCTCACAAGAGGCGGTGGACGTGATTCTGGAGGGCATGGCCTGGCTGGGCCTGGGCCACGACGAAGGCCCGTTCTACCAGATGCAGCGCATGGAGCGCTACAAGGCCGTGCTGGCACAGCTGGTGCAGGCGGGCTGGGTCTACCCCTGTTATATGAGCGTTGCCGAGCTGGACGCGCTGCGCGAACGCCAGATGGCGGCCAAGGAAAAGCCGCGCTACGACGGCACCTGGCGCCCCGAGCCAGGCAAGCTGTTGCCGCCCGTGCCCGAGGGCGTGAAGCCGGTGCTGCGCTTCAAGACGCCCCAGGGTGGGACGGTGGCCTGGGACGACAAGGTCAAGGGCCGGGTGGAGTTCAGCAACGACGAGCTGGACGACCTGGTGATCGCGCGCCCGGACGGCACGCCCACCTACAACTTCTGCGTGGTGGTGGACGACATGGACATGGCCATCTCGCACGTGATCCGTGGCGACGACCATGTGAACAACACGCCGCGCCAGATCCACATCTTCCGTGCCCTGGGCCAGGAGCCGCCGGTGTACGCGCACCTGCCCACCGTGCTCAACGAAGACGGCGAGAAGATGAGCAAGCGCCGCGGCGCCAAGCCTGTGACCTGGTACCGCGACGCCGGTTTCCTGCCCGACGCCATGGTGAACTACCTGGCCCGCTTGGGCTGGAGCCACGGCGACGATGAACTCTTCAGCCGCGCCCAGTTCCTGGAGTGGTTCAATCTGGACCACCTGGGGCGCAGCGCGGCCCAGTTCGACGAAACCAAGCTGCGCTGGGTCAACGCCCAGCACCTCAAGGCGCTGGCTGGAGACGTGCTGGCTGCCATGGTGCAGCCCTTCCTAGCACAGCGCGGCATCGCATCCGACGCACGTCTGCCCGCGCTGTGCGATCTGCTCAAGGACCGCTGCGAGACCCTGGTGGCCCTGGCCGATTGGCTGGCGCGCTTCTACGGGGAGGTGCTGGCCAGCGAAGAGGAGCGCACCAAGCACGTGACCGAGGCCGTGCGCCCCGCTGTGGCCGCGTTGGCCACCCGCCTGCAGAGCTGCGCCTGGGACAAGGCGGCCATCAACGCCGCCATCAAGGAAGTGCTGGCCGAGTGTGGCCTGAAGATGCCGCAACTGGCCATGGCGGTGCGCGTGCTGGCTTTTGGCACGGCGCAGACACCCTCGCTGGACGCCATGCTGGAGCTGAGCGAAAGAGAAAAAATTTTGGCCCAGCTTGCCAAGGCCTGAAAAACGTGTATATAATTCGAGTCTTCGGTGAACGACATAAGTTTAGTGAAAACTGAATGAGTGTCACCCAGGGTTTGGGGGTATAGCTCAGCTGGGAGAGCGCTTGCATGGCATGCAAGAGGTCAGCGGTTCGATCCCGCTTACCTCCACCAACAACCGAAGTGGAAAGTCCCAAGGTTTTGACCCTATCGTCTAGAGGCCTAGGACATCACCCTTTCACGGTGAGTACCGGGGTTCGAATCCCCGTAGGGTCGCCAAGTTTGTAGCACTTGGTTGCGTCGCAAGACGGTGCAGCAAAGCTATCTACCAGGAGTGGTAGTTCAGTTGGTTAGAATACCGGCCTGTCACGCCGGGGGTCGCGGGTTCGAGCCCCGTCCACTCCGCCAGATAAAACCCTTGCAGGTGTCACGCTTGCAAGGGTTTTTGTTTTGGGGCGTGCGTTGCGTTGGCCTTGCCCGCTGCCGATCTGGGCACAATCCCCCTTGAAGGCGCCTGGGGCGCAAGCGCAATGGGGGTGCTGTGAAACTGGGGGCGTGGTACGGGCGCACCGTGGCTGGGGCGCTGGTGGCGGTGGTCGGGGGGGCGGCGGCGGCGCCGGGGGTGGTGCCGCGCAACATGGCGATCGTGGGGCAGGACCAGTGGCTGTATTACAGCAATGAGCTGCCGGACCCGGCGCAGGAGCCCCTGGTGCCGCAGACGGTGCGCAGCCTGCAGCGCCTGCACGCACTGCTGTCGGACAACGGGGTGTCCCTGAACGTGCTGATGGTGCCGACCAAGATGCGCCTGTACCCGCAGCATCTGCCGCCCTGGGTGGATCAGCGTGCGCTGCGTGCGCGCTATCCGGCGGTACTGGCCACGCTGCAGGCGGCGGGTTTGCCGGTGCTGGACCTGGAGCAGGCATTTTTGCAGGCGCCGCAGGCGGACCGCGATGGCGAGCGGCTGTTTTACCGGCTGGACTCGCACTGGTCGCAGCAGGGCGCCTGGGTGGCGGCCCAGGCGCTGCGGGACCACTGGGAGCACGATCCGCAGGGCGCGCGGGTTCTGGCGGCCACACCCGATGTGCCTTACACGCTGACGCGTTCGCGCATGCAATTGCCTGGGGGGGCGGATCTGACGCAATTGCTGCCGGCAGGGCCGCGGCGCCTGGACAAGGAGTACATCACGCCCCTGGTGGTGCAGCGCTCCGACCCCCAGGGGGCTGCACTGCAGGGGGTGGTGCCGGTGCCGGGCATTGTGCTGGTGGGCAGCAGTTATTCGCAGGAGTGGACCGGGTTTGCCGATTACCTGCGCCATGCGCTGCAGCGTGAGGTGGCCAACTTCAGCCGCGATGCGACGCAGGGCCCGTGGTATGCGCTGGCGCGTTACGTCAGCGACGAGGCCTACCAGGAGGCCGGTCCGGGGCCGCAGGCCTTGCTGCTGGAGTTTCCGCTGCGCGATGTGCACGCGGCACCGGCCTATCCCTACCGTGAGCCGCGTTACCGCTTTGCACCGCAGGAGTGGATCGCGCTGGTGGCGGCCTGGGTGCCGCGGGACTGTGCTGGGGCACCTGCGCCGCTGCGTTGGCGCACAGGGGGCGGGCCCTGGCAGGGCCAGGCGGCGGCGGATGGGGCGCAGGCGGCGGTGCAGGGCCTGCAGGCGCAGGCGCCGACGGGTGATGCGGGGCTGGACTACTGGGAGGTGCAGGTGCGTTTGCAGGGGGATACCCATATCCGGGTGGGCGGGGGGATTTCAGGCGCGCGGGAGTGGGTACTGCAGCGCAGCCCTGGGGTCTGGCACACGGTGCGCGCGCCCTTGGCCCGGGGCCTGCGCCTGGCGGTGGCGGAGCCCGGGCGGCTGGAGTGGCGCGGGCTGCGCTTGTGCCGCCATCCCCGTGGCTATGGTTTTTGATAGCAGGCGCTGCTGCCTGTGCTTCTAGATTTCCGGGGCTATGGCGGGGGCATCTTGGGCCGTGCTGCCCGGGGCGGGCGCGTGGCAGGGGAGGTTGAGGGTGATGGTGGTGCCCGCACCGGGGCTGCTGTCGATGTGGATGCTGCCGCCCAGCACTCCGCGCACGATGTTGTAGACGATGTTCATGCCCAGGCCGGAGCCGCCCTGGCCGAGCTTGGTGGTGAAGAAGGGGTCGAAGACGCGGCGCAGCGTGGCCGCGCTCATGCCCGCGCCGTCGTCGCAGTAGACGATGCGCACGTGGGTCTCTCCCAGGGGCTGCACGGTCAGGCGCATGTGGCCCTGCTTGTGCCCTTCAAAGCCGTGCTGCAGTGAGTTGCTGACGAAGTTGGTGATGCACTGGCCCAGTGCGCCGGGGTAGGAGTCCATGGCCAGGGCCGGGCCGGCCTGCAGCTCCAGGGTGTGCGAGGTTTTTTTGTACATGGGCTCGAGCGTGGTGCACAGCTCGCCCAGCACGGTGGGCAGGTCGAAGCTGCGGCGCAGGTCGCTGGATTGGTCCACGGCCACGCGCTTGAAGCTGCTGATGAGCTGGTCGGCGCGCCGCAGGGAGCGCATGAGGATGTCGGCCCCGTGGGTGACGGCGTGCATGAACTGCTCCAGGGTGGAACGGCGCATGCTGCCCTGGGTGAGTTCCTGGCGCAGCTTGTCCACCTGGTACTGCAGGGTGCTGGCCACGGTGACGCTGTTGCCGATGGGGGTGTTGAGTTCGTGGGCCACGCCGGCCACCAGGGAGCCCAGGGCGGCCATTTTTTCGCTGCGCACCAGTTCGGACTGCATGGCCTGCACCGAGGCCAGGGCCTGGGCCAGGTCGTGGTTCGCCTGCTCCAGGGTGGCGGTGCGGGCGCGCACGCGCTCTTCCAGGGCCTCGTTCATGCGCGCCAGCTCCTGCTGCGCCTGGCGCAGGGCGGTGATGTTGACCAGGGTGAACAGGAGCACGGTGTGGGTGTCGGTGGAGACCACACGCGCGCTGGCCAGGCAGTGTGCACGGTGCCCGTGGGCGTTGAGCAAATCGACCGGGTAGCGGTCCAGAAACTGGTCGCGGCCAAGGGCCTGGAGCAGGTCCTTGCGCTGTGCCGGGTCGGCCCACATGTGCAGTTCGCTGCCGGTTTTTCCGACCACTTGGGCCAGATCGTGCTGGAACAGCTGCAGCCAGGCGTGGTTGGCGTCGAGGAAGCTGCCGTTGGCCAGGCGCATGAGCGCGGCGGGCACGGGAGACTGCTGGAACAGGGCCGCAAAGCGGTGCTCGCTCTGCAGCAGTTGCTGCTGGGACTGGCGCAGCTTGGCGACGTACAGCAGCAGGAATCGGCTCAGGGCCAGCGCCAGCGCGCTGGTGGCAAAGGCCAGGGCCAGGCGGGCGCGGGTGCGCTGGCGCCAGGGTTCGAGCACGGTGCCGAGTTCGCGCGCGTAGACGGCGCTGATGGGAAAGTCGGCGTTACGCCGGTAGGCGATCAGGCGCAGGCCGGGGTCGTCGTCGAGAAAGCCTTCGGCCTGGAAGCTCCCCTCCACAGGCGCGCCCAGCAGGCGCTGCAGGTCGGGCTCGGTGCGCAGGTCGCGGTTGAGGTAGCGCGCCAGAAAGGGCGAGCGCGCGATCACGAAGCCCTGGTCGGCCACGAGGGAGACGCTGGCCTGGTTTTCTTGTGCGACGCGGCTGTACAGGTGGGCAAAGTAGGACAGGCGCACGTCCACCGTGATCACGCCCAGGGACTGGTTGTTGGCGTCCAGCAGGGTGCGGCTCACGGGCAGCACGAGCTGGCTGTCGTAGCTGCTGGCATAGGGGTTGCCGATCAGGGCCTCATGCACACTGGGGTGGCTGAGCAGGAAGAACACGTCGTTGCGGTAGGAGACGACGGTCTGGTGCGTGGGGTAGTCGGGCGAGCTGATCCAGCTCACGCCGTCGGGGCTGACGTATTGCAGGGCCTTGAGGTGGCGGCTGTGGGAGAGGTCGAAGTTGGCGACCCACTGGCGGATGTCGGCGGCGCCGGGGGGCTTGCGCCGACCGCTGCGCTGCACTGTGCGCACCACCTGGTCCAGGGTGTGGACGGCGTCCTGCAGGGTCTGGCTGGCGTGTTCGTCCAGCAGCCGCGCGGCCACCAGGGCGTTGGCGGCCTCGGCCGCCAGGGTCTGGCGCTGGTCCTGCTCCACGGCCCACCAGGCCTGGCCGCAGATGGCCACCAGCACCACCACCAGGCCACCCAGGATCAGGCGTCGGCTGCGCTCGTACGGGTCCAGCGTGCTCCAGTTCATCGCACCCGCCCTTCCTTCCAGGCCTGCAGCAGCCGCTCGTAGGGGATGGTTTCGCCGTGGGGGCGTTCGTCGTCGAGTTTTTGCCAGGGCGCGCCTTTGGCGCTCAGGCGCTGGTTGCCAGGCAAGGCGGCGTTCAGGCGCGGTGTGCAGCGCTGCATGCCACTGCGCTGCAGGCTGGCCAGCACGTCGTCGAGGTCCTGGGCCAGGCGGTCCATGGCCTGCTGCGGGGTTTTTTCGCCCGATACGGCGGTGGCCACGTTGCGCCACCACAGGGGTGCCATGCGCGGGTAGTCGGGCACGTTGGTGCCGGTGGGCGTCCAGGCCACGCGCGCCGGGCTGCGGTAGAACTCGATCAGGCCGCCGTAGCGGTGCGCGTTCTGGGTGAAGTAGGGGTGCTTGATGTCGGATTCGCGGATGAAGGTCAGACCGACGATGGACTTGCGCAGCGACACAGTCTTGGAGGTGAGGAACTGGGCGTAGAGCCAGGCCGCGGCCATTTGGTCCGGGGGGGTGGAGCGCAGGAAGGTCCAGGCGCCCACGTCCTGGTAGCCGTTTTGCATGCCGGTTTTCCAGTAGGGGCCGTGCGGTGAGGGGGCCATGCGCCACTTGGGGCTGCCGTCGGGGTGGACCACGGCGCTGCCGGGCTGGGTCATGGCCGAGGTGAAGGCGGTGTACCAGAAGATCTGCTGCGCGATCTGGCCCTGGCCTGGCACCGGACCAGCGTCGGTGAAGGTCATGCCCAGGGCCTCGGGCGGGGCGTAGTTTTTGAGCCAGCGCACGTATTTGTCCAGCGCCAGCACGGCGGCGGGCGAGTTGGTGGCGCCGCCGCGCGCCACCGAGGCGCCCACCGGGGTGCACTGGTCGGGGGCGACGCGGATGCCCCATTCGTCCACCGGCAGGCCGTTGGGGATGCCCTTGTCGGCGGCCCCGGCCATGGACAGCCAGGCGTCGGTGAAGCGCCAGCCCAGCGATGGGTCGCGTTTGCCGTAGTCCATGTGGCCCCACACGCGCACGCCGTCGATCTCGCGCACGTCGTGGGTGAAGAACTCGGCAATGTCTTCGTAGGCGCTCCAGTTCAGTGGCACGCCCAGGGGGTAGTGGTATTTGGCCTCGAAGCGCTCACGCAGCTCGGGGCGGGCGAACCAGTCGGCGCGGAACCAGTAGAGGTTGGCAAACTGCTGGTCGGGCAGTTGGTAGAGCTTGCCGTCGGGGGCGGTGGTGAACTGCAGGCCAATGAAGTCCTGGAGGTCGAGCCCGGGGTTGGTGTATTCGCGCCCGACGCCCTGCATGTACTCGCTCAGGGGCACGACGGCGCCGTAGCGGTAGTGGGTGCCGATGAGGTCGGAGTCGGACACCCAGCCGTCGTAGACGTGGGTGCCCTGGCGCATGGATGCGTACAGCCGCTCCACCAGCTCGCCTTCGCTGAGCAGCTCGTGCTGCACGGCGATGCCGGTGAGTTCGGTGAAGGCGCGCGCCAGGGTGCGCGCCTCGTAGGCATGGGTGTGGATCTGCTCCGACACCACGCGGATCGAGCGCACGCCGCGCTGGCGCAGCGGGGCGGCGGCGCGGGTGAACCAGTCCAGTTCCTGCAACTGCTGGGCTCGGGTGAGCGAGGAGGGGCGAAATTCACTGTCCACCCAGTGCTGGGCGGCGCTGCCTTGGGCCTGGCCCGCCGTAGCCCAGGCGCACAGCAGCGCCAGCGCCAGCCCGCGCAGCGCTTTCTGTGCCTTTGAACGCCCCCCGATGAATACAGCGATGTACTGGCGCATGCAAAACACTGTACTGCAAGGTATGTGTGCGTGCAGCAGCGTGTCGGCCCGATAGCGCGGTGTTGCACCCTATCTGGCACTGAAAACCGCGTCTTTTTGCCCATGGCCTTGTTGCAAATTCGCGCGATACCTATGGGTATCGCTGTGGTTTGCGCCTGGCCCTGACCAAAAATCCACCGCTTTTCATGTGCCGTCAAGAGTGCACCACTAGTGTGCGGGCAAACCCTGGTCCGCCTCCAAGGCCAGCAAGGCGGCCTTGCGCTGCAGCCCGCCGGCATAGCCGGTGAGCCCACCGCGCGCGCCCAGCACGCGGTGGCAGGGCACGACGATGCTCCAGGGGTTGCGCCCCACGGCGGCGCCCACGGCGCGTGCCGCCTGGGGCGCGCCGATCTGCTGCGCCAGGGCGCCGTAGTGGGTGGTCTGGCCCGGCGCCAGGGCGCGCAGGGCTTGCCACACGCGGCGCTGGAAAGGGCTGCCCACGCCGGGGTGCAGGGGCAGGTCCCAGGCGCTGCCGGGCTGGGCAAAGTAGCGCTGCAGCGCAGCCACCGCGCGCGCCAGCAGCGCGTCGTGCGGGGCCACCTGCCACTGCTGCTGCAGCGCGGGCGCCGGGGCGTGGCGCTGGTCCACGAACCACAGGCCCAGCAGGTGGTTGGCGTGTTGGGCCAGCAGCATGGGGCCGAGCGGGCCGTCCCACTGCAGGCTTTGCACCTGGCTCGCCAAAATGGGGGGTGTTTCAGGGCCTTGGCCCGCGTATTCATTGGTCATGTCGCTAGCCTTTTGATAGCAAATTCCAGGCCCGCAGGGTGGCGTAGCTGCGCCAGGGGGCCCAGGCCTGGAGCCGTTCGCGGGTGCGTTGGGCGGCGCGGGGCTGGCCGCGCAGGCCCAGGGCCTTGTGCAGGGCGACGTCGGCGCACAGTTCGGCGTCGCTCCAGTGCAGCGCGCGCATGGCGATGTAGTGGGCCGTCCAGGCGCCGATGCCGGGCAGGGCCTGCAGGGCCGCCACCGCGGCGTGGGGCTCGCTGCCCGGCTCCAGCGCCAGGGTGCTGCGGTGCAGGCCCTGGGCCAGTGCCAGCACGGCCTGCTGGCGCTGGCGCACCAGGCCCAGTGCGCCCAGGGTGTCGGCGCTGCAGGCGGCCAGCGTGGCCGCGCTGGGAAAGCGCTGGCTGAGCTGCGGCCAGGGGGTTTCCAGTGGCTCGCCCAGCGCCTGCACCAGGCGCGTGGCCAGGGTGCGGGCTGCTGCCACCGTGACCTGCTGGCCCAGGATGGCGCGCACGCCCAGCTCCAGCGGGTCCAGGCAGCCGGGCAGGCGCACGCCGTCCTGGCCCGGAAAGTCGGCCTGCAGCACGGCGGCGATGGCGCCGGGGTCGGCGTCCAGGTCCAGCCAGGCGCGCACCCGCGCCAACACCGTGGCCAAGGCTGGGGCCAGCGTGGCGCTGGTGCGCAGGTGCACGGCGCAGCGTTCGGGTGCGAAGCGCGCCTGCACCCAGCCGTGCAGATCCTGCCCCTGGTGGCGCAAGGAGCAACTGCGGGTGATGCGCTGCGCCTCGCACTCCACCCACTCCAGGCCAGGAATGGCGCGCGCGGCCAGAAACTGCAGCAGCGCGCCCACGTCGTAAGGCGGGCGGTAGTACAGGGTGCATTCGAGTGCGTCCTGCGCTGGGCGGGCATGGGTCTGGCGGGCGCTGGCGCGCACCTGGCTGGGGCTGAGGCGGTAGTGCTGCTGCAAGGCGCTGTTGAAGGCGCGCACGCTGCCAAAGCCGGCCATGTGCGCCACCTCGGCCATGGGCAGCGCGGTGTCGCTGAGCAACTGCTTGGCCAGCAGCAGGCGCCGCGTCTGCAGGTATTGCAGCGGGGCCACGCCCCAGTGCGCCTGGAAGATGCGCTGCAGGTGGCGCGTGCTCACGCCCAGGTGCTGGGCGACGGCGGCCACGCTGGTGGGCTCGCCCTGCGCCGTGGCGGGCTCCAGGGCCTGGGCGGCCTGCTGCGCCAGCAGCCAGGTGGCGTCCTGGCGCGACCAGACTGCGCGTTGGCCGGGCCAGGCCGGGGCCAGCTCCGGGCGGCAGCGCAGGCAGGGGCGAAAACCGGCGGCTTCGGCCTGCGCGGCGCAGTCGAAAAAGCGGCACTGCGCCGCCCCGGGCGTGCGCACCTTGCACACCGGGCGGCAATAGACGCCGGTGGAGCGCACGCCAATGAAAAACTGCCCGTCAAAACGCGCGTCGCGCGCCTGCAGGGCGCGGTAGCGGGCGGTGTCGAGCGCGCTGGGGCTGGGGGACACAGGGTGGGACGCAGCAGGGGCAGACATGGGGCCATGATAGGAGTGCCTGGGCACATGCGCTGGCCGTTTTCGGACCTGTGCCTTGGGGAGCGGTCATGCAGGGTGCGCGGGGTGGCGCGTGTGCTCCAAGGCGGGTGCACTGTGGGCGCAGCGCTGGGCCGGTGGGGGCGGCCACCGCTGCGCGTCGGCTTCCCTGCGGTGCTCGCGCCAGGCGGGTGCCGCCCAAACTCGCTGTGTTCGCTGCGCTCACGCCGCTCGGACATGGGCGGCAAGTCAGATGACGAAGGCGCGCTGCGCGCGCCCACCCGCCTGGCGCTGCGCGCCTCGGCGCCCCCACAAGGCCCAGCGCTGCGCCCACAGCGCTCCCGCCTTGGAAGTGGCGGTGGTGGTGCACCTACAAGAACTTCCGCGTAGCTGGGCGTGGTGCTGGTGGTGCGCCGACAAGAGAACTCCCTTGTGCCCAGATGGGGTGGTGGTACGCCCACAAGAACTCCCATGTACTCAGGTGAGGCGGTGGTGGTGTGCCCCGTAAAAACGGTGCGTGGTCCACCCCCCTCACTTTGCCGTGGCAGGCGCTGCCCGGGGCGGGCGACTTCTGCGGTGGCCGTGGCACAGGTCCGGGGGCCAGGCGCGCGAAAGCGCGCTTCCCAACTGACTCGCGGGGGCTGTCCGAGCGCAGCGCCCGCAGGGCGAGAAGCGAGTTCCCCCGCGCAGGCCCCCGGGCCTGAGCCACGGCGGAGTCGGCGCAGCCGACCGCCGCAGTGGAGCCCGAACCGGGCAGCGCCTGACGCGGCTTGGACGGGACAGTCGTGTGCCCAAACCACACCAGCAGCGCCTGCCACGGCACGAACGGGACAGCCGTGTGCCCAAACCACACCAGCAGCGCCTGCCGCGGCACGAACGGGACAGCCGCGCACCCAGGCAACAGCCGCAGCGCCTGCCGCGGCACAGACGGGACAATCGTTCGTGTGCCCCAGCCCCAATCCCCCCCAGATCGGGCGCCTACAATCCACGCGCGCCGCGTTCGGTGCGCAAGCTTCTTCATCCTTCCTGCCTGTCACCATGGAAATCTCCCCCAGCATCTTCAAGGCCTACGACATCCGCGGTGTCGTTCCCAGCACCCTCAACGACGCCGTGGCCCTGGGGCTGGGGCGGGCCTTTGGCACCCGCGCCATGGCCTTGGGCCATACCACGGTGGCGGTGGGGCGCGACGGGCGCCTGAGCGGACCCGCGCTGGCCGCGGCGCTGATCCAGGGCCTGCAGGAGGCCGGGGTGCAGGTGATCGACGTTGGCATGGTCACCACCCCCATGCTCTACTTCGCCGCCAACACCCTGTGCGACAGCGGCATCCAGGTCACCGGCAGCCACAACCCCAAGGACTACAACGGCTTCAAGATGGTGATGGGTGGGCGCGCCATCTATGGTGACGAAATCCAGGGCCTGCGCCAAACCATGCAAGAGCAAAGCTGGGTGCTGCGCAGCGGCGGCAGCCTGCGCCAGGCCGACGTGCTGGCCGACTACACGGCGCGCATCGTGGGCGATATCCGCCTGGCGCGCCCCCTGAAAATCGTGGTGGACTGCGGCAACGGCGTGGCAGGTGCCTCCGCCCCCGCCATCCTGCGCGCCATCGGCTGCGAGGTGACGGAACTGCACAGTGCGGTGGACGGCAACTTCCCCAACCACCACCCGGACCCGAGCAAGCCCGAAAACCTGCGCGACGTCATCGCCGGGCTGGCCAACAGCGACGCCGAACTGGGCCTGGCCTTTGACGGCGACGGCGACCGCCTTGGCATCGTCACCAAGGACGGCGCCACCATCTACCCCGACCGCCAGATGATGCTCTTTGCCCAGGACGTGCTCAGCCGCGTGCCCGGCGGCACCATTCTGTTCGACGTCAAATGCACGCAGCGTCTGGCCCCGGCCATCGAGGCCGCAGGCGGCGTGGCGCTCATGTACAAGACCGGCCACTCGCTCATCAAGGCCAAGATGAAGGAAATCGGCGCCCCGCTGGGCGGCGAGATGAGCGGCCACATCTTCTTCAAGGAACGCTGGTACGGCTTTGACGACGGCACCTACGCCGGCTGCCGCCTGCTGGAGATTGTGAGCCGCAGCGCCGACGCCAACGCCACGCTGCACGCCCTGCCCAGCAGCTTTTCCACCCCCGAGCTCAACGTGCCCTGCGCCGAGGGTGAGCCGCCCCGCGTGGTGGCCGCGCTGGTGGCCTGGGCGCAGCAGCCGCAAGAGGCCCCGGCCGCCGTGGCCCCGGTGCTGCGCGAGGCCTTGGGCGCGGGTGCCCGGGTGAACGCCATCGACGGCCTGCGCATCGACTGGCCGGACGGCTTTGGCCTGGTGCGCGCTTCCAACACCACGCCGGTGCTGGTGCTGCGCTTCGAAGGCCACAGCGACGCCGCCTTGCAGCGCATCCGCCAGGCCATGGAGGCGCTGCTGTTCGCCGCCAAGCCCGACGCCCACTTCGAGGCCTCGGCGCACTGAAGGGGGACCGCCCCCGCACCCGACCCATGCGCATCCTGATCGTCAAGCTCTCTTCCCTGGGCGACGTGGTGCATGCCATGGCGGCGGTGCAGGACATCCGCGCCGCCTTCCCCGATGCCCGCATCGACTGGGTGGTGGAAGACGCCTTCGCCGCCCTGGTGCAGCGCTGCCAGGGCGTGCACCGCACCATCCCCTGCGCGCTGCGGCGCTGGCGCAAGCACCCCTTCGCCGCCGCCACGCGCCAGGCCTGGGCCGCCTTCAAGGCCGAGCTGCAGCGCGAGGCCTACGACTGGGTGATAGACCTGCAGGGCCTGAGCAAATCCGCCCTGGTGGCCTGGCTGGCGCGCCTGGCCCCCGGCGGGCAGCGTGTCGCCCTGGGCAACCAGACCGAAGGCTCGGGCTGGGAGGCGCCCACACGCTGGGTGGCGCACGTCGCCCCCGTGCTGCCCACGCACGTGCATGCGGTGCAGCGCGCACGCCTGCTGTGCGCCCAGGCGCTCGGCTATGCCCTTCGGGATGAAGAGCATTTTGGGCTGCTGGCCCGCGTAGATACTGCGGATGATGCTATCAATTTTGTAGTAATCCAACCTGGCACCGTAGCCCTGGTGCATGGCACCTCGCGCGCCGACAAGCAGTGGCCTGGGCCGCTGTGGGTGGCGCTGGGGCAGGCCCTGGACGCCGTGGGCTGGAACGTGGTGCTGGTGCACGGCACGGCGCAGGAGCAGGCCACCAGCCAGGCCCTGGCGGCACAGATCCCGGGCGCACAGGTCTGGCCGCTGTTGGACCTGGCCCAGCTCACCGACGCCCTGGCGCGCTGCGCCGGGGTTATTGGCGTGGACAGCGGCGTGAGCCACATCGCCGTGGCGCTGGACTTGCCCCATGTGCAGCTCTACAACTTCGACACCGCCTGGCGCACCGGCCCCGGGCGCAGCGCGCGCCAGCGCAGTGTCTATGGGCACCCGCATCCGGTGGCGCAAGACGTCTGGCAGGCCTGGACCGCAGTGGCCCCGGTGCTGGCCGCAGGGGAGGGCGCTTGATGCGGCGCAACGCCCCCCAGAGCCTGGTGCTGGCCCTGTACGGCGCCTTCGCCACCGCCTTGCAGCCCCTGGTGCGGCGCAAGCTGGCGCGCCGCGCCCGTGCCGAGCCAGGGTATGCCCACGCCGTGCCCGAGCGCTTTGGGCACTACGGCCCCGCCAACCATGGCAAAACCGCGCGCCACGGCGGCGCTCCCCTGGTGTGGCTGCACGCCGTCAGCCTGGGCGAAACACGCGCTGCCACTGCCCTGGTGCACGCCCTGCGCCAGGCCCTGCCCGGCATGCGCCTGCTGCTCACCCATGGCACCGCCACCGGGCGCGCGGCCGGTGCCGCCCTGCTGGCCGAAGGCGACCAGCAGGTTTGGCTGCCCTGGGACAGCCCGGGTGCGGTGCGCCGTTTCCTGGCCCACTTCCGCCCCCAGGTGGGCCTGTTGATGGAGACCGAGGTCTGGCCCCAACTGGTGCTGCAGTGCCGCGCTGCAGGGGTGCCGCTGTGCCTGGTCAACGCGCGTTTGAGCGACAAATCACTGCGCCAGGCGCGCCGCTTCGGTGTGCTCGGGCGCATGGCCTATGGCGCCCTGGCCGCCGTGTGGGCGCAAAGCAGCGCCGACGCCGAGCGCCTGCACAGCCTGGGCGCCCCCGTGCGCGGGGTGATGGGCAACTTTAAATACGACCTGCCGCCCGACGCGGCCCTGCTCGCCCAGGGCCAGCAGTGGCGCGCGGCGCAGACCCGGCCCGTGGTGCTGCTGGCCAGCGCGCGCGAGGGCGAAGACGCCCTGTGGCTCGACGCTTTGGAGCGTTTTTCGGCCTTGGCCCGCGTGGAATCTGCCGATGTAGCTATAAAAATAATAGCAAACGTGCGCTGGCTGGTGGTGCCGCGCCACCCCCAGCGCTTCGATGCCGTGGAGGCCGCCGTGCAGGCACGGGGCCTGCCGGTGCTGCGCCGCAGCCAGTGGGGCGCAGCAGGGCCCGAAGCGGCTGCGTCCGGGGTCTGGCTGGGCGACAGCCTGGGCGAAATGGCCCTCTATTACGGCTTGGCCGACGTCGCCCTGCTGGGCGGCAGCTTCGCCCCCTTGGGCGGGCAAAACCTGATCGAAGCCGCCGCCTGCGGCTGCCCGGTGGTGCTGGGCCCGCACGTGTTCAACTTTGCCCAGGCCGCCGAACTCGCCACCCAGGCGGGCGCCGCCTTTGCCGTGGCCGACATGGATGCGGCCCTGGCGCAGGTGGCGCAGCTGCTGCAGGACCGCGCCGCCCTGGCCCGTGCCGCTCAGGCCGGCCAGACCCTGGCCGCACAGCACCGGGGCGCCGCGCAGCGCACCGTGCACGCGCTGCTGCAGTGGTTGCGATTGCCGCAGCCTGCACCTGCCCAGGCCCACCAGCCACGCTGACCGCACCGGGGCACAGCGCCCCCGGCAAGGCGGCAGGCCCAGCGCGCGTTCTTTACTGCGCCACCAGCACCTTGGCCACGTTGTCCAGGTCTTCGGCCTTGAGCACGCCACCGGCCTGGCGCAGTTTGAGACCGCCCAGCAGCACGTCGTAGCGCGCCTTGGCCAGCTTGGTCTTGGTATCGAACAGCTGGCTTTGCGCGTTGAGCACGTCGATGTTGATGCGCACGCCCACCTGGTAGCCCAGCTTGTTGGCGTCCAGCGCGCTTTGGCTCGATGCCTCCGCCGCTTCCAGCGCCTTGACCTGCCCCAGGCCGGACTGCACGCCGTAGTACGCGGTGCGAATACCCTGGGCCACGGTGCGGCGGCTGGCCTCCAGGTCGGTGCTGGCTTTGGCCTGCAGGGCCACGGCCTCGCGCTCCTTTTGCGTCAGCGCACCGCCCGCGTACAGCGGCAGCGCAAAGCTCAGGCCCACCGAGGCGGTGGTGGAGCGGCTGTTGCTGGCCACACCGAGTGAGTTGAGCGAACCTTGCGAGGCGCTCATCTGGTAGCCGCCCACCAGGTCCAGCGTGGGTTTGTGACCGGCTGCGGCCTTGGCCGTTTCCAGCTCCGCCACCTCCAGCGCCACCTGCAACTGGCGCAGCGCCGGGTGCTGCTGCTGCGCCTGGGCAATCCAGCTGTCGGCGTCCGGGCCCGGCGCGGCGGGCAGCTGCACCGCCTCGGGCAGCGGCGCGGGCTGCGCTTCTTGCGTGCCCACCAGCTGGTTCAGGGCCATGCGCTTGACGCGCAGGTCATTCTCGGCGGCCAGCTCCTGCGCCAGCACCAGGTCGAACTTGGCCTGCGCCTCGCGCGTGTCGGTGATGGTCGAGGTGCCCACTTCGAAATTGCGCTGCGCAAACGCCAGTTGCTCCGAGACCGCGGCCTTTTGCTTTTGCACCAGCACCAGCGTGTCGGTCGCGCCCAGCACGTCGAAATAGGCCTGGCCCACGCGCACCATCAGGTCCTGCTCGGCCTGCTCCAACTGCGCCTGTGCCAGCTTGATCTGGCGCTGGCCCTGCTCGGCCGTGGCGCTGTTGGCCGGGCGGTACAGGGGGTGCGAGGCCGAGACCGCGATCTTCTGGTCGTCCCAGTTGTAGTTGCGCGCGGTGGGCTCGGCCACCTCGGTGTTGTACTTGTTGGCCGTGGCGCTCAGGCCCACCGTGGGGCGCAGCCCCGCCAGGGCCTGCTCGGCCTTGGCCAGGGTGGCCTGCTGCTGCGACTGGGCCGACTGGTAGGCGGCGTCATAGCCGCGCGCGGCCGCGTACAGCGCGCTCAGGCTTTGCGTTTGCGCATGGGCCGCAGCGCCCAGCGAGAGGGCCAATACCAGCGGCAGGTGGCGAAGGGAAAACGGGGCAGGGGTGTTCATGCTTGCTGCTTTCTAGAACCGGACGGTGATCAACGAGGGAATTCAATAGCGCGGCACACGCGGGTCCACCTCGCAGGCCCAGGCATCGATGCCCCCGGCGATGTTGGCCACGTGCGCGAATCCGCGCTGCTTCAGAAACGCCGCCACCTGCTGGCTTCGGCCACCGTGGTGGCACAGGCAGGCCGTGGGGCGTTCGCTGTCGAGTTCCTGCCAGCGCGCCCCCAGCACACTCATGGGGATGCACACCAGCTCAAATCCATCCGCCTGCACGCTGGCCACCCGCAGTTCCTGGGGCTCGCGCACGTCCAGCACCAGCGGCTGCGCACCTTGCGCGGCATGGGCCGCAATCCACTGCGGCAACTGGGCGGGACGGATGTGGTCGATCATGGGAGGGGTTCCAGAGAAGGCGCGCGCTCAGAATTGGAAGCGCGGGATTTCAGCAAAGCCTTTGAGGCGCGGCAGGTTGGCGTCCCAGGGGGAGGCCTTGGTAAAACTGTTGGTACCCGTGCGGGTATAGATCTCGGCGTGCATGATGGGCTCGCCACCCACCACCGCCACCAGGCGGCCGCCCTCGGCGAGCTGGTCCAGCAGCGCCTGCGGCACCTGGGCCACCGAGCCGCACAGCACGATCGCGTTGAAAGGGCCATCCACCGCCGCGCCCTCGGCGCCATCGGCCTGGCGCACCGCCACATTGCGCAGCCCGGCCTTGAGCAGGTTGGCCTGGGCCAGGGCGGCCATCTCGGCATCGCACTCCAGCGCCACCACGCGCTCGCACAGGTGCGCCAGCAAGGCGCTCACATAGCCCGAACCGGCGCCGATCTGCAGCACCCGGTCGCCCTTTTGCACACGCGCGTCCTGCACCAGCTTGGCCGCCATCTTGGGCGCCAGCATGGTCTGGCCATTGCCCAGCGGGATTTCCACGTCGGCGTAGGCGTGCGCCTCGTGTCCTGCGGGCACAAACTGCTCGCGCGGCACGGTTTGCAGCAGCTCCAGAATCACCGGGTCGTAGACGTTCCAGGGGCGCACCTGCTGCTCAACCATGTTGAAACGGGCGGTGGGGATGTCGGCCATGTTCATGATGATACTCCGTGGGGTATGTTAACAGATAACCAGGAATTTTACCGGGTGGGGTCTTTCTTCCCGCCCAGCACCCGGCGCATCCACAGCCCCAGATCGTCCATGAAGCAATACACCACGGGTACTACCACCAGTGTCAGCACCGACGAAGTGATCACGCCCCCGATCACCGCCTGCCCCATGGGCGCGCGCATCTCCGAGCCCTCGCTCAGGGCAAAGGCCAGCGGCACCATGCCAAAGATCATGGCCAGCGTGGTCATCAGGATCGGGCGCAGCCGCACCTTGGCCGCCAGCAGCAGCGCCTCGTTTCGATCCAGCCCGTCCTCGCGGGCGCGGATCGCGAAGTCCACCAGCAAAATCGCGTTCTTCGTCACCAGGCCCATCAGCATCACCACGCCGATGACGGAGAACAGCGACAGCGTCGAGTTGAACATCATCAGCGCCAGCACCACCCCGATCAGCGTCAGCGGCAGCGAGGTCATCAGCGCCAGCGGCTGCAAAAAGCTCTTGAACTGGCTTGCCAGAATCATGTAGATGAACACCACCGCCATCAGAAGCGCCTGCAGCGCGTAGTTGAACGACTCCGCCATGTCCTTGGTCGAACCGCTGAACTTGTAGCTGTAGCCCGGCGCCAGCTGCACCGTGTCCATGGCCTTGCGGATGTCGGCCGAAATCTCCCCGGCCGAACGCCCCGAGGCATTGCCCGAAATCGTCACCTCGCGCGTCAGGTCGCGCCGGTTGATCTGGTTCGGCCCGGTGGATTCCACCACCCGCGCCACCTGCCCCAGGCGCACCACGCGCGGGCTGCCATCGGCATTGGCGCCCAGCGCCAGCGGCAATCGCTCCAGGTCGGCCGCCTGTGCGCGTGCCTGCGGCGCCAGGCGCACATTCACGTCATAGGTCTGGTCGTCGCTGGCGCGCCAGTTGCCCACCGTCTGCCCGGCCACCAGGGTGCGCGCCGCGCTGCTGATCTGCGCCACGCTCAGGCCCAGGTCCGAGGCCGCCTCGCGGTTCACCTGCACGTCCAGCGTGGGCTTGTTGGGCTTGACGCTCGAATCCAGGTCCACCAGCCCCGGTATGGCGCGGACCTTGTCCAGCACTGTGGTGGTGAGCCGCTCCAGCTCCGCCGTGTCCGGCCCCTGCAGCGAAAACAGAATCTGCTTTTGCCCGCCCACCGCATCGAGCAGGCCCACGTGCGTCACCGTGATGCCCGGCACCTCGCGCAGCTTCTGGCGCAGCACCACCGACATCCCGTCCACGCTGCGGCTGCGCTCCTTGCGGTCCACCAGGCGCACGTAAATGCTGGCGTACATCTTGCCCTGGGCGTTGCCGGTGTTGATGGTGGTCAGGGTATAGCGCACCTCGGGCAGGGTGCGCAGCACCGCCTCCACCGCACGGGCACGCTCTTCCGTCACCTCCAGCGAAGACCCCACCGGGGTATGAAAGTACACCGAGGTCTCGGAAAAATCCGACTTCGGCACAAACTCCGTCCCCAGCAGCGGCACCAGCCCCACGCTCAGGGCAAACACCCCCACCGCAGCCAGTGTGCTCAGCAGCTTGTGCCCCAGCGCCCAGCGCAAAATCGCCTGGTAAAAGTCCGCCAGCAAATCCGTGGCGTGGTCAAACCAGCCCGTCACCCGCCCGATGGTCTTGTCGTACAGCGTCACCGGCGCGTGGCGCTGGCCGTGCGCCTCGATGCTGGGGTCGTGCCAGATGCTCGACAGCATGGGGTCGAGCGTGAAGCTCACGAACATCGAGATCAGCACCGCCGCCACGATGGTGACGCCGAACTCGTGGAAAAACTTGCCGATGATGCCGCCCATGAAGCCGATGGGCAGAAACACTGCCACGATGGACAGCGTGGTGGCCAGCACCGCCAGGCCAATCTCCTGCGTGCCGTCCAGCGAGGCCTGGAACGCCCCCTTGCCCATCTGCACGTGGCGCACGATGTTCTCGCGCACCACGATCGCGTCGTCGATCAGCAGCCCCACGCACAGCGACAGCGCCATGAGCGTGATCATGTTGATGGTGAAGCCGAACCAGTGCATGAACAAGAAGGTGCTGATCAGCGCAATCGGCAGCGTCAGCCCGGTGATCACCGTCGAGCGCCACGAGTTCAGGAACAGGAACACGATCAGCACCGTCAGCGCCGCGCCTTCCACCAGCGTGCGCCCCACGTTCTGCACCGACACCCGGATCTGGCGCGAGCCATCAAAAATCGGCTCCAGGCGCACACCCTGCGGTGCCGCCTTCTGCACCTCGGCCAGGGTCTTGAACAGGCCATCCACCACCGCAATCGTGTTCTCGTCCTGCGTCTTTTGCACCTGCAGCAGCAACGTGCGCTGGCCGTTGTACAGCGCCAGGTTCTCGGTCTCCTGGGCGCCATCCTGGATACGTGCCACCTGGTCCAGGCGGATCGGGGCGCCGTTCTTGCGCGCCACGATGATGCGGCCAAAGTCTTCGGGGCGGCGCATGCGCGCCTCGATCTTGACCACGCGCTCCTGCTCCAGCGAGCGCACCGAGCCCACCGGGAAGTCCTGGTTCTCATTGCGCACCGCCGTGGCCACCTGGTCCGGCGTCAGCCCCAGCGCCTCGAGCTTGTCGGGCTGCAGGTAGACATTGATTTCGCGCTTGGTGCCGCCCACCACCGTCACCGAGCCCACCCCGCGCACGTTCTCCAGGCGTTTCTTGAAGGTCTGCTCGGCCCAGTTGGTCAGCTCCACCGCATCGGGCGCCGGGCCCTGCGCCTCGGGCAGCACCGCCACCGACCAGATCGCACGCGCCGCCGGGTCAAAGCGCAGCACGCGCGGCTCCTTCACCTCGGTGCGCAGCAGCGGTTTGATGGACGCCACCTTCTCGCGCACATCGTCGGCCGCCTTGCGCCCGTCCATGTGCAGGCCGAACTCGATCACCACCACGCTCTGGCCCTCGTAGTTGCGCGAGGTCAGCGCGTTGATGCCGGCAATCGAATTCACCCCTTCCTCGATCTTCTTGGAGACCTCGGTCTCCACGATCTCGGGCGAGGCCCCGGGGTAGTCCGTGATCACCACCACCACGGGGAAGTCGATGCTGGGGAACTGGTCCACCTGCAAACGCTGCAGGGAAAACAGGCCCAGCACCACCAGGGCCAGCATCACCATGGTGGCAAAAACCGGGTTTTTCAGGCTGACGCGCGTGAACCACATGGTTTATTGCCCCGTTTGCGCCACCTTGGCGTCGGTACCGGCGCGCACCGCGCCCAGACTGCCCACCAGCACCTGCGTGCCCTGGTCCACACCGCGGATGGCGGCATAGGCCTGGCCCTGGTACTGGGCGCGGCGCAATACCTCCACGCTGGCATGCTGCACCTTGCCGCCCTGCAGCACCTGCACATAGGGCTGCGGCTTGTCGGTGCGCACCGCGCTCAGCGGCAGCGCCAGACTGTCCTGGGTGCCCAGCTCCACCACGCCCTGGGCGAACAGGCCCTGGCGCACGCCTGCGCGCGGCTCGATCGCCAGATAGGCCGTGACCGTGCGGCTCGCAGCCGAAGCGCTGGGGTTGACCCGCACCACCCGGGCCGCAACCGCCTCGGTGCTGCCCTCGATGAACAGGCGTGCGCTCTGCCCCGTGCGCACCTTGAGCGAATCCGCCGGGTTCAGTGCCGCCTCCAGCTCCAGCCGGTTCGGGTTGATGATCTCCAGCACACGCGCCTCCACGCCCACGCGCTCGCCTGGCTGGGCCAGGCGCTGCGCCACCTGGCCGCTCAGGGGCGCGCGCAGCACCGCGTCGTCCAGCGCCTTGGCCGCCACCTCCACCGCTGCTTGCGCTGCGCGGTGGTTGGCCTGCGCGTTGGCCAGATTCGCAGCCGAGGTGTCCAGCGCCGTGCGCGAGATGAAGCCCTGCTCCACCAGCGAGCGGTTGTTGTCGTAGCTGCGCTGGGCAATGTCCACCTGCGCCTTCGCCGCCTCGGCCTGCTGCTGCACCTGCTTCAGGCGTGCCTGGAACTCCAGCGGCTCGATGCGCGCCACCACCTCACCCGCACGCACACTGTCGCCCTCGCGCAACTGCAGGCCCTGCAGTTCACCCGCCACGCGCGCCTTCACAAAGGCCGACTCCACCGCCTTGAAGGCGCCAGAAACCTCCACCTGCAGCGGCAGCGGCAGCGGCCGCACCTCCACCAGATCGCGCCCGCTGAGCTGCAGCGCCACCGCCGTGGCCTGGGCATCCTGCTGCGCCTGCAAAGTCTGCTGCTTGAGCTGACGCGCCTGCAGCAGGCGCACACCACCCCCTGCGAGTGTGGCCACGGCCACGGCCGCAGCGGTCCATTTCATCCAGGTCTTCATGGCCTATTTACCTCATGTATTCAAACCGGGGCATTCCCGGGCGCTGCGGCGTCGCCGTTGCGGCGCAGCAGCCCGTGCAGCAGCGTCTCCACCTGGCAGTGGATGTAACGCTGCGGATCGATCAGGTTCGTGGCCGCCGTGCAACAGCCCAGCGAGTGGTTCCAAGTCGTCAGGAACATCATGGGCGCAATCAAGGAGTACACCCCATAGTCCAGATCCATCGGCCCAAACTCGCCGCTGTGCATCCCGCGCGCCAGAATGTGGCGCACCAGCGCCTGTCCGGGAAGCACCACCTCCTGGTGGTAAAACGCTGCCAATTCCGGAAAATTGCCTGCTTCGCTCATCATCAGTTTCGAAATTCCCGCCAGGCGGGTCGATCCGATGCGCTCCCACCACATCTGCATGGCGTAGCGCAGCAAGGCGGCGCTGGAGCCTTCGAAGCCGTCGACCTCGGCCTTCCATTCGCCAAAGCGCACCGCAATGTTCTCCCGCACCACGGCCTTGAAAAGCTCTTCCTTGCTGGAAAAATACAGGAACAGGGTCCCCTTGGAGACCCCCGCGCGCTGGGCCACCTCTTCGGCCCGCGTGGCGGCGTAGCCCTTTTCCACGAACAGCTCCAGCGCAGCGGCCAGCAGCTCGCCTGGACGGGCTTCCTTGCGGCGCTCGCGCTTGGCGCGCACCGAATCGGCAATGTTCTGGATAGGGCAGATGGGGCACATAGAGCAGGTTGGCCAAGAAAATTAATGACCAATCGGTTATTAGTGTAACCACCTGTCTCCCGCCGGGTCAAGCCTGCCAGTGTGCCGGTTGGAAAAGTTGTGTAAATCCTGCAGGGTGCCGCGGGCCGTGCAAGGGTCGGCAATGGGCCGGCAATGGGCCGGCAATGGGGCGGCGGCAGCGGGCGGCGCCCTGCCACAGCAGTCGCGGCAGCACCACAGCTGCGGTGCTTGGCGGGCAAAGCTTTTCACAAGCGGCGGCGAACGGGTTAGACTGCCGCCCATGGCCGTGAAAGAGAACAATGGCGGATTGCTGGCCCGTGTCGCCAGCCTGATGCGCAAAGAGGAGCGTGCGGCCCTGGACGGTAGTGAATCCAGTCTGGACCGTGGCACCGATTCCAGCCACCAGGCATTGCGCGCGCGCGTGGAGCAGAAGCGTCGTGACGACATCATCCGTCGTCGCGAGTTCGACTATTTGCGCAAGATCCGCTCCAACGGCATCGCCACCAGCAGCTATGTCGCCGGTCGGCCCCAGGCCTTTCAAAGCAGCGGCGGCTACCAGGAGGCCGAGCGGCTCTCCACCGTCAAGAAGATCAACGACATCGAAGCCCAGATGTCCAAGCACTGGTGGGGCACGCGCAAGCAGGACGAGGCCGCCGCCCTTGCGCAAGCGCCTTCCAAGCCTGCCAAACCCGTGATTGCCAGTGTGCGCCTGAGCGCGGACGACCCGGTGGCCGGGGAAGACCTGCTGGAGGGCTTCGAGTTCGCCACCGCCCCGGCGGCCATGGCCCTGCCGCCGCTGGGCGCCGAGGGGGCTCCCCCCGCCGTTCCTGTGCTGCGCGAAGTGGCTCCCGGTGCCGCGCCCGGCGCCGCGCCTGCCGGTGCCCCGGCTTCGCGTCCTCCCGCCGACGCGGTGGTGGTCGGCTTCGTGCCGTCCATGCCCAGCGCCATGGACAGCGGCATCAGCGGTTTTTCCAACTCCAAGCTCATCTCCATCGAGATGGGCGCGACCCTGGGCGACCCGGACCTGCAGGAGGCCTCCATCCGTTTTGCCGAAGGCGACGCAGACACGGCACTCAAGATGCTGGTGGCGGGCCTGGTGGACCCGCAAACCAAGGTCGAAACCGCCCAGACCTATGCCGCGGCGGTGTTTGACCTCTACCGTGCCACGGGCCAGCGCGAGGCCTTCGACCACTTTGCCATGGAGTATGCGCAGCGGTTTGGCTCCAGCCCGCCGGAGTGGTATTCCATGCCCGAAGCCGTGGCCGCGCGGCGCGCGGCACGGGCCGCACCCAGCCAGCCCCGGGCCGACGAATGGACCTGCCCGGAAGTGCTGGAAGTTCCCCAGGTACAGGCGCTGGAGCAGGCGATGCAGGGCTGCAAGGGCCGCATGCAGGTGCAATGGGGGGCGCTGCGCAGCCTGTCCCTCGAAGCCGCGCCCCTGCTCAGCACCTTGTTTGCGCGCTGGGCCGGCACCCCTGTGGAGCTGGTGTTTTCGGGCATTCCGGCACTGCTCAAGGTGCTCAAGGCCAGCACCCCCGGGGGTGACATCCGCACCCCCCAGGTGTGGTGGCAGCTGCGCATGCACGTCTTGCGCACCTTGGGGCTGATGGACGACTTCGAGCAGGTGGCCCTCGACTTCTGCCTGGTGTACGAACTCTCGCCGCCGTCGTGGGAACCGCCCCTGTGCACCTGCCAGCACGAGATGGCCGCCAGTGGCGGCGACGCGGCCCAGGGCCCCCATTCCGCGTTTGACGGTGCCGCCAGCACGGTGTTCGGATTGCTGTCCGCCAACGAATCGGTGGTCGTCCCCCTGGATGGTGAGTTGCAGGGCGACGTGGAGCCGCAGTTGACGGTGTTGACCGAAGGTTTGCAGGATGGGCACCCGCTGCTGGTGTCGTGTTCGCACCTGATCCGGGTCGACTTTGGCGCTGCAGGCTGTATCCTGAACTGGGTGGCGCAACTGGAGGCCCAGAGCTGCCACGTCCAGTTCCAGGACGTGAGCCGTCTGGTGGCGGCTTTTTTCAATGTGATTGGCATCAGCGACCACGCCAGCGTGGTGCTGCGCGCACGCTAGGCCGTGCGGTCCAGGAGTTTTTTCATGCGTGGTGGTGGCAGGGTGTGGAGCAGGCTGGCGTGCGCGCTGGCATGTGGGGTGCTAATGGGCGTTGCGCCGGCCTGGGCCCAGCTCAGTCCCCCCATTGGCGGCAGCGGCCCTGGCGTGCACAGCCCCAACAGCCCCTTCAAACCCCTGCAGGAGCGCTCCGACGTGGTGCCGTGGAAGCTGCTCACCGAGGTCAAGACCAAGAACGTGAAAAACCGCCTGCTGCCGGTGTTTCCCGCCGACGTCCAGGGCCTGCACAAAAAGACACTGCGCGTGCAGGGCTTCATGATGCCGCTGCAGCCGGGGGAGAGCCAGAAGCACTTCCTGGTCAGTTCCGTGCCCCTGACCTGCTCCTTCTGTGTCCCCGGCGGCCCCGAGAGCATGGTCGAAGTCAAGACCAAGATCCCGGTGAAATACACCCTCGAAGCCGTGGTGGTCGAAGGCCAGTTCCTGGTCCTGGAAGACGATCCCTACGGCCTGTACTACCGCATGCTCGACGCGGTCGATGTGAAGTAGGCGCTGCCTGCCCCTTGGCGGGCCCTACGGCCGCAGGCGCATGCACACTCAGGGTGCCAGCCGCTCGCGTACCCAGCGGCCATCTTCCTGCCGGTAGTGCAGCCGGTCGTGCAGGCGGCTCTTGCGCCCCTGCCAGAACTCCCAGGCCTCGGGCACCAGCCGGTAGCCCCCCCAGTGCGGCGGGCGCGGCGGCTGCAGCAGAAAGCGCGCCCCGTACTTGGCCGCATTGGTCACCAGCACCTGGCGGCCCTCGATCACCTGGCTTTGCGGCGAGGCCCAGGCCCCGATGCGCGAGTCCAGCGGGCGGCTGTGGAAATAGGCGTCGCTTTCCGCCTCGCTGACGCGCTGCACCCGGCCCTCGATGCGCACCACGCGCTCCAGCTCCACCCAGTGGAACTGCAGCGCCGCATACGGGTTGCCCGCCAGCTCCTGCCCCTTGCGGCTGTCGTAGTTGGTGTACCAGACGATGCCGCGCGCATCGCAGCCCTTGATGAGCACGATGCGCGTGCTCGGGCGCAGGCGGCTGTCCACCGTGGCCAGGGTCATGGCGTTCGGCTCGGGGACTTGCGCTGCCATCGCCTCGTCCAGCCAGTGCGAAAACTGCTGCAGCGGATCGGCGTGCGAGGCCTCTTCGCTGAGTTCGGCGCGCTCGTAGCTTTTGCGCAAGGATGCAATATCGGTGTTCATGCTCCACAGTATAGGCAGCCCCGCTGCCCTGGGCTACCGGCCCTTTGTAGGGGCTGCCCAAGGCCCCTGCGCAACTGGTACCCATTTGGTAACCCTGGACGGTAGGCAAGGGGCGTGAAACTGGTTACCATTTGTTTTGTAATTTTGTTACATAGAAAACCATGCCTTCCGAAACCGCTACCGAGCCCGCGCGCGCACCCAGCGTGCATCCGCGCCTGGCCGCTGTCACCCAACGCATCACCGAGCGCAGCCGCGCCACGCGCCAGGCCTACCTGGCGCGCGTGGACGCAGCAGCCCAGCGCCCCCCCGGGAGCCAGCGCCTGGGCTGCGCCAACGTCGCCCACGCCTTTGCCGCCCTGCCCGAAGAACCCAAGCGCGCCGCCTCCGGCCTGGGCGCCATCGGTGTGGCGGTGCAGCGCCCCCCGCACGTGGGCATCGTCACCGCTTACAACGACATGCTCTCGGCCCACGCCCCGCTGCAGGCCTACCCCGACCTGATCAAGGACGAAGCCCAGCGCTGTGGCGCCACGGTCCAGGTCGCCGGGGGCGTGCCCGCCATGTGTGACGGCGTCACCCAGGGCGCGCCGGGCATGGAGCTGAGCCTGTTCAGCCGCGACGTCATTGCCATGGGCACCGCCGTGGCCCTGAGCCACGACGTGTTCGACGCCGCCCTGATGCTGGGCGTGTGCGACAAGATCGTGCCCGGGCTGCTCATCGGCGCCCTGCAGTTCGGCCACCTGCCCACCGTGTTCGTGCCTGCTGGCCCCATGGGTTCCGGCCTGTCCAACACCGACAAGGCCAAGGTGCGCGAAAAAGCCGCCCAGGGCCTGGTCGGGCGCCCCGAGCTGCTGGCGGCCGAGTCCGCCGCCTACCACGGCGAGGGTACCTGCACCTTCTACGGCACCGCCAACAGCAACCAGATGCTGCTCGAAGCCATGGGCCTGCACGTGCCCGGCACCGCCTTCGTGCCGCCGCACGGCGCGCTGCGCGAAGCGCTCACCCGCGAGGCCCTGCGCACCGTGCTCGGCCAAGCCACCGGCGCGCCTGCGCAGCGCCTGTGCACGCCCATCGGGCACGTGGTGGACGAGCGCTGCATCGCCAACGCCATGGTGGCCCTGCTGGCCACCGGGGGCTCCACCAACCACCTCATCCACTGGGTGGCGGTGGCGCGCGCCGCCGGCATCGTGATCGACTGGGACGACTTCGCCCAGCTCTCCGAAGTCGTGCCGCTGCTGGCGCGCGTCTACCCCAATGGCAGTGCCGACGTGAACCAGTTCCAGGCCGCGGGCGGCCCCGGTTTCGTCATCGGCCAGTTGCTGCAGGCGGGCCTCATGCACGCCGACGTGCTCACCGTCCACCCCCAGGGCCTGAGTGCCTTCAGCGCCATCCCGCAGTGGGACGCCGAGCAGGCCCAACTGAGTTGGCAGCCGTCCCGCACCAGCGGCGACGACAGCGTGCTGCGCCCGGCGGCCCAGCCCTTCAGCGCCACTGGCGGCCTCAAGCTGCTCACTGGCACGCTGGGGCGCAGCGTCATCAAGGTCTCGGCCGTGCCCGAAGAGCGCCATGTGGTGCAGGCCCCGTGCCGCGTGTTCGACTCGCAAGAAGCCTTGCAGGCCGCTTTCAAGGCCGGGGAGCTGGAGCGTGATGTGGTCTGCGTGGTGCGCTGGCAAGGCCCGCAGGCCAACGGCATGCCCGAACTGCACAAACTCACCCCGCCGCTGGCCGTGCTGCAGGGCAAGGGCTACCAGGTGGCGCTGGTGACCGACGGGCGCATGAGCGGCGCCTCGGGCAAGGTGCCCGCCGCCATCCACGTCTCGCCCGAGGCCGCCGCAGGCGGCCCCCTGGCCAAGCTGCGTGATGGCGACCTGATCCGCCTGGATGCGCCCGCAGGCACGCTGCAGGTGCTGGTGGACGAAGCCGAATGGGCCGCGCGCGAAGTGCTGCCCATGCCCGCCTGCGCCGTGGCCGCCAATGCCGTGGGCATGGGCCGCGAACTGTTTGTCGGCATGCGCCGCAACGCCCGCAGCGCCGAAGAGGGCGCCTGCACCTGGATGTGAACCCCACCAAGAAAGCCGTTTCCCCATGAGCACCGTTTCCACCCCCTTGACCGCCCTGCAGGTAATGCAGGACGCCCCCGTGATCCCCGTGATCGTTCTGCACGATGTGGCCCATGCCGTGCCCATGGCCCGTGCCCTGGCCGCCGGGGGCGTGCGCATGCTGGAGATCACCCTGCGCACCCCCCAGGCCCTGGCCTGCATGGAGCGCATCGCCGCCGAAGTGCCTGAAGCCGTGGTCGGCGCAGGCACCGTGCGCAGCGTGGCCGATGCCGAAGCCGTCCTGCGTGCCGGGGCACGTTTTGCCGTCAGCCCCGGCTACACCCCCACCTTGGGGCGTGCCTGCCGCGCCATGGGCCTGGCGTTGTTGCCGGGCGTGGCCACCGGCAGTGAAATCATGCTGGCGCAAGAAGATGGCTACCGCGAACTCAAGTTCTTCCCCGCCATGCAGGCCGGTGGCAGCGCCATGCTCAAGGCCTGGAGCGGCCCCTTTGGCGACGTGCGCTTTTGCCCCACGGGCGGCGTGACCCAGGACAACGCGGCCGAACTGCTGGCCTTGCCCAACGTGGTCTGTGTCGGCGGCTCCTGGCTCGTGCCTGCGCAGGCGGTGGCTGCCGGGGACTGGGGGCAGGTGACGGCGCTGGCGCGGGCTACGCAGGCACTGCGCAAGGCCTGAAGCCGTGGCGCTGTCCGGCAACGGAGCGCTCCGCTTCCATGGGCATTCTTTAGGCCTTCCGCCCGCGCCCTATAACACTGTAATGCTATACAAATAGTAGCAATCAACCGAAGACAATTTCGTCTTGGTGGTTTGCTATGTGCAGTATGTGCGCTTGGGCGTAGTCGCTTTTGCCCAGGGTGCCATAGGCAAAGTGGGGCCTCAGGGCGCCCTGGTAGGCTTCGAAGCGGGTGATGGCGGCGCGCAGCCGCTGCATGGCCTGGGGCAGGGGCTGCGCCAGGTCCAGCCCGGGCGCGCCGGGTATCGGTTCTGCCAAACCGTGGGACATCCGTCCGCGCCATTGGAACACGGCGAATGCCGCACTGCCCAGTGTGGCCTGGAACCAGGGCGGCTTGGGCTGGGGAAAGCCATCCATGCTCATTTCTATGCTTTGGGCCAGGTGTTGCAGCACAGCGCTCAGGGGCCACAGGCCAGTGGAGCGAGCGCCTGTGCGTTCTATCCGGTCCAGCCAGAGCATGGCTTCAGGCAGTGTGCGCACGGTCTCGGTGGCTTGCAGCGCAGGGGGCATGGTGAGCAGGACGGGGGTGGCGAAGAAAATGCGGCGTCGCATGGTGGTGTAGGCAGGGCAAGGCTGCGGTGGCGTGGCCGTTTCTTGATATGTTCTGGCCATTCTGACATTGTTGACCGCACGCGCCGATGGGTTCGACGGCATTGGAGGGCTCGCAGCTCGCCCGTGGTGACCACTGTCTCGTCCAACACAAGCATCAAGGGCTTGCGCAGTGTGTTCAGGCGCTCGAAGAGCAAAGGACCGTTGGATGGCTCCGCGTAGGGTCAGGTAACAGTTGACGAGATCATGATAACGCAATTTTGCACGATAACAGCGAATATGTTATCGTGTGAAACCCGAGTTATCCAGGATGCGCTTTGCCAATCCTCACGATCGCCGTTCTGCACTACCTCCAAGAGGTTCTGGGCATCCAAGTGCCAGGCGTGAGGCCGTGGGCACGTGTAAACGAGCTGCCTTACTTCCTTCGCGAGGCCTTCCAGTTCAGCGAACTGGAACTGCTGGGACAGCCCGTGGTCCTGGCGATAGGGCGGGACGACGCCAAGCAGTCCCTCAGCGACGTCAGGACCTGGCTGGACAAGGTCAAGGCCTTGGCTGGTCAACCGGTGGTCTATGTCACCCAAGCCCTCGCATCCTATGACCGTCGGCGCTTGATTGAGCAAAAAGTCCCATTCATCGTGCCGGGCAACCAACTCTATCTGCCCGATTTGGGACTAGACCTGCGTGAGTATTTTCGGCAGCGCGCTCCGGCCATGGACGCGGCGCTGAGTCCATCCGCGCAAGCCATGCTTATCACTGCCTTGCTGCGCCAACCGTGGCAACCTGATTGGCAGCCTTCCGGGGTCGCGGCCGAGTTGGGCTACACGCCCATGACTCTGTCGCGCGCGGTCAAGGAGTTGACCGCGGCCGAGTTGGCGGTGGCGTATACGGTCGGCCGATCGCGCTGGCTGCGAATGGAACTCGCCCCGGAGCAGATCTGGGAGCGAGCGAAGCCCGCACTTCGTACGCCGGTCCGGCGCACGATCTGGGTGACAGTCCATGGGGTCGCTGCAAACGGCTCCCGCCGCCTCGCGGGTCTCAGCGCGCTGGCGCGCTATTCCATGCTGACCGAACCGAAATGGCCGGTGTATGCGTTGAGCGCTGCCGACTGGAAGGCTGCAAAGGATGCCGGCGTTCGCGAGTTGACTGAGCCGGAAGCAGGCGCTCAAGAATGGCAGTTGTGGAACTACAGCCCGGCACTGGTGCGAGACGCCAACACCGTAGACCCGCTCTCGCTGGCGCTCAGCCTGCAGGACAACGCCGACGACCGAATCCAACTCGCATTGGACGAGCTGAAAGGGCTGCTGCCATGGTGAGAGGGTTGGGCATTTTCCAGGAGCGCTTTGCGCCATACGTTGATCAATACGTTCTGATTGGCGGCACAGCCGCGAGCCTGGCGATGGAAGATGCGGGGCTTGAGTTCCGCGCGACCAAAGATCTGGATGTCGTCCTGCATGTGGAGGCCCTGACCCCGGCATTTGGCGAGGCCTTCTGGAAATTCGTCGAGGAAGGCGGCTACGCAATTCGCCAGGCCAGCGACACTGGAAAACCCATCTTCTACCGTTTCCAGAAGCCCGCTGACGATCGATTCCCCGCGATGGTCGAATTGTTCGCGAGAGCACCGGACGGCTTGCAACTGGCCGACGGCAGTCAGCTAACTCCGATACCCCTGGAAGAAGCCGTCTCCAGCTTGTCCGCCATCTTGCTGGACGAGGTCTACTACGCATTCATCATGGCTGGGCGTCGAGAAGTCGATGGCCTGCCCTGGGTTGGGGAAGATCGTCTGATCCCGCTCAAGGCTATCGCTTGGCTGGAATTGACGGCGCGAAAGGAGCAGGGCGCCAAAGTCGATGCCAAGGACGTGCGTAAGCACCTCAACGACGTGCTGCGGCTGTCGCAGTTGTTGGCGCCCGCCACACGGATTCCGATCGACACAAAGATTGGTGCCGACATGACGCGGTTCTTGGTTGCCGTCGCTGCCGACACGTCTATCGATCCGAAGGTGCTGCAGCTTCGAAACGTCGCCGTCGCCGAATTGGTGGCCCGTATCGCCCAAGCCTATGAAATCGAACTGCCTGCGCAGATTGCATGACGAACGCGAGAAACGAGCCGTGAGTCGATTGATGGCAAGCAGCTCAAAGTGTCGGTTGCGCTCAATACCCGCCGGTTCAGTAGTCGCGACTTGTCGTTTATCTGCTACGCGCTGCGCAGTGGATCTGGATTTTTGGCGTCCGAAAAGCGTTCGTCTTCGTAAGTTGTTGATTATCTTTGTATTAATTCGATCTTGTACCCATCCGGGTCCACCACAAACGCAATGATGCTGGAGCCGCCCTTGACCGGCCCGGCCTCGCGCGTGATGCTGCCCCCGGCGGCGCGGATGCGTTCCACCGCCGCGGCCACGTCCGGCACCCCCAGGGCGATGTGGCCAAAGGCCGTGCCCAGTTCGTAGGACTCCACGCCCCAGTTGTAGGTGAGCTCGATCTCGGCGTGTTCCGGGTTGCTGCCGTAGCCCAGAAAGGCCAGGGTGTACTTGTATTCGGGGTTCTCGGAGGTGCGGATCAGCCGCATGCCCAGAACCTGGGTGTAGAAGGCTATGGAGCGCTGCAGGTCACCCACCCGCAGCATGGTGTGAAGGATGCGCATGCCCGCCATTGTGCGGGCATCGGCAAGGGTCGTCAGGCGCGCAGGTCAAAAACCAGGCAGGTCGTGGTGGCGTGGGCGTAGAGCGTGCCGTCCGGCCCTTCCAGGCGCGCCTGGGCGGTAGCCAACTGGCGCCCGCAATGGATCACCTCGCCCACGGCGCGCACACGTGCCACCTTGCCCGGCTGCAGGGACCGCACCAGGTTCAGGCCCAACTCGGCCGTGGTGTAGGCGCGCCCGGCGGGCAGGGCGGTGTGCACCGCGCAGCCCAGTGCCGAGTCCAGCAAGGTGGCGTACCAGCCGCCGTGCACCGTGCCCATGGGGTTGAGGTGTGCCACGCCCGGGGTGCCTTGAAATACCGCACGCCCCTCGGCCACGTCCAGCAGGATGAAATCCAGCGTGCGGGCAATGCTGGCATAGGGCACCTCGCCCTGCAGCATGGCCTGCATCAGCCCCAGCCCGCTCCACTGCGCCACTTGCCGCAGATCCGCCACACCAGGGCCGGGACCGGCATCCATGCGCTGGCGGATACGGGCCTCCTGCTCCAGCCATTGTTGCAAAGTGTTCTCGCTCATCCATAGCTCCTCTTAGAAAATTGCATATGCAACTATTGTAGATGCAATCATAATTCCCTGCATGGACCACGATCCCTCCATGGCTTTGCGCCCGCAGGGCTGCACCAACCTCAAGCTGCGCCAGCTCATGCGCCGCGTGGCGGCCCTGTACGACGAAGAAGTGGGCCAAAGCGGTCTGCGCGGCACGCAGTACTCCCTGCTGTCGCACGTGGTCAAGATGGGGCCGGTGCGCGCGGTGGATCTGGCGCAGGCCATGAAGCTCAATACCTCCACCCTGTCACGCAACCTGCAGCCCCTGGTGGCCGCGGGCTGGGTGCAGGTGCGTCCAGGGGCGGATGCGCGCAGCCGCCTCGTCAGCGCCACCGTGGCCGGGCAGGACAAGCGCCGCGAGGCGCAGTTGCTCTGGCGTGTGGCCCAGGAGCGGGTCAATGCCTTGCTGGGCCCGGCCCAGGTGGTGGCCTTGCACGCCATGGTGGACCAGGCCTTGCAGCGCCTGGAGCAGGCGGGTGTGGTCGCGCAGCCCGAGGAAGCTGCCTGAAGGCCGGTCCGCACGGCCTGGCCGAGCCCCGGCACAATGCCGCCTTTGTCCTCAGGAGCCTTGCCCGTGACGTATTTCACCCAGACCGTGCTGTTCACCGATGCGGATGGCCGCGCCCGTTTCCGGGAAGAGACCCTTGCGCTGGCACAGGGCACGCCCCAGGCGGCGCTGTCGGAATTATTCCCCAGTGGCGGCTACCAGCTGCGCCAGAGCCCGGTGGGTTTTCGCAGCAGCTTCCATTGCACCACGGCGCCGCAGTGGTGCTTCATCCTGCAAGGGCGCATGGAAATCGGCCTGCAAGACGGCAGCTCGCGCATCTTCGGCCCCGGCGAGCATTTCTACAGCGCCGATCTCTTGCCCGGGGGCGCCGTTTTCGACCCCGCCGTGCACGGGCACTGGAGTCGGCAACTGGGCGAGGAGCCCCTGGTGACGCTGTTCGTGCGCACCTGAGCCCCACGGCAGCGCTGCACCGGGCGCGCCCCGGTGCAGATTTTGTTCTCAGGCGCTGGCAGCGCCCTGCATTGCGCCGCTGCTGAGCAGTTCCACGCCGCTGTGGCGGCGCTGCACCGCGTGCACCAGGGCCTGCGCCACGTCGCGCGCCGCCACCGGGCGGTAGGCGCGCGGAATCAGCGGGCCCAGGCAGCGGCTGGCCAACAGGCCCAGGCGCTCCCCGGTGCGCGCCGCCTGCCCCAGTGCCGCACGCTCTCCCGCCAGCAAGGAGGGCCGTGCCAGCACCAGCGTGCGGTAGCCCAGCAAGCGCAGGGCCTGCTCGGTGCGGCCCTTGATCCGGTTGTAGAAGAGGGGCGAATCGGGGTCTGCGCCAAGGGCGCTGACAGCTCCTAATTTTATAGCGCCAGCGTCAATTCCCGCGCGGGCTATGGCCACATTTGCCGTGTAATCCACGGCCTCGAAGGCGGTCTGGCTGCCGGCCGCCTTGAGCGTCGTTCCCAGCGCCAGGTAAACCTCGCCCAGCGCGGGCAGCTGCGGCAACTGCGCCAGGTCGGTCAGCAGCGTGTGCAGCCGGGGGTGCTGCAGCGCCGGGGCATGCCGCCCCAGCGCATACACCGCCTGGTAATGCTTATCGGCCAGAAGGATTGCGAGGATTTCCCGGCCCACGAGGCCGGTTGCCCCGGCCACCAGGGCCACCCGGTTTTCCGTTTCCACCGCCACCGCCATAGTTGTTGTTCCCATATCCGGCGTTGTAGCCACCCCCACGGCGGCCATTGCCAGAGGACATCATATCGACGCTGGTACGCATCGGGTCGGGCTGGCCGCCGTTGCCATTCTGCGGCTTGGGTTTGCGCGGCGCGGGCACGAAGCTCGAAGCCAGGTGCAGGTCGTCACGCTGCAGCGGCGGCGCATCGGCCTTGTCCAGGCGCGCACCGCTCGGGCGTGCCAGAAAGCCGGAGCGGCGCTGGCGGCGGCGTTTCTTGCCGGTACCGGGCGCGTTGGACGAGGGAAAGGGCGGTTGCAGATCGTCCTCATCGTCCCCATCCTCATCGTCTCGGGCAGCCTGCGCGGCACGCGCGCCATCCGGGTTGTTCCTGGGGGCGGCGGACTTGGCGGGCGCCTGGCGTGTCTTGCCGTCGCGTATGCGCTGCACCATCTCCTGGCGCGCGGCCCGCGCCGCCGCCTGCATCACGTCGCGGCTGGGGGGCTTGCCTGCGCCGCCCCACAGGGTCTGGCGCCCCATGGCAATGGGCTCGGCGCGCTCATCCGGCTCCGGCCCGAAGCCCTCCATGGGCTGCACCGCGATGCTCTGTTTGGTAAAGCGCTCGATCTCCTGCATGAAGCCTTCTTCGTCCAGGCACACCAGGTTGATCGCCGTGCCGTCGGCTCCGGCCCGGCCGGTGCGGCCGATGCGGTGCACGTAGTCCTCGGGCACGTTCGGAATCTCGTAGTTCACCACGTGCGGCAGGTCGTCGATGTCAATGCCGCGTGCCGCGATGTCGGTCGCCACCAGGGCACGGATCTCGCCGCTCTTGAACCCGGCCAGCGCCTGGGTGCGCGCGCCCTGGCTCTTGTTGCCGTGCAGCGCCATGGCGCTGATGCCCTGCTTGGTAAGGAATTCGGCCACGTGGTTGGCGCCAAACTTGGTGCGCGTGAACACCAGCACCTGGCTCCAGTTCTGCGACTGGATGATGTGCGCCAGCAGCGCCTTCTTCTTGGCACGGCCCACCGGGTGGATCACCTGGGTGATGCGCTGCACCGTGGTGTTGCGCGGTGTCACCTGCACGCTTTGCGGGTTCTTGAGCAGGCCGTTGGCCAGCTCGCGGATCTCGTCGCTGAACGTGGCCGAGAACAGCAGGCTCTGCTTCTCCTTGGGCACCAGGGCCAGCACTTTCTTCACGTCATGGATGAAGCCCATGTCCAGCATGCGGTCGGCCTCGTCCAGCACCAGGATCTGTACCGTGGACAGATCCAGCATGCCCTGCTGCTGCAGATCCAGCAGGCGCCCGGGCGTGGCCACCAGGATGTCCACGCCTTTTTTCATGCGTTCGATCTGCGGGTTCATGCCCACGCCGCCAAACACCACCGTGCTCGACAGCTGCAGGTACTTGCCATAGGCGCGTACCGACTCTTCCACCTGGGCGGCCAGCTCGCGCGTGGGGGTCAGCACCAGGGCGCGCACGCCGTTGCCGCCAAACTTGTTTTGGGCGCTGCGGTTCATGGCCAGGCGGTGCAGCAGCGGCAGCGTGAAGGCCGCCGTCTTGCCCGTGCCGGTTTGGGCACCGCCGAGCAGGTCGTGGCCAGCCAGCACCAGCGGAATGGCCTGGGCCTGGATCGGGGTAGGAGCTTCGTAGCCCTGTTCGCGCACCGCTTTAAGAATGGCCGGTGCCAGCTTGAGTTCTTCAAATGTCATGTGGAGCCCGCGCAAGAGTGCGCGCGTCATCTGGATGCCCAAACCGGCATGTAGAACACCGGCTCAGTCATGGGCAAAGGGATTGCAAACAGGGCCAACCCAGGGTGGGAGCCCGCCAGCCAGCGGCTGGTGCGCCGGGCTACTGAAGGCACGGCGCAGGGGGGTATTGTAGTAACAATCGGTAAAAGCCCGTAAAACCCCTGTGCAACCCTCTGCACAAGTGCCGCTGTGCTTTCCACAATGCGGCCATGTCGCACAGAATTGGATGGCGCCACCTGGGGGTGGCCCAAGACCCCAGCACCCACGTACCCAGCCTGCAGGAGTGCCTGCAGGCGGTGCTGGAGCGCAGTGACGGCCTGGTGGACGAACTGCTTGGCGCCCTGCAGGCCGCCGCTGGCGGCAGTGGTGCGCGCGTCGGCCACACCGCGCTCGACACCCAGGGCCAGGCGCTGGCGCAGACCCTGTGCCAGCAACACACGCAGTTTCGGCAACGCTTCGCCCAGACCCTGGAGCAGGCCCTGTACCACGGCATCGGGGATAGTGGTCCGGGCCCCGCCCCCATAGGCGAAGGAGACCTGCGCTGGCTCGACGTCGAACAGGTCGACACCCACATCGAGAGCGCACTGGCCGAGCACGAAGTCCAGAGCGCCGTGCAGGACGTGCTGGCCCAGGTCCATGCCTGCATGGCCGCCCTCATGGGCTGGCAAAGCGTCCAGCCCGATCTGCACCCGCTGCGCCCACAGGTGTTTGTCCACGCCTTGCGCCAGGCCATGGCCCAGGTGCTGGGGCCGGGGCAGCAGCACCGCGCCGTCACCATCCAGGCCGCGACCGTGCTCGGCACCGGCCTGCGCCAGCTCTACCGGGAGCTGCTCCAGTGGCTGCTCAGTGCCGGGGTCGAACCCGCCCCCAGCGCGGTGGGCGCCACCAGCACCCTGGCAGGGGGTGATCCCGCGCTGGGCGCCAGGGCGCGCCGCACCCAGCTCACGCTGGACAAACTGCGCCGCCTGCTCCAGGCGGACGACGCCGCGTTGGCGGGGGGGCCGCCCGAATTCAGCCAGACCGTTCCCGCCGCCTACCAGGCACTCGAAGACCTGCAACTGCTCGACCCGCTGATGCAGCGCCTGGCCCAGCGGGCCCGGCCAGCGGTGTCCACCCTGGAGTCGGCGCCGGAGCCGGGCGACGCACCGCCGCCCCAACTGCCACAGCGCCGCCTGGGGCGCCAGCTCGGGCAGGAGGTGGCAGCGCTCATGCTGGAGCGTTGCGTGCAAGACCCGCGCCTGCTGCCCGCCATGCGCCGCAGCCTGCACGCCCTGCAGCCGGTGCTGCTGCGGCTGGCGCGGCACGACGCCCGGTTTTTCAGCGAACCCGCACACCCCGCGCGCCGCTACCTGGAGTGCATCACCCAGCGCAGCCTGCTCTACCGCGACGAACAGCATCCGGAACTCCAGCGCCTGCTGCGCGACCTCGAAAGAGCCCGGCGCGCGCTGCGCCACGGCGCGGGGGACGCCGACGCCTTTGCCCAGACGCTGCAGGGCCTGCAGGCCGATTGGGCCCGGCGCGAGGCCACCCAGCGCGCCCGGGCCGAAGCGGCCCGGCGTGCCCTGGCGCAGGCGCAGCAGCGCCAGGCCTGGGGCGAACATTGGGCGCAGGTTGTGGGCGAGCGTCTGTCGCGGGCGAACGATTGTCCCGCTATGGTCGCTGCCTTCGTGCTCGGCCCCTGGGTCCAGGTGCTGGTCCAGGCGCAGATGCAGGGCGCCAGCGAAGAACAGCTCCAGGCCCTGGCGTGCGCGGCGGACGAGCTGGCATGGAGCTCATCGGCCCAGCGCGGCCCGCGCGACCGCGCCCGGCTGTTGCGCCTGATACCCGCCATGCTCGCCACCCTGCGCCAGGGCCTGGCCCTGATCGACCACCCCCCGGCGCAGATGGCGGCGTTCTTCGACGGGCTTATCACCCACCACGAGCGGGTATTCGACACCCGGGACCTGGAATCCATTACCTTACCGTCCGATCCCGATCCCGATCTCCATGCCCCGGAGGGTCCGGCGCACAGCACGCATCCCCATCTGGCGCAGGACGTGCCGACCCCGCCCGAGGGCGCCGTGCCGTCCTTGCCGGCGCCGCCGCTGCCATGGTCGGCCGCCAGCCTGCCCACAGGTGCCTGGGTTGATCTCGTAGTGGCCGAGCGCTGGGTGCGTGCCCAACTGGTCTGGTCCAGCCCGCGGCGTACCTTGTTCATGTTCATCTCCGGCGGGGGGCTGGCGCACACCCTGTCGCGGCGCACCCTTGAGCGGCGGCGCCTGCAGGGCCTGGTGCGCTGGGCCAGCGATGGCCCGTTGCCCGATCCCAGCGCCCCTGCGGGGGACCCAGCCACGGTTGCCCAGGCCCTCTGAACAGGCTCTGAGAGTCAGCGGGCGTCCGCAGCGGAGATAATCACGGGTTTTCGTTCAGCGCTTGCGGCCCACCCGCTGCAGGTGCCTGTCAGTCACCCACCCCATCCGGCCCCTGAGTGGCCCACCCCCTGGAGGACGCCGCCATGGCGCAATACGTATACACCATGAACCGCCTCGGCAAGATCGTGCCGCCGAAGCGCCAGATTCTCAAAGACATCTCCCTGTCCTTCTTTCCCGGCGCCAAGATCGGTGTGTTGGGCCTGAACGGTTCCGGCAAGTCCACCCTGCTCAAGATCATGGCCGGTGTCGACCAGGAGTTCGAGGGCGAAGCCGCGCCCATGCCCGGCATCAAGATCGGTTACCTGCCCCAGGAGCCCCAGCTCGACCCCGAGCACACTGTGCGCGAGTCGGTGGAAAGCGGCATGGGCGAAGTCAAGGCCGCCCAGGCCCGCCTGGAAGAGGTGTATGCCGCCTACGCCGAGGAAGATGCCGACTTTGACGCCCTGGCCGCCGAGCAGGCGCAACTGGAGGCCATCATCGCTGCCGCGGGCGATGGGGGCGACCATTTGCTTGAAATTGCCGCCGACGCGCTGCGCCTGCCGCCCTGGGACGCCGTGATCGGCAAGCTCTCGGGGGGCGAGAAACGCCGCGTTGCCCTGTGCCGCCTGCTGCTGTCCAAGCCCGACATGCTGCTGCTGGACGAGCCCACCAACCACCTGGACGCCGAATCGGTCGATTGGCTCGAACAGTTCCTGCACCGCTTCTCCGGCACCGTGGTGGCCATCACCCACGACCGCTACTTCCTGGACAACGTGGCCAAGTGGATCCTCGAGCTCGATCGCGGCCGCGGCATCCCGTACGAAGGCAACTATACCGGGTGGCTGGAGCAGAAAAAGACGCGCCTCGCCATCGAGGAGAAGTCGGAGTCGGCCCGGCAGCGCACCCTCGAGCGCGAGCTCGAGTGGGTGCGAATGTCGCCCCGCGCACGCCAGGCCAAGAACAAGGCGCGCATCCAGAAGTACGAGGAGATGGCGAGCGAGGCGCAGAACGATCGCATCGCGCAGAACGAGATC
>JBQTHH010000059.1:0-28061 GCA_052390055.1 Rhodoferax sp.
GCCACCTTGATGCCGGCCTTTTCGACCTTGACCCAGCTGGCGCCGCCGCGGCGCAGGCCGACGGTGACCTTGCAGCCGCTGTCGTTGAGGTTCTGCGCGTGCGCATGGCCCTGCGACCCGTAGCCGATGATGGTGACGTTCTTGCCCTTGATGAGGCTCAGGTCGGCGTCCTTGTCGTAATAAACCTTCATGGTCTTCTCCTGGGTAGATGGGTGAGTTCAGACGCGCAGGATCCGCTCGCCGCGGCCGATGCCGCTGGCGCCGGTGCGCACGGTTTCGAGAATCGCCGCGCGGTCGATCGCGACGAGGAAGGCGTCGAGCTTGGCGCTGTCGCCGGTAAGCTCGAGCGTGTAGCTCTTTTCGGTGACATCGATGATTCGGCCGCGGAAGATGTCGGCCATGCGCTTCATCTCCTCGCGCTCCTTGCCCACCGCGCGCACCTTGACCATCATCAGCTCGCGCTCGATGTAAGCCCCCTCGGTCAGATCGACCACCTTGACCACTTCGATCAGGCGGTTGAGGTGCTTGGTGATCTGTTCGATCACGTCGTCCGAGCCCGTGGTCTGGATCGTCATGCGCGACAGGCTCGCATCTTCGGTCGGCGCCACCGTCAGGGACTCGATGTTGTAGCCGCGTGCGGAAAACAAGGCCACCACCCGGGACAGCGCGCCGGGTTCGTTCTCGATCAGTACTGCAATGATGTGTTTCATGGTGATTCCTCTTTTCGTGGCCCTCCCCCGGCAGCGGTAACCGCCGGGCTCGGCTCACAATAGATTCTTCAAAAAAGCTTAAGCAAGCAGGCTTGCGCCCGTACTGGGCCGCAAGTGCAAGTATCCGGCAGGAATTACAGGTCTTCGGACCCCAACAGCATTTCCGTCAGGCCCTTGCCAGCCTGCACCATAGGGAACACGTTCTCCGTGGGGTCGGTGCGGAAGTCCAGGAACACGGTGCGGTCCTTGAGCTTGCGCGCCTCGCGCAGCGCGGGTTCGACGTCCTGCGGACGCTCAATGAGCATGCCCACGTGGCCATAGGCCTCGGCCAGTTTGACGAAATTGGGCAGTGCGTCCATGTAGCTGTGGCTGTAGCGCCCTTCGTACTCCACCTCCTGCCACTGCCGCACCATGCCGAGGTAGCGGTTGTTCAGGGACAGTATCTTGATCGGGGTGTTGTACTGCAGGCAGGTGGAAAGCTCCTGGATGCACATCTGCACCGAACCCTCACCCGTGACACAGAAGACCTCGCTTTGCGGCCGCGCCAGCTTGATGCCCATGGCGTAGGGGACGCCCACGCCCATGGTACCCAGGCCACCGGAGTTGATCCAACGCCGGGGCTCGTCAAAGCGGTAGTACTGGGCCGCCCACATCTGGTGCTGGCCCACATCGGAGGTGATGTAGGTGTCGGTACCGCGGGTCATGTTCCACAGGGTTTCGATCACATACTGCGGCTTGATGACGTCACCCTTGCCCGCGTCGTACTTCAGGCACTGCTGAGCGCGCCAGCCCTCGATGGTCTGCCACCATTGACCCAGGGCCGCCGGATCGGGGCGCACCGGGCTTTCCTTGATCATGGCGATCATCTCGGTGAGCACGTCCTTGACATCGCCGACGATGGGGATATCCACCTTGACGCGCTTGGAAATGCTGGACGGATCGATGTCGATGTGGATGATCTTGCGTTCGTTTTGCGCGAAATGCTTGGGGTTGCCAATCACACGGTCATCGAAACGCGCCCCCACCGCCAGCAGCACGTCACAGTGCTGCATGGTGTTGTTGGCTTCGACTGTACCGTGCATGCCCGGCATGCCCAGGAACTTGGGGTCACTGGCAGGATAGGCCCCCAGGCCCATCAGGGTGTTGGTGACGGGAACACCGAGCATGTCGACCAGCGTGCGCAGCTCCTGCGTGGCGTTGGCCATCAGGACCCCGCCGCCGGTATAGATGTACGGGCGCTTGGCGTTGAGCAGCAGTTGCAAGGCCTTGCGGATCTGCCCGCCGTGGCCTTTGCGCACCGGGTTGTAGGAGCGCATCTCGACCGAGGTGGGGTAGCCGTGGTAAGGCACCTTGCGGAAGGACACGTCCTTGGGAATATCCACCACCACCGGGCCCGGGCGCCCGCTGCGCGCGATATGGAAGGCTTTCTTCAGGGTTGCCGCCAGATCGCGTGTGTCCTTGACCAGGAAATTGTGCTTGACCACAGGACGGGTGATGCCGACGGTATCGCATTCCTGGAATGCGTCCAGGCCGATCGCATGGGTGGGTACCTGGCCAGAGATGATCACCATCGGGATGCTGTCCATGTAGGCCGTGGCAATGCCGGTGATGGCGTTGGTGACACCGGGGCCCGAGGTGACCAGCGCCACGCCGACATCGCCGGTGGCGCGGGCATAGCCGTCGGCAGCGTGCACGGCAGCCTGCTCGTGGCGCACCAGAACGTGCTGGATGCCGTCCTGCTTGTAGAGCGCGTCGTAGATGTGCAGGACCGCACCGCCCGGGTATCCCCAGATGCAACGGACGTTTTCGGCCTGCAGGGCCTTGACCAGAATTTCTGCGCCGCGCAACTCAAGGGCGTCTGCGCCGATGGACGTGGCTTTGGAGCTTGCCGCTATGGCAGTGTGGGATGTTTCCATGATCAACCTTTGTGATTTTCTCTAACGAAAAACCTTGGGTGCCCCTTTGCGAGCCCTTGTGGGGCAGCATCGGGACTTAAGGCCAAAGCCATGAGCGCATTGAATCCGCGCCGGGCAGTGACCCGTTTGCCTATTTGACAGTAAGCGCCCATTATCGCACGTTCCAGGTGGCGGCGCACGAGTGGGTGGGTGAGCGCGATGCCAGGAAGCCCCCGTTGTCCACGGCAATGCGATAATCTGCGGTTTGCTCCGGATCAGACAGCGGCACTGCCAGCCGCCCTGCCCGGGCCCTGTCCTGCTGCGCTGCGACCTCGATTACGCCTTGGCGACCGAACACGAACTCAACGAATTCCTGAAAAGCGTGGAACGGCGTGCGTTCAAACGCGCGCTGTACCATGTCCGGGACGAAGAGGCCGCCCTGGACCTGGTGCAGGACGCCATGATCCGTCTGGCATCGAGCTACGGCGACAAGGGCCTGGACGAGCTGCAGCTGCTGTTTCAGCGCATCCTGTCCAACGCGATCATGGACTGGTTTCGGCGCCAGAAGACCCACAATGCGGTGCTGGTAAATTTCAGCGAGATCGAGGGCGCGGGAGACGGGGATTCGGACTTCAGCGTGCTGGAAAGCATGCTGCTGCCGTCCGACGCTCCCAACAGCCTCAGCGCGGAGCGCCAGATGGAGCGGACGCAGATTTTTTACGAGATAGAAAAACAGATCGGAGAACTGCCACAGCGTCAACGGGAGGCCTTCCTGTTGCGTTACTGGGAGGATATGGATGTGACGGAGACTGCCCAGGTCATGGGCTGTACAGTCGGGAGCGTGAAGACGCATTGCTTCCGTGCCGTGCAGGCCCTGGCCAAGGCGCTGACAGCGAAGGGAATACGACTATGAAATCCAGCACCCCAACAGGCCATCTGCGTGCCGAGCGGTTTGCGCGCGGCATCGCATCGGAACTGGACATTGGGATCATCCAGTTGCATCCGGATATTTCCGAGCGGCTGCGCGTGGCACGCCAGCGGGCCCTGGCGCAACGCAAGATTGTGGTCGCCAGCGCATTGGCATTGGTGACGGGGCGCGGGCAGGCCCAATTGACGCTGGGTGAACTTGGCTTTGGCTGGCGTCAGCGCATTGCGTCGATGTTTCCGCTGCTGGCCCTGGTGCTGGGGCTGTTGCTGATCGCGCAGTTGGGCGAGGACCAGCGCGCTTCGGAGCTGGCCGAGGTCGATATCGAACTGCTCACCGATGATCTGCCGCCGGATGCCTATACGGACCCGGGGTTTGCACGTTTCCTGCAGCAAGCCGGACGGGACTGAGCGCCAGCGGCAACGGTACTTATGCGCATCGGATCTGCTGGAGACCTTCACCAAACGCTCAGCCCTCGGATACGGCGATGGGCACTGGCTGCAGTGGGCCTAGGCTGGGCTGCCTGCCCACTCGCCCAACCCGCCAACACCGTGGCCACGGCGGCCACCGAGGCCCTTTCCACGGTCGCTGGGGTCACCAGTCTGCCGGCCCTGGGCTCCGCCCCCTTGTGGGAAGAGTTGAGCCCAGAACAAAAGCGCGCCTTGCACCCCCTGCACGCGCTGTGGAATTCTCTTGGCGACGTGCACCGCAAGAAATGGCTTGCCACGGTGCGCAACTACGGCCAATTGCCTGCCACGGAGCAGCAAAAGGTCCAGCAACGCATGGAGCAATGGGCCAAGCTCACACCCCTGGAGCGTGAACGGGCGCGCGACAACTTCGCCGTGGCGCGCAAGACCCTTCCAGCCGACAAGGTGTCGAAATGGCAGGAATACCAGGCGCTCAGCCCAGAGCAAAGGGAGCATCTGGCCAAGACCCCCCCGCCCACCCCGAAACGCCGCGGCGCGGCCAAGCTGCCCAAGGCGCCCCCCGTAGCGCTAGCGCCCGCACCTGCACCGCTGCCAGCACCGTCACCGCGGCACCCCCCCAGCCCCATGGAGATGCACAGGCTCTGGGATACCCTGGACCCGAACACTCTGCTGCCCCTGCGCCCCGATGCCACAGCACTCCAGTGAGTCCGTGCCCAGCATTGGCCGGCGCATGGCCAGTTGGGGGTATGAAGGCCTGCTCTTGCTGGGCGTGGTATTCATCGCGGGCTACCTCTTTTCGACCCTGACGCAAACACGCCATGCGCTGGACAACCGGCTCGGGCAGCAGCTGTTCCTGTTCCTGGTGCTGGGGGTGTATTTCGTCTGGTTCTGGTCCAAGGGGCAGACCCTGGCCATGAAAACCTGGCACATCGAGGTGGTCGATGCGCAGGGACGGCCATTGGGCACCTGGCGCGCCGCTGTGCGCTACCTGTGCAGTTGGATGTGGTTTGCACCCCCCCTGGCGGGGGTGGCCCTCTGGCCCGGGCCTGTGCCACCGACGGCAGCGCTGTCGCTCATGGCTGCGTGGGTCGCCGTGTGGGCCGCTGGCGCGCTTTGGCGCGATGACCGCCAGTTTGTGCATGACGCATGGGCCGGGACCCGGCTGCAGTGGAAACGCTGATGAGCCCCCGGCCCGAAACCCCTGCCCCAGCCAACCCGCAAAAGCTGCGCACCGGATGGTCGCGCCTTCGGCATGCGCTGGGCTACTCCCTGGCGGGACTGCGCGCGGCCTGGACCGAAACGGCCTTTCGCCAGGAGTGCTGGCTGGCACTGGTATTGCTACCTCTGGCGTGGTGGCTGGGCCAGACCTGGGTGGAGCGCTCCCTGTTGCTGGCCAGCGTATGCGCGGTTCTGGTCGTGGAACTGCTGAACACCGCCATCGAGTCCACCGTGGACCGGATCGGGCCGCAGTGGCACGCTCTGGCCAAAAGAGCCAAGGACATGGGCAGCGCAGCCGTGTTGCTGACCCTGCTGTGGTGCGCTGGCACCTGGATAGGTGCCCTGGTGCACCGGCTCGGCTGACGACCCGCGGCGCGCCCAGGCCAAGCGCCGCTGCGGCCACAGGCGCTCAGATCGCGGATTCGTCCTGCTCGCCGGTACGGATGCGCACGACCCGCTCGACGGCGGTGACGAAAATCTTTCCGTCTCCGATCTTTCCGGTGTGCGCGGCCTTGACGATGGCATCGACGCAACGGTCCACGTCGTCGGTGCGGACCACCACTTCGACCTTGACCTTGGGCAGGAAGTCCACGACGTATTCCGCGCCACGGTACAGCTCGGTATGGCCTTTCTGGCGACCGAAGCCCTTGACCTCGGTCACGGTCAGGCCGGTGACCCCGCATTCGGCCAGCGCCTCGCGCACTTCCTCCAGTTTGAAGGGTTTGATGATGGCGGTGATCTGCTTCATGGTTCGGTTCCTCGAATGGCAATGGTGGCGGGACTGCCGTGCTGCGCGGGCCGCCCCCGCACTGGGAGCGGGCGGCGAACGTCAGGCACGGAAACGGTTGGTAATAGGATAGCGCCAATCCTTGCCAAAGCTGCGGTGGGTGACCCGTATTCCCACTGGCGCCTGACGGCGTTTGTACTCGTTGATCTTGATCAGACGGGTGACCTTCTCCACGTCGGCGGCACTGAAGCCCTGGGCCACCAGGGACTGCAGGCTCTGGTCGGCCTCCATGTAGCGCTCCAGGATCGCGTCGAGCACGTCGTAGGGCGGCAGGCTGTCCTGGTCTTTCTGGTCCGGCCGCAACTCGGCGCTGGGGGGGCGGGTGATGATGCGCTCGGGAATCGGGTTGTCGCAGGTGGCGCAGGGGTTGTTTGCATTGCGCCAGCGCGCCAATGCAAACACCTGGGTCTTGGTCAGGTCCTTGATGACGGCGAATCCGCCGGCCATGTCTCCGTACAAGGTGCAGTAGCCGGTGGCCATTTCGGATTTGTTGCCGGTGGTCAGCACGATGTGGCCAAATTTGTTGCTCATGGCCATGAGCAGGGTGCCGCGGATGCGGGCCTGGATGTTCTCCTCGGTGGTGTCCTCGCCACGCCCGGCGAATACCGGCGCCAGGGACTGTTTGAACGCCTCGAACTCCGGGACGATGCTGATCTCGTGGTACTCCACCCCGACCCGGGCGGCCATGTCGCGCGCATCCAGCCAGCTGATGTCGGCGGTGTAGGGCGAGGGCATCATGACCGCGCGCACACGCTGCGGCCCCAAGGCATCCACGGCAAGGGCCAATACCAGGGCCGAGTCGATGCCGCCGGACAAGCCCAGCAGCGCTCCGGGAAAGCCGTTCTTGCCCACGTAGTCGCGTACACCCAATACCAACGCATCCCACAGATCCCGCAGCTCGTCGCGTTCGGGCGCGACCATGGCCTGCAGGGTCACCCCCGCGGGCGCAGCAGCAGCGCCCTGCAGTGCGACATCGAACAGGTCTTCTTCGAAGCTGGATGCGCGGCCCGCCAAAACGCCATCGGCCTGCACGGCAAACGAGCGCCCCTCGAACACCACTTCGTCCTGTCCACCGACGAGGTGGGCATAGACCAGGGGCAACCCGCAGTCCCGGGCCCGCGCCTGCATGGCGGCCTCGCGCTCGCGCCCCTTGCCCAGGTGAAAGGGCGATGCGTTGAGGATGGCGATTGCCTGCGCCCCCGCGTCGCGGGTCTGGCGCGCGGGCGCGTCGTACCAGGCGTCTTCGCAGATCAGCAGGCCCAGCCGCATCTTGCCTGGCCCGCGCCCGGCCTCGAACACCCCGACTTCCTGGCCCGGTGCGAAGTAGCGGCGCTCGTCAAAGACCTGGTAATTGGGCAGCTCGCGCTTGGCGTACTGCGCCAGCACGCGGCCATTGCACAGCACACTGGCGGCGTTGTAACGCTGCACCAGGGTCACGGATTTGCTGCGCACATCCGTCCCCACGGGGTGGCCTACGACCACGCACAGGTCATGCAGGTCGGCCAGGGTTTGTGCCAGTTCCTGCACGGTCTGGACACAGGCGTCGACAAAGGCGGGCCGCAGGAACAGGTCTTCGGCGGCATAGCCGCACACCGAGAGTTCGGGGGTTAAAAGTACATCGACACCATCGTGGTAGGCCGCACGGGCGGCCTGTGCGATCTTGGCGGCATTGCCTGCCAGATCGCCCACATGAAAGTTGAGCTGGGCAACGCGGATCTTCAAAGGCATGGGAGCAAACGGGCGGACCCGGCAGGCACCCGCCCGATAGAGCGGTGCCGCACACCGGATCGCAATGAAAAAGGCCGATTATCGCCGTGGCCGGGCGCATGCGCCCGATGGCAGCGCCCCGCTGCCTTCACCGGGCCAGGACACCCAGTTCGGCCTGGCTCATGAGTTCATCCATGTTCATCACGATGAGCATGCGGTTGCCCAGATTGGCCAGGCCGGTGATGAAACGCGCATCGATCGATGACTCAAACTGGGGGGATGGCTTGATCTGTGCGTCGGTCAGGGTGACCACGTCGGCCACCGAATCGACCACGGCGCCGATCACGGTGCCACGGATATTGAGCACGATGACGATGGTGAACTCGGTGTAATCGACACGGGCCAGATGGAATCTCATGCGCAGATCCACGACCGGAACGATGATGCCGCGCAGATTGACCACCCCTTTGATGAAGGGGGGGGAGTTCACCATCTTGGTGGGCTCCTCGTAGGTGCGGATTTCCTTGACGCTGAGGATGTCGATGGCGTATTCCTCGTCGCCGAGCTTGAGCGTGAGGTACTGGGCCCCCTGCGTCACCGCCTTTGCCGCCGCCGTATCCAGGACACCCATTTGTGCCGATGCGTTTGTCGCCATGGAGTTCTCCTTGCCGCGCCGCAGCGTGCGAATGCTGTGGGCGCTGTGCGCATATTACACAACCGATCCCGGGGATGTGCAGGGTTTCCGGCCCCGGCGGCGATGCCACGCACCATCCCAGCGGGGGCATGGGACAAAAAAAAAGCCCGGAACATTTGTCCGGGCGCTATGTATTTAATAGCATCCAAACCAGTCAATACGCGGGCTGGATGCCGAAAAATCACTTGTTCTGAAGCGCCTCGTAGGCGGCGATGCCGTCCAGGATCTCCTGGTGGGCAGACTCGGGGCCTTCCCAGCCCAGCACCTTGACCCACTTGCCGGGTTCGAGGTCCTTGTAGTGCTCGAAGAAGTGGGCAATGGTCTTGAGCCGGATCGGGCTGAGGTCTTCGGGCTTCTCCCAGCGCGAGTACAGGGACAGGATCTTGGTGGTCGGCACTGCCAGCACCTTGGCGTCCTGGCCGGCTTCGTCTTCCATGCGCAGGATACCCACGGCGCGGCAAGGCACCACCACGCCGGGAATCAGGGGAACGGGGGTGACCACCAGCACGTCCACCGGGTCCCCGTCACCGGAGATGGTCTTGGGCACGTAGCCGTAGTTGGTCGGATAGTGCATGGCCGTGCTCATGAAACGGTCCACAAAAATCGCGCCAGTGGCCTTGTCCACTTCGTATTTCACGGGGTCCGCGTTCATCGGGATTTCGATGATCACGTTGAAGGATTCGGGGACATTGGTGCCGGGCGTTACGTTGTCGAGAGACATGCTTCTTTCTTGATCAGGTTTAAAAAACGGATTGGTATTAACCCGGATTTTACTTACTGCGCTCTTGCGCTGCCGGGAAACGCCATTTTTTCGGGGTACAGTGGTCGGGTTGGCCAATCGTGCAGACCTCCTTCTGACAAGGCGGCTCGCTCACGAGGAAGCAACGCAGTGGGGGCCTCCCATGCGTTGCCCCCTCCACAGCGATCCAACGTCAAGAGGAGTGAATTTATGGCAGGCAATTCGGCGCTCGTGCTGGCGCTCGTTTGTGGCTTGATAGCCGTGGCCTACGGCTTTTGGGCCCGCAGCTGGATACTTTCGCAGGACGCGGGCAACGCCCGCATGCAGGAAATCGCATCCGCCATCCAGACGGGTGCAGCGGCCTACCTGGCGCGCCAGTACAAGACCATTGCGGTCGTGGGCGTGGTGCTGGCAGTGCTCATCGGGGTGTTCCTGGACCCGCTCAGTGCGGTCGGTTTCGTGATCGGCGCAGCGCTCTCCGGGGCCTGTGGCTTCATCGGCATGAACGTGTCGGTGCGCGCCAACGTGCGCACCGCACAGGCTGCCACCAAGGGCATCGGCCCGGCACTGGACGTGGCCTTCCGTGGCGGCGCCATCACTGGCATGCTGGTGGTGGGCCTGGGGCTGCTGGGGGTGACGGCGTTCTACTGGTTCCTGGTCCCCAATGGCGAGGTCAGCGCAGCCAAGCTCAACCCGCTGATCGGTTTCGCCTTCGGCTCTTCCCTGATCTCCATCTTCGCCCGTCTGGGCGGGGGCATCTTCACCAAGGGGGCGGACGTCGGTGCCGACCTGGTGGGCAAGGTCGAGGCCGGCATTCCCGAAGACGATCCGCGCAACCCGGCGGTGATTGCCGACAACGTGGGCGACAACGTGGGCGACTGCGCAGGCATGGCTGCCGACCTGTTCGAGACCTATGCCGTGACCTTGATCGCCACCATGGTGCTGGGCGCCCTGCTGGTGTCGGGCGCGGGCGCCAGCGCGGTGTTGTACCCGCTGGCGCTGGGCGCGGTGTCGATCGTGGCGTCCATCATCGGCTGTTTCTTCGTCAAGGCCGCACCCGGCATGAAGAACGTGATGCCGGCCCTGTACAAGGGCCTGGCGGTGGCCGGGGTGCTGTCACTGATTGCGTTCTACTTCGTGTCGCAGCAGCTCTTTGCCGCTCCCATCACCCTCGCCGACGGCCACGTGGTGAGCGCCGGGACGATGTTCGGCGCCTGCGCCGTGGGCCTGGTGCTGACCGGCGCACTGGTGTGGATCACGGAGTTCTACACCGGCACCCAGTATTCGCCGGTGCAGCACATTGCCCAGGCCTCCACCACTGGCCACGGCACCAACATCATTGCGGGCCTGGGGGTGTCGATGCGCTCCACGGCCTGGCCGGTGATCTTCGTGTGCATTGCGATCTACACCGCCTACTCCCTGGCAGGCCTGTATGGCGTGGCGGTGGCTGCGACGTCGATGCTGAGCATGGCCGGCATCGTGGTGGCGCTGGACGCCTATGGCCCGATCACGGACAACGCCGGCGGCATCGCCGAGATGTCGGAGCTGCCCTCGAGCGTGCGTGACATCACCGACCCGCTGGACGCAGTGGGCAATACCACCAAGGCCGTGACCAAGGGCTACGCCATCGGTTCGGCCGGGCTGGCGGCACTGGTGCTGTTTGCCGACTACACGCACAAGCTGGAAGCCTATGGCAAGACCATCACCTTCGACCTGAGCAACCCGATGGTGATCATCGGCCTGTTCATCGGCGGCCTGATCCCCTACCTGTTCGGCGCCATGGCGATGGAGGCAGTGGGCCGCGCGGCGGGCTCGGTGGTGGTGGAAGTGCGCCGCCAGTTCCAGACCATCAAGGGCATCATGGACGGCACGGGCAAGCCCGAGTACGACACGGCGGTGGACATGCTCACCAGCGCGGCGATCAAGGAAATGATGATCCCGTCCCTGCTGCCGGTGGTGGTGCCGATCCTGGTGGGCCTGCTGCTGGGCCCGGCGGCCCTGGGTGGCCTGCTCATGGGCACCATCATCACCGGGCTGTTCGTGGCCATTTCCATGTGCACGGGCGGCGGCGCCTGGGACAATGCCAAGAAGTACATTGAGGATGGCCACTTCGGCGGCAAGGGCTCCGACACCCACAAGGCGGCGGTCACGGGCGATACCGTGGGCGACCCGTACAAGGACACGGCGGGCCCGGCGGTCAACCCCCTGATCAAGATCATCAACATCGTGGCCCTGCTGATCGTGCCGCTGATGATGAAGCTGCATGCGGGCTGACGGCCACAGGCTTTGACATGCATCACACCGAAGCCCGCTTGTGCGGGCTTTTTTTCGGCCATACTGCCGTGCATGTGGGGCAAGTCATTCGGGAGTGCGCTCGGGGTCCTGGCCAGTGCGGTCTTGTGCGGCTGCGCCGCCCTGCTCCCCGACGCGCGCTCCGAGGCCGGCCATTTTTCCTCCTTTGACGAGGCGCGTTCCGCCATTGCGGGCCTGGAGTCCGGGCGCAGCAACCGCGCCCAGTTGGTGGCGATGGGGCTGGACCCCAAGACACATTCGAACGCGGTGCTGCTGACCCATGCCGACGTGGTGCGCCGCTTTGTTCCGGGCAGTGTGCTGACAGTCCAGGATCTGGACCCAGGCATCGCGCAGTGCCTGCAGGCACGCGACGCCTGCACGGGGGTCGAATTCACGGCCTCGCGCATCCACAAGCAGCGGGAAGGGAATTTCTGGGCCGACTTTTTCAACTTTTCGCGCCGGACCCACACCACGGGGTGGCGTTTCCAGGCCGTGGTTCTGCTGGTCGGCGATCAGGTGGTGTATCGAAATTGGGGAGGTCAGCCGGTTGTCAACGAAAACGATGTGCAAAATAATCCGCTGGGGCCCTTGCAGGACATCGGCCCGGCGACAGTGACCAAGCAATAGACAGGGCCGCAACAGCCCGTCGGACCCAATCATGAAAATTCTTGTCGTTGACGACCACGTTCTGGTGCGGGAAGGCCTGCGCCAGGTGCTGAAGAACCTGGATGATGAAGTGGATGTGCTCCTGGTGGAGAACTGCTCGCAGGCCTTCAGTGCGGCACTGGAGCATCCGGACCTGGACCTGGTGCTGTTGGACTACCACCTGCCCGACATGAACGGGCTGGATGCGCTGGGCATCTTTTCGCAGCGGCACCCGGATGTGCCGGTGCTGATGCTGTCGGGCTCGTCGAATGCGCAGATCATGCACCAGGTGCTGCAGCGCGGTGCGGCAGGCTACATCACCAAAACCTCCTTGAGCGATGAGCTGCTGGATGCGGTGCGCAAGGTGCTCGATGGGCAGCTGTACACCCCTGCGCAGAACGCGCAGGTGTTCGACCACCAGTATCCCCCGCCCAGCAACCCGACCGCACCGCTGAGCCCCAAGCAGGAGCAGGTGCTGGGCGAACTGCTGGCGGGGCGCTCCAACCCCGATATCGCGCGCCTGCTGTCGATCTCCGAGGAAACGGTCAAGACCCACGTGGCGGCCATCCTGCGCCACTTCGGGGTGCAGAACCGCACCCAGGCGGTGGTGGCCGCGCAGCGCTGCGGCTACCGCCCTTCCGTTCGCGGATAGGCCTATGGGGCCGTGCGCTGCGCCTGCATCTCGCGTGCCTGTTGCACCAGGTGGCGCAGCAGGCTGCGCAGCTTGGCCGGGCGCACCGGCTTGTGCAGCAGGGTCAGGGAGGCGGCGCGGGTGGCCTGCATCAGATCGGCGTCGGTATCGCCGCTGACGACACAGGCGGGAATGGCCCAGCCGCAATGGGCGCGGGCCTGCTGGATCACGTCCAGCCCGTTGCTGTGCCCGCCCAGGCGGAAATCGCTGATCACGATCAGGGGAGAGAAGCCCTTGGCCAGCACCTCGATGGCGGCATCCAGCCCCTCGCTGGCCTGCACCCGGCACCCCCATCCGCCCAACAGATCCTCCAGGCCCTGGCGCGAGGAGAAATCGTCTTCCACGACCAGGACGGGAACACCATCCAGGGCGTTGCTCAGCGCAGGAAGGTGGGCATCGCCCTCTTCCTTGGCGGGAACGTTGGTGGGGGGATCCGCCACCGGCGCGATGATGGAAAAGCGCGTCCCGCATCCTGGCGCGGAACGCAGCTCAATGGTATGGCCGAGCAATCTGGCGCTGCGCTGGACGATGTTGAGCCCCAGACCCAGGCCCTGGGTGCGGTCGCGCTGGGAATTGCCGACCTGGAAGAACTCCTTGAAGATGTCCTGCTGGTGTTCGGGGGCGATGCCGATGCCGGAGTCCATGACGTCGATGCGCACCGCGCTGCCGCCATGTATGGGCCTGGCCCGGACGAACACGGTTCCATTGGAGGTATAGCGCATGGCGTTGCTGGCCAGGTTCATCACCATGCGCTGCAGCAGCACCGGGTCACTGGCGCACCACAGCCTGGTCGGGCGCACGCGCAGCCGCAGGCCGCGGTCACGGGCGGCCGGGGTGTTGGCGACACGCACGAAGTCGAAAATGACGTTGATGCTGACCGGGCGGATGTTGGTGCTGACGGCGCCCGCATCCAGGCGGGAAACGTCCAGCAGCCCGTCGAGCAGGTTTTGCATGGCCTGCACCGCGGCTTCGAGGTGCTGCACCACCTGGCGCATGGAGGCGTCCATCGGGTACTGCCCCAGGCGCGCGACGAACATGCCCAGGGCGTGGATGGGCTGGCGCAGGTCGTGGCTGGCCGCCGCCAGGAAGCGCGATTTGGCCAGGGTGGCGCTCTCGGCCTCGTCCTTCTTTTCGCGCAGCTCGCGCGTGACCGCCGTCACCCGCTGTTCGAGTTCGTCACGCCCCCAGGCCAGGCGCACCGCCATGTCGTTGAGCGCGTGGTGCAGCTCCACCAGGGGCTCATGGCGCGGCACCGCGGTCTGCGGGTTGAAGTCGCCCTGCCCGATGCGCTCGATGCGGCGCGACAAGGTGATGACCGGCCGCACCACGCGCTCACCGAGTTGCAGCGCCAGGATGCCGCCCACCAGCAGCCCCAGGAACGCCACCCCCAAGGCGACGTACAGCAGGTTGCGCTCCTGGCGGCGCAGCGCGTCCATGGACAGCTCCATGACGGCGTAGCCCAGCACCAGCGTCTTGCCGACCTTCTCTTCGGTCAGGGGGGCATAGATGTCGTCGAGCTGGACGTTGCGGGAGGTGATCGCCTCCATCACGGTATCCACCCCGGTATCGCGCAGGTGGGCGATATAGCCGGGGTCGGAGAGATCGGAAAAGCTGCGGTAGGAGCCCGAGCCGGCCTGCGCCAGCACGTCGCCATTGGCCGCCAGCACCGCCACATAGCGCACGCCGGGCTCCTTGCGCACTGCCTGGACCACGCTTTGCAATGCCGCCTCGTTGCCGGAGAACAGGCCGTACTCGCTGGCCAGGGCAACCTTTTGCACCAGCAGCCGGGCGTGCTGCTGGTGGGTGCTGGCCAGGTCGGAGCTGCGGCCAGACCAGAACACGCCCACGATGATGAGCACGGTGAGCAGCACCGGCACCAGCGCCGCCGTGAACATGCGCATGCGGATGGACGATGTCATGGCTTGCGCTCCTGGCGCTTGAGCCTCTCTGTGAGCGTGCTTTCGTCCACGCCCACACCCAACGTGTGTGCTACATGCATATTGACCGTGATTTGAAAATCGACCGGATGTTGTCCGCTGGGCAGGGATGCGCCGCGCAACACGGCGCGCGCCATCTCTGCCGACTGCTGCCCGATCTGCGCCGGGGTGCTGTACAAGGCGACCAAGGCCCCGGCCTTGGCGTAGGCGGGGGCAAAGGCGAATACGGGAACGCGGGCACGGTAGGTGCCCAGCAGGATGTTGGACACGGTGGCCGGGTTGAACACCACCGGGTCGGCCAGGGCCAGGAAGGCGTCGGCGCCATCGAGTGTCTGTTGCAGGACCTCGCCCACCTGTGAGCCATCCCCGACCATGCCGGGGGCCTCGCTCCATCCGCGTGCCTGCAAGGCGCTTTGCAGGGCCGCGCGCTGGGCGCTGGACTCTGGCCCCCAGAGCACGCCCACGCGGCGCGCATGGGGCAATACCTGCGCGATCAGCTCCAGTTGCCGTGGCAGGGGCTGGTCCAGGTAGAGTGCATAGACCGGGGCATTGCTCTTGCGCGGCGTTTCGCGCAGCGCCTTGTCAAAGGTGGCGCGCGGCACCAGGGCTGCGATCAGGGGCACGCGGCTGTCGCTCGCCAGTGCTGCGCGCACGGCGGCGGCGCCCAGGGCCACCAGCACACGGGGGCTGCGTTGCACGAGCGCGTCCACGGCAGCGGCGTCCGCGCCATAGCCGGTCACCAGGCTGGCCGATCCGACACGCTGCAATTCGCCCTGCAGGGCCTCCAGCGCGGCGCTATACGAGGACGAACGCTCACTGGCCAGCACCGCCACCAGCGGCGGCTGCTGGGCGCTGGCCGGCGCCATGCATGCCCAGGCCAGACCGAGGCCGCCCAGGCAGCGCAGCCAGACACGACGCGAGGGGGTCAGCACCGCGCTCCCATCACCACGGGTGCAACCCCGTGCTCACTGGCGCACAGCGCCCAAAACCCGCTGACATGCGTTGATGCCTCCCTATTTTTTCTGGCGGTCTGTCGCCGCTCAATACTCCAGGCGCAGCGTAACAAAGGCGCGTTGGTCGAAAAAGAATTTTTTGTCGCCGTCCGCAAACGGCACGTTCAGATTTTGCACTGTCAGCCCCCACTCGCCGCGTTGGCGTGCCCATTGCAGCCGCTGGCGCAGGTGGATGTCAGTACGGGCCATGGAGTACAGGTTGGAGTTGTCGGAGGTCAGGGCAAAGCGATCGGCGCTCTGGTAGGACAGCCCCGTGCTCCAGCTGTTGCCCCAATCGTGTATCCACAGCAAGGAAGAAGCGGTCTTGGGCGCGCCATAGGTGGTGCGCAGGCGCACATTGGCGTCGTCCACGGCAAGCTGGTGGATGGTGATGTCATTGCCGGAGTACGCCAACATCAGGGTGTCGCTGCGCCCCAGGCTCCAGCGCAACTGCAGCTCCATGCCCGCGATGGTGTAGGAGTCGCCGTTGGTGGCCCTGCGCGGCAGGCTCAGATTCACGCCTATGCCGTCCAGGATCGTTTCCATATAAGCGCGCAGATCCAGCGAGAGCGCGCCCTGGTCGGGCATGAAGGCATAGCCCAGCTCGCGGCTGAACACGCGCTCGGGCTGGACGCCCTCGTTGCCCAGGTCGAAATACCCCGTCGGGTTGCTGCCATCGGCCTGGTAGTAGCGGACACGGGCGTATTTTTCGAACGCGCTGGGGGTGCGAAAGGCGGTGGACGCACCGGCCCGGAGCACGTGCCCCGGAACGGGGTGCCAATTGAGCATGGCACGCGGGGCGGAAATATCACCACCGATGTCGCTGGACTCGTACAGCCCCCCCAGGTTGAGCAGAAGGTGGGCCCCCGGCTTGACCTCGGCATTGGCAAAGACGCGGCGGAAGTGGCTGCTGACGCTGCCGATGGTGTCCAGCGAGGAAGGCGAGTACAGGTATTCCTGGCGAAACTCGGCCCCCCCTACCCAGCGCAATATGGGATTGACCCGCGCGGTGTACTGAACACTTGCTGCGTCGTTGATTTCACGTGCCGAGGATTCGATCGTCGTCCCGTAATAGGCGTAGAAGGGATGCCCCAGCGCAGGCAGATAGGGGTAGGCATCGCGGTTGAACATCCCGGTCCGAGACAGCGCGAACTCGATGTCTTCGTTCTCGCCCAAGGCACGCCGCCAATTCAATTGCGCGTAATGCGCGCCCAAAAACCGCAAGCGCTCCCGGTTGCCCTCGCTGCCGGGGCCCAGCTCGCCCCGGTAGCCCTGGACTTCGACAGCGCCCGCGCGGAAATCCATGTCCCCGGCAGCGCCCAGGTTCTTGTGCGCGCTGTAGTTGACCCGGCTCACCCGGTTGTCCCCGCGCGCGTATTTGCCGCCGGTGAACACCTTGCGCAGCCCGGCATCGCCACGCGTGTCCACGCTGATGCGCTGGTGCAGGGTCCCGTCACCCCAACCCACCCGGGCCTGGGCATCGGCCACCTGGTTGTCCCCACCAGCGAGTCTGGCGTCCACCCCCTGGGTGTCGCGCACGTCGCGCGAAACAATATTGACCACGCCCAGGAAGGCGCGCGCGCCGTAGGCGGCGGAGTTGGAGCCGCGCAGCACCTCGATGCGCTCGATGTCGTCCAGCGACAGGGTCTGCCAGCCAATACCGGCCGAGCCCTGCAGAAAGCCGGAATACACCGAGCGCCCGTCCACCAGCACCTGGATGCGGTTGGCAAAGGCCTCGGAGCGGCCATGGTAGGTGGCCAGCGGTGCATCCTCCTCAAACGAGCGCGTGGTCTGAAAGCCGGGCACGAAGCGCAGCACATCGACCACGTCGCGCGCGCCGCTCATGCGGATGAACTCGCGGTCCAGGATGGTCATGGCCCCGGGTGTTTCATCCAGGCGCTGGGCCAGGCGCGACACCGACAGCACGATGGGCACGTCGGCCATGAAGTCCTTTTCGCTCAGGGCCGATGCTGCGGTATCGGTTTGCGCCTGGGCGCAACACGCCACCGCCAGCAGGGCTGGCAAAGCAGGAGTCAGTTGCATGAACGTTTCCTCAGGGGTGCCATTGTTGTCTCGTGCATCGCGCCGCGTGTTTTTTCCCTGGCGCTAGTCTAACGAGGACGCGCGCCGGGAGGAAAATACAGGTTATGTCCGAACGCTCCACTCCCCGCATCATTGCCGTGGCCGGCCAGGTGCCCAGCGCACTGGCCGTGCCCGAATCCGTGCTGGCTGCCGCCACGCCCGCCGCCGCGGCCTCCCGCTTGCTGGACCAGCGCCAGCGCCCCTTGCGCGACCTGCGCATCAGTGTGACGGACCGCTGCAACTTCCGCTGCACTTACTGCATGCCCAAGGAGGTGTTCGACAAGGACCACGCCTACCTGCCCCACAGCGCGCTGCTCAGTTTTGAAGAAATCACCCGGCTGGCACGCGTGTTCGTGGAGCGTGGGGTGGAAAAAATCCGCCTCACCGGCGGTGAGCCGCTGTTGCGCAAAAACATCGAATCCCTGATCGAACACCTGGCGGCGCTGCGCACTCCCAGCGGCAAGGCGCTGGACCTGACCCTGACCACCAACGGCTCGCTGCTGGCACGCAAGGCGCGCGCGCTCAAGGACGCGGGCCTGAGCCGCGTGACGGTGAGCCTGGACGGGCTGGACGACGCGGTGTTCCGGCGCATGAACGACGTGGACTTTCCCGTGGCCTCGGTCCTGGAGGGTCTGGAAGCCGCGCGCGCGGCGGGCCTGGGGCCGATCAAGGTGAACATGGTGGTCAAGCGCGGCACCAACGAGCACGAGATCGTGCCCATGGCGCGGCATTTCCGCGCCAGCGGCATGGTGCTGCGCTTCATCGAGTTCATGGACGTGGGTGCAACCAACGGCTGGCGCATGGACGACGTGGTCCCGTCGGCCGAGGTGGTGCGCCGCATCCAGACCGAGATGCCCCTGGTGCCGCTGGAAGCGGCGCACCCGGGAGAGACGGCGCAGCGCTGGGGCTACGCCGACGCCAGCGGCCAGTGGGACCGCGCGGCAGGCGAGGTGGGCGTGATCAGCAGCGTGACCCAGGCCTTTTGCGGCGACTGCAACCGCGCCCGCCTCTCGACCGAAGGGCAGCTGTACCTGTGCCTGTTCGCCTCGCAGGGCTACGACCTGCGCCAGTTGCTGCGCAGCGGCGCCAGCGACGCGCAACTGGGCGCCGCGCTGGCCTACATCTGGCAAGGGCGCAGCGACCGCTACAGCGAACTGCGCGCCAGCCTGCCCCCTGACACCAGCGCGGGCGAGCGCCGCCGCGTGGAAATGAGCTACATCGGCGGATGAGCGCAGCACCGATCACCGCCATGGTGCTCGCGGGTGGCCAGGGCACGCGCATGGGCGGGCTGGACAAGGGGCTGCAGGCCTTTGGCGACCAGCCGCTGGCCTGGCACGCCGCGCAGCGCCTGCAGGCCCACCCCTTGGTGGCGCGCGTGCTCATCAGCGCCAACCGCCACCTGGACCAGTACCAGGCCCTGGGCTGGCCGGTGGTGGCCGACCGGCTCGGTGGCTACCAGGGGCCGCTGGCGGGCTTTCTCAGCGCCCTGGAGCACGCCGACGGCCCCTATGCCCTGACCGTGCCCTGCGACACCCCCTGCTTTCCCGCCGACCTGCCCGCGCGCCTGCTGCAGGCGCTGCAAGAGGAAGGCGCAGACCTGGCCCTGGTGCTGGCACGCAGCGCCCCCAGCGACACGCAGGCCCACCGCCAACCGGCTTTTTGCCTCATGCGCCGCGGCCTGCAGCCCAGCCTGCAGGCCTTCCTGGACCAGGGCGGGCGCAAGATCGGCGCCTGGGCGGCGCAGCACCGGCTGGCGCTGGTGCCCTTCGGCCCGCCGAACGCCGAGGCCCACGCATTTTTCAACCTCAATACGCTGGACGACCTGCGCCAGCTGCAAACCCTCGCCAACCCATGAGCCCGACCCTGGACGCCATTGCCGCCGCCTTGCAAGGCTACGACCCCAACGCCATGCGCACCGAGCAGGTACACGCCTTTCTGGAGCAGCTCGCCCTGCCCCTGCCCGACAGCGCGGCCAACACCGAAACCGTGGGCGTGTTCCAGGCCCTGGGCCGGGTGCTGGCCGCCGACGTGGTCTCGCCCATCAACGTGCCCGCGCACGACAACTCGGCCATGGACGGCTACGCCTTCCACGGCGCTGCCCTGCAGGGTGGCGAGCTGCGCCTGCGCGTGGCGGGCACGGCCCTGGCTGGAGCCGCCTGGCGTGGCAACGTGGCGCAGGACGGCTGCGTGCGCATCATGACTGGCGCCGTCATGCCCGAGGGGCTGGACACCGTAGTGCCGCAGGAGTTCACGCGCCTGGAAGGCGACACCGTGGTGTTCGACGCCAGCGCCGTGCGCCCCGGGGACAACCGGCGCCTGTGCGGCGAAGACCTGCGCCAGGGCCTGCCCGCCTTGCGCCGTGGCCAGCGCCTGGGCCCGGCCGCGCTGGGCCTGATCGCCAGCCTGGGGCTGACACAGGTGCAGGTGTGGCGTCGGCTGCGCGTGGCCTACTTTTCCACCGGCGACGAGATCCTGTCGCTGGGCGAGGCGGCGCGCGAAGGCGCGGTGTACGACAGCAACCGCTACACCGTGTTCGGCCTGCTCACCCGCTTGGGGGTGGAGGTGCTGGACATGGGCGTGGTGCGCGACGAGCCGGTGGCGCTGCGCGCGGCCTTCACCCAAGCTGCGGCGAGCGCCGACGTGGTCATCACCAGCGGCGGGGTGAGCGTGGGCGAGGCCGACTTCACCAAGGCCATGATGCGCGAACTGGGTGACGTGGCGTTCTGGAAAATCGCCATGCGCCCGGGCCGCCCGATGGCGGTGGGCCGCATTTCGCAGGCGGGCGCCTTGCTGTTTGGCCTGCCGGGCAACCCGGTGGCGGTGATGGTGACTTTTCTGGCCTTTGTGCGCCCTGCCCTGCGCCGCCTCATGGGCGAACAGGTGGGCGCCGATGTGCTGCTGCGCGCCGCCAGCGACGAGGTACTGCGCAAGAAGCCCGGACGCACCGAGTACCAGCGCGCCTGGGTCTACACCGACGCCCAGGGCCGTTTGCGGGTGCGCAGCACCGGCAACCAGGGCTCCGGGGTGCTGCGCTCCATGGCCGAGGCCAATGGCCTGATCGTGCTGGGGCACGGCCAGGGCACGGTGGCGGTGGACGACGAGGTGCAGGTACTGATGTTCGACGGTGCCCTGGGGCTGTAAGCCCCGTCAGACACTATAGTTTTTATAGCAGCATAAGTCCATTCCACGCGGGCCAGTGGCCGGTTTGGCCACTGAAACCGCGCAGCAATGGCGTTTACGCGAAGGCGAAGTGCTCTTTGTCGAGCTGCATCACGCTCTTGGTGGAGGCCAGGGCCCCGGTGCGGTGGGAATTGGCGCGCGGCATCAGGCGGTCAAAGTAGAACTCGGCGGTCTGGATCTTGGCGCGGTAGAACTCCTCGCTCTCCTTGCCCGCGCCGCTTTCCAGCAGTTCCTGGGCCTTCATGGCCTGCTGCGCCCAGTAGTAGCCCATCATGACGAAACCCGAGTACATCAGGTAGTCCACGCTGGCCGATCCAACGATTTCCTTGTCCTTGGGCGCGCGCAGCATGATGGCCAGGGTGAGTGCGTTCCACTCGGCCGCACGTGCGGCCAGCGCACGAGCCATGCTGCCCAGCGGCGTGCGCTTGAGCAGGTGGGGCTTGGCCAGCTTGAGCATCTGCACGGTGAAGTCGCGCACGCACTTGCCCTTGGAGCCCAGCAGCACCTTGCGCCCGAGCAGGTCCAGCGCCTGGATGCCGGTGGTGCCTTCGTACAGGGTGGAGATGCGCGCATCGCGCACGATCTGCTCCATGCCGTGCTCCTTGATGTAGCCATGGCCGCCAAACACCTGCACGCCCAGGTTGGCCGCTTCCAGGCCCATCTCGGTCAAAAAGCCCTTGAGGATGGGGGTGTAGAAGCCCAACTGCCCGTCAAACTTCTTGTAAGCCTCCTGGTCGCCCGACGTTGCCGCGTTGAACATGTGGTCGCCAATTTTCAGCGCGTCGTAGATCATGGCGCGGCCGCCCTCGGCAATGGCTTTTTGTGTTAGCAGCATGCGGCGCACGTCCGGGTGCCAGATCAGCGCGTCGGCCTTGGCCTCGGGCTCTTTCTTGCCGGACAGGGCGCGCATGGAACGGCGGTCTTTGGCGTAGGGCAACGCGCCCTGAAAGGCGGCCTCGGCGTGGCACACGCCCTGCACGGCGGTGCCCAGGCGGGCGGTGTTCATGAAGGTGAACATGGCTTCCAGGCCCCGGTTGGGCTCGAATACCAGGAAGCCTTCGGCGTCATCGAAGTTCAGCACGGCGGTACTGGAGGCGCGGATGCCCATCTTGTGCTCGATGGAACCGCAGGTGACGGCATTGCGCTCGCCCTTGTCGCCCTGGGCGTTCACCTTGAACTTCGGCACCACGAAGAGCGAAATGCCGCGCGTGCCTTCGGGCGCATCGGGCAGGCGCGCCAGCACGATGTGCACGATGTTTTCCGTCAGGTCGTGTTCACCGGCCGAGATGAAGATCTTGGTGCCGGTGATCTTGTAGCTGCCGTCCGCCTGGGGAACCGCCTTGGTTTTCACCTGGGCCAGGTCGGTGCCGCACTGGGGCTCGGTCAGGCACATGGTGCCCGACCACTCGCCGCTGACCAGCTTGGGCAGGTACTGCGCCTTTTGCCCGTCGGTGCCGTACTGCATCAGGGTGTTGATGCAGCCCACGCTCAGGCCCGGGTACATGGTGAAGGACCAGTTGGCCGTGCCCATCATCTCGGACTTGAAGATGTTGAAGGACATGGGCAGGCCCTGGCCGCCGAATTCGGTGGGAAAGGACAGGCCTTGCCAGCCGCCTTCCATGAAGGCCTGGTAGGCCTCCTTGAAGCCCTTGGGCGTGGTCACCTCGCCGTCCTTGAAATGGCAGCCTTCCAGATCGCCGCTGTGGTTCAGGGGCGCCAGCACCTCTTCGCACAACTGGGCCGCGCCTTCCAAAATGGCGTCAGTGGTCTCCTGGTCGGCGTCCTTGCCATTGGGCAGGTTCGCATAGTGGGCCGGGTAGTCCAGCACCTCGTTCATCAGAAAGCGCATGTCGCGCAGCGGGGCTTTGTATTGGGTCATGGTCAAGTCTCCAACGAATCGTTCAAGGGGGCGGCGCGCCCGATCAGCGCTCCACAATGGCCACCACGCCCTGCCCACCGGCAGCGCAGATGGAAATCAGGCCCCGGCCCGCGCCCTTTTGCTCCAGCATCTTGGCCAGCGTGGCGATGATGCGTCCACCCGTGGCGGCAAAGGGGTGGCCAGCGGCCAGCGAGCTGCCGTTCACGTTGAGCTTGCTGCGGTCGATCTTGCCCAGCGGCTTGGCCAGACCCAGCTTGTCCTTGCAGAAGGTCTTGTCCTCCCAGGCCTTGAGGGTGCAGAGCACCTGCGCGGCAAAGGCTTCGTGGATCTCGTAGTAGTCAAAGTCCTGCAGGCTCAGGCCCGCGCGCTGCAGCATGCGCGGCACGGCGTAGGCCGGGGCCATGAGCAGGCCTTCCTTCTTGTCAAAGAAGTCCACCGCCGCCACTTCGGCAAACGTCAGGTAGGCCAACACGGGCAGGCCACGCTCGGCAGCCCACTCTTCGCTGGCCAGCAGCACGCAGGACGCGCCATCGGTCAGGGGCGTGGAGTTGCCGGGCGTGAGCGTGCCCTGCTCGGGGCGCACCTTTTTGTCGAAACAGGGCTTGAGGCTGCGCAGCTTTTCGATCGTGAGATCGGAGCGCAGGTTGTTGTCCTTGGACACGCCCTTGTAGGGGGTCATCAGGTCGTTAAAGAAACCTTCCTCATAAGCACGCGCCAGGTTCTGGTGGCTGGCCAGGGCCAGCGCGTCCTGGTCTTCGCGGGCAATGTCCCACTCGGCGGCCATCTGCTCGCAGTGCTCACCCATGGACAAGCCGGTGCGCGGCTCGCCGTTGCGCGGCAGCGCGGGCTGCACCAGCATGTTGGGGCGCACCTTGGCCAGGGCCTGCAGGCGCTGGGGCATGGTCTTGGCGCGGCTGGCCTCGAGCAGGATCTTGCGCAGCTTTTCGTTCAAGCCCATGGGCGCGTCCGAAGTGGTGTCCACGCCGCCCGCAATGCCGCACTCGATGTGGCCCAGGGCGATCTTGTTGGCCACCAGCATGGCGGCTTCCAGCCCGGTGCCGCAGGCCTGCTGGATGTCAAAGGCCGGGGTGTCGCGGTCCAGCGTGGTGGACAGCACGCACTCGCGCACCAGGTTGAAGTCACGGGCGTGCTTCATCACCGCGCCGCCCACCACCTCGCCCAGGCGCTGCCCATGCAGGTTGAAGCGGTCCACCAGGCCTTGCAGCGTGGCGGTGAACATCTCCTGGTTCGACACCGTGGAGTACACGGTGTTGGAGCGGGCAAAGGGAATGCGGTTGCCGCCGACGATGGCCACACGGCGCACGGCGGGTGCGGCTGCAGTTGCGGGGGCGGATTTGGTTTTGGTGGCGTTCATGGAGTCGGTCTCCTCTAAAAAGTGCTGTGGGTCCGCCCCGGGCCTGGCACGCGGCGGCCCCGGGCGGGTAAGGGAACAGAGGGCTTACTGGGCGGCGACGCGGTAGCCCAGGCGCGCGCGCAGGTGCGGCTTGTCGCCCTTGGCATTGCGCACCTCGAACAGCGCGTTGTGGGCGTAGGCGCCCTTGACCTGGCGCGTGCTCCATAGCGTGGCGCGCGCGGGCAGGAACAGCGGCGTCTTGAACTCCACCACCACCTCGGCGGCTTGCAGCGGCTGGCGCGGCAGCATGGCGGCCAGGGCGCGCGCCTTGGTCCACAGCCCGTGGGCAATGGCCTGCTTGAAGCCAAACAGCTTGGCCGACGCCGCGCTCAAGTGGATCGGGTTCACATCGCCCGACACCAGGCCATAGCGGCGGCCGATGTCGGCCGGGGCGCCGAAGGCCAGTTGGCACGACAGCGGCTGCTCGCCGTCCAGCGCGCTCTCGTAGGGCTCGCCCGCGGGGTTTTTCACGCCCATGCGCAGCGCCGTCATGGTGCCTTCCCAGACCAGCTCGCCGTCGCGCGAAATCGCGAACTCCAGCGTGAACACCTGGCCTTTTTCATGGGCATAGAGCGTGCCGGTGCGCAGCTCCACCCGCAGCACATCGCCCACGTGCAGCTGCTGGTGCTGGCGGATGCGGTTGCCCAGGTGCACCGTGCCCATGGCCGGCCAGGGGCAATGCTCCGAGGCAAAGAACTCCATCGCCAGCGGAAAGGTCAGCATCTGCGGGTACAGCACCGGCACACCCACCTCTGGCTTGAAGCCGCACACCTTGGCATAGGCCGCCACCTCGGCGGCCTCCAACGTCACTGCGGGGCGCACCAGGCACACCTTGGGCAGCGCCTTCACCACGCCCGGGCGCTTGCGGCTGGATAGCAAAGCCCCCGCGTACAAATGCGCGGCATGCTTCGGCTGGCTGATTTCAATGGTTTTCATGCTCATCACGCTCCCAACAGGCTTTGGCCGCACACGCGCACCACATTGCCGGTCACGCCGCTGGAGGCGGGCGAGGCAAACCAGCCAATGGCTTCGGCCACGTCCACCGGCAGGCCGCCCTGGCTCATGGAGTTCATGCGCCGCCCGGCTTCGCGAATGGCAAAGGGAATGGCAGCCGTCATGGCAGTCTCGATGAAGCCCGGCGCCACGGCGTTGATGGTGATGCCCTTTTGCGCCAGCAGCGGGGCATTGCTTTGCACCATGCCCACCACACCGGCCTTGGACACCGCGTAATTGGTCTGGCCCAGGTTGCCCGCAATGCCCGAAATGGACGACACGCACACGATGCGCCCACCGGCCTGGAGCGCGCCCGACTCCACCAGCGCGTCGTTGATGCGCTCCTGGGTGGAGAGGTTCACGTTCACCACCATGTTCCACAGGTGGTCTTTCATGTTGGCGATGGTCTTGTCGCGCGTGATGCCCGCGTTGTGCACCACCACATCCCAGCCGCCGTCGGCCAGTGCCGCGTCCACCAGGGCCTGGGGGGCCTGCTCCGAACCAATATCCAGCGCCAGCGCCTTGCCGCCAATCTTTTTGGCCACGGCCTCCAGGCCTTCTTGCGCCTGCGGCACGTCCAGGCACACCACGCTGGCGCCGTCACGCGCCATCACCTCGGCAATCGAGGCGCCAATGCCGCGCGAAGCGCCTGTGACCAGCACCTTCTTGCCCGCCAGAGGCTGGTTCCAGTCCGCCGGGGCCGCCGCCGGGCCCACGCTCTGGCCCACGCGCACCACCTGGGCCGACACATAGGCGCTGCGCGGCGAGAGCAGAAAACGCAGGGTGGATTCCAACTGGTCTTCCGCCCCTTCGGCCACATACACCAGTTGCGCCGTGATGGCTTTTTTCAGCTCCTTGCCCAGCGAGCGCGTCAGGCCCTCCAGCGCGCGCTGCACCGTGGCCTGGCGCGCCGTGGCGCAGGCTTCGGGCGGGCGGCCCAGCACCACCACGCGGCCACAGGGCAGCACCGAGCGTGCCGCGTCGTGGAAAAACTGGTACAGCGCGCCGGTCTGGGTGCTGTCCGTCAGGCCGGTGGCATCGAACACCAGGGCCTTGACCTTCTCGCCGGGCTTGCCGTCCACGTCCCAGCGGCCCGTCATCAGGCCCGCCTTGTTGGCCAGCGGGGTCCACTGCGGCAGTTGGGAGTGCGCCACGGTCTGCGCCCCCATGGAGCGGAACACCTCGGCCAGCGTCGGCAGCAAGGGCGCCTGCTCGCCCCCGCCCACCAGCACCGTGCCCTTGATGGCCGGGGCACCGGCCTTGTGGCGCTCCAGCTTGAGCGGCTTGGGCAGGCCCAGGGTGTCGGCCAGCTTGGCGCCGAAGGGCGAATTGGCAAATTGGAGGTAGGAGTCGTTCATGGATCGGGTTCCTGCAAAAAAAGGCACATGGTACGAAGCAGTACCAATTCGAACGATCATGCTTTTTAAGGCGCGGTACTGTCAAGTACCAATACGGGTCAATCGCTAGACGCCAACGCCTAATTGGGCGCTAGCATTCACTGCTATGGAAAGCACGCTGCAGGCCCCCCCTTCCGCCCCAGTTCCCCTGGACACCGACAACCCCGGCACCCACCGCCGCCGCCTGTTCGAAGGCATGGCGCGCGCCGTGGCCACGCAAGGCTGGGCCGACTGCACCATTGCCGACATCGTGCGCGAAGCCGCGGTGTCGCGGCGCACCTTTTACGAACACTTCCAGACCAAGGCAGACTGCCTGATCGCCCTGTACGAATCGGCCAGCCGCAACGCCCTCAAGCACCTCAGCCAGGTGCTCGACAGTGCCCAGAGCTGGGAAAACCAGGTGGAAACCGCCATGGCCGCCTACCTGGGCGTGCTGGCGCAGAACCCCATCATGCTGCGCGCGCTGTTCATCGAAATCCTGGGCCTGGGCACCCAGGGCCTGGCGGCGCGCCGGCGTGTCAACCGCGAACTGGCGCAGTTCCTGCTCAACGTGGTCAACCCCGGGCGTGACCCGGGCATCATGACCGACCCCATGGCCATGGCGGTGGTGGGCGGCATCAATGAACTGGTGCTGGAGCTGATCGAGCAAAACCGCATGCACGAGCTGCCCACCATCACCCACACCACCAGCGCGCTGATCCGCGCGGTGGTGGGCTCTCGGGCCGCGTAGCCGCCACCAGGCGGTCTGCGCCGGGGGCAGCAAGCCTCCGAACCAAGGGTTTTACCAACACCCCTTTCGAGGTCTTTTTTTTAGTCTTTCGAAGATTGCCGGGGCTTTGCCTGTGCTGCTCACCTGGCCCAGGGTGCGCAGCAGCGCGTGCTCAAGGTGTGTGCGGCAAGATGGGGGACCACGGTGTGCGAGGCGGCGCGCGTGTCCAAGGTGTGAGCAGGCAGGACGCAGCGCTTTCCATGGGGGCGACCGCCGCTGCGCGTCGGTTTCCCTCGGTGCTCGCAGCAGGCGGGTGCCGCACGACTCGCTGTGTTCGCTGCGCTCTCACCGCTCAAACATGCGCGGCAAATTTGTTTACGAAGCGCGCTGCGCGCGCCTCGGCGCCCCCAGGGAAAGCGCTGCACCCAGCCCGCACCCACCTTGGAAGTGGCGTTGGTGGCATGCCCACCGGAAATGCAATTTCGCAGGAAGTGGCGCTGATGGCACATGCCCACAGGGAATCCAAGCCATCCAGTGTGGCGGGGCGCTGCACGCATGCCCTGGTGGAAATGTCCATGGTTCGTGTACCACAGCGCTTCTTTGCCGTGGCAGGCACTGCTCGGGGCGTGCGACTTCTGCAGCGGCCGTGCCAGAGGCTCGGGGGCCAGGCGCGCGCAGCGCGCTTCGTCAACATTCTCGCGGGGGCTGTCCGAGCGCAGCGCCCGAAGGGCGCGAAGAGAGTTCCCC
>JBQTHH010000060.1:0-66983 GCA_052390055.1 Rhodoferax sp.
AAGCTCGCCGAGGCCTACGGCCACGTCGGCCTGAAGATCGAGAAGCCGAGCGACGTGGAGCCGGCGCTGCGCGAGGCCATCAGGCTGAAGGACCGCACGGTGTTCCTCGACGTGCGCACCGACCCGACCGAGAACGTCTGGCCGATGGTCAAGGCAGGCAAGGGCATCACGGAGATGCTGCTGGGCTCCGAGGACCTGTGAGCCGCGAAACGCCGGCGAGGGTGGGCGCCTGACGCGGCGCTCGTCAGGAGCCGGCGGGACGCGGGGACCGCCCCGGACTCACTTTCTTCCTCATTGCAGCGTCGCCAAGGGCCGTCGGTTACCGCCGTCGGTCTGAAGAGCGCGCCGAACCACCATGAAACACATCATCGCTTTGCTGCTCGAGAACGAGCCCGGCGCGCTGTCGCGCGTGGTCGCCCTGTTCTCCGCTCGCGGCTACAACATCGAGAGCCTGACGGTGGCGCCGACGGAAGACCCGTCGCTGTCGCGCATGACCATCGTCACCACCGGCTCGGACGAGGTGATCGAGCAGATCACCAAGCACCTCAACCGGCTCATCGAGGTGGTCAAGGTCGTCGACCTGACCGAGGGTGCCTATACCGAGCGCGAACTCATGCTCATCAAGGTGCGCGCCGTCGGCAAGGAACGCGAGGAGATGAAGCGCATGGCCGACATCTTCCGCGGCCGCATCATCGACGTGACGGAAAAGAGCTACACCATCGAACTCACGGGCGACCAGTCCAAGAACGATGCGTTCCTGGAGGCGATTGAAAAAACCGCCATACTGGAGACCGTGCGCACCGGCTCCTGCGGCATCGGCCGTGGCGAGCGCGTGCTGCGCGTCTAGTGTTTTTGCTGCCCTTGCGCCTTTTTTCTGGCTCGGCGCTTGGGTGGGTCTGGCGACAAGTTCATTCCGGTCGTCCTGAGCCAGGGTTTTGTACAACCGGGCGCCTACGCCAGTGTTTCTTTCGGAGTTCCAAATGAAAGTTTTTTACGACAAGGATTGTGATCTGAGCCTGATCAAGGGCAAGACCGTGGCCATCATCGGCTACGGCAGCCAGGGCCATGCCCATGCCCAAAACCTGAACGACAGCGGCGTCAAGGTGGTGGTGGGTCTGCGCAAGGGTGGCGCCTCCTGGGACAAGGTGGGCAAGGCCGGCCTGACCGTGATGGAAGTGAATGAAGCGGTCCAATCCGCTGACGTGGTCATGATCCTGTTGCCCGACGAGCAGATCGCCGAGGTCTACAACAACAACGTGGCCCCCCACATCAAGCAGGGCGCTTCCCTGGTGTTCGCCCACGGCTTCAACGTGCACTACAACCAGGTCGTGCCCCGCGCCGATCTGGACGTCTGGATGGTCGCCCCCAAGGCCCCCGGCCACACTGTGCGCAATACCTACACCCAGGGTGGCGGCGTGCCCCACCTGATCGCTGTGCACCAGGACAAGTCCGGCAAGGCCCGTGACCTGGCCCTGTCCTATGCCATGGCCAATGGCGGCGGCAAGGCCGGCATCATTGAGACCAACTTCAAGGAAGAGACCGAGACCGACCTGTTCGGCGAGCAGGCCGTGCTGTGCGGCGGCGCCGTCGAGCTGATCAAGATGGGCTACGAGACCCTGACCGAAGCCGGCTACGCCCCCGAGATGGCCTACTTCGAGTGCCTGCACGAGCTCAAGCTGATCGTGGACCTGATCTACGAAGGCGGCATTGCCAACATGAACTACTCCATCTCCAACAACGCGGAGTTTGGCGAGTACGTGACTGGCCCCGAGGTCATCAACGAGCAGTCGCGCGCCGCCATGCGCAATGCCTTGAAGCGCATCCAGAACGGCGATTACGCCAAGATGTTCATCCAGGAAGGCCGCTTGAACTACCCCAGCATGACCGCGCGCCGCCGCAACACGGCCGACCACTCGATCGAGAAGGTCGGTGCCCAACTGCGCGCCATGATGCCCTGGATCGCCAAGAACAAGCTGGTGGACCAGACCCGCAATTGATGCGGTCGGCGGGGGGCGTCCCCCGCTACCCGACAAGGCCACTTCGGTGGCCTTTTTCAATGGTGCAGCCTTTCGGTGGAGGCGGTCTTGCAAGGGGGGCTGGCGTACACTGTTGGGTCTTGTGTCGCCCGTTTTGGTGCTCTCGGTACCAGGGGGCGGCGCCTGCATGCTGCCGATCCGGTCATGGGATGGCGGATCGGGTTCTGTCTGGAGAAGCAATGGCTATGGTTGAAGAGTCCGTCGGTCAAGAGGCCGAAGGTTTGGTGGTGCGCAAACGCCGCAAGGGCATTTACATCCTGCCCAATCTGTTCACGCTGGCGGCGCTGTTCTGCGGCTTTTACGCCATCATCCAGGCGGTGGATGGCCGTTTTGGTCTGGCGGCCATGGGGGTCTTCTTTGCCATGGTGTTCGACAGCCTGGACGGCCGTGTGGCGCGCATGACCAATACCCAAAGCGCGTTTGGCGAGCAGATGGATTCTCTGGCGGACATGGTGTCCTTCGGCGCGGCGCCGGCCTTGATTTCCTACATCTGGACCCTGCGCAGCCTGGGGCGCTGGGGATGGTTTGCCGCGTTCGTGTACTGTGCCTGCGCGGCATTGCGCCTGGCCCGTTTCAATGTCAATACCGGGGTGGTGGACAAGCGCTATTTCCAGGGCCTGCCTTCACCGGCGGCGGCGGCCCTGGTGGCGGGTTTCATCTGGGTGGCGACCGACCTGGGGCAGAGCCCTGCCGCGATGGCCTGGCCGATGTTTGCGGTGGCCATGTACGCCGGCCTGACCATGGTGACAAACGTGCCCTTTTACAGTTTCAAGGACATCGGGGTGCGCCGCAGCGTCCCCTTTGCGGTGATCGTGCTCATCGCCTTGGGCATCGCCGTCATCAACATGGACCCGCCCACGGTGATGTTTGGCTTGTTTGTGATGTATGGCGTCAGTGGTTATGTGGTGTATGGCGTGCGCCGGGCGCGGGGCCACCAGGTCAGCGTCATCTCGACGTCCACCGATGAACCCGATGAGCGTGGCTTGCACAAGTGAGGCTTGGTTGAAGGAGAGGGCAGCATGTCCGACAAACTGATCATTTTCGATACCACCTTGCGCGATGGCGAGCAGTCGCCTGGCGCCTCCATGACGCGCGACGAGAAGCTGCGCATTGCCCGGCAGCTGGAGCGTTTGCGCGTGGACGTGATCGAAGCCGGGTTTGCTGCGAGTTCGAACGGAGATTTCGAAGCCGTGCGGCTGATCGCTGACCACATCAAGGACTCCACGGTGTGTTCCCTGGCACGCGCCAATGACCGCGACATTTCGCGCGCTGCCGAGGCGCTCAGGGGCGCGGCCCGGGCGCGTATCCACACCTTCATTGCCACCTCGCCGCTTCATATGGAAAAGAAGCTGCGCATGACGCCCGAGCAGGTGCTGGAACAGGCCCGTCTGTCGGTGCGTTTCGCGCGCAATCTGGTGGCGGACGTGGAGTTCAGCCCGGAAGACGGCTACCGCAGCGATCCGGATTTCTTGTGCCGGGTGCTGGAGGCGGTGATCGACGAGGGGGCGGGCACCATCAATGTGCCCGATACGGTGGGTTACGCCATACCGGAGCTGTATGGCCACTTCATCCGCAACCTGCGCGAGCGCATTCCGAATTCCGACAAGGCGGTTTGGTCGGTGCATTGCCACAATGACCTGGGCATGGCGGTGGCGAATTCCCTCGCGGGGGTCAAGATCGGTGGTGCGCGCCAGGTGGAGTGCACGATCAATGGCCTGGGGGAGCGCGCCGGCAATTGCAGCCTGGAGGAACTTGTGATGGCGGTGAAGACGCGCAAGGACTATTTCGGGCTGGAGGTGGGGGTCGATACCCGGCACATTCTGGCGGCGAGCCGCATGGTGAGCCAGACCACGGGTTTCGTGGTGCAGCCGAACAAGGCCGTGGTGGGGGCCAATGCCTTTGCCCACGCTTCCGGCATCCATCAGGACGGGGTGCTGAAGGCGCGCGATACCTACGAAATCATGCGTGCCGAGGATGTGGGCTGGACCGCCAACAAGATCGTGCTGGGCAAGCTCAGCGGCCGCAATGCCTTCAAGCAGCGCCTGCAGGAACTGGGTGTGGAACTGGAGAGCGAGGCCGATCTGAACGCCGCGTTTGCGCGTTTCAAGGAGCTGGCCGACCTCAAGAGCGAGATTTTTGACGAGGACATCCTGGCCCTGGTCAGCGACGAAGGGGCGTTGCACCACCAGGAGAAATTCACTTTTGTCTCTCTGGCCCAGCACAGCGAAACGGGCGAACGCCCGCATGCGCGCATTGTGTTCATGGCGGATGGGCAGGAGGTGCAGGCGCACAGCGATGGCAATGGCCCGGTCGATGCGTCACTGAAGGCGATCGAGTCCTACGTCAAGAGCGGCGCGGAGATGGTGTTGTATTCGGTCAATGCCATCAGCGGGTCCACGGAAAGCCAGGGCGAGGTGACGGTGCGCCTGCAAAACAGTGGCCGGGTGGTCAATGGGGTGGGGGCGGATCCGGACATCGTGGTGGCGTCCGCCAAGGCCTATTTGTCTGCGCTCAACAAGCTCTGTGCCAGTGGGGAGCGCGTGGCCGCCCAAGGTTGATCTAGGTTTACAAAAAACTTCTTGAAGTTTTATATCCAAGTGCTTGATTGCAATAGACTTTTTTTCGTAAACTCGCTTCCCTGTAGGGGGCCAGGGGTCGTGCCTGGTCCGCTTGATGGGGAACCGTGTTGAAAAATTCATTCTTGCGCTGGACAGTGGTGATCGCGTCCGTATGGGCCCTGGGCACGGGTGTGGGAATGGCCAAGACCGCGCCAAAGTCGGTGGTGGTCAAGAAGGCGTCGGTGGCAGCGGTGAAGCCGCATGCCAGGGGGCAGGCCAAGAAAACTTCCATGCGGACGGCGGCCACGCGGGTGGCATACAAGCGCCCGGTGGTGCGCCAGAGCATGCCCGTGGTCTCGCATGGTGCCGGGGCCTTGGCGCTGAAGTCGAACGTGGCCCTGGTGGTGGACGAGGACACGAACGAGGTGCTCTACCGCAAGAACGATCAGGCGGTACTGCCCATCGCCTCCATCACCAAGCTGATGACGGGCTTGTTGATCACCGAGGCGCGCCTGTCCATGGATGAGCCGATCGCCATCACCCAGGACGACGTGGACACCGAAAAGGGCACTTCCTCGCGCCTGTCCGTGGGGGCAGTGCTGACGCGCGGAGAGCTGCTGCACCTGGCACTGATGTCCAGCGAGAACCGTGCGGCCCATGCACTGGGGCGGACTTATCCTGGGGGCCTTGCGGCCTTTGTCGGTCTGATGAATGCCAAGGCGCGGGCGCTGGGGATGGCGGATACCCACTATGTGGAGCCGACGGGCCTGTCCAGCCGCAACCGCTCCAGTGCGCGCGACCTGGCGGTGCTGGTGAAGGTGGCCTCGGACGATGCCACTTTGCGAGCCCTGTCTACCTCGCCGGGGCACCAGATCGAGGTCGGCCAGCGCACGCTGCAGTTCAACAACACCAATCGGCTCGTGAAGAATCCCGATTGGGACATCGTGCTGCAAAAGACGGGTTACATCTCGGAGGCCGGGCAGTGCCTGGTCATGCAGGCGCGGCTGGCGGGGCGCAACATCATCATGGTGTTTCTGGACGCCGCGGGCAAGCTGACCCGCATTGCCGATGCCCAGCGGGTGCGCAAGTGGGTGGAGGCGGGGCCCGTGGGCACCGGGCTGAAGCTGTCCGCAGCGCAGCCGACGCCGGATTTGCAGTTCGACCGGGCGATTGCGCTGAACTGAGCAGACGCGCCCTTGCCCTGCGCCTGGCTGCGGCGTGGCCGGGGAGGGGCCCCCGATCAGCGCAGCGGATGGCCGCTGGTGGGGTGCCCCATGGTTTCGGAGATGCGCCGGGCCGCGTCGCGCAGCTTGCCCAGCCAAGCCTCTTCCATTCGGCCGCTGGGGGCGGAGATGGACAGGCCGCCTACGAGCTTGTTCTGGTCGTCGTAGATGCCGGCCGCCATGCAGCGCACGCCCAACTCCAGTTCTTCGTTGTCGGTGGCATAGCCGTATTGGCGCACCCGCGCCAGTTCGCGCTCCAGCTCTTCAATGCGCGTCAGGCTGTTCTTGGTGTGTCCGTGCAGGCCAGTGCGGGCCGCGTAGGCGCGCACGCGCTGCGGTTCGTCGGCGGCCAGGAACAGTTTGCCGACCGAAGTCAGGTGCAGGGGGGCACGCCCTCCGATGGCGCGCACCACCTGCATGCCGGAGCGTTCGCTGAAGGCGCGTTCGATATAGACGATTTCATCGCCCTGGCGCACGCTCAGGTTGACCGGCTGTTGTATGAGCTTGTGCAGCTCGCGCATGGGGACCAACGCGGCATCGCGGATGTTGAGGCGGCCCTTGACCAGATTGCCCAGTTCGAGCAGGCGCATGCCCAGGCGGTAGGTGCCGGACTGCGGGCGGTCCACGAAGCGGCCCACCACCAGGTCATTGAGGATGCGGTGTGCTGTGGAAGGGTGCAGCGCGGCTTTTTCGCTGATTTCCTTCAGGGACATGGCCTCTTCCCGCGATGCCAGGATGTCGACCAGCAGGAACATGCGTTCCAGCACCTGGACCGAGGGCGTGGTGGGGATGTGCTCTTCCTTCATGGGTTCTTGAGGGGTTTATGGGGCCGGGGCTGACCATTGGCGTCCATCGAACACCTCGTGGGGCTGGAAATTGGCCTTGTAGCCCATTTTTTCACTCTGATTGATCCAGTAGCCAAGGTAGACGTAAGGAAGTGCCAGGGTACGGGCCCATGCGATCTGCCACAGCACATTGAAGGTGCCGTAGCTGCTGTGTGGCTCCGGTTCATAGAAGGTGTATACCGCCGACACTCCGTTGAGGAGCATATCGACGATGGATACCATCTTGAGTGTACCTTGTTGTTCCCCGGAATCCACGATACGAAATTCAATCAGGTGGGTGCGCACGTGGCTTTGCAGCAGGAACTGGCTGTACTGCTCCTCTCCGTCCTCGTCCATGCCGCCACCGCTGTGGCGGTGGCGCTGGTAGCGTTGGTACAGCGCATAGTGCTCCGGGTCGAAGCGCAGAGCGCCGATGCTTGCCGTCAGGTTCTGGTGCCGTTCCCAGGCGCGCCGCTGGGAGCGGTTGGGCTCAAAGTCCTGGACCGGAATGCGCAAGGGGATGCAGGCGCTGCAGTGGTCGCAGTGGGGGCGGTAGGTGAACATGCCGCTGCGGCGGAAGCCTTGCTCCACCAGACTGGAATACAGACCACTGCTGACCAGGTGGCTGGGGCTGGCGACCTGTGAGCGCGCCTGCCGTTGCGGCAGGTAACTGCAGGCGTAGGGCGCCGTTGCGTAGAACTGCACCGTGCGCAGGGGAAAGTCGTTCAGGTCGGTCACAGGGGTTCAGGAGCCAAGCCCAAAGTGCCCCAGTATAGGGGGTCGTAGTGCCAGGGGGGGCAGGGGTGCTGGCGTGCTGCGTCGAGCCACTGCAGGAAGGGGGCGCGCTCCATGGCGGCTGCGCCCATGAAGGCCAGGTGCGGGGTTTGCTGCTGGCAGTCGATGTACTCGATGCGCTGGGTCCTGCACCAGGCCACCAAGGCGGCCAGGGCGATTTTGGAGGCATCGGATTCGAGCGCGAACATGGATTCGCCAAACACCGCATGGCCCAGGCCGATGCAGTACAGACCGCCCACCATCCGTCCATTGCGCCAGGTCTCCACGCTGTGGGCGAAACCGAGGCGATGCAGTTCCTGGTAGGCCTCCTGCATGGCGGGCAATATCCAGGTGCCGGATTGGCCTGCGCGCGGCACCCGGGCGCAGTGGGCGATGGTTTGGGCGAAGTCGTGGTCAAAACGGATTTCGCAGCCCGGTGTGCGCAGGAAGCGGCGCAATGTCTTGCCCAGCGAGCTGTGCAGGCGGAACTGACTGACCTGCAGCACCATGCGCGGGTTGGTGCTCCACCACAGGATCGGCTGTCCAGGGCCAAACCAGGGAAAGATGCCCTGGGCGTAGGCCTGCAACAGCCGTGCCGGGCTGAGGTCGGCTCCGATCGCCAGCAGGCCGGCCGCTTCGTGGGGGGGCGCCAGGGCCTGACTGGGGTCTGGGAAGGGTGTGTCGGGTTCTAGCCAGGGGATCACGGGGGTGCTGCTGTGCGTGCGGCCGGGGGATGGAGTTTTGGGGGTTAGAATACCAGTTTGTCGGGGTGTGGCGCAGTCTGGTAGCGCATCTGCTTTGGGAGCAGAGGGTCGCACGTTCGAATCGTGTCGCCCCGACCATTCAAACCATGAAGAAGGCCCTTTTGACGGGCCTTCGTGCTTTGGAGCCTGTCCGTGTGTTCACTGCGCAGACGGGTTTGTGTGCCCGTAGCTCAGTTGGATAGAGCAACAGCCTTCTAAGCTGTGGGTCGGGGGTTCGATCCCCTCCGGGCACGCCAACAACTCCTGAAAAATCAAGGATGTCTCCGGATTGGAGCAAGCGGACTGGTGGACAACCGGGCGGCATCGGCCGCTGCGCGCTGGCAGGTTCAGTTCAGGGGTGATACGGATGACGGACCTTGCATCCAGCGCTCTACCGCAGCCTGCAGGGCCTGGGGAACACCTGTGCTGTAGTAGCGCACGGCGTCGGCTGCAGGGGCCTGCTCCTCGGAGGCGGGACGTCGCAGCAGTCGGTGCTGCTCCAACAGGCGCCGGGTCTGGCGCGCGACGGGGGCGCCGGCCTCCAGGAAACGCACTGCCGAGCCGACATGGCGGTGCAGCACGTCTTCGGCAAAGGGGTAGTGGGTGCAGCCCAGCACGAGCGTGTCGATCTGCCCTTTTTCTGTGCCAAATGGGCCCATGGCCCGCGTGTACTCTTGCACCAGTGCTTCTATTTCAGGAGCATCAAAGCGCTCGATGGCGCCCGCCAGTCCGTCGCAGGCCTGTACCACGTAGTCGGCCTGGGTGTGCAGGCTGTGCAGCAGGCGGGCGAATTTGGCGCTTTGGACGGTGCGCTGTGTCGCCATGACACCGACGCGCCCGGTGGCGCTCAGGGCCGCAGCGGGCTTGATGGCGGGTTCTATGCCCACCAGCGGCAGATCGGGGTGGTGGGTGCGGACTTCGTGGATGGCGGCGGCGGTGGCGGTGTTGCAGGCCACTACCAGGGTTTTGATGCCCTGCTGCTGGCGCAGCCATTGGGTGAGGCAGCGGGTGCGCTCGGCCACGAAGGCTTCGTCGCGCTCGCCATAGGGCGCGTGGCCGGAGTCGGCGACGTAGACGAAGCGTTCGTCGGGCAGCTCGGCCAGTAGCGCGCGCAGCACACTCAGGCCGCCCACGCCGCTGTCAAAGACCCCAATGGGAGCGTTCTGAAGGTCACCACGGTGGGTGGCGACGCTGTCGTGCGCCGGTTCAGGCACCCTGTACGCCAATGCCTTTGAACTCACCCGTGGCGATGCGCTTTTGCCATTCGGCGGGCCCGGTGATGTGGGCGCTGGTGCCGCCAGCGTCCACCGCCACGGTCACGGGCATGTCGACCACGTCGAATTCGTAGATGGCTTCCATGCCGAGGTCGGCAAAGCCCACCACCTTGGCACCCTTGATGGCCTTGGAGACCAGGTAGGCGGCGCCACCGACGGCCATGAGGTAGGCGCTCTGGTGCTTTTTGATGGCCTCGATGGCCACCGGGCCGCGCTCGGCCTTGCCGACCATGGCGATCAGGCCGGTGCTGCTCAGCATCATCTCGGTAAAGCCGTCCATGCGGGTGGCGGTGGTGGGGCCGGCGGGGCCGACGACTTCGTCGCGCACCGGGTCCACGGGGCCGACGTAGTAAATGACGCGGTTGGTGAAGTCCACCGGCAGCTTCTCACCCTTGGCCAGCATGTCCTGGATGCGCTTGTGCGCGGCGTCGCGCCCGGTGAGCATCTTGCCGTTGAGCAGCAGGGTCTGCCCCGGCTTCCAGCTGGCGACCTCCTCTTGGGTCAGGGTGTTGAGGTCGACGCGCTTGCTGGTTTCGGTGTTGGGGGTCCAGTCCACCTTGGGCCACAGGTCCAGGCTGGGCGGGTCCATGTACACCGGGCCGGAGCCGTCCATCACGAAGTGGGCGTGGCGCGTGGCGGCGCAGTTGGGGATCATGGCCACGGGCTTGCTGGCGGCGTGGGTGGGGTACATCTTGATCTTCACGTCCAGCACCGTGGTCAGGCCTCCCAGGCCTTGCGCGCCGATGCCCAGGGCGTTGACCTTCTCGAACAGTTCCAGGCGCAGCTCTTCCACCTGGGAGAGCTTTTCACCCTGGGCGGCCTTGGCCTGGAGTTCGTACATGTCGAGGTCGTCCATCAGGCTTTCCTTGGCCAGCAGCACGGCTTTTTCGGCCGTGCCGCCGATGCCGATGCCCAGCATGCCGGGCGGACACCAGCCTGCGCCCATGGTGGGAACGGTCTTGAGCACCCAGTCGACCAGGTTGTCGCTGGGGTTCATCATGACCATCTTGGACTTGTTCTCGCTGCCGCCGCCCTTGGCGGCGACGGTGATGTCGACCGTGTCTCCGGCCACGATCTCGGTGAAGATCACCGCCGGGGTGTTGTCCTTGGTGTTCTTGCGGGCGAACTGGGGGTCGTTGACGACCGAGGCGCGCAGCATGTTGTCGGGGTGGTTGTAGCCGCGGCGCACGCCTTCGTTGATGGCGTCTTCCAGGCTGCCGGTAAAGCCCTCCCAGCGCACGTTCATGCCGACCTTGAGGAACACGTTGACGATGCCGGTGTCCTGGCAGATCGGGCGGTGCCCAAAAGCGCTCATCTTGCTGTTGGTCAGGATCTGCGCCATGGCGTCCTTGGCCGCGGGGCTTTGCTCGCGCTCATAGGCACGGGCCAGGTGCTCGATGTAGTCGGCCGGGTGGTAGTAGCTGATGTACTGGAGCGCGGCGGCGATGGACTCGATCAGGTCTTCTTGGCGGATGGCGGTCATGATCAGAAGGGCTCGGAGTGGAAAAATCAGTGCTTGTCAGCGCCTGAATGGGACATCAGGCGGTCGGTGTAGGCAATCGCCATGGCCGATAGCAGGAAGGTGATGTGGATCGCCGTCTGCGCGATGAGCACCTTGTCGTCGTAATTGGCGGCGTTGATGAAGGTCTTGAGCAGGTGGATGGAGCTGATGCCAATGATGGCGGTGGCCAGCTTGACCTTGAGCACGGTGGCGTTGACGTGGCTGAGCCATTCCGGCTGGTCGGGGTGGCCGTCCAGGTCCATGCGGCTGACAAAGGTTTCGTACCCGCCCACGATGACCATGATGAGCAGGTTGGAGATCATGACCACGTCGATCAGGCCCAGCACCACGAGCATGATGATGGTCTCGTTGAGCTTGGTGGTGCCGCCCAGCGCCGTCTCTTTGTAGCCGATGCTGGTCACAAGGGCCTGCAGCGCGTTCTGGCTGCCGAAAGCGGCTTCGAGCAGGTGGACCAGCTCGACCCAGAAATGGAATACATAGACCGCCTGCGCGGCGATCAGGCCCAGATACAAGGGCAACTGCAGCCAGCGGCTGGCAAAGATGAAGCTGGGCAAGGGGCGTAGCCGGGCGGATGCGGGGGAGTCAGGTTTCGACATGAAAAACAGGGCTTCCAAAAGCTCCCGATTGTAGGGCCCGGCCCTTCGGGGGCGCTGACGGTTGTCCTGGGCGGGCGCTCCCGCTACAGTCAGTGGCTTGTAAGTGCTGGAGCAGACATTTCCGCCAGTTCCACCCTATCCCTACAGGAGACCCATCCATGAGTGAGCAAAGTGCAGCCATCGAGTCGGTGCTGATCGAGAACCGCGTGTTTCCCCCCAGTGAAGCCATGGTGCGGGCGGCGCGGATATCGGGCATGGATGCATACAACGCGCTGTGCCAGGAAGCGCAGGACGATTTTGCGGGTTTCTGGGCCCGTCTGGCGCGGGAAAACGTGCTGTGGAGCCAGCCCTTCACCCGCACCCTCAATGAGTCCGAAGCACCGTTTTACAAGTGGTTCGAGGACGGTGAACTCAATGCCTCGGCCAACTGCCTGGACAAACACATGGGCACTCCCACCGAGAACAAGGTGGCAGTGGTTTTCGAGTCGGATGACGGGCAAGTCACCAAGACCACCTACAAGGAACTGCTGGCGCGCGTGGGCCAGTTTGCCAACGCGCTCAAGGCGCAGGGCATCCAGAAGGGCGACCGCGTGCTGGTCTACATGCCCATGACGCTCGAAGGGGTGATTGCGATGCAGGCCTGCGCCCGCATCGGCGCCATCCACAGCGTGGTGTTCGGTGGGTTTTCGGCCAAGGCGGTGCAGGAGCGCATCATCGACGGCGGCGCCGTGGCGGTGATCACGGCCAACTACCAGATGCGCGGCGGCAAGGAACTGCCGCTCAAGGCGATTGTGGACGAGGCGCTGTCCATGGGGGGCTGCGAATCCGTGAAGACCGTGCTGGTGTACCAGCGCACCGCCACGGCATGCGCCATGGTGGCGGGGCGTGACGTGACCTTTGAGCAGGCCATGCAGGGGCAGAGCACGCAGTGCGAGCCGGTGCAGGTGGGGGCGGAACATCCTCTGTTCATCCTCTACACCTCGGGCTCCACCGGCAAACCCAAGGGGGTGCAGCATTCCACCGGCGGCTACCTGCTGTGGGCCAAGCTGACCATGGACTGGACCTTCGACCTCAAGCCGGAAGATGTGTTCTGGTGCACCGCCGACATCGGCTGGATCACCGGGCACAGCTACGTGGCCTATGGCCCCCTGGCCGCTGGTGCCACCCAGGTGATCTTCGAGGGCGTGCCGACCTACCCGAACGCCGGGCGCTTCTGGCAGATGATCGAGCGCCATGGGGTCAGCCTGTTCTACACCGCGCCCACGGCCATCCGCTCGCTCATCAAGGCGTCGGAAACGGACGAGAAGGTGCACCCCAAGAACTGGAACCTGTCGTCCCTGCGCGTGCTGGGATCGGTGGGCGAGCCCATCAACCCCGAGGCCTGGATGTGGTACTACCGCCACGTGGGCGGCGAGCGCTGCCCGATCGTGGACACCTTCTGGCAGACCGAAACCGGGGGCCACATGATGACGCCGCTGCCGGGCGCCACGCCGCTGGTGCCGGGCTCTTGCACCTTGCCGCTGCCGGGCATCATGGCTGCGATCGTGGACGAAGCGGGCAACGAGATGCCCAACGGTTCGGGCGGCATCCTGGTGGTCAAACGCCCCTGGCCGTCCATGATCCGCACCATCTGGGGCGACCCGGAGCGCTTCAAGAAGAGCTACTTCCCGGACGAACTCAAGGGTTTCTACCTGGCGGGCGATGGCGCGGTGCGTTCGGCCGACCGGGGCTATTTCCGCATCACCGGGCGCATCGACGACGTGCTCAACGTGTCGGGCCACCGCATGGGCACGATGGAAATCGAGTCCGCCCTGGTGGCCAAGACCGACCTGGTGGCCGAAGCCGCCGTGGTGGGCCGCCCGGATGATCTCACCGGCGAGGCGATCTGCGCCTTCGTGGTGCTCAAGCGCGCCTTGCCCTCGGGCGACGAAGGCAAAGCGCTGGCCAAGGAGTTGCGGGACTGGGTGGCCAAGGAAATTGGCCCGATTGCGAAGCCGAAGGACATCCGTTTTGGGGAGAACCTGCCCAAGACCCGTTCCGGCAAGATCATGCGCCGCCTGTTGCGCTCGCTGGCCAAGGGCGAGGCCATCACCCAGGACACCTCCACCCTGGAAAACCCGGCGATCCTGGACCAGTTGGGACAAACCTACTGAGCATAAAAAAACCGCTGCAGCGCAGCGGTTTTTTTTCAGGTGGGCAGGGCCGAAATTACTTCAGGCCCAAGATCCAGGTGACCAATTGCTTGGCTTCGGCTTCGTTGACCTGCGGGTTGGCGGGCATGGGAGCGGCACCCCAGGCGCCGGAGCCGCCCTTGATGATCTTGGTGGCGAGCGCGGCCGGTGCCTTGGCGTCGCCCTTGTACTTGGCAGCCACTTCCTTGTATGCCGGCCCGACCAGCTTTTTGTCCACTGCGTGGCACACCAGGCAGTTCTTCTTTTGCGCCAGGGCCTGGTCAGCGAATGCGGGGGCGCTGGCCAGCACGGCAGTGGTTCCCAGGGCCATCGACAACAGGAGTTTCTTCATAAGAAGCCTTTCAGGGTTGGGTTACAGTAAAGCAACGTGATTGTATGCATGGCGGTTGACGTTGCTCTTACCGCGTGCACAAGAAAAATTGGAGTCTTTGCATGTTGTTCCTGGCCTTGGGGGTCGTCCTGCTGGCGATGAAGTACCTGGAAGTGGGGCCGGTGGCGCTGTGGCCCTGGTGGCTGGTGCTGGCCCCCTTTGGCCTGGCCACGGCGTGGTGGGTGTGGGCCGATAACACCGGCTACACCAAGAAGAAGGCGATGCAGCGCGAAGACGCGAAAAAACAGGCCCGCATCGAAAAACAGAAGGCGGCCATGGGCACGCTGAGCAACAAGAACAAACGCTGAACCCTCCTTACCATGCTGATTCACCCTGACATCGATCCGGTCGCCCTGCGACTGGGCCCCTTGGCCGTGCATTGGTACGGCATCACCTACCTGGTGGCGTTTGGCCTGTTCCTGTGGCTGGGCAAGCTGCGCACCCGGCACGCCGCCTTCAGCGTGCCAGTGGCGGTCAGGCCCTGGCAGTACCGCGACGTTGAAGACCTGCTGTTCGCGGGGGTGGTCGGGGTGGTGCTGGGCGGGCGCCTGGGCTACTGCCTGTTCTACAAGCCGACCTACTACCTCAGCCATCCGCTGGAGGTGCTGATGGTCTGGCAAGGCGGCATGAGCTTTCATGGCGGCATGCTGGGCGTGATCGCGGCCATGCTGTGGTACGCCCACCAGCGCCAGCGCAGCTTTTGGGAGGTGGCCGATTTCGTCGCCCCCTGCGTGCCGACCGGCCTGGCCAGCGGGCGGGTGGGCAATTTCATCAACGGTGAACTCTGGGGCCGGGTAGCCGACCCCAGCCTGCCCTGGGCCATGGTGTTCCGTGGTGCGGGCGACCTACCACGCCACCCTTCCCAGGTCTACCAGTTCCTGCTCGAAGGCCTGCTGCTCTTTGTGCTGCTGTGGTGGTACGCCAAACCCGCGCGCAAGCCCGGCATGGTGGCATCGGCCTTTCTGACCGGCTATGGGGTGTTTCGTTTTGTGGCCGAGTATTTCCGTGAGCCCGACGCGCACCTGGGCCTGCTGGCCCTGGGCCTGAGCATGGGGCAGTGGCTGTGCGTGCCCATGGTCGCCGCTGGCGCCGCGCTGTGGTGGTGGCAGGGCCGGCGCGCGGCCTGAAGCCTGTTTTTTTTACAGCGTTTTTGGCCATTGGCCCGCGTATTCATTGAATCTGTTGCTATATTTTTTATAGCATTCGCGTATGCCCCGGGCCGGGGTGGAAAGGTGCAGTAAGCGTGGCTGGCAGTGTGGAATGGGAGCGGCACGGGCCCTGGGCCTGTGTGCGGCTGGTGCATGAGGGGCGCATGAACGCGATGTCGCGTGCCATGTGGCGCGCGCTGCGGGGCGTGTTCTTGCAGTTGCAGCAGGAGCCCGGGCTGCGCTGCGTGGTCGTGCAGGGGGCGGGGGAGCACTTCTGCGCCGGGGGCGACATCAGCGAGTACCCGTCCTTTCGCTTTGAGCCCGAGAGCCTGCGGGCGTTCCACGAGGACGAGGTTTGGGCCGCACTGCAGTCCATGCTCGATTGCGAGCTGCCCCTGGTGGCCAGCATTGCCGGTAACTGCATGGGGGCCGGGGTGGAGATCGCCAGCTGCTGTGACATCCGCCTGGCGGGTCAGAACGCGCGTTTTGGCGCCCCCATCGCACGTCTGGGCTTTCCCATGGCGCCGCGCGAGGCGGCGCTGGTGGCGCGCGCCGTGGGCGATGGCGTGGCGCGCTCCATGCTGCTGGGCGCCCAGGTGTTCGACGCCGGGCACATGCTGCACACCGGCTTTTTGAGCGCCTGCGTGGCGAGCGGGCAATTGCAGCACGAAACCGAGGCCCTGGTGCAGCGCCTGCTGCCCCTGGCCGCACAGGCGGCCCGGGCCAACAAGCGCACCCTGCGTGCCCTGCAGGGCGGCGCCCCGGTGGCGATGAGCGGCCTGGAGCCCTTTGCCTATGCCGACAGTGCCGAGCACCGCGAGGGCATCAGCGCCTTTCTGGAGAAGCGCCCGCCGCGTTTCTAGCAGTGCGTTCCATCCATGGGCTTGCCAATGAAATCGGTGCATGCGCGTGTCAGGCACGGCGCAAACCGCAGGCAGGCCCTTTTTTCCTGTCCACTTTCCGCGCGCTGCGTGCGCCGGTCCGGGAGTTGCCATGACACCTGATTCCATCTCCGCCACCGATGCCCAGCAGGCCACCCAGTGCCGCAATCTGTACGAGGTGCTGCGCCAGGGCTTTCCTGCCGACCGTTCGCTCACCGCCATCCACACCGACCAGGGCCAGCACTACTCCTGGCAAGACCTGGAGGACGCCAGCGCCATGCTGGCCAACCTGCTCGAATCGCTGGAGCTGCCCGCGCAATCGCGCATTGCCGTGCAGGTGGAGAAATCGGTCGAAGCCCTGCTGCTGTACCTGGCCACGCTGCGCGCGGGCCACATTTTCCTGCCCCTGAACACCGCCTACCAGCAAGGGGAGATGGCCTACTTTCTGGAAAACGCGCGCCCGGCCGTGCTGGTGTGCACCAGCGCGCGCTTTGGCGCCTGGAGCCAACTGGCCTTCCAGCGCGGCACGCAGTACGTCTTCACCCTCGACGAGCAGCGCAGCGGCAGCCTGCTGGAGCGCGCCGCCCACCACGCCCGCGTCCACACGCCGCGTGCCGTGGGGGCGGACGCGCTGGCGGCCATCATCTACACCAGCGGCACCACCGGGCGCAGCAAGGGCGCCATGCTCTCGCACGGCAACCTGGCCAGCAACGCGCGCGTGCTGCAGCACTACTGGGACTGGCAGCGCCCGGGCGCCACCAAGGAGCAGGGCGGCGATGTGTTGATCCATGCCCTGCCCATCTTCCATGTGCATGGCCTTTTTGTGGCCGTGCATGGCGCGCTCATCAACGGCAGCGCCATGCGCTGGCACGCCCGCTTCGAGCCCCAGGCGGTGTTGGCCGACTTTGCCCACGCCACGGTGTTCATGGGCGTGCCCACCATGTACGTGCGCCTGCTGGGCTGCGCGGGGCTGGACCGCGCCGCAGCGTCGGGTATGCGCCTGTTCATTTCGGGCTCCGCGCCCATGCTGATCGACACCTTCCAGCGCTGGCAGGAACGCACCGGCCACACCGTGCTGGAGCGTTACGGCATGAGCGAAACCGCCATGCTCACCTCCAACCCCTGCCGGGCGCGCGACGGGGGGCGCAAAGGCGGCACCGTGGGGCCCGCGCTGCCCGGGGTGCAACTGCGCATCGGGGGCGAGGACGGCAAGGAACTGCCGGTGGGCGAGGTCGGCGGGATCGAGGTGAAGGGCCCGAATGTCTTTCAGGGCTACTGGCAGATGCCGGACAAGACCGCGCAGGAGTTCACGGCCGACGCTTTCTTCAAGACCGGGGATGTGGGCTGGCGTGATGCCGATGGCTACGTCACCATCGTCGGGCGCAGCAAGGACCTGCTCATCAGCGGCGGCTACAACGTCTACCCGGCCGAGATCGAGACCTGCATCAACGCCCTGGAGGGCGTGGCCGAAAGCGCCGTGGTCGGCATCCCCGACGCCGACATGGGCGAGGTGGGCGTGGCCGTGGTCGTGCCGCTGGCCGGGGCGGCGCTGGAGCCGGCGCGCATACTGGCCCAACTGCAGCAGCAGCTGGCGCGCTTCAAGGTGCCGCGCCAGTGCCACATCGTGGCCGACCTGCCGCGCAACGCCATGGGCAAGGTGCAGAAGAACCTGCTGCGCGCCCAGTACCAGGGTGCCACGGGCCTGAGCGCATAGCCCAAGCAGTGCATAGCCCAAACGCGGGGGCCCGCGTATGATGGGCTGGCGCCGGTGTGCGCCGGCGCCAGCCCATGAACACAAGAGGAGGTGCTCCGTGAAAACTGTGCAGACCGTGGCCCGGCAGGACGCTGTCGATCAGGCCGATTTCCACCCGTTGCAGGCCATCCATCCCCAGTTGGTGCTGGCGTTCGGTTCGGTCCCGGCCATGCAGGCCGCGGCCCCCTTGCTGGAGCGGGCCTTTCCGGGTGCCCACCGCATGGGCTGCACCACCGCCGGAGAAATATCGGGCGATGGCGTGAACGACGGCAGCCTGGTGGTGACGGCGGTGCATTTTGACCACACCCGCTTGCACCAGAGCGCCACCGTGCTGCGCGACATGGAGGACTCCCACGCGGCCGGGGTGCGCCTGGCGCAGGGCCTGCCCACGCAGGGCCTGCGTGCGGTGGTGGTGCTGGGGCAGGGGGTGGCCATCAACGGCAGCGCGGTGATCGCCGGCTTGACCGACGTCCTGGGGGCGGGCATGCCCATCACCGGCGGTCTGGCGGGGGACGGCGGCGCGTTTGCCCGCACCCACGTGCTCGACGACGCGGGGCTGAGCCATGAGCGTGTGGTGGCACTGGGCCTGTACGGTGAGCGCCTGGGTTTCGCCCACGGCTCGTTCGGCGGCTGGTCGCCCTTTGGGCCGGCGCGCAAGGTCACCCGCTCCCACAGCAACGTCCTGTACGAGCTTGATGGGGAGCCGGCGCTGACGGTGTACAAGAAATACCTTGGCGAACACGCCAAGGGCCTGCCCGCGTCCGGGCTGCTGTTTCCCTTTGCCATGCTGGGCAGCGACCACAACGAAATCGGCCTGATCCGCACCATCTTGGGGGTGGACGAGGCGCAGGGCAGCCTGACGCTGGCCGGTGAGATCGACCCGCAGGGCTACCTCAAGCTCATGCACGCCAACACCGACGCCCTGGTCGATGGGGCCGAGGCCGCCGCGCAGGCGGCGCGCGACATGCGCAGCGGCGATGGACAAGGCCTGGCGCTGCTGGTCAGCTGCGTCGGGCGCAAGCTGGTCATGGGCGGGCGTGTGGACGAAGAGGTGGAGGCCGTGGCCAACGTGTTTGGCAGCGGCGCCACCCTGACCGGCTTCTACAGCTATGGCGAGATCAGCCCCTTTACCAAGGCGGTGGACTGCAAGCTGCACAACCAGACCATGACCATCACCTACATCGGCGAGTCCTGCGCCTGATGTGCGGGGCATGCGTTCGCGCTTGAGGAAAACCTTCCATGCACAAGCTGCTGCAGCGCCAGACCCGACGCATCCTGGGGGTGGAGGATGTGGCCATGGCCGGTGTGCTGACGGAGCTGACGGCTCTGGCCGGGCGCTCGCCGGGGCTGTCCAGCGCGGCGCAGCGCATGTTGCGGGGCCTGGGGGATTTTTTGCAGCGGGTCGATGAGGCCTACACCCAAAGCGACCGGGACCTGGAGCTGCGCACCCGCAGCCTGGACCTGAGTTCGGCCGAATTGACCGAATCGAACAACCGCCTGCGCGCCGAGCTGGCCAGCCGCACCCGTGCCATCGACAGCCTCAAGCAGACCGCCAGGGGCCTGATGGAAACGGTGGACATCGACCGCAATGCGCTGGACAACGACAGCCTGGAGAGCCTGTCGGAGCTGATGGGGGCCCTGGTCCAGCAGCGCGAGGAAAGCCAGCGCGACCTGCAGGCCGCCCTGGCCGACCTGGCCTACCAGAAGTTCGCCCTGGACCAGCACGCCATCGTCAGCATCACCGATGTGCATGGGACCATCACCTACGCCAACGACAAGCTGTGCCAGATCAGCGGCTACACCCGCGAGCAGCTGCTGGGGCACAACCACCGCTTGATCAGCTCCGGGATCCACTCCAAGGCGTTTTTTGCCGATATGTGGCGGGCCATCAGCGCCGGGCAGGTCTGGAACGGCGAGGTGTGCAACCGCGCCAGGAATGGGACCCTGTTCTGGGTCAACGCCACGGTGGTCCCCTTGCGTGACGAGGGCGGCAAACCCACGATGTACATCGCCATCCGCACCGACATCACCGAGCGCAAGCGCATGGAGGCCACGCTGCAGGCGGCCGAGGAACGCCTGTGGCGCATCACCAATGCCGTGCCCGGCGTGGTGTTCCAGTCCCAGGTCCGGGCCAACTACTGCTGCTATGGCTTTGTCAGTGAACGGGTGCGTGACGTTCTGGGCCTGCAGCCGCAGGAGCTGCTGCAGGAGCCCGGCCTGGCCACGCGCCAGATCGTAGCGCAGGACCGCCAGATGGTGGTGGACAGCGTGCACCGTGCCGCGCGCGAGCGCGTGGGCTGGCGCGGTGAATACCGGGTGTGCCGCGGCGATGGCAGCATGCGCTGGATACGCGCCGAAATCAGCCCCGAGCCCGATCTGGCCGCCGATGGCGCCACCGTGTTCACCGGCATCTGGCAGGACGTGACCGAACTGGTGGAGGCCGACGCGCGGCTGCGCGACATCACCAGCAGCGTGCCGGTGGCGGTGTACCAACTGCGTTTGGGCACCGATGGTTCGATTCAGATTCCGTTCATCAGCGCGGCCATCGAGTCCCTGGCCGGGCTCAAGCCCGCGCAGGTCATGGCCGCCCCGGATTGCGTGTTTGCCGCGCTGCACCCGCAGGACGCCGGGTGGGTGCGGGAGTCGTTGTCGCAGGCGCACCAGCAGGCGCTGGCCTGGAGCCTGGACTTCCGTCTGGTGCATGGGCTGAGCCAGCAGGTGGTGTGGGTGCATGCGCAGTCGCAGCCCAAGCAGTTGGGCGACGGCAGCACCCTGTTCACCGGGTACTGGGCCGACATCACCGCCGCCAAGCTCGCCAGCGAGGAGCTGCACAAGGCCAAGTCCGCCGCCGAGGCCGCGAGCCGCGCCAAGTCGGACTTCCTGGCCAATATGAGCCATGAGATACGCACCCCCATGAACGGCGTCATCGGCATGACCGAGCTGCTTCTGGACACGCCGCTGACGCCGCCGCAGCGCGAGTACCTGGGCATCGTCAAGTCCTCCTCCGAATCCCTGCTGCGGGTCATCAACGACATACTGGACTTTTCCAAGATCGAGGCGGGCAAGCTGCAGATCGAGCACATTGCCTTCGGTCTGGAGCGCACGGTCTGCGAGACGCTCAAGATCCTGGCCCCCCAGGCCCAGGAAAAAGGCCTGGAGCTGGTGTGCGACATCGACGCCAGGCTGCCGGCGCAGGTGGTGGGCGATCCGGTGCGCCTGCGCCAGATTCTGGTCAATCTGGTGGGCAATGCCATCAAGTTCACCACGCAGGGCGAGATCGTGGTGCGTGTGCAGGCGCAGTCCGAGGACATGCTGCACCTGGAGGTGAGCGACACCGGCATCGGCATCGCCCAGGACAAGCTGCAGACCATCTTTGAGCCTTTCTCCCAGGAAGACAGCTCCATCACACGCAAATTCGGCGGCACCGGCCTGGGCCTGACCATCTGCGCGCGCCTGGCCCAGGCCATGGGCGGGCGCATCTGGGCCGAAAGCGCCGGGGGCCGGGGCAGCACTTTCCATGCCGCCTTGCGCATGCAGGGCTGTATCCGGACCTGCGCGCAGGACGATCCGCCCCCGCCTCTGGCGCACAAGCGCGTGCTCGTGGTCGATGACAACAGCGTCCATTGCGCGGTACTGCGGCGCATGCTCGAAAGCCTGGGGGCCGAGGTGCAGGCCTTCACCGCCCCGGCCCAGGCGCTGCAGTGGCTGTGCGCTCCGTCCACCTGCGATGCCCTTGTGCTGGATGCGCGCATGCCGGTAATGGATGGATGGGCCGCGGCGCGTGCCATCCGTGGCCTGCCCCATCTGGCGGCTGTGCCGGTGCTGCTGCTCACCAGTGGCAGCGCGAAGGGGGAGGCCGAGAGCGACCGGGAGGTCGGCATCGGCGCCTGCCTGAGCAAGCCCGTGATGCGCGAGGAACTGGTGCAGGCCCTGCAGGCCTTGCTCCACCCCGCGCACGGGGCACTGGCCGCCGAGGCTGCAGACGAGCGCGGCCGGTCTTCATGGGAGCGCGCGGCCACCGGAATCCGGATCCTGTTGGTCGAAGACCACCTGGTGAACCAGAAACTGGCATGCGCGCTGCTGCAGCGCTGGGGGCACCAGGTGGATGTGGCCTCGAATGGGCAGGAGGCCGTGCAGCGTGTTGGCGAGGCCGATTACGACCTGGTGCTGATGGACATGATGATGCCCGTGATGGACGGGCTCGAAGCCACGCAACGCATCCGCGCCTCGGGCCTGCGCCTTCCGATCGTGGCCATGACCGCCAACGCCATGCAGGGGGACCGGGAACGCTGCCTGCAGGCGGGCATGGACGAGTACCTGGCCAAGCCGGTCAAGATGCGCGAGCTGCAGGCGGTGCTGGAGCGTTTTGGCGCACCGCGCTCGTCCGCGCCCATGGCCCTGGATTCGATCGATGTGGTGGTGCCCCTGCCGCAGAGCGCCGGGTTTGATTTCCGCCAGGCATTGCTGGGCCAGGACATGGAAATGGTCGAACTGGTGGCCGAACCCTTTGTGCAGCAGTGGCCCCAGGACTGGCGCACCATCGAAGACGCCCTGGCCCAGGAGGACGCCAGGTCCCTGGTGTTCATCGTGCATGCGCTCAAAGGGACCATGAACCTGTTTGGCGCCGCTCCGGCGGCACAATTGGCCCAGGAAATCGAGGCCTGCGCCCGCGGGGGGCGCACGGCGGGCCTGGAGCCGTCGCTGCAGCGGCTGAACCAGCAGGTGCAGGGGGTGGTGCAGGTGCTGCGGGAGTGCGTTCTGGAGCGCAACACGCAATAGAGGTGGGCCATGGAGCAGCATGTATTGATCGTCGATGACACGCAAGTGAACCTGGTGCTGTTCGGCGCCTTGATCAAGAAGCTGGAAAACACCGTGCCCCACACCTTCGCGGACCCTTTCGAGGCCCTGCAATGGGCCGCCGACCATCCGCTGGACCTGGTGATCGTGGACTACATGATGCCGGGCATGGATGGCCTGGAGTTCATTGCCCAGTTCCAGCACCTGCCCTCGCAGGGCGATGTCCCGGTGCTGATGATTACCGCCAATGACCAGAAGCCGATTCGCTACCGGGCACTGGACTGCGGCGCGGCGGATTGCCTGATCAAGCCGGTGGACAAGGTCGAGTTCCTGGCCCGTGCGCGCAACATGCTCACGCTGGCGCAGGCCCGGCGCTCGCTCAAGGACCGTGCCGCCTGGCTCGGGCAGGAGGTGCGCAAGGCCACGCAGGAGATACTGCAGCGCGAACGCGAAACCGTGATGCGCCTGTGCCGGGCGGCCGAATTCCGGGACCCCGAAACCGGCGCGCACATCCAGCGCATGGCCCACTTTTCGCGGGTCATCGGCCAGCACATGGGCCTGAGCGTGGAAGACCAGGAACTGCTGCTGGAGGCCGCCCCGATGCACGACGTCGGCAAAGTCGGCATCCCGGACCGGATACTGCTCAAGCCGGGGCGGCTCGATGCGCAGGAGTTCGAGATCATGAAGCAGCACGCCAGCATCGGCTACGAACTGCTCAAGGGCAGCTCCTCGCGCGTGTTGCAGGTGGGGGCGCAGATCGCGCGTGGGCACCACGAAAAGTTCGATGGCAGCGGCTACCCCCAGGGCCTTCGGGGCGAGGACATCCCGGTGTTTTGCCGCATCGTGGCGGTGGCCGATGTGTTCGATGCCCTGACCTCGCAGCGCCCCTACAAACCGGCCTGGTCGCTGGAGGCGGCGGTGGATTTTCTGGTGGCGGGCAGCGGGCGCCACTTCGATCCGGCAGCGGTGCAGGCGTTTCTCAACGCCTGGGAGGAGGTGCTGCGCATCCGCGAGCAGTACCACGACGGGGGGGATGACACGGGAGTCGGGCCGCTGCCCGCCTGACGAAAAAAAGCCGGGTGTTTCCACCCGGCTTCGTACCTGCGGCTACAGCGCCTTACTTGATGTCCACGCCGTAGAAGGTGTGGCGCGCAAACGGGCTGAGTTTGTAGCCCACCACTTCCTTGCGCACCGGGGCCAGTTGGACCGCATGCGCAATGGTGAACCAGGGGGCCTGTTCCTTGAAGATGGTCTGGGCCTTCTCGTAGAGCTTGGTGCGCTCCTTCACGTCGCTGGTGACCTTGGCCTTTTGCACCAGGTCTTCGAAGGGCTGGTAGCAGAACTTGGCCACGTTGGAGCCGTTTTGTTTGGCCGAGGAGCAGCCCAGCAAGGTATTGAGGAAGTTGTCCGGGTCGCCGTTGTCGCCGGTCCAGCCCAGCATGCCCATCTGGTGTTCCCCGGCTTGCATGCGCTTGCGGTACTCGCCCCATTCAAAGCTCTTGATCTCGGCCTTGATGCCGATCTTGGCCAGGTCGGCCTGCATCAGCTCGGCAATGCGCTTGGCATTGGGGTTGTAGGGGCGCTGCACCGGCATGGCCCACAGGTCGGTGCTGAAGCCGTCCTTGTAGCCCGCTGCGGCCAGCAGCTTCTTGGCTTCAGCCGGGTTGAAGGCGTCGTCCTTGAGGGCCTTGTTGTAGGACCACTGCCCCGGAGGAATGGGGTTGGTGGCGGGCATGCCGGTGCTCAGGTAGACGGCGCTGACGATGGCCTTCTTGTCGATCGCCATGTTGACGGCCTTGCGCACGCGCACGTCGTCAAAGGGCTTCTTGGTGGTGTTGTAGGCCAGGTAGCCGATGTTCAGGCCCGGCTGCTCCATCACCACCACATTGGCGTCCTTGCGCATGGCGTCCAGGTCGGCCGGGTTGGGGTAGGGCATGACGTGGCACTCGCCCTTTTGCAGCTTGGCCCAGCGCACAGAAGCGTCCGGGGTGATGGAGAAGATCAGGTCATCGATCTTGGCCTTGCCGGCCCAGTACTGGGGGAAGGCCTTGTAGCGGATGATGGCGTCCTTCTGGTATTGGACCAGCATGAAGGGGCCGGTGCCCAGGGGCTCCTGGTCGAGTTTTTCCGGAGTGCCTGCCTTGAGCATGGCAATGGCGTATTCCTTGGACTGCACACCCGCCCATTGCATGGCCAGATTGGCCAGGAAGGGGGCTTCGGGCTGGTTCAGGGTGAACTTGATGGTGTAGTCGTCGACCTTGTCGATGGACTTGAGCAGCTTGGGCATGCCCATGTCGCCAAAGTAGGCGTGGTTGGGGCTGGTCACGCGGAAGAAGGGATCTTCTTCTTTCCACTGGCGCTCGAAAGTGAACAGGATGTCGTCGGCGTTGAAGTCGCGGCTGGGCTGGAAGTTTTTGTTGGAATGCCACTTCACGCCCTTGCGCAGCTTGAAGGTGTACTCGGTGCCGTCCTTGGACACGGTCCAGCTCTCGGCCAGGCCGGGCACGACCTTGGTGCCGCCATGCTCGAAATTCACGATGTTGTCGTAAATCTGCTCGTTGGCGTCGAACGAGGTGCCGGTGGTGTTCACGCTGGGGGCAAAGTTTTCCGGGCTGCCTTCGGAGCAGTAGACCAGGGTTTTGGCCTGTGTGGCACCCATGGCGAGCACAGAGAGTGCGCACAGCATCGTGGTCTTGCGCAGGGCATGCTGCCCCATTGAAATACGCTTCATCAATAACTCCTGACAACAAAAAGCCCCGCAGGGCTTGTGAATGAATGAACCGGTTACGTACCGGTCGCCGAAACACCATGTTACGTCAGCACGCTCGTTTTTTTTTACCAAGCGGTTAGGGGTTTACGAGGGTTTTGGCTTCAAAACAAGCGACCCAGCGTTTGTCCACGTTTTCAAGCACGGGCCGCTCCTGGTGGCAGCGCGCCGTGGCCAGCGGGCAGCGGGTGGAAAACACGCAGCCCTTGGGCGGGTTCAGCGGGGAGGGAAGCTCGCCCTTGAGCACGATGCGCTGGCGCGCCTGCCCAGCGCCCTCCAGCCCCGGCGTGGAGGCCAGCAGCGCGCGCGTGTAGGGGTGCAGGGGGCGCTCGAAGATGGTGGCCTTGTCGCCTTGCTCGACGGCGTGGCCCAGGTACATCACCAGCACATCGTGGGCAATGTGGCGCACCACCCCCAGGTCGTGCGAGATGAACAGGTAGGCCAGTCCCAGTTCGGTCTGCAGGTCGGCCAGCAGGTTGAGCACCTGGGCCTGCACCGACACGTCCAGTGCCGAGACCGGCTCGTCGGCCACCACCAGGGCCGGGTTGAGCATGAGCGCGCGCGCGATGGCGATGCGCTGGCGCTGCCCGCCGGAGAACATGTGGGGGTAGCGCTCGTAGTGCTCGGGGCGCAGGCCGACCTTGGCCAGCATGCTGCGCGCCTTGTCGCGGCGCTGTTCGGCGTTGAGGTCGGTGTTGATCTCCAGCGGCGCCTCCAGGATCTGGCCGATGCGCTTGCGTGGGTTGAGCGAGCCGTAGGGGTTCTGGAACACCAGCTGTACCTTCTGGCGCAGGGCCTGGCGCTGGGCTTCGCTGGAGCCCACCACGTCGACCCCGCTGATGCGCAGCGCACCGGCCGTGGGCGTCTCGATCAGGGACACCATGCGCGCCAGTGTGGACTTGCCGCAGCCGGATTCGCCCACCACGGCCAGGGTCTGGCCCGCGCGCACGGTGAAGGAAACGCCGCCCACGGCCTGGAGCAGGTCGCTCTTGCGCAGCGGGCCTTTGGAGATGGCGTAGACCTGGCGCAGCTTGTCGGCCTGGGCCACGATGGGGGGGGTGTCGCTGCTGACTGCAGAGGTTTCGTTGCTGTGCATGGTGGCTTGTGGCGCGTTCATACCGCTACCTCCGGGGTGGGGAGGTGGGCTCGGGAGGTGGTCAGCGGGAAGTGGCAGCGCACACTGGCGCCGCCTTGTGAAGCACGCAGCGCCGGTCGGTTGGCGCAGCTGCTTTCCTGGGCGTAGGCGCAGCGCGGGGCGAACAGGCAGCCCGCCGGGCGGTCGTACAGCCCGGGCACCATGCCGGGAATGGTGGCCAGGCGGCTGTGGCCGTCGCTGCGCTCGGGCATGGCCGCCATCAGCGCCTCGGTGTAGGGGTGCTGGGGGGCGGTGAACAGCTTCTGCGCCGGGGACTGCTCCATCAGCTGCCCGGCGTACATCACGGCCACGCGCTGCGCCATTTCGCTGACCACGCCCATGTTGTGGGTGATCAGCACCAGGGCCATGCCGCGCTCGCGCTGCAGGCTGCGCAGCAGCTCCAGGATCTGGGCCTGGATGGTCACGTCCAGCGCCGTGGTGGGTTCGTCGGCAATCAGCAGCTTGGGGTTGCAGGCGATGGCCATGGCGATCATCACGCGCTGGCTCATGCCGCCGGAGAGCTGGTGGGGGTAGACCCCCAGGCGGCTCTCGGGGGCCGGGATGCCGACTTGTTCGAGCAGCTCGATGGAGCGCCTGCGCGCCGCCGCCTTGTCCAGGCCCAGGTGCAGTTTCAGGGTCTCGGCCAGCTGGTAACCCACCGTGAAGCAGGGGTTGAGGCTGGTGGTGGGGTCCTGGAAGATCATGGACAGGTCTTTGCCGATCAGGCGTCGGCGCTCTCTGTCGCTCAGGGCGAGCAGGTCGTGGCCGTCAAAGCGCAGCTTGTCGGCGCGCACACGCCCGGGGTAGGCCACCAGGCCCATGAGCGCCATCATGGTCACGCTCTTGCCCGAGCCGGATTCGCCCACGATGCCCAGCACTTCGCCCGCGTCCACATGCAGGCTCACGCCGTCCACCGCGTGCATGACCGCGTTGTGGGACGGGAACTGCACCGACAGGTTTTCAATTTCCAACAATGCCATGGTCGGGCGTCCTTCAGCGTTTGAGTTTCGGGTCCAGGGCGTCGCGTAATCCGTCGCCCAGCAGGTTGAAGGCCAGCACCGTGACCAGAATCGCCAGCCCGGGGAAGGTCACCACCCACCAGGCGCGCAGCACGAACTCGCGCGCGTCGGCCAGCATGGTGCCCCACTCGGGGGCCGGGGGCTGTGCGCCCAGGCCCAGAAAGCCCAGCGCCGCCGCGTCCAGAATGGCGGTGGAAATGCCCAGCGAGGCCTGCACGATCAAGGGCGCGGCGCAGTTGGGCAGGATCTCGGAGAACATCAGGCGCAGGTGCCCGGCGCCGCCCATGCGCGCGGCGGTCACGTAGTCGCGCGAGGCTTCGGAGATCACTGCGGCGCGGGTGATGCGCACGTAGTGCGGCAGCACCACGATGGCCACCGCCAGCATGGCGTTCATCAGCCCCGGGCCCAGGATGGCGACGATGACGATGGCCAGCAGCAGGCTCGGCAGCGTCAGGATGATGTCCATGGCGCGCATCACGGCGATCTCGAACACGCCGCGGAAATAACCCGCCAGCAATCCGATGACGGTGCCGCTGACCACCGACAGCGTCACCACGGCGATGCCGATGAGCAGGGACAGGCGGGCGCCGTGGATGATGCGCGAGAGGATGTCACGCCCGATCGCGTCGGTGCCCAGCCAGTGGGCGCTGGAGCCGCCTTCTTGCCAGGCCGGGGGCACCAGGAACACGCTGTTGTCGGTGGTGTTGGGTGCGTGCGGGGCGATCCAGGGCGCGAATGCCGCCATCAGCAGCACCGCCAGGACGACGTACAGGCCCGCCACGGCACCTTTGTTGGCGCTGAAGTAGCGCCAGAAGTCGCGCAGCGGGGACGCCGGGGCGCTGGCTGCGCTTGCCAGAGAGTTTGCGGTGGTGGAGTTCATTTCTGGTGGCGGATGCGGGGGTTGATGACGCCGTAGGCCACGTCAACCAGCAGGTTGACGGCCATGACCACGGCTCCGAGCAGCAGCATGCCGCCCTGCAGCACCGGGTAGTCGCGCCGGGCAATGGCCTCGATCAGCCATTTGCCCACGCCCGGCCAGGAAAAGATGGTTTCGGTCAGGATGGCGCCGGTGAACAGCACGCCGACCTGCAGGCCGATCACCGTAACGACCGGGATGAGGGCGTTGCGCAGCGCGTGGATGCCCACCACCCGCAGGCCCGACAGGCCCTTGGCGCGTGCGGTGCGGATGTAGTCTTCGCCCAGCACTTCGAGCATGGCCGAGCGTGTCATGCGCGCGATCACGGCCAGCGGGTTGGTGCCCAACACCACCGTGGGCAGGGCCAGATGTTTCAGCGCCGACCAGAAGGCCCCGGTGTCGTCCGACAGCAGCGAGTCGATGAGCAGGAAGCCGGTGGTGGGCTCGATGAAGTACTGCACCGCGATGCGTCCGGACACCGGGGTGAGGTCCCACTGCACCGAAAACAGCAGGATCAGCAGCAGGCCCCACCAGAAGATGGGCATGGAATAGCCCGTGAGCGACACCCCCATGACCCCGTGGTCGAGGATGGAGTTGCGCTTGACCGCCGCGATGATGCCCGCCGGTATGCCCACAATCAGGGCGAACAGGATGGCGCACAGGGCCAGTTCGATGGTGGCGGGAAAGAGCGCGCCAAATTCTTGCAGCACCGGGGCCTGGGTGATGATGGACTTGCCCAGGTCGCCGTGCAGCACCTTGTTGATGTAGATGCCGTACTGGACCAGGATGGGCTGGTCCAGCCCGTATTCCTGTAGCAGTTTGGCATGGCGCGCGGCGTCGATGCCGCGTTCACCCGCCAGGGTTTCGATGGGGTCGCCTGGCACCAGGCGTATGAGGAAGAACGCCAGCAGGGTCATGCCAATGAAGGTGGGTATGACCAGGCTCAGGCGCGTCAGCAGAAAGCGCAGCATGGGGGGAATCGATGAAGTTGTATATAAGACAGGTGCTTTGCACCCAGAGAAGGCGGCGATTCTAGCGATTACGTACCGGCTGCGACATCAGGGTTGTCGCGGGGGGCGGATGTGCGCCAGCGCGGCGGCGGGCAAAAAAAAACCGGCGCCTGAAACGCCGGTTTTTGGGGGGAGGGGAAGAAAACCGAAGCGGTTTACTTCAGATGCTTGCCGATCAGGCCAGCCATTTCGAACATCGAGACCTGCACCTTGCCGAACACTTCCTTGAGCTTGGCGTCGGCGTTGATCATGCGCTTGTTGACGGCGTCCTGCAGCTTGTTCTTTTTGATGTAGTCCCACATTTTGCTGACCACTTCGGTACGGGGCAGGGGTTTGTTGCCGACGATGGCGGCCAAGGCGGCGCTGGGGGTCAGGGCCTTCATGAAGGCGGCGTTGACGGTGCGCTTCTTGGCGGGGGCTGCGGCCTTCTTGGCAGGCGCGGCTGCTTTCTTGGCGGGGGCTGCGGCTTTCTTGGCAGGAGCGGCCGCCTTCTTGGCGGGGGCCGCGGCCTTCTTGGCGGGAGCGGCCGCCTTGGTGGCGGGGGCTGCGGCCTTCTTCGCAGCGGGAGCAGCTTTCTTTGCAGGTGCCTTGGTTGCAGTTGCCATAGTGGATTGTCCTTCGGTAGTTGGTTGAACACCAGGGGCGGTTCTCCCTGATAGTTGCGCATGCTAATAGCAAAAAAGCGCCTTTCCAAGGAGGCGAAAGCAAATTTCCCTGGGGAATGTTGTTTTTTCCATGGAGAATTCGGCCCCGTTTTCTGCACTCTGGAGTTCTCGCATGGAGCCGCGTTTTGCTACCTGTGACTTGTGCGATGCGCACAAGAACGATTCGGATGGGGCCTTTCGGGTCCTGCCCCCGGTATTTCGGGACTTTGGGCGCCGCCGCGTGTTCGCCGGGGTGGTGGAAACGGTCAAGTGTTTCGAGGACAACACCCTGGTGAAAGCGGCGGTCGATTCCCCCGGGGTGGGCAGCGATGGCCTGCCCAAGGTGCTGGTAGTGGACGCGGGCGCCTCCCTGCGCCGCGCCGTGCTGGGCGGCAACCTGGGCGCGGCGGCGGCGCGCAATGCTTGGGCCGGGGTGGTGATCGACGGTTGCGTGCGCGACACCGTGGAGCTGGCCCAGCAGGAGGTCGGCATCCGCGCCCTGGCGGCCATGCCCTTGCCGACCGAAAAGCGCAACGAAGGCCAGCGCCAGGTGGCGGTGCAGATCCAGGGGGTGTGGGTGCGCCCCGGCGACTGGCTCTATGCCGACGAGGACGGCATCGTCGTGTCCAGCGCCCCGTTGCTCTGATTTTTGAGAGCCAAACAGGCTTCTAGCCCGCGTGAAATGGCGATTTAGTGCTATTAAATTTGTAGCATTTCGAGGGCGCGCGCGGTACCAGCTGCGCCGCAGTGGCGCCAGCCCGTGCGCCCAAGTGGCTCCTTGCTGGCGCCGGGCTTGGGGTAAGGTCGGCCTTGTCTGCGCTTTACCGGAGTTCTCGCCATGTCCATGGGCCAATTTGCCTACGCCAACAACAGCAATCGCTTCCTGGCTGCCGCCCCCCTGCAGGGGCAGGCGCTGGCCGTGGTGGGTGTGCCCTTCGATGGTGCGGTGACGAACCGGCCCGGCGCCCGCTTTGGGCCGCAGGAAATACGCCGTGCCTCGCTGATGCTGTGCGACGGCATCCACCCGGTATTCGATGTCTCGCCCTTGCCCCACCTGGGCGATGCGGGGGACATGCGCCTGCCCAATGCCAGTGCCCTGGCCGAGGTGCGCGCCGCCATCACCGCGCAGGCCCGCGCGCTGATGCAGCGCCACCATTGCGTCTTCCTGGGCGGCGACCACTCGGTGACCCTGGCGCTGCTGCGTGCGGTGGCGGCGCAGCACGGCCCGGTGGCCCTGGTGCATTTCGACGCCCATTGCGACACCTGGAGCGACCATTTCAGCGAGGCCAGCGGGCATGGCACCTGGACTTTTGAGGCCCTGCGCGAAGGCCTTGTGCAGCCGGACAAGACGGTGCAGATCGGCCTGCGCTCCAGCGGCGAGCGTGCGGTGCGCGAATACGTGCGCGACCAGGGCGGGCTGATCTACAGCGCGCGCGACCTGCGCGGCCTCGATGGCGCGGCCCTGCGGCCCGTGCTGGACGCGGTGCGCCAACGCATCGGCGCCGCGCCGTGCTACCTGACGCTGGACATCGACTGCCTGGACCCGGCCTTCGCCCCCGGCACGGGAACGCCCGAGCCCGGCGGCATGAGCAGCTCGCAGGTGCTGACCTTTCTGGAAGAGCTGGCCGAGCTGTCCTGGGTGGGCATGGACTGCGTGGAGGTGGCCCCGGCCTACGACCACGCCGAGCTGACCAGCAGCGCCGCAGCCACCTTCGTCTGGACCTACCTCAGCGCCCGGGCGGCGCGCCTGGGCTCTCGCTGAGCCTGGCGGACAAGGCCATGCTGCTGCAGTCCGACACCCGGCTCAAGCAAGGCTGCTACTACGAGGCCAGCGTGCTGCGCCCCCCCGCGCAGCCACCCCTGCAGGGGAGCCAGCGCGCGGACGTGGTGGTGGTTGGCGCCGGGTTCGCAGGCCTGTCCTGCGCCATCGAGTGCGCGCAGCGGGGGCTGTCGGTGCTGGTGCTGGAGGCCGACCGTGTGTGCAGCGGGGCCTCGGGGCGCAACGGCGGGCAGGCCATCGTCGGTTATGCCAGCGGCATGGCGCCGCTGGAGCAGCAATTGGGGCCGCAGGGCGCGCGCCAGGCCTGGGAGATGTCCTTGCAGGCGCTCGACCTCATCGACGCACGCATCCGGCAGTTCGGCATCGACTGCGCGCGCGTGCACGGCTACCTGTATGTGGCTGACTCCGCGCGCAAGGCGCGTGCGCTGGAGGCCGAAGTGCGCGAGCTGCAGCAGCGCTGGGGCCTGGACTGCACCTGGGCCAGCGGGGCGGCGGTGCAGGAGTGGATCCAGAGTCCGCGCTACCAGGCCTGCGCTTTCGAGTCGCGCTCCGGCCACCTGCACCCGCTCCAATACGGCCTGGGCCTGGCGCAAGCAGCGCGGCAATTGGGGGTGCGCATTTACGAACACAGCGCCGTGGTGGGGCTGGAGCGCGGGCCGCAGCTGCTGGCGCGCACTGCGCAGGGCGAGGTGCGCGCCCCGTTCGGCGTGCTGGCGGGCAACTGCATGCTGCCCGCGTACGGCCCGCGGGTCGCCCCCGAGCTGCATGCGCGCACCATGCCGGTGGGCACCTACATCCTGGCTACTGCGCCGCTGGCGCCGGAGCTGCGCGCCCGGCTCATCGCCCGCAACGCGGCGGTGTGCGACAACAACCTGGCGCTGGACTATTTCCGCCTCAGTGCCGATGGCCGCATGCTGTTCGGCGGGCGCGTGAGCTACAGCGCCCGCACCCCGGCGCGGCTGCGCCAGCGCATGGCCGCGCGCATGGCACAGGTGTTCCCGGCCCTGCGCGGTGTGCCGGTCGAGTATGTGTGGGGTGGCTTTGTCGACATCAGCATGAACCGCGCTCCCGATTTCGGCCGCCTGGGGGCCAATCTGTACTACCTGCAGGGCTTCAGCGGCCACGGTGTGGCGCTGACCGGCTTGGCTGGGCAACTGGTGGCCCAGGCGGTTTGCGGGCAGGCGCAGCGCTTCGATGTGTTCGCGCGCCTGCGCCACCGCAGCTTTCCTGGCGGGGCTTTGCTGCGCACGCCCACACTGGCGCTGGGCATGCTCTACCACCGCATCAGGGACTGGGTGTAGCGCCGCGCTCCAGGCCCTGGCGCACCGTGCGCGCCAGCTCCGGCCCGTGGCGCGCAATGTCCTCCAGCGTGGCATAGCCATAACCGATCACCAGACCGCGCAGGTCGCGGCGTTGCAGGCAGTAGGCCGACAGCGCGCGCACCAGGATGCCGCGCTGCGCCAGCGCGCGTGCCAGCGCCTGGTCGTCCACGCTGGCGGGCAGGCGCAGGCACAGGTGCAGGCCCTGCTCGGCCCCCGAGATGCGGGCCTGCGGCCCCAGGCACGGGGCCAGCGCTGCGAGCAGGCACTGGCGGCGCTGCGCGTAGCTCTGGCGTGCCCGGCGCAGGGCGCTGGCGAAGTGGCCCAGCTCGATGAACTCGGCCAGCGCCGCCTGCAAAGGCATCTGGCCCGGGCGGTTGAGGTCGTAATGCGCGCGCCGGAAGGCCTCCACCAGGGGCCTGGGCACCACCAGATAACCCAGCTTGAGGCCGGGGTAGAGCACCTTGGAAAACGAGCCCATGTAGAGCACGCGCTCGAGCCGGTCCAGACCCGCCAGCGAGGAAATCGGCGGCCCGCTGAAGCGGAACTCGCTGTCGTAATCGTCTTCCAGCACCCAGGCGCCGTGGCGTGCCGCCAGCGCCAGCAGCTGCTGGCGGCGCGGCAAGGACATCACGGCGCCGGTGGGGTACTGGTGGCTGGGCGTCACATACACCAGCCGGGGGGCGCTGGCCTTGGCATCGGTGGCCTGCGGGTCGATGCCATCGGCATCCACCGGCACCGCGCGCAAGGCCAGACCGCTGGCCTGGAAGGCCTTGACCGCGCCCCAGTAGGCCGGGTCCTCGATCCATACCGCATCCCCATGGTCGGCCAGCAACTGCGCGCACAAGCCCAGCGATTGCTGGGTGCCGCTGGTGATGATGACCTGGTCCATGTCCAGCGGCACGCTGCGCGCCACCCGCAGGTAGTCGGCCACCGCGCGGCGCAGGGGGGCATGGCCCCCGCTGGGGCTGTAGTCCAGCATGTCCGGGTAGGTCATGCGCCAGTGCTTGTTCTGCAGCCGCTGCCACAGCGCCACCGGAAAGGCCGAGAAATCGGCGATGCCGGGGGTGAAGGGCTGCACCTCCAGCTCGCCCGCGGTGAAGGTGCGTGTCAGCCCGGTGCCGCGCTGCGACAGCATGGCCGCCGCGGGCGGGGCCGCCGCCCGCATGCGCCCGGTGCGCCGCGGCAGGGTGTCGCTCACATAGGTGCCGCTGCCCACCCGGCTGAGCAGATAGCCTTCCACGCAGAGCTGGTTGAGCGCCGCCACCACGGTGTTGCGCGACAGGCCCAGATCCATGCTCAGCTCGCGGCTGGAGGGCAGGCGGTCGCCGGCACTGAGCCGCCCATCGAGCATGGCGCGGCGCAGCGCCTCGTAGAGCTGGCGGTGCAGCGGCAGGTCGGCGTGCTCGCGCAGGCGTTCAATTTCTGTAAGCAGCAGTTCGGACAGCATGGGAAATGGGCTGGGCGAGAACCTTGAGTGGCTCCACTGAAGTTTCCTAAATGGCTCCTTGGTGCATGCCAATTTTGAACCAGAATGGGTTCAAAACATACCGGAGACAACCCTATGTGCCAGCCATTTCGCGCCCTGCGACCGCTTTGCGGAACGGTCTGGTAGGTCCTTTCCCCTCGCACAAACTTTTATCATGCCAACGGCCTGGCGCAAGCCGCGTGGGCGGGCGCGCACATCGGCTCCCCCCCCTGGGCCGCAAGCGGGCATGACAAGACCAGAAACAGCGAAGGAGAGAACGCAATGACCGACAACCGCAGCAGCATGAGCTTCAATGACCTGGAGCAGTGGCTCAACGAACGCCGCGTCACCGAGGTCGAATGCCTGGTGCCCGACCTCACCGGCGTGGCGCGCGGCAAGATCCTGCCCCGGGCCAAGTTCACCGAAGACCGCGGCATGCGTCTGCCCCAGGCCATCGTGGCCATGGGCGTGACGGGCGAGTTTCCCGAATCGGGGCCGTATTTCGACGTGATCGAACCCACCGACCGCGACATGCAGTTGCGCCCCGACCCGTCCTCGGTGCGCATCGTGCCCTGGGCCACCGACCCCACCGCCCAGGTGATCCACGACTGCTTCGACCACGAAGGCAAACTGGTGCCCTTCGCCCCGCGCAGCGTGCTGCGCCGGGTGTGCGAGCTGTACGCCGCCGAAGGGCTCGAACCCGTGGTGGCGCCGGAGCTGGAGTTCTACCTCACCGCCCGCAACACCGACCCCAACACCCTGCTGCGCGCACCCATAGGCCGCAGTGGCCGCGCCGAAACCTCGCGCCAAGCCTACAGCATCGACGCCGTCAACGAGTTCGACCCCTTGTTCGAAGAGATCTACGATTACTGCGACAAGATGGAGCTCAACGTCGACACCCTCATCCACGAGGTCGGCGCCGGGCAGATGGAGATCAACTTCTTCCATGCCCACCCCATGGGGCTGGCCGACGAGGTGTTCTTCTTCAAGCGCACGGTGCGCGAAGCCGCGCTGCGCCACGACATGTACGCCACCTTCATGGCCAAGCCCATCGCTGGCGAGCCCGGCAGCGCCATGCACGTGCACCAAAGCCTGGTCGATCGCACCAGCGGCCAGAACGTCTTCAGCAACGAGGACGGCACCCCGTCGGAACTGTTCCTGCACTACATCGGCGGGCTGCAGCGCTACATCCCGGCGGCCATGGCCCTGGTCGCGCCCTATGTGAACAGCTACCGGCGCCTGACACGCAACACCGCCGCCCCGATCAACATCGAGTGGGGCTATGACAACCGCACCGTCGGCATCCGTTCGCCCATTTCGGCGCCCAGCGCGCGGCGGGTGGAAAACCGCGTCATTGGTGCCGACGCCAACCCCTACGTCGCCATGTCCATGACCCTGGCCTGTGGCTATTTGGGCATCAAGAACAAGATCAAACCCAAGCCCGAGATGCGCGGCGACGCCTACCTCTCGCCCCACTCGCTGCCGCGCAGCCTGGGCGAGGCGCTGGACTGGCTGCGCAAGGAAACCGACCTGCACGAGGTGCTGGGCCAGGAATTCATCACCGTGTACTCGGAAATCAAGGAACTCGAGTTCGACGAATTCATGAAAGTGATTTCGCCCTGGGAGCGTGAGCACCTGCTGCTGCACGTATGACCGCCCACCCCTTTGGACAGGAAGCTCTATGAACACCCCGGTGGATACCAAGGCCATCCAGGCCATCGACAGCGCCCATTTCCTGCATCCGTTCACGGACTTCAAGGACCTGGGGCAACGTGGCGCGCGCGTCATGACCCGCGCCGAAGGCATTTACGTCTGGGACTCCGAGGGCCAGCGCGTGCTCGACGCCATGAGCGGCCTGTGGTGCGTGAACGTAGGCTATGGGCGCAAGGAGCTGGCCGAGGCCGCCTACGGGCAGATGATGACGCTGCCGTACTACAACGCCTTCTTCCAGACCACCAACGTCCCGGCGGTGCAACTCGCGCAGCGCCTGGCCGCCCTGGCGCCCCCGGTGGGCGGGCGCAGCTTCCAGCACGTCTTCTACTCCAGCAGCGGCAGCGAGAGCAACGACTCCAACGTGCGCATGGTGCGCCGCTACTGGGACCTGCTGGGCCAGCCCGAGCGCAAGGTCATCATCGGCCGGGTCAACGGCTACCACGGCTCGACCATGGCCGGCGCCTCATTGGGCGGTATGAGTGGCATGCACGCCCAGGGCGACCTGCCGATCCCGAACATCGTGCACATCGAGCAGCCCTACGCTCTGGAAAACGCCCGCCCGGGCGAAAGCGAGGACGAATTCGGCATACGCGCCGCGCGCTGGCTGGAAGACCGCATCCTGGCCCTGGGTCCGAAGCGTGTGGCGGCTTTCATTGCCGAGCCGCTCCAGGGGGCCGGGGGCGTCATCATCCCGCCGCGCACCTACTGGCCGGAGATCCAGCGCATTGTCGACAAATACGGCATTTTGCTCATCAGTGACGAAGTCATCTGCGCCTTTGGCCGCCTCGGGCACTGGTTCGCCTACGAGAAGTTCGGCTACCGCCCCGATCTGGTCACCTTTGCCAAGGGCGTGACCAGCGGCTACGTCCCCCTGGGGGGGGTCATGGTGGGGGACCGGGTGGCCAAGGTATTGATCGAGCAGGGCGGCGAGTTCAACCACGGCTACACCTACAGCGGCCACCCGGTGGCCTGCGCCGTGGCCCTGGCCAACATCGGCATCATGGAGCGCGAGCACCTGCCGCAGCGGGTGGCGGGGGAGGTCGGTGCCTATTTCGCCAGGCGCTATGCCGAACTCAACGACCACCCCCTGGTGGGGCAGGCGCAATCCTGCGGTTTCGTGGCCGGGTTGCTGCTGGTCAAGAACAAGAAGACCCTGGAGCGCTTCGATCCGGAGCACTCGGTCGGCATGGTGTGCCGTGGGCATTGTTTCCGCAACGGCCTGATCATGCGCGCGGTGGGCGACCGCATGATCATTGCGCCCCCTTTGGTGATGACGGAAGAGCAGATCGACGAGCTGATGGTGCTGATACGGCGGGCGCTGGATCTGACCCTGAAGGAATTGCGCGAGAGAGGATGGGTTTGAGCGCTCCTATAATCCCGCGGGCCTGTTTTTTCGGCTGATATGGCAGGCTGCGTGGCTTCGTATTTACTTCGTATCAATTCCCTCAAGGAGATGTTTGCACTATGAACAAAGTCATTTGGTCAGCGGCTTTCGCGGCCCTGCTGGTGAGCGCTTGTGGCAAGAAGGAAGAAGCGGCGGCGCCCGCACCTGCTCCGGCCCCGGTGGCCAGCGCGCCCGCACCGGCCCCGGCCCCGGCCGAGGAAAAGGTGCTCAACATCTACAACTGGCCCGACTACATCCCCGAAGGCATGGTGGCAGCCTTCGAGAAGGAAACCGGCATCAAGGTCAACTACGACACCTTCGAAACCAATGAAGCCCTGCATGCCAAGCTGGTGGCGGGCAATACCGGCTACGACATCGTGGTGCCGGGCGTGGTGTTTGCCAAGCCCCAGATCGAAGGCGGCCTGTTCCAGGCCCTGGACAAGGCCAAGCTGGCCAACTACAAAAACCTCGACCCGGCCGTGCTGCAAGTCCTGTCCAAGGCCGACCCGGACAACAAGCACCTGGTGCCCTGGGCCTGGAGCTTCACCACCGTGGGCATCAACAAGACCAAGGTCGAAAAGGCCCTGGGCAAGACTCCCATGCCCGAGAACGCCTGGGATCTGGTGTTCAACCCCGAATACACCAAGAAGGTCAAGGGCTGCGGCATCGCGTATCTGGATTCGCCCACCGAAATCATCCCGGTGGCCCTGCACTACATCGGCAAGGATGCCTACAGCAACAATCCCGAGGACTACAAGGCCGCCACCGACATGCTGGGCAAGGTGCGCAAGGACATCCGCCTGTTCAGCTCGACCATGATCGACGACGTGGCGGGCGGCAAGGCCTGCGTGGTGATCGGCTGGGCGGGCGACATCAACATCGCTGCGGGCCGTGCCAAAGAGAACAAGTCCAAGGACGTGATCGAAGCCCTGTTGCCCTCCACCGGCGCCGTGGCTTTCTTTGACACCATGGCTGTCACCAAGGATGCCAAGCACCCGCAAAACGCCCATGCGTTCATCGACTTCTTCATGCGCCCCGAGAACGCCGCGGCCATGGCCAACGAGATGAGCTACAACAGCGGCAACCAGGCTGCCAAGGAGCAGATCAAGCCCGAGATCGCCAGCAATGCATCGATCTTCGTGGCCGCCGACTACATGTCCACCAAGATGGTTCCGCCCAGCAGCTTCAGCAACGAAGCACGCGAGGCCATGGCCAATGCCTACAACGCCTTCAAGAAGGGCAAGTAAGGCGAAGCACAGGAGCGGGGCCTTGGGCCCCGTTTCTCCTCAGGGGCTGTTCGTACTGTCTGGTATGGACAGCCTTTTTTGTATCTGTCGTTGCGTGATAGGGCCCAAACATGGTGGACAAGCCGGTGCCGCGTGAGACGCGGGAGCACTACCTGGAAACACAAAAACTGGTCAAGCGCTTTGACGAAGCCTTGGCCGTGGACGAGGTCTCCCTGTCCATTGGCAAGGGCGAAATCTTTGCCTTGCTGGGCAGTTCCGGCTGCGGCAAGTCCACCTTGCTGCGCATGCTTGCCGGTTTCGAGAAGCCGACCTCGGGGCGCATCCTCTTGGGTGGCCAGGACGTGGCCGCGCTGGCCCCGTACGAGCGCCCGATCAACATGATGTTCCAGTCCTACGCACTGTTTCCCCATTTGGACATCTGGGAAAACGTGGCTTTCGGGCTCAAGCGCGAAGGCTGTCCGAAAGAAGAGATACGCCGCCGGGTGGGCGAGATGCTGGACCTGGTGCAGCTCGGCGCCTATGCCAAGCGTAAACCGCACCAGCTCTCGGGCGGGCAGCAGCAGCGCGTGGCCCTGGCGCGCAGCCTGGCCAAGGCGCCCAAGCTGCTGCTGCTGGACGAACCCCTGGGGGCCCTGGACAAGAAGCTACGCGAGCAGACCCAGTTCGAGCTGGTCAACATCATCGAGAAGGTGGGGGTGACCTGCGTCATGGTCACGCACGACCAGGAAGAGGCCATGACCATGGCCAACCGCATCGCGGTCATGAGCAAGGGGCGGGTGCTGCAGGTGGGCACGCCCGAAGAGATTTACGAACACCCGGTGAACCGTTTTGTGGCCGACTTCATCGGCAACGTGAACATGTTTGAAGGGCGCCTGAGCACCGACGAACCCGACCACTGCGCCGTCACCACCGACCTGGGCGTGATTTCCATCGGCCATGGGGTCAGCGGCGCCCTGAACATGCCGGTGGCCGTGGCCGTGCGCCCGGAAAAGATCGAGATCAGCAAGACACGCCCGCATGGGGTGGCGGCCAACCTCTTTACCGGGCGGGTCAAGGAGATCGCCTACTTCGGCTCCTACAACACCTACATCGTCCAGGTCCATACGGGGCAGAAGGTGAAGATCACCGAAGCCAATACCTCGCGCCATGCGCTTTCCGACATCACCTGGGAGGACGAGGTCTTCTTCTGGTGGAGCGACAGCTCGGGCGTGGTCCTGCGCGACTGAAGGGCGGTACTGCACATGACTGGCGTGAGCAAATCCATGGTGCCCCAGGCCGCTGCACAGGGCCCCTGGCCCATGCCGGGGCGCCGTTTCGTCATCGGCCTGCCTTTTGCATGGCTGTTGTTCTTTTTCTTCCTGCCCTTTCTCATCCTGCTGTACATCAGCTTTGTGGACATGGGCAACGACATCCACCCCTTCAAGCCGCTGTGGGATTCGCAGACCGGGGTGCTGCACCTGAAGTACGAAAACTACTGGACCATCTTCAAGACCGAGTGGGACGCCGCCCTGTTCCACACCCTGTACGTAGAGGCCTACCTGCGCTCGGTGCTGTATGCGCTGGCCACGGCCAGCCTGTGCCTGGTGGTCGGCTACCCGTTTGCCTACTTCATCGCCCGCTCCTCCGCGGGGGTGCGTCCAGCATTGCTGATGCTGGTCATGCTGCCTTTCTGGACCTCCTTCCTGCTGCGCGTCTATGCGTGGAAGGGCATCCTGGGCGACCAGGGGGTGCTGAACCAGGTTTTTCTCGCCCTGGGGCTGGTGTCGGAGCCGGTGCAGATGCTCTACACCAATGTGTCCATGATGGTGGGCATGACCTATGTGTACCTGCCCTTCATGGTGCTGCCCCTGTACGCCAACCTGGTCAAGATGGATTTCCGGCTGCTGGAGGCCGCCTACGACCTGGGCACCACGCCCTTCAAGGCCTTCTGGCTCGTGACCGTGCCCTTGTCCAGGAGCGGCATCATTGCTGGCTTCATGCTGGTGTTCATTCCTTCCGTGGGCGAGTTCGTGATTCCCTCCCTGCTGGGCGGGCCGGAGAATATCATGATTGGCCGTGTGGTCTGGGATGAGATGTTCACCGCCAACAACTGGCCGCGCGCCTCGGCCCTGGCGGTGGTGATGATCGGCCTGATCGTGGTCCCCCTGGCGCTGTACTACCGCTATTCCGCCGAAGGCGAGGAGGCGCGGCGTTGAGCCGCGCGCAAGGTATCCGACCGGAGTTTTGCATGCGCCCCTTCCTTGAGAAACATTTTGGCAAGCTGTGGATGGTCGCGGTGTACGCCTTTCTGTACCTGCCCCTGCTGTTCATGGTGGTGTTCAGCTTCAACAGCACGCGCCAGGACGCGGTGTTCACCGGCTTTTCGCTGCGCTGGTACGAGGCCCTGACGCGCGACACCAAGCTGGTGGATGGCTTCTTGCTGTCCCTGAAAGTGGCGGCCGTCACGGGCCTGCTGTCGGCCGTGCTGGGCACCTTTGCGGCCTTTGTGCTGGTGCGCTACCGCCGCTTCTGGGGCCGTACCCTGTTCTCGGGCATGGTCAATGCCCCGCTGGTGATGCCCGAGGTGGTGGTGGGCCTGTCCTTGCTGCTGCTCATGGTGGGCATGCAAAACCTGCTGGGCTGGCCGCAGCGCGGCTTGTTGACCATCGTGTTGGGCCACACCCTGCTGGGCATGGCCTATGGCATGGTGGTGGTGCAGTCGCGATTGCTGGAGGTGAACCGCTCCATTGAAGAAGCTGCCATGGACCTGGGCGCGCGCCCCCACCAGGTGTTTTTCCTGGTGACCCTGCCCAACATCTTCCAGGGCATCCTGGCGGCGTTCCTGCTGAGCTTCACCCTCTCGTTCGACGACGTGGTGATTTCCGAGTTCCTCTCCGGCCCCGGTGTCAGCACCTTGCCGCAGGTTATTTTTGGCTATGCCCGACGCGGTATCAACCCCACCATTTATGCTGCGGCCACGATCCTGATCGCCACGGTCACGGTGGTGATCGTGGGCTACAGCGTGTGGGTGGCGCGCCAGACACGCAGGCGTGAGCGCGACATCGCTGCCGCCGCGCGGGTGGAGTTGCCCCCCGTGGGAGGAGCCCAGAAGGCGGTCTGAGACCGCCGCACCGTGTGGGGCATCCGTTGGGTGGCGCGCGCGTCTTTTGGCCGCGCAGTGTGTGCAGGGGATTGGACGCAAGGAGACATGACATGGCAGAGCGGGTTTTCGATGGCCGGGCATTGATCAATGGGCAGCGGGTGGGCGCCGCGGATGGGGCCTTGTTCGACTGCATTTCCCCGGTGGACGGTGCGCTGCTGACCCAGGTGGCGCGCTGTGGCGCAGCCGATGTGGACGCGGCGGTGCAGGCCGCGCGAGCCGCGTTCGAGGACCGGCGCTGGTGTGGGCGCTCGCCCGCCCAGCGCAAGCGCGTGCTGATCCGGTTTGCCGATCTGGTCCTGCAGCACGCCGACAGTCTGGCGCTGACCGAGACCCTGGACATGGGCAAACCGATCCAGTATGCCCGCAGCGTCGACGTCGCCAGCGCCGCCAATTGCCTGCGCTGGTACGGTGAGGCCATCGACAAGGTCTACGACGAAATCGCCCCCACGCCCAGTACGGCCCTGGCGCTGATCACGCGCGAGCCCGTAGGGGTGGTGGGCGTGATCGTGCCCTGGAACTACCCCATGGTCATGGCGGCCTGGAAGATCGCACCGGCCTTGGCGGTGGGCAACTCGGTGGTGCTCAAGCCCTCCGAGAAATCCCCTTTGACCGCCCTGCGCCTGGGGGAACTGGCGCTGGAGGCGGGCATTCCGCCCGGCGTGCTCAATGTGGTGCCGGGCCTGGGGCCGGAGGCGGGCTCGCCCCTGGCGCTGCACATGGACGTGGATTGCATTGCCTTCACCGGCTCGACCCGGGTCGGCAAGCAGATCCATGTGATGGCCGGGCAGAGCAACCTCAAGCGGGCCTGGACGGAGCTGGGGGGCAAGTCCCCCAACATCGTCTTTGCCGACTGCCCCGACTTGGACAAGGCGGTCCAGGCGGCGGTCGGCAGCATCTTCTTCAACCAGGGGCAAAGCTGCAACGCGCCCTCGCGCCTGTTCGTCGAGGCCAGCATCAAGGAGCGGTTCCTGGAAAAGGCCTTGGCCATGCTGCCGGCCTATGTCCCCGCCAACCCCACCTTGCCAGACACCGTCATGGGCGCGGTGGTGGACCGCACGCAACTGAACACCGTGCTGGGCTACATCGAATCCGGGCGCCAGGAGGGGGCTGTGCTCCTGGCCGGGGGCGAGCAGGCCCTGGCAGACAGCGGCGGCTGCTACGTGCAGCCCACCATCTTCGACGCGGTGCAGCCCCACATGAAGATCGCGCGCGAGGAAATCTTCGGCCCGGTGCTCTCTGTGTTGGCGTTTACGGACGTCGCCGACGTGGTGAAACAGGCCAACGACAGCGCCTATGGGCTGCAAGCGGGCATCTGGACCCGCGACATCAACAAGGCCCACGGAGTGGCTCGCGCCCTGCGGGTCGGCACGGTGCACGTCAACCAGTACGACGAGGACGACATCACGGTGCCCTTCGGGGGCTACAAGCAAAGCGGCATCGGGCGCGACAAATCCCTGCACGCGCTGGACAAGTACACCGAGATGAAGACCACCTGGGTGCGCATCGACTCCCCTGTTTGACGCCGCTTTGCTGCCCATGGTGGAACGGCGCCGACGGGGTGCCCTCTACGGCGCCCTCGGGCGCCTTTTTTCTTCTTGTAATTTCTTTTTGCATTACAAAATCTAGACCGCGCACTCCAGGGTTTTGCGTGTTCACTGGGTGATTTTGTGTTTCACAATAAAAAAAATCACTGTAACTTATTGATTTGTATGGATCAAAATTTATGTCTTATATAAGACATAAGATTCGTCATGTGTCTTATATAAGACTACAATTCACCCCAGACAACGAGCGTTGTTCCCCGTTTCATCAACTAGGAGTGAACCCATGACAACACTGACCCGTGAGCAACAGATTGCTGCTTTGGAAAAAGACTGGGCCGAGAACCCCCGCTGGAAGCTGGTCAAGCGTGGCTACAGCGCCGCCGACGTGGTGCGCCTGCGCGGCAGCCTGCAGCCCGAGTACACGCTGGCCAAAAACGGCGCTGAAAAGCTCTGGGCCAAGGTCAACGGCGGCGCCAAGAAGGGCTACGTCAACGCCTTCGGCGCCATCACCGCAGGGCAAGCCATGCAGCAGGCCAAGGCGGGCCTGGAAGCTGTGTACCTGTCCGGCTGGCAAGTGGCTGCCGACGGCAACACCTCCGAAACCAGGTACCCCGACCAGTCGCTGTACGCCTACGACTCCGTGCCCACCATGGTGCGCCGCATCAACAACACCTTCAAGCGTGCGGACGAAATCCAGTGGGGCCGCGGCGTCAACCCCGGTGACGAGCAGTTTGTGGACTACTTCCTGCCCATCGTGGCCGACGCTGAAGCCGGTTTCGGTGGTGTTCTGAACGCTTTTGAGCTGATGAAGAACATGATCGCCGCCGGTGCCGCTGGCGTGCACTTCGAAGACCAGCTCGCTGCCGTGAAGAAGTGCGGCCATATGGGCGGCAAGGTGCTCGTTCCCACCCGCGAAGCCGTGGAAAAGCTCATCGCTGCCCGCTTCGCCGCCGACGTGATGGGCGTGCCCACCATCGTTCTGGCACGCACCGACGCGGAAGCCGCCAACCTGCTGACCAGCGATTGCGACGACAACGACAAGCCTTTTATCACCGGCGAGCGCACGCAAGAAGGCTTCTACCGCGTCAAGAACGGCCTGGAGCAGGCCATCAGCCGTGGCGTGGCCTATGCCCCCTACGCCGACCTGGTGTGGTGCGAAACCGGCGTGCCCGACATCGGCTTTGCCCGCGAGTTCGCGCAAGCCGTGCAGGCCGCCTGCCCGGGCAAGCTGCTGTCCTACAACTGCTCGCCTTCCTTCAACTGGAAGAAGAACCTCAACGACAGCCAGATCGCCAAGTTCCAGGAAGACCTGTCGGCGCTGGGCTACAAGTACCAGTTCATCACGCTGGCCGGTATCCACATCAACTGGTTCAACACCTTCCAGTTCGCCCACGCCTATGCCCGCGGCGAAGGCATGAAGCACTATGTGGACATGGTGCAAGAGCCCGAGTTCAAGGCCCGCGAGCAAGGCTACACCTTCGTGTCGCACCAGCAGGAAGTCGGCGCAGGTTACTTCGACGACGTGACCACCGTGATCCAAGGCGGTTCTTCCAGCGTCAAGGCCCTGACCGGCTCCACCGAAGAAGAGCAGTTCCACTGATCTTCGGGCGCCAGACGCCGCGCCCGTCCAGGGGCCGGTGCCACCGTGTGGTGGCACCGGCCTTTTTTTGTGTGGGGCTTGCGCCACGCCGGACAAGGGCCAGACTTGGGCGATGTGCATGCTGCGGTAGAATCGCAGGCTCCACCACCAGCAAGAGCGAGAAAGGCACAGTGGTTATGACACCGCGAACTACGGTTTTTGTTCCATGATCGAATGAGGCCGTAGCCCGCGCGCCTCGTGCGTGTTGTGCTATTAAATTGCTAGTAAAGCGCGGGCGTTCCCCGCGCTTTTTTGTTTTCTGAAGAATCTCTACCATGGTCCATATCACCTTGCCCGATGCTTCCGTACGGTCCTTTGAAGGGCCGGTTACCGTGGCCGAAGTCGCCGCTTCCATTGGGACAGGCCTTGCCAAGGCGGCTTTGGCGGGCAAGGTCAATGGCAAGGTGGTAGACACCAGCTACCGCATGGAGACCGATGCCAGCCTGGCCATCGTCACCGCCAAGGACGCCGATGGCCTGGAGGTGATCCGCCACTCCACCGCCCACTTGCTGGCCTATGCGGTCAAAACCCTGTTCCCGGAGGCGCAGGTGACGATTGGCCCGGTGATCGAGCACGGTTTCTATTACGACTTCGCCTACAAGCGCCCCTTTACCCCCGAGGATCTGGCCGCCATTGAGAAAAAGATGACCGAGCTGGCCGCCAAGGACGAGCCCGTGGTGCGCCGCGTGCTGCCGCGTGATGAGGCGGTGGCGTACTTCAAGGGCATTGGCGAACACTACAAGGCCGAGATCATCGCCAGCATTCCGGCCAACGAAGATGTGTCGCTGTACCGTGAAGGCTCTTTCGAGGATTTGTGCCGCGGCCCGCACGTGCCCAGCACCGGCAAGCTCAAGCACTTCAAGCTCATGAAGGTGGCCGGTGCCTACTGGCGTGGCGACCACCGCAACGAAATGCTGCAGCGTGTCTACGGCACCGCCTGGGCCAGCAAGGAGGAACTCCAGCAATACCTGACCATGCTGGAGGAGGCCGAAAAGCGCGACCACCGCAAGCTTGGGCGTGAGCTGGACCTGTTCCACCTGGACGAGCATTCTCCGGGCACGGTGTTCTGGCACCCCAAGGGCTGGACGGTGTGGCAGGAGGTGGAGCAGTACATGCGCCGCGTCTACCGCGACAACGGCTACCTGGAGGTCAAGGGGCCGCAGATCCTGGACAAGGCCTTGTGGGAAAAGACCGGGCACTGGGACAAGTACCGCGAGAACATGTTCACCACCGAGAGTGAAAAGCGCGACTATGCCTTGAAGCCCATGAACTGCCCGGGCCACATCCTGATCTACAAGCAGGGCATCAAGAGCTACCGCGATCTGCCCTTGCGCTTTGGCGAATTTGGACAATGCCACCGCAACGAGCCCACCGGGGGCCTGCACGGCATCATGCGCGTGCGTGGCTTCACCCAGGACGATGGCCATATCTTCTGCACCGAGGCCCAGATCCAGGATGAGGTCAAGGCCTTCACGACCTTGCTCAAGAAGGTGTACCAGGACTTTGGCTTCACCGACATCATCTACAAGCTCTCCACCCGGCCGGAAAAACGCATCGGTACCGAAGAGGGCTGGGATCGCGCCGAGGCCGCGCTGGCGCAGGGCCTGCAGGCATCTGGCTGCGAGTTCGAGTACCTGCCGGGCGAAGGGGCGTTTTACGGTCCCAAGATCGAGTACACGCTCAAGGACGCCCTGGGGCGTCCCTGGCAGTGCGGCACGATCCAGGTCGACCCGAATTTGCCCGAGCGGCTGGACGCGGAGTATGTGGGGGAGGACGGGACGCGCCACCGCCCCGTGATGCTGCACCGCGCCATCGTGGGCAGCCTGGAGCGTTTCATCGGCATCCTGATCGAGCAGCACGCGGGCGCGCTGCCGACTTGGCTGTCGCCGGTGCAGGCGGTGGTGCTCAACATCACCGATGCACAGGCCGAATACGCCAGCAATGTCGCTAAAACGCTGCAAAATCAAGGGCTTAGGGTCCAGTTGGACCTGCGCAACGAGAAAATAACCTATAAAATACGGGAGCATTCGTTGCAGAAGGTGCCGTATCTGGTCGTCATTGGCGACAAGGAGATGGCGGCGGGCTCGGTTGCAGTGCGCGCCCGGGGCGGCAAAGACCTCGGTGTGATGTCGCCGCAGGCGCTGTTGGAGCGCTTGCAGGCCGATGTCGTGAACAAGTCAGCGCCTTGAGACTTTCTCTGCGGGCAGTTCACTGGTGTTGTTTGCCGTGCATTGGCGTGCCGCCCGTGTTTTCTGTGTGTTGTCTATTTTTTTGTGAGGTAAACCACCATCGCTACCGAAATTCGTGACCGCCGCCAGCGGGAAGAGCGCAAGCACCGGCTTAACCGTGAGATCACGGCCCCGGAGGTGCGCATTTCAGGCCCCGAGAACGAGCCCATGGGCATCGTCAGCATATCGGAGGCCTTGCGTCTGGCGGGAGAGATGGATGTCGATCTGGTCGAAATTGCCGCCATGGCCAGCCCGCCGGTGTGCCGCTTGATGGACTATGGCAAGTTCAAGTACCAAGAGCAGAAGAAGGCTGCCGAGGCCAAGGCCAAGCAGACCGTCATCGACATCAAGGAAATCAAGTTCCGCCCGGGCACGGACGATGGCGACTACAACATCAAGCTGCGCAATATCCGCCGCTTCCTGGCCGAGGGTGACAAGTGCAAGATCACGCTGCGTTTTCGTGGCCGCGAGATCACGCACCAGGAGCTGGGTTTGGCCATGCTGCAGCGCATGCGCGACGATCTCGGGGACTCGATCGTGGTCGAGCAGTTCCCCAAGCTGGAAGGGCGCCAGATGATCATGATGATTGCGCCCGGACGGAAAAAGCCGACGGTAGGGGCGGGCAGCGTCAAACCCGCCACGGAGGCGGCAGCAGGTTGAGTTTGTGGGCGCCAGGTATCGGTCACCTGGCGTTTGCAAGGGGCAGGGCGGTGCAAGCCGCGCTGTGCCAGCGTTCCCGGGCCTTGCGCCTGGGGATGTCAAAAGTGGCTCGGGGCCAACAAGGACGGGAGTCGTTCCCGTACGCCTCGCGAGCACAAGTGTAGAAGGAGCATGAACATGCCCAAAATGAAGACCAAGAGCGCGGCGAAGAAGCGTTTCCGCGTGCGTCCGGGTGGTACCGTCAAGCGCGGTCAAGCCTTCAAGCGTCACATCTTGACCAAGAAGACCACCAAGAACAAGCGCCATCTGCGGGGTGCAACCAGCGTCCACGTGACCGATATGGGTCGCATGGCACAGATGCTGCCCGGCCAAGGCCTTTGATTAACGACGTACAAGGAGTAACACAATGCCTCGCGTCAAACGTGGTGTAACGGCCCGCGCCCGTCACAAGAAAGTTCTGGCCCTTGCAAAAGGTTTCCGCGGTCGCCGCGGTAATGTATTCCGCGTCGCCAAAGAAGCGGTGATGAAGGCGGGGCAATATGCCTACCGCGATCGCCGTACCAAGAAGCGCGTGTTCCGCCAGCTGTGGATTGCCCGTATCAACGCGGCAGCCCGCCAGTGCGGTCTGACCTACAGCCAGTTTGCCAACGGCCTGAAGAAGGCGAACATCGAGATCGACCGCAAGGTGCTGAGCGATATCGCCATTCACGACATGGCGGCTTTTGCCGGCATCGTGGAGCAAGTCAAGGCCAAGCTGGCAGCTTGATCTTCTGGGGTGCAGCCGCCGTTTCGGCGGCGCGTTGTGCGCCCAGATCAAGGGCTAGGGCTTGAAAGAGCGCTAGCCCTTTTTTCTTTTTCGAACCAAGACATTCCTATGAGCGATCTCGACGCCATTGTCCAAGCCGCCACCCAGGCGTTTGGCGACGCCCCCACACCGGCGGAACTGGAAAACGCCAAGGCCCAGTTTCTGGGCAAGACCGGCCGCATCACCGAGCTGATGAAGGGCATGGCGGCATTGAGCGTCGAGGAAAAGAAGACCCGTGGCGCCGCCATCAACCAGGCCAAGCAGGCCATCGAAGCCGCGCTCACCGCCCGCCGCCAGGCGCTGGCCGATGCCGAGCTGCAGGCGCAGTTGCGCGCCGAGGCCTTGGACGTGACCCTGCCCGGGCGCCAGCGCGGTGCGGGCGGCCTGCACCCGGTCTCGCTCACTCTGGAGCGCATCGAGGCGATTTTTTCCTCCATGGGCTTTGACGTCGCGCAGGGGCCCGAGATCGAGACCGACTGGTTCAACTTCACGGCGCTGAACACCCCCCAGGACCACCCGGCGCGCTCCATGCACGACACCTTCTATGTCGAAGGCGGCAGCGCGCAGGCGCCGCACCTGCTGCGCACCCACACCAGCCCGATGCAGATTCGCTACGCCGTCCAGCACGTCAAAAAGCATAGCAACAAGTCCAGCAATGGCGCGGGCCAGGGGCTGTTTTCTGGCTCCATGCCGGAGATCCGCGTGATTGCCCCGGGGCGCACCTACCGGGTCGACAGCGATGCCACCCATTCGCCCATGTTCCACCAGTGCGAAGGCCTGTGGGTGGGCGAGAACATCAGCTTCAAGGACCTGAAGTTCGTGTTCACCGATTTTTGCCGCCGCTTCTTCGAGTCGGACGACCTGGTGCTGCGCTTCCGCCCCAGCTTTTTCCCCTTCACCGAGCCCAGTGCCGAGATTGATATCCAATTCCAGACCGGCCCCCTGGCCGGGCGCTGGCTGGAGGTGGCGGGTTCGGGCCAGGTGCACCCCAATGTGATCCGCAACATGGGGCTGGACCCCGAGCGCTACATCGGCTTTGCCTTTGGCATGGGGCCGGACCGCCTGACCATGCTGCGCTATGGCGTCAACGACCTGCGCCTGTTCTTTGATGGTGACATCCGTTTCCTGTCCCAGTTCCAGTAATCCACCGACATATTCCTAGGACACCATGCAATTTCCTGAATCCTGGTTGCGCAGTTTCTGCAACCCTGCGCTGAGCACGGCGGAACTGGCCGAGACCCTGACCATGGCCGGTCTGGAAGTGGAAGAGCTGCGCCCGGTGGCGCCGCCGTTCACCGGCATTGTGGTGGGCGAAATCAAGGAAGCCGTCCAGCACCCCAACGCCGACCGTCTGCGCGTGTGCCAGGTGGACGTGGGGCAGGGCAGCCTGCTCAACATCGTGTGCGGCGCCCCCAACGCCCGCGCCGGCATCCGTGTGCCCTGTGCCCTGGTGGGGGCCGAATTGCCTCCGGGCGAAGACGGCAAGCCCTTTTCCATCAAGCTGGGCAAGCTGCGCGGCGTGGAAAGCCAGGGCATGCTGTGCTCGGCGCGCGAGCTGCAGCTGTCGCAAGAGAACGCGGGCTTGCTGGAACTCGCCGCCGACGCCCCGGTGGGGCAAGACATTCGCCAATACCTGGACCTGGACGACACGCTGTTCACCCTCAAGCTCACGCCCAATCTGGCGCATTGCCTGAGCGTTTATGGCGTTGCACGGGAGCTGTCGGCCCTGACCGGGGCGCCGCTGCAAAGCCCGGCCTTCCCCACGCTGGCGGTCACGGACGACCGCCGTGTGCCGGTGCAGGTGCTCTCGCCTGACCTGTGTGGCCGTTTTGCCGGGCGGGTGGTGCGGGGCGTGAACCCCAAGGCCGCCACCCCGCAATGGATGGTGGAGCGCCTGGCGCGCTGCGGCCAACGCAGCGTGAGCCCCCTGGTGGATATTTCCAACTACGTGATGTTCGAACTCGGGCGCCCCTCCCACATCTTTGATCTGGACAAAATCCACGGTGGCCTGGAGGTGCGCTGGGCGCGCGAGGGCGAAAGCCTGAAGCTGCTCAATGGCAATACCGTCACCTTGGACCCCACAGTGGGCGTGATCGCCGACCAGGCGAGCGTCGAGTCGCTGGCAGGCATCATGGGTGGAGACGCCACGGCCGTGTCCGACGACACCAGCAACGTGTTTGTGGAGGCCGCATTCTGGTGGCCCAGCGCGATTGCCGGGCGTTCGCGCCGCTTCAACTTTTCCACCGACGCCGGGCACCGCTTCGAGCGCGGGGTGGATCCGCAGCAGATCCCGCAGCACATCGAACGCATCACCCAGCTGATCGTCGAGATCTGTGGCAACGCCGATACCCGCTGCGGCCCGATCGTCGACCAACAGGTGCGCATGCCCGAGCCGCAGCCGGTGCTGCTGCGTGTGGCGCGTGCCTGCAAGGTGATCGGCATGCCGGTGACCCAGGCGCAGTGTGCGCAGGCCCTGCGCGGGCTGGGTTTGGCGGTGCAGGAGGGCGATGGCGTGTTGACGGTGCAGCCGCCTTCGTACCGCTTTGACATCCAGATCGAGGAAGACCTGATCGAGGAGGTGGCGCGTGTGGTGGGCTATGACAAGCTGCCCCACACCCCGCCCCAGGCCCCGACGGCGGCGCGAGTGCGCCCAGAGTCCGCGCGCAGCGGTTTTGCGCTGCGGCGCAGCCTGGCCGCGCTGGGTTACCAGGAAACCATCAATTTCAGCTTTGTCGAAGAGCGCTGGGAGCGTGAGCTGGCGGGCAACGCCACGCCGATCCGTTTGCTGAACCCGATTGCCAGCCAGATGAGCGTGATGCGTTCGTCGCTGCTGGGCTCGCTGCTGCAGGTGCTGCGTTTCAACCTGGCGCGCAAGGCCAGCCGGGTGCGCGTGTTCGAGCTGGGTCGCGTGTTCCTGCGCGACGAGCGTGTGCAGGACTCCGACAGCACGGTGCAGGGGGTCGACCAGCCCATGCGCGTGGCGGCGCTGGCCTGGGGGCCCGCGCAAGGCTTGCAGTGGGGTGTGAAAGAAAGCGCGGTGGACTTCTACGACCTCAAGGGCGATGTGGAGGCCCTGCTGGCCCCGCGCAAGCCGCAGTTCGTGGCGGCCCAGCACCCGGCCATGCACCCGGGGCGCTGCGCGCAGGTGCTGCTTGATGGCCAGGCCATTGGCTACCTCGGCGAACTGCATCCCCAATGGCGCCAGGCCTACGAGCTGCCCAGCGCCCCCGTGCTGTTCGAACTGGACCTGGATACCGTGCTGCAGCACCCGGTGCCCGTGGCAGCGCCGGTGCCCAAATTCCAGGCCGTGGCCCGCGACATCGCCGTGACGGTGGGGGACGAGGTCGGGCATGACCAGTTGATGCAAGCCATCTGGGCCGCCGAGCACGCAGGCTTGTTGCGCGATGCGCAGTTGTTTGACGTCTACCGCCCCAAGCTGGGGGCCGATGGCGTGGCGCAGGCGCGCAGCCTGGCCGTGCGCCTGACGCTCAACGCCGACGACGCCACGCTGACCGACGAACGCATCGAGCCCGTGGTGGCGGCCATCCTGTCCTCCTTGCAGGCGCGGGTGGGTGCACGTCTGCGGGTGTGATACGCGTACGGCACAGACACCAGCTTCGGAGCGCAATGCCATGGAATTCACGGTAGAAAGCCTGGAGACACCGGCCCTGACCAAGGCCCAGTTGGCCGACCTGCTGTTCGAGCAGATCGGCTTGAACAAGCGCGAGTCCAAGGACATGATCGACGCTTTTTTTGACCTGATTGCTGCCAGTCTGGTCGAAGGGCGCGATGTGAAGATATCCGGATTTGGCAACTTCCAGATCCGGACCAAGGCGCCCCGGCCCGGGCGCAACCCGCGCACGGGGGAAGCCATCCCGATCCAGGCCCGCCGCGTGGTCACCTTCCATGCCAGCCACAAGCTCAAGGAGCAAATCCAGGAGGATATGGCGCGCAGCGCAGCGGCTTCGGGAGGGGCGCCACGCTGACCCGGAGCGCGTGTCTGTGCAATCGGGCACGCGATGGGCTGGCGGTTGGGTTCAAGTTAGAGTAACCTCTACGCTTTTTCCCGTACAGCGTTGATTTCAATGGAGAAAACACTGCCGGCCATTCCTGCCAAACGCTATTTCACCATTGGTGAGGTGGCGGAATTGTGTGGTGTCAAACCGCACGTGCTGCGGTATTGGGAGCAGGAGTTCACGCAACTGCGGCCCATGAAGCGGCGGGGCAATCGGCGCTACTACCAGCACCACGAGGTGCTGATGATCCGCCGCATCCGCGATTTGCTGTACGACCAGGGTTTTACCATCAGTGGTGCGCGCAACAAGATTCAGGAGCTGTTGCAGGACGAGCGCGAGCGCAAGCGCCATGGGGAAGTGTTCCTGGAGGGCATCGAGGTGCTCGAATCGGTCGATCTGGACGAGGATTTTGCCGACAGCCAGCCGGTGTCGCAGTGGTCCAGCCTGGATGCAGAACCAGGGGCACTGCGCAGCATGCGCCAGGAGTTGCTCGATATTCGTGAACTTCTTGCGTTCGAGGCGTCGTGAGGGATATTTTCAACGTATAATCTAAGGCTTCGGTGTGTGGCGCAGCCTGGTAGCGCACTTGCATGGGGTGCAAGGGGTCGAAGGTTCGAATCCTTTCACACCGACCAATCCAAAACCCCCGCTGGTTCTCCAGGAATCAGCGGGGTTTTTCTTTTCCGGGAGCCGCATGCGCGGCCCCGCTCGGTTCCAGGGCTCAGCGCGCCAGCCGTTGCAGGCGCTCCAGCGCCGCGTGCAGCGTGGTGTCCTGTTTGGCAAAGCAGAAGCGCACCACTTTGTGGTCATCGCCGTTGGCGTAAAAGGCGCTCATGGGAATGGCGGCGACACCAATGTCGCGGGTCAGCCACTCGCAAAACGCCTTGTCCGACAGCGTGGTCAGGGGCCGGACATCGACACACTGGAAATAGCTGCCCTGGCAGGGCAGGAGTTCCAGGCCTGCCGCTTGCAGGCCCTGGCGGAACAGGTTGCGTTTGCGCTGGTAGAAGGCCGCCAGGCCGGTGGCGTGCTCCATGTTCTCCATATAGGCCGCCAGGCCGTACTGCATGGGGGTGTTGACGGTGAACACATTGAATTGGTGCACCTTGCGGAATTCGGCCATCAGCGCGGCCGGCGCGGCGACGTAGCCCACCTTCCAGCCCGTGACGTGGTAGGTCTTGCCGAAGCTGGAGACCAGCACCGAGCGCGCCGCCAGCTCGGGGTGGCGTGCCACGCTGGCGTGCGTGGCGCCATCAAACACCATGTGCTCGTAGACCTCGTCGCTGATGACCAGGACCTGGGTCGGGCGCAGCAGGGCGGCGAGCTGCTCCATGTCGTCTGCACTCCAGACCGTGGCGCTGGGGTTGTGCGGGGTGTTGAGCAACAGGGCGCGGGTGCGCGGCCCGATGGCGGCGGCCAGTCGGGCGAAGTCGGGGCGGAAGCTGCCGGGGGTCAGTGGCACCCGCACGGGTGTGGCGCCGGCGAGCACGATGCTGGGCTCGTAGCTGTCGTAACAGGGCTCCAGCACCACCACTTCGTCACCCGGGTGCACCAGTGCCGTGATGGCGGTGAACAGGGCCTGGGTGGCACCCGCGGTGACGGTGATTTCCTGGCCCGGGTCATAGCGGTGGCCGTACAGCGCTTCGATCTTGCGGGCGATGGCCTCGCGCAGCACCGGCACCCCGGCCATGGGCGGGTACTGATTGTGGCCGCTGCGCATGGCGGTGTGCACCTGCTCCACCAGAGCCGGGTCACAGTCGAAGTCCGGGAAACCCTGGCCCAGATTGATGGCCTGGTGCTGGGTGGCCAGTGCCGACATGGTGGTGAAGATGGTGGTGCCCACCAGGGGCAGGCGGCTGGTCGGGGTGGGGGGATTACAGGTCATAGTCGTGTCCCGAACCTTCCATGGTGCGGGTGATGAGGGAGCGGTCGAGCCGGTCGCTGAGCAATTCGGCAAATTTGTAGACGAAGTTGCGCAGGTAGACCCCCTTCTTGAATGCCACCCGGGTGACGTTGCGGCCAAAGAGCTGGCCGCCGGGGCGGACCACCAGGCCCATCTTGCCTCCGGTCAGGGCCTGGTCTTCCACCACGTCGGCGACCGACATTTCGGCCGCGATGCCAATGCCCAGCCCCAGGCGTACGTAGGTCTTGATCACGTCCGAGTCGATCGCCTCCAGGGCGATCTGCGGGGTGAGCTTGCGCTGCGCGAAAGCATGGTCGATGCGGCTGCGCCCGGTGAACGAGGGGTGGTAGGTGATGAGGGGTTCAGGAGCGATGTCCTCCAGCGTCAGGGACTCCTTTTGCGCCAGCGGGTGTTGGGCCGGGAGCACCAGCACGTGCTGCCAGTCATAGCAGGGCAGGGTGACGAGTTCGGGGTAGTTGGTCAGGGATTCGGTGGCGATGCCGATTTCTGCGGTCTCGTCGATCAGCATGCGCGCCACCTGATCGGGCGAGCCCTGGTGCAGACTGATGGCGACCTTGGGGTAGGCCAGGCGCAGGGCGGCCACTTTTTCGGGCAGCACGTAGCGCGCCTGGGTGTGGGTGGTGGCGATGGACAGGGTGCCGTTGTCCTGGGCGCTGTACTGCTCGCCAATGCGCTTGAGGTTGGCGACTTCGCGCAGGATGATGTCTATGCTCTGCACCACCCGCGCCCCCGGCTCGGTGATGCGCTTGAGGCGCTTGCCGTGGCGGGCAAAGATGTCCACGCCCAATTCTTCTTCCAGCTCGATGATGGCCTTGGACACCCCGGGCTGGGAGGTGTGCAAGGCCTTGGCCGCCTCGGTCAGATTCAGGTTGCGGCGCACGGCCTCCTGGATGAAGCGGAACTGGTGCAGGTTCATGGCGCGGTGGGCGTGGTGGGCGTGGTGTCGGGTGGGGGGGAAGGCAGGTCCTCGGTGGCGATGCAGCCCAGGCATTCAAGCAGCGCAGGATGCTCCCCGACCGAGGCGCGCAGCTCCACTTGGGCATGGGGGTGGGCCTGGCGCAGGGCCTGGACCAGGCGGGGCAGGTCTTCGCGCGCGTGTTTTCCCATGCCCAGAAAGAGGGGCAGCACGCGCAGCTTGCGCACTCCATCGCGCACCATGGCGGCGGCGACAGTGGGCAGATCAGGGGCACACAGCTCCAGGTAGGCGCATTGCACCGGAGTGTCTGGGCTCAGGGTGCGGATATGCCGTGCCACAGCTTCGATGGGGGCTTTCCACTGCGGATCGCGCGAACCGTGGGCCAGCAGGATGATGCCCGTGGGTGCAAGGGGGGCCGTCATCGGCGCACCACCAGCCAGCTGAAGGCGCTCAGCGAGAACAGCGAATACACCAGGCCCGGCACGGCAGCGGTCAGCCAGGGCTGCCAGCCGCGCAGGTTGCCCAGGTCGTTGAGCACGTTGTTGAGCAGCACGAAGCTGATGCCAGCCATCACGCCCACGAATACGTAAGGCGCGATGGAGCCGGAGCGGAAGTGGAAGTAGGCAAAGGGCAGGGCCAGCACCACCATCACCAGGCAGCTCAAGGGGTAGAACACTTTCTTCCAGAACTGGATTTCGTATTTCTGGGCCGACTGCCCATTGCCCTTGAGGTGCTGCATGTACTGGAACAGGGCCAGGGTGCCCATGCGTTCGGGTTTGAGCACGGCCGCAGCCACCATTTCGGCACTGAGCCGGGTGGGCCAGCGCAGGGTATCGATGGTGCTGAGTGTGATGCCGGGCTGCGGGGCATCGGCAGCAGGGAAGTCGGTGCGCTGCACGGACTGCAGCAGCCAGGCCTCGCCCTCGCTGAACTGGGCGCTTTGCGCGCGCGTGATGGACACCATGAAGCCGCGGTTGTCGTATTCGAACAGGTGCACGTCGCGCATTTGCGCGTCGGCGCTGAGGGAGCCGACGTTGACTGCAAAGTGGGCGTAAGGTTGGCGGTCCTTGAGCCAGGCGCCGGTCTTGCCCACCGTGAGCTTGCCCAGGTAGTTGGCGCGCAGGCGCTGTGCCGTGCGGTCCGCGAATGGTGCCAGGTAGTCGCCTACGGCGAAGGTGAACACGGTGAAGAACAGCCCGAGCAGGCCCAGTGCGCGCAAGGCGCGCCATGGCCCCAGGCCGCTGGTGCGCAGGATGGTGAATTCGGAGCTTTGTGCCAGCCGTGCCATGACGAAAATGGTGCCGATCAGGACCGTGATGGGCAGCAACTCATAGACATGGCTGGGGGCCATCAGGGCCACGTACACCAGTGCCTGCGGGATCTGGTAACCCAACTGGCCGTGGCGCGTGACGTTTTGCAGCTCTTCCACGAAGTCGAAGAAGAAAAACAGTGCGATGAAGCCCAGCGTGACCAGGGCCACGGCACCCGCCACTTCACCATACAGAAACCGGCGCAGCGTCTTCATGGCAACCAGTGCCTCCAGGACCAGGCGTTGTGCCGCGCCGCGAGCCACGCCAGTGCGCCAGCCAGGACGCCGCCATGCAGCGCCGCGGTGTAGGACCAAAAGCCGATGGCCCCGCTGGCAATCCAGTTCTTGCCCATGAGCAGCATGTTCAGGTAGACGACAAAGCCGAGAAACGCCAGGCCCAGGTTGCCGGTGCGCCCGACGCGCGGATTGACGCCCGCCACGGCCACGCCCACGAAGACGAGGTTGAACGCCGCCAGGCTCAGGCCCGCACGCCAGGACAGCTCGGCCAGGTGCAATGGGATGGGGTTGCGCAGCAGATTCTGGGTGCTCAAGGAGGCCGTGGGGGCGTAGCTGCGCTGCGAGCGGTCATCCGCGCCCAGGCGGGTTTCGTAGCGCTCGAAGGTGCTGACGCGGTATTCACCGCTGTGGGCGCTGCGCTCCACGCGCTGGCCGTTTTCCAGCACCAGGAATTTGCCGCCGTCCTGGAATTCGATGTGCCCGCTCTTGGCCGAGGTGATGGTTTCCTTGTCGGTTTCGCGCGCGACGATGAAGACGTTGCGCCCCACCTGGTCGGTTTGCGCATCCTTTTCGATGAAAAACACGCGGTCGCCGTTGGCCGACTCCTGGAACTGCCCAGGCTCGATGCGGGCGATGTCGCTGCGCTTTTCGAAGCGGTCGCGCAGGTCTTCGATGCGGCCAAAGGCCCAGGGCAGGATCAGGAATGCGAGCGCCACGATGGCCAGCACGATGGGCCAGGAAAAGCGCAGCAGCGGCTGGAGCAGGGCCGACAGGCCGCGCCCGCTGGCGAACCAGATCACCATCTCGCTGTCCTGGTACATGCGTGTGAGCACCCCCAGAATGGCGATGAACAGGCTCAGGGTGAGGATGGTGGGCAGGTCCGACAAGACCGTATAACCCATAATCACCATCACGTCGGCGGGGTCGAAAGTGCCCCGCGAAGCATCCCCCAGGGTTCGGATCAGCGTCATGGTGACCACCACGGTCACCAGCACCACCACGGTGGCGCCAAACGAGCGTGCCAGCTCTTTGCGAACGGAGGATTGGAATAACATCGCCGCGAAGGAAAAACCGGATTATGGACTTTGAACTCAAGACCCTGGACTGTGCGCGTGCAGCCCAGGAAAAATGCGATGCGCTGGTGGTGCTGGTGGGCAAGGATTTCGCCGCCGACAAGGCGGTGGCGGCGCACCAGTGCATTGCCCAGGCGCTGCAGGCCAAGGACCTGGAGAGCGCCGCGGGCAAGACACTGGCGCTCTACCGCCACCCGGCCTTCAAGGCCGCGCGCGTGGTGCTGGCCAGCGTGGGTGAGGGCGGGGCCAAGGACGTGCGCGCTGCCCTGGGGGCCGCCTGGGGGCAGGTCAAGCACGCGGGGCTCAAGCGCCTGGTGGTGTGCTGGGCCCAGGCCAGCAATGCAGCCGCCGTGCGCGCCGCCGTGGCGGCCCTGGCCGACGCCAGCTACAGCTACACCACCACCAAGAGCAAGCCCGAACCCTGCACCGTGAACAAGCTGGTGCTGGCCGGGGCCGACCTGGCGCAGCACCAGGCGGTGTTTGCGCAGGCGGTGGCGATTGCCCAGGGTGTTGCGCTGGCGCGTGAGTGGGCGAACCGCCCCGCCAACCACGCCACACCCACCCACCTGGCGCAGGCGGCACAGGCGCTGGCCAAGGACAGTGCCAAGATGCAGTGCGAGGTGCTGGGTCCCAAAGAGGTGGCCAAGCTGGGTATGGGCGCGTTCATGGCGGTGGCCCAGGGTTCGGCCCAGCCGCTGCAGTTCATCGTGCTGCGCTACCAGGGCGCGGCCAAGACCAAGGCCCCGCTGGTGCTGGTGGGCAAGGGCATCACCTTCGACAGCGGCGGCATTTCGCTCAAACCCGGGCCCGAGATGGACGAGATGAAGTTCGACATGTCGGGCGCGGCCAGCGTGCTGGGGGCTTTTGCGGCACTGGCGCAGCTCAAACCGGCGTGCAATGTGGTGGGCTTGATACCGGCGTGCGAAAACCTGCCCAGCAGCCGTGCGCTCAAGCCCAGCGACGTGGTGACCAGCATGAACGGCACCACCATCGAGATTCTGAACACCGATGCCGAAGGGCGCTTGATCCTGTGCGATGCGCTGAGCTATGCGGAGCGCTTCAAGCCCGCCGCGGTGGTGGACATCGCCACCCTGACCGGGGCCTGCGTGATCGCCCTGGGGGCGGTGCGCAGCGGCCTGTTCAGCAGCGACGATGGTTTGGCACAGGAGCTGATGGCCGCGGGCGATGCGGCGCAGGACCTGGCCTGGCGCATGCCCCTGGACGAGGACTACGCCGATGGGCTCAAGACCTCGTTTGCCGACGTGGCCAATGTGGCGGGGCGCGCGGGCGGATCGATCACCGCAGCCAAGTTTCTGCACCGCTTTGCCAAGGCCTATCCGTGGGCGCACCTGGATATTGCCGGTACGGCCTGGAAGAGCGGTGCGGCCAAGGGTGCCACCGGGCGCCCGGTGGGGCTGCTGGTGGAGTGGGTGCTGGCGCGCGCCCAGGCCACACGGTGACACAGGTCGCCTTTCATTTCGGGGCCAGCAACCGCCTGGCCTACAGCTGCCGCCTGCTGCGCAAGGTGGCCGCCAGCGGCATGCGGGCCCTGGTGGTGGTGCCGGATTCCGAGCTGGCCTTGCTCGACGAGGGCTTGTGGGCCGTGGGGGCGACCGATTTCGTGCCGCATGCCACCCTGGATGCGCCCGAAGGCATGCGCCAGCGCAGTGCCGTGCTGCTCAGCGCGGGCTGGCCGCAGCAGCCCGTGCCTGGGGTGGAGGTGTTGGTGAATCTGGCGCCAGAGTATCCCGCGCAATTGGCCTGGTTCACGCGTGTGGTGGAGGTGGTCAGCGCCGATGGGCCAGACCGCGACAGCGCGCGCGACAAGTGGCGCCGTTACAGCGCCCAGGGCCACAGCATCCAGCGCCACGACCTGCAGCGCCAGGAGGCGGGGGCATGACCTCGACCACGGGATCACGCTCCCGGGGGCGTTTTGTTCCCACCTTGACCGAGGTGGTGACGCCGGTGGTGCTGGAGCGCGATCAGGTAGTGGCACCCGTGGACCCGCTTGCGGCAGCACCAGAAGGGCTGTTGGACGCGCAGGCGGTGGAGCCGCTGCGCATGGGGTCGGCCCTGGATGCCATGGTGGAAGCCATGTTGCCGCAGGCGCGCGGGCAGTTGCAGGCGGCCTTGCAGGCGGCGGCGGATGCTCTGGTGGCGCAGCAGCTGCAAGCCATGGAGGAGCAACTGCGCAGTCAGTTGCGCGCCACCGTGCGCCAAGCCATGGGCCTGAGGCCGCGCGACGGTGCCTGAGATGGGGGCCGGAGGTGAGAAACGCAGTGGGCCACAGGATAAAAGCCCCTGATTTTCGGGTTACAATGGCGGGCTTCGGAGCGGTGGATGAGTGGTTTAAGTCGCACGCCTGGAAAGCGTGTGTAGGTTAATAGCCTACCGGGGGTTCGAATCCCCCCTGCTCCGCCAGATACAAAACCCCGTAGTGCCTTGTGCGCTACGGGGTTTTCCTTTTGGAGCGCCCTGAGTGGGCGCGCCCGCTGCGGGTGCAAGTTCCGCAGCGGCTTGGCAGCGTGGGTCAGCGGCTGCCTTGCACCATTTTCATGGCCGAGCCGATGAGGGCCGAGACTTCGGTCATGTTGCTGGGCACGATCAGGGTGGTGGTGGCGTCGGTGGCGACTTTGCTGTAGGCGTCGACGGCGCGCTCTGCCACCTTGAGCTGCACCGCTTGTTCGCCACCGGGCTGGCGGATGGCGGTGGCAATGCGCTCGATAGCATGGGCGGTGGCTTCGGCCACGGCGGTGATGGCAGCGGCTTCGCCCTGGGCGTTGTTGATGGCGGCCTGCTTTTCGCCCTCGGAGCGGGCAATGAAAGCCTCGCGCTCTCCGGTGGCAATATTGATCTGCTCCTGACGACGCCCTTCGGAGGCCGCGATCAGGGCGCGTTTTTCACGCTCGGCGGTGATCTGTGCCTGCATGGCATGCAGGATTTCCTTCGGGGGAGTAAGGTCCTTGATCTCGTAGCGCAGCACCTTCACGCCCCAGTTCAGCGCGGCCTCATCAATGGCGGCCACCACCTGGGCGTTGATGACATCACGTTCCTCAAAGGTCTTGTCCAGCTCCAGGCGGCCTATGACCGAGCGCAGGGTGGTCTGCGCCAGTTGCGAGATGGCGACGATGTAGTTGCTGGAGCCGTAGCTGGCGCGCATCGGGTCCGTAACCTGGAAGTACAGGATGCCATCCACCTGCAGCTGGGTGTTGTCCTTGGTGATGCATACCTGGCTGGCAATGTCCAGCGGCACCTCTTTGAGCAGGTGCTTGTAGGCCACGCGGTCCACAAAGGGGATGACGATGTTCAGGCCCGGGGTGAGGGTGCCGTGGTATTTGCCCAGCCGCTCCACCACCCAGGCGTGCTGTTGGGGAACGACCTGTACGCCCTTGAAGACGAACATGAGCGCGACGATGAGGACGACGAGAGCGATTTCCATGGATGGTTCTCCGGGGTTGTGGAAAGGCAGGGGGTAATGCTGCAGGCGCTTCAGGCCTTGTCCAGCAACAGGCGGTTGCCCACCAGTTCTGCGACGCGGTGGGCGCCCGGGGTGGGCAGAACGCCGGGGCGATGGATGGCAGTCCAGCGCGCGCCACGGTAGTGGACGTCGGCGGTGCCATCGCTGTTCCAGGTATCCACCTGCACGGTTTCTCCGATGTCGAGGTTGACATTGGGGTTGGCTTGGGCAGGCAGCTCCGCGCCAGCGCTGGGGCGCTTGAAGTGCCAGGCCAGGGTGCAGGCGCTGCCCACCAGGGCGGCGGCCAGCAGTTGCAGGGCTGGGCTGGCACCGGCATGGGCCGCCAGGGCGCCTGCGGCCAGCCCGAGGGCCACCATGAGCAGGTAGACCGCGCCCACGAAAAGCTCCAGGGCCACGGCCAGGCCGGTCACGATCCACCAAATTGTCGGGGTATCCATGCGCACTCTCCCTTGGGGTGTCTTGATAGCGCCACATTGTGGGCCCAATGCGCGCAAACGATGCGGGAAAACCCCGAATTTGAAACGGTTAGTCCGTACACTTCGCGCCTATTTCTTGCTAACCCGCCCATGAAGGAGCGCCCGGATGAAGTTTCGTTTCCCCATCATCATCATCGACGAGGATTTCCGCTCGGAAAACACCTCGGGTCTGGGCATCCGCGCCTTGGCCGAGGCGATCGAGAAGGAGGGATTCGAGGTGCTGGGCGTGACCAGCTACGGCGACCTGAGCCAGTTTGCCCAGCAGCAAAGCCGTGCCAGCGCGTTCATTTTGTCGATTGACGACGAGGAGTTCACTCCGGGGCCGGACCTGGACCCCGCGGTGCTGAACCTGCGCAAGTTCATCGAGGAAGTACGCTGGAAGAATGCCGACGTGCCGATCTATGTGTACGGCGAGACCAAGACCAGCCGCCACCTGCCCAACGACATCCTGCGCGAGCTGCACGGCTTCATCCACATGTTCGAGGACACGCCCGAGTTCGTGGCGCGCCACATCATCCGCGAGGCCAAGAGCTACCTGGAAGGCGTGCAGCCGCCGTTCTTCAAGGCGCTGCTGGACTACGCCGAAGACGGCTCCTACAGCTGGCACTGCCCCGGCCACTCCGGCGGTGTGGCCTTCCTCAAAAGCCCGGTGGGCCAGATGTACCACCAGTTCTACGGCGAAAACATGCTGCGCGCTGACGTGTGCAACGCGGTAGAAGAACTCGGCCAGCTGCTGGACCACAACGGCGCCATTGGCGAGAGCGAGCGCAACGCCGCACGCATCTTCAATGCCGACCACTGCTTCTTCGTCACCAACGGCACCTCCACCTCGAACAAGATGGTGTGGCACCACACGGTGGCGCCCGGTGACGTGGTGGTGGTGGACCGCAACTGCCACAAGAGCAATCTGCACTCTATCATCATGACCGGGGCCATCCCCGTGTTCCTGAAGCCCACGCGCAACCATTTCGGCATCATCGGCCCCATCCCCAAGAGCGAGTTCGAGCCGGCCGCCATCCGGGCCAAGATCAAGGCCAACCCGCTGCTGAAGGGTGTGGACGCCAAGACCGTCAAGCCGCGCATCCTGACGCTCACGCAGTCCACCTACGACGGCGTGCTCTACAACACCGAGACCATCAAGAAGATGCTCGATGGCTATGTGGAGAACCTGCACTTTGACGAGGCCTGGCTGCCGCACGCCGCCTTCCACCCGTTCTACGGCATGTACCACGCCATGGGCAAGAACCGCCCGCGCCCCAAGGAGGCGGTGGTGTACAGCACCCAGTCCATCCACAAGCTGCTGGCCGGCATCAGCCAGGCCAGCCATGTGCTGGTGCAGGACTCGCAGAAGGTCAAGCTGGACAAGCACCTCTTCAACGAGGCCTACCTGATGCACACCTCTACCTCGCCGCAGTACAGCATCATTGCCAGCTGCGACGTGGCCGCCGCCATGATGGAGCCGCCCGGCGGCACCGCGCTGGTGGAAGAAAGCATTGCCGAGGCGCTGGACTTCCGCCGCGCCATGCGCAAGGTGGACGAGGAATACGGCGACGACTGGTGGTTCAAGGTCTGGGGCCCCGAGGTGGAGGCTGAAGAGGGGATTGGCGAGGCCGCCCACTGGATCATCAAGGCCGAGAGCAAGAGTGCCAAGGCCAACGCCAAGGCCAACTGGCACGGCTTCGGGCCCCTGGCGGCGGGCTTCAACATGCTCGACCCGATCAAGAGCACCATCGTGACACCGGGGCTGGACCTGAATGGCAAGTTTGCCAAGACCGGCATCCCGGCAGCGATTGTGAGCAAGTTCCTGGCCGAGCACGGCGTGGTGGTGGAGAAGACCGGCCTGTACAGCTTCTTCATCATGTTCACCATCGGCATCACCAAGGGCCGCTGGAACACCCTGCTGACCGCGCTGCAGCAGTTCAAGGACGACTACGACAAGAACCAGCCCATGTGGCGCATCATGCCGGAGTTTTGTGCCAAGTATCCGCGCTACGAGCGCATGGGCCTGCGTGACCTGTGCCAGTTCATCCATGGCATGTACGCCAAGTACGACATTGCCCGCCTCACCACGGACATGTACCTCAGCGACCTCACCCCCGCGATGAAACCCAGCGACGCCTACGCCCACATTGCCCAGCGCAAGACCGAGCGGGTGGAGATTGACCACCTGGAAGGCCGCATCACCGTCGGCCTGGTCACGCCCTATCCCCCGGGCATCCCGCTGCTGATTCCCGGCGAAGTGTTCAACAAGAAGATCGTGGACTACCTCAAGTTCTCGCGCGAGTTCAACGCCCAGTGCCCGGGCTTCGAGAGCGACATCCACGGGCTGGTGGCGGAGAAGGACGAGGATGGCAAGCTGCGGTATTACGCGGATTGTGTGAAGTAGATCTTCGCGACTTCAAAGCAAAAGCGCCTGCGGTGGAAGCTGCAGGCGCTTTGTTTTTTACAGCGGGGTGCGCAGAGGCTGTGCGGGCTCCACGTTAATGGCTATGCAGCTTCTCCTGCAGCCACACCTTGATCAGCGACTGGTAGGGCACATCGCGCGCATTGGCGGCCACCTTGATGCTGTCGAGCAGGTGCTGCGGCAGGCGCAGGGAAATCGTTTTGGTGGTGGGGCGCAGGTTGGGGAGTTTGGCCTTTTGTGCCTTGCTCCAGTCCACGTGTTCGCTGGAATCGTGCGATTCCCAGTAGGCGCGCTCCTGTGCTTCGGTCTTGAACTTCGGGATTGGCTCTTTAGTTGCTTTGCTCATAGACACTGCGCTCCTTTCTGTGCATGTCGCGTGCCGAAATCACGCGGATCAATTCGCCGGAACGCCGCAGGGTGAAGGTGATGTGCAGTTGGCGCCCATTGTCGGTTTGCCCCAGTGCGTGAAAACGTGACTCACTTTGGCTGTGGGCTGCGTCTTCCAGCAAAAGCAATGGCGTGTTGAAGAACACCTGCTCGGCTTCGGCCATGCTGACCCCGTGTTTTTCGTTCTTGCGTTCGTTGCCTGCGTCCCATTCAAACCCAACGATAGCGGACAAGTCGGTCATTATTTGTATATTACCATCATCTACAAACAACGTTCAGACCTGTGGCGGCGTCTCAGCCCCGGCCGCGGCGGGCGCGCTGCGCAGCAGCTTGACGGCCACGGCCACCAGCAGGGCCACTGCCAGGGCCAGTACCAGCCACAGGAGGCTGGTACTGGCGTTGGCGTCTTCGACAAAGTTGCGCCAGCGGGTGGCCAGGCCCGGGGCCTGGGCTTCGGGGTTGTGGTGGGTCTCGCCCACGCTGGCCAGGGGCCAACTGGCGGCAGGGGTGGCCGCGGCGGCGCTGAGGGTGGCTGCGCTCACGGCAGACACGGGTGTGTCGGCGCGGCCCACGGCCAGGGTGTAGGGGCCTTGCCCGTTGGCGACAAAGGCCAGCGATACGGGCTGCAGTTGCATGCGCGCTTGCAGGCTTTCGGCGGCCGGGGTGTCGCCGCTGGGCCACTCGCTCAGGCGCAGCTTGCGCCAGTCGCCCGCAGGCAGCGGCAATGGGGGGCTGCGCCGGGTTTCCCCGCCTTGCACCAGGTGGTAGACGACGACGCTGCCCAGGGGCTCCCAGGGGGCGCTGGCGGTGCCGCTGGCGCGGCGGCCCTGGAGCTGGTAGGTGCGCAGCTGCAAAGGCTGGGGCAGTTGCCACTGCACGGACAGCACACGCGCCGCAACGGGCAGTGTCCATTCCAGGCCTTTGCCGTCGCGTGCGGCCTGGCCCGGGGGCAGATCGGCCTCGACGACGGGGGGCACCTCGGCATCCGCCACCAGGCGGGCGGTGGCGGCCTTGATGTGCACGCCAGCGTTGGCGGGCCACTGCAGCAGCAGGAACTGGTCTTGCACCGATTGCGCCTGGGCCCATTGCAGGCGCATGTTCTGCGGCGCACCGGCGCCTGCAAAGCGGTACAGCGGGCCGGTGCTGGGAACGGCTTGCCACTGCTGCAGCGTCTTGCTCAGGCTGGCGTGCAGGTGCACGGGTGTGTTGTCGGGCAGGCTAAGGTCCACGTCCAGCGCACGGACCTTGCCCTGGATGGTGCGCAGGTCGAACACGGCGGCCTGCATGCCGCCGGTGCCGGGGGCAGCGCTGTCCCACTGCACTTGCAGCTGTTGCACGGCATGGTGGCCGGAGCCGCGCAGTTCCACCCTGGCGCTCATGCGCGTGCCGCTCGGGCTGGCGGGCGTTGGCAGGGGCAGTGCGGGCACGGTGGGCCCGGCACGGTCTTGCGCGGGGTGGGTGGGCTCGGCCAGCAGGGCGTGGGGCAGGGCTTGGCCGTGGGCGTCGAAGACGCGGATGTCGTGGTAGGGCTTGTTAATAAATAAGTTGGACAATTATCTGTAATCGGATATGCTCCGATATGTGGCAACTGATTCGCAGATTGGTCAACGGTGGGAAGTTATGCGCACGGCGCTTGATGAGCGTCAGCGGCG
>JBQTHH010000061.1:0-96756 GCA_052390055.1 Rhodoferax sp.
AATCAGAACGCGCAACACCGCATCGGTCACGTTCGCCGGAACCCGCTCATATATTCATAGCGGTCACGTTCACCGGAATGTCGGTCACGATGCCGGAATCAGCGGTCACGTTCACCGGAATACGCACCTTCAGCGTGCTGGAGCGGGGCCTGCCCTGTGTGGTGGCGGTGGATGCGGGCGCCCAGGGCGTGCTGCACAGCCTGGCCCGCAAAGGGGGGCGCCTGAACGTCACGCCCCTGACCGAACTGGCGCTGGCCCATGCGGCCCAGGCTGCGCCCGCCCAGCTTTTTGCGGGCTTTGACAAAGCGCGTGCCAAGGCCGTGGCGCAGGCCCTGCCGGATGCGAGCCGGGAGGTGGCGTCCGCCCTGGCGGCGCTGATGGGCCGCGCACCCCAGAACGATCCCTTCACCCACCCCTTTGAGGTGGGAGACGCCGAGGACCAGGCGCTGGACAACCTGCAAGCGGCCTTGGCTGCGGCCGGAATGGGCCTGGAGCCGCTGCGCGATGCGGCCCGCAGCGGCGCGCTGGCAGCCCAGGTGCAAGGCATACATGCGCTCGCAGAGGCCGAGCGCTTTCACAACCAGGCGGTCTATGCGCCCACCACGGTGTCGCAAACTGCCAGCAGCTTTCCGCCCTTGAGCGATGAGGACGCGGCGCTGAACGCCGTGCTTTCCAGCACCAGCCGCTGGGCCGGTTTGCTGCCGGGGCAGGCCGGTGCGGGCGCGCCGGGGGTGGCGCCCTACCGCATCGAGGTGCCCGCGCGCTGGAATGGCAAGCTGGTGGTGTGGGGGCATGGTTATGTGGGCGAGGGGCCCTACCTCCATGCCAATGACTTTGGCCTGAGCGCCGATGCCGATGGCGGCTCCTACCCCGATGCGCAGCTGCGCAAGCACCTCCTGCGCCTGGGCTACGCCTGGGTGGCGTCGAGCTACAGCAAGAACTCCTACGATGTGCGCGCCGCGATTGAAGACAGCAATTACCTGGTGGGCCAGTTCCCGCGCATCGGCGCCGAGCACGGGCGGGTGCTGGCGCCGCCCGAGCGCGTCTATGCGGTGGGCGGCTCCATGGGCGGGCACTGGGCAGCGGCGGTGATGGAGCAGGAGACCCTGGCCAGCGCCAACAACAAGCTGCGCTACGACGGCGCTGCGTCCTTCTGCGGCGTGCTGGGCGACACCGAGCTGTTTGACACCATCGCCGCGCAAGGCATTGCCGCCACCGTGCTGACCCAGACCACGTCGGTGCTGGGCATCAGCCTGCTGGACCCCGCCACCGTGGACGACGCCTACAACCTGCTGTTCGACTTCTACTACGGCAGCCGCGGCCAGCAGATCAATGGCGACATCAGCAGCGCCATGCTGGCCAGCATTTACACCGACCCGGCCAAGCTGGCACGGTTCAAGACGATGGTGAAAGGCCTGACCGGGGGCGAGCGCCCCTTGTTCGAGCTGGGCTGGGCGCAGGGCAGCCAGGCCTACGCGCTGGCCCTGGTGGGCATGCAGCTGCACCGGGATTACCCCTTTCCGGTGAGCGTGCACGGCCAGCCCATGCTCAGCCACATGTACGGCGTTTTCAACCAAAGGCACCAGGACACCGCGCGTTTCAGCGCGCTCATTGCCCAGGGGGCGGGGGTGGAGGTGTCGGCCGTGCCGGTGCTGCGCAGCCAGACCCACTACAACCGCGTGCGCCGCGACGGCCTGCGCTACGTGCCGCGCCTGCAGGGCCACCCCTACGGGCCGGTGCTGAGCGCACACACCCTGGGGGATTTGTTTGTGCCCTTCAGCATGCAGCAGGTCTACCGCCAGCGCGTGCGGGCCGCTGGGCAGCACCACAGCCGCCTGGTGGTGCAACGCGCCATCCGGGGCAGCCGCCACTGCGACTTCACCGAGAGCGAGATCCTGAACGGCTTTGACGATTTGGTGGCCTGGGTGGAGACTGGCCGCAAGCCTGCGGGGGACGATGTGCTCACCCCCGCCGTGGTGGCCGCGCCCACCTATGGCTGCCGCTATTCCGACAAGAACACCCGCTCTGACGCGCAGGTGCAGGATTGCCGGTGAGCTGCGCTCCGGCGCCAGGGCGGGCGCTGTCGGGCTGAGTCACAAACGCTGCTCTGTGCCCGAGGGCCGCCGCGCCGAGCGGGTGGCGCGGCGCCGCGGTGTGGCGGCGACCGCAGCCGCAGCGGGCAAAGGGCTGGCTGCGGCTGTGCCGTTGTGGGCGTGGCGCTGTTTTTTCAGGCGGATGATGCAGTCTTCCAGGGTCTGGCCGACGACGGTGTGGTCGCGGATCATGGTGATCTTGGGCCAGGTGGCCAGCTCGCCTTCACGCACCCACGCGCGGTACTCCTGCAGGCTCAGGTTGCCCAGGATGCGCTGGTAGTCGCGCCAGTGCACCTGGGGGTGCACCGTGATGTCGCCGTAGTACTGCTGGTTGACCACGGCCACCGCGCCTTCGAGCAGGTTCTTGACGATGCCGCGGTCGATGCCATAGGAGGCCAGGCGCAGCAGTTGGCGGCTGCGGAACGTGATCTCGCTCTTGACGAAGTCGGTCAGGAAGCGTTGCCAGTCGTCCTTGCGGCTCTGGTTGGTGATGAAGGGCAGCACGTGCGGGTTGGTCTGGCTGACGATGTGGTGGTTCACGTTGTACAGCTCACCCAGGCGCTGCGCGGGCAGGTCGCTCTGGATCGCGCCGTCCACCCAGCGCGTGGAGGCCAGGTAGGGCCGGGGCTCGCCGTGCTGGTCCTTGCTCATGAGCATGACCGGCGGGAACAGGCCCGGCACGGCGCACGAGGCCAGCACCGCGCTCCACACCAGCACGTGGGGCGCGGTGAGGTAGTTCAGCAGTCGCGCGTGCTGGTGCTTGTCCACCGGCGAGACCGTGATGTTGATGATGCGCCGGGTGCGCCTGAAGGCCTCTTCAAAGGTGAGTTCGCCCAGGTGGCGGCGCAGGAACTGCGCGATCTCCTCGCCATCCATGAGCGAGCGCTGGCGCAGCGCCTCGCGCAGGCCCAGGCGGCGCCACATGTGCAGGTCGATGCCGCTGCCGTCGAACAGGCCGGCCAATTCGGCGTCCTTGCGCGTGCCCACGAAGGCCGCTACCACCGAGCCCGCGCTGGAGCCCGAGATCACGCGCGGCAGCAGGCGCTGCTCGAACAGCGCCTTGATCACCCCGATGTGGAACAGCCCCATGTTCGCCCCGCCGCTGAGCATGAGCGAGGAGCGCCCGAAGCTCTGGCCCGTGTGGCGGAAGAACAGCAGCTTTTCGGCGTAGGCAAAGCCCTCGATGTCGTTGTCGCACAGGTGGTTCAGGCAGGCCAACACCTCGCCGAGGTACTCTTCGATGAGGTACTTGGTGCCCACCAGGGTGTGCTTGTACAGCTCGGGATTGGTGAGGTTGCCCAGATTGCGCTGCAGCCCCTCGCGCAGCGCGAACACCACCTGGCTCCAGTCGCCCGCGCGGCGCCATTGGCGCAAGCGGATCAGGCGCTGCTGGATCAGGTTGTACTGGTAGTGGGGCGAGGCGGGGTCGGCCTTCCAGACGTCCATGCCGTTCATGGTGTCCAGGTCCAGCGCGTGCACGCGCCAGGCGTCAAAACTGTGGGCTTGCGCCATCTCGGCCAGCTTGGCCTGCACCATGCGTGATTTCATGTCCAACGCTCTCTACAAGGCTTGTTGTCTGTTTGTTGTCTATACCCAGCCCCACCATCCGGCCAAGGTGCCGCCGCCCAGCAGCCACAGCAGGTGCAGCCGGGTGCGCAGCACCAGCAGCACGGTGGCCGCGGTGAGCAGGGCCAGGTGCCACTTCTGCACGCCCTGGCTGTTGCCCACCGACAGGATCCAGCCCGTGGCCACCAGCAGCGCCACCACGATCGGCGCCATGCCGGTCTTGAAGGCGCGCACGGCGCGCAGTTCGCGGTTGCGGTGGCCCCAGCGTGCGGCGGCGTAGGTCAGGGTGGTGCTGGGCACCAGGATGCCGGTCATGGCCAGCAGCACCCCGCACAGGCCCAGTGTGCTCTGCCACCACCAGGGCGCTGCCGGGGTGGCGGCGTTGATGCCGAAGTTCCAGCCCAGCGCGGCGATGAAGAGCACGTTGGGCCCCGGTGCGGCCTGCGACAGTGCGATGCTGGAAGTGAAGTCCGCATGGGTGAGCCAGTGCTTTTCTTCCACCAGGTAGCGGTGCATTTCCGGCGCCGTGGTGATGGCTCCGCCAATGGCCAGCAGCGACAGCGAGGTGAAGTGCAGCAGCAGCCAGGCCCAGTCCTGCGCACCGATGGCTTGCAAGGCCGTCATGGCGCGTCCTCCTGCCCGATGCCGCTCTTGCCCAGGCAGTGCCAGGCCCAGGCGCAGGCCGGGGTGCCCAGGCCCAGCAGCACCAGCGGCAATGAAATCCGAAAAACCCCGACCGCTATGAAAGTAATAGCAATAAACACAAGCGACACGCGGGCTCCCATGCTATTTTTCATCAAAGTGGGGAGCAGGCGCAGCCCCGTGGCCATGATCAGGCCCGCCGCGACCGCGCCCATGCCGCGCAGCGCCCCCTGGGCCTGGGGCAGTTCCGCCAGCCCGCCAAACAGCGCCAGCACCAGCAGCAGAATCAGCAGCGGCAGGCCCAGCATGCCCGCCAGCGCCACCAGCGCACCGCGCCAGCCAAAGTAGCGGTCGCCGATCATGAGCGAGAGGTTGACCACATTGGGCCCGGGCATGATCTGGGCCACGGCCCAGTCCTCCACGAACTGCTCGCGCGTGAGCCAGCGCTTTTTCTCCACCAGCTCGCGCTGCACCACCGCCAGCACGCCGCCAAAGCCCTGCAGCGCCAGCCAGGAAAAAGACCAGAACAGGTCGCGCAAGGAGGCGGGGCGCCCGGTTTCTGCGGGCGGGGCGGGGGGGGCGGTCGCGGTCGTGGCAGCGGGTTCGGTCATGGGGGCGGTTTTACCAGGTCGAGCGGTGGTCTTCCGTCACGCCCAGCAGGGATTGCACGGTGACGGGCGGCGCACCGGCATGGGCGCGCACGGTGCCATGGAAGCAGCCCACCGGCTGGATGTATTCGCTGGCGGCCACCAGCAGCTGCTGCGACTTCTGGCGCGCGCCTTCGGGCTCGAAGCGCAGGTCCAGCAGCCCGTCATCGGTGCGGATGCGCCAGGGCTGCAGGGGCTGCGCGGCGTCGAAGTCGAACTGCGCTGCTGCCAAAGGCAAGGGCTGGCCGTCGAGCCACAAGGTGTTTTCCCAGCCGCCGAAATAGCCTTGCTGCAGGTTGAAGCCCACGGCCGGGCTGTGCGCGCTGGCCCAGCGCCAGGCGGTGTGGCGCGCCAGCAAGCCGTTGGAATAGTCGAAGCTGGCCACGCCGCCATCGAGCGCGTAGCGCTGCGCGCCCACCACGGCCTGGCCTTGCAGCAGCAGCGCGCTGGACTTGACCGTGGCGTGGACGCAGCCACCTCCGGCGATCGGGCCGATGGCGGTCATGAGCTGCTGGGTGGGGGGCAGCTCCAGCGTGGCCTGCAGGTCGAGCAGGCCGCGCACCCACGCGCCCACCTGCCAGCGCCCCGGGGCGGCGCTGCAGATGCGCAGATCCACCCCGGGGCTGCGAAACCAGCTTGCGTCCTGGGTGGCGCTGTCGCTGATGCGCGCCGTCAGGCCCGGCAGGCCATTGCGGTTGATATTGACGGGCAAATCGCGCCGCTGCCGGTCGAACAGGTAGACGAAGGCGGTGTTGGTCCAGCCCACGTCCACCAGCGCCAGGCCGATGAAGCACTGCGGCGTGGCCAGCCCGGCATAGTGCCAGCGCTTGTGGTGCAAGCGCCGCCACCAGGCCGAGCGTGCCCAGGGGCCTTGCAGGCCCTGCCAGTCCAGCCGCGCGGGCGCGCCCTGGTAGCGGCCGCAGCAGGGCGCGCCCTGTTGCACCAGGCCGGGCGGCGCGCTGGGCAGCGGGGCCGGGATGGGGGCGGGCGCTGCGTTCATTGGGGCCGATTGGTGTTGCGCGTGGCGGCGCGCTTGCGCGGCACCGGGGCATCCACCGCGAAAGGGGCCGCTGTGCGGCGCGCTGGACGCTTGGGCTTGGCCGCTGTGGCTGGCAGGCCCAGGGCCGCTTCCAGCTCCTCGATGGCGGCGCGGGTGTAGTCCAGCATGCGCTGCAGCTGCGGCACCGAGCGGCGGCAGGCGATGAAGCCAAAGCCCAGCTTGTCGCCGTAGCCGGTGATGGTGATGTTCAGCGCCAGGTAATGGGTGGCGATGGATACCGGGTAGACCTCGTCCAGGCGCGCGCCGTTGAGGTACAGGGTTTCGCGCGGCCCCGGCACGTTGGAGATGATGACGTTGAAGGGCGGCAGGCTCTTGGCCATGCCGGTGACCATGCCCAGGCCCATGGGCGAGATCGAGGTGATGCCGTGTGCCATCTTCTGCAGGCGCGGCATGGTGCCCAGGCGCTGCTTGGCTTCGGTGGTGCCAGCCACGATGCGCTGCAGGCGTTCGAGCGGGTCGGCGATGTGGGTGGCCAGGTTGGCCAGCAGCACCGAGATCTGGTTGCCGCCTTCGGTCGTTTCGCCGTGCAGCGACACCGGCACCATGGCCACCAGGGGTTTGGCGGGCAGGGCGTGTTCGCGCAGCAGGTGGGCGCGCAAGGCGCTGGCGCACACCGCCAGGGTGACGTCGTTGACCGTGGCACCCGCCGCGTCGCCAATGCGCTTGAGCCGCGCCAGTGAGTAGTGGTCGGCGGCAAAGCGGCGCGAGCCGGAAATTTCTACATTGAAGGGGCTGGCCGGGGCCTGGAAGGGCAGGGCCGCGGCGGTCTCTTCGAGCTGCGAGCGCAGCATGTCGCCCAGCCCGGAGCTGACCCCGGGCAGGATGTCGCGCCCGGCCTGCGCCAGCGCAGTGATCTGCTCCACCAGCGAGGGGGTGCGCTTGGGTTTGCGCGCCGTGGGGTGCACCTTGTAGTGCTGGTCCCACAGCGGCGGCTTTTGTTCTTCGGCGCTGGCGGCCAGGGCAGCGGCCATCATCTTGGCGCCGGTGATGCCGTCGATGAGCGCGTGGTGGATCTTGATGTAGGTGGCAAAGCGCCCGCCGGGCAGGCCTTCGATCACGTAGCACTCCCACAGCGGGCGGTTGCGGTCGAGCAGGTTGCCGTGCACGCGCGAGACCATGGCCAGCAGCTCGCGGATGCGCCCGGGCTGGGGCAGGGCCACGTGGCGCAGGTGGTAGTCGAGTTCGAATTCCTTGTCCTCCTCCCAGTACCACAGGCCCATGCGCAGCACCGGGCGCAGGTTGAAGGGGGGCAGCGCCTGCAGGTGGCACTTCCACTGCTGGACCAGGTCGTGCACAAAGGTCGGCCCGGCCCCCTTGGGCGGGGTGTAGAGGTTCAAACCTGCCACGTGCATGGGCTGGTTGCGGGTTTCCAGCCAGAGAAAGCCGGAGTCGGTGGGGCTCAAAGCGCGCATGGTGATGGTGTGGGGGTAGCCGCAGGGAGGGAGCCATTGTCGCCCCAGGTGGGAACGCCGCAGGCCGTGTTTCGGGAAGACCCCGTACTTTAGAGAGGGCGCACCTCGCCCAGGCGCTGCGCCACCCACTGCACCACCCCGGCATCGCGGCACATCTGCAGGTGCCCCAGGCCTTCGAACACCGTGACGGGCACGCCGCTGAGCACCTGCTCGCGCTGCGGGAAGACGATGTTGTCGTGCGTGCTCAGCGCGATCTCCATGCGCTGGCGCAGCGCCGGGGGCTCGCTCTCGGCCAGTGCGCGCAGCCAGGCGCTGTGCCAGCGCATCTGCTCGCCGTTGGGCGTGCGCAGGGGCTGCAGCACCTGGGTACCGGCATGGGGGCTGCCCAGGCTCAGCACCTTGGCCGCGCGCTCGCTGCCGTGCGCGCGCATCCAGGCGCGGATGGCCAGGCCGCCCATGCTGTGTCCCACCAGCGCCACCTGCGCTGCGCCCGTGACGGTGCACAGGGCCTGCACCGCCTGCTCGATGCGCGGTGCATAGCTGTCGATGGGGGCGAACACCGGCTCCAGGTCCACCGCCACCACGGCATGGCCGCGCTGGCGCAGGGCGCCGGCCACGCGGTCCCAGAGGCGGTGGTTGCACAGGTAGCCGTGCACCAGCACCACCGGCACGCGCGGGCTGTCCAGCGGCGTGGCGCCAAACCAGTGCAGGCTGCGGCGCTGCCAGGTCCAGGGCTGGGTGAGGACGAAAAACCAGACCGTGGCCCAGGCCTCGCCCCACAGGGCGCGCCACCACAGCGCCCAGGCGCTGCCGTGCGGGCGCGATGCCAGGGTGCTGTACACGGTGGCCAGCACTTTCACAAGCACGGGTGTGAGCAGCACCAGCGCGGCCAGGGCCACGGTCTGCCCCTTGCTCTGGGGCGAGCCGAATGCGGCGGCGGCCAACGCTGCGGTCAGCCATTGCAGGGCCAGGGTCCAGCGCAGGGTGCGTGCCAGCATGGGGGGGCTTTCCGGTGTCAGTGGGGCGCGCTCTCGCAGCGCAGGGTGTGCCGGGCGGCCTCCACGCGCTCCTTCTCGGCCGCGTAGTCGGTGGTGAGCAGGCGCATGAGCAGCATGCCCGTGGCGGACGGGCTCACCACCACCCGTGCGCCTGGCGGGGGGGCGGCCTGCGCGGTGTTGCCGGCGTCGGCCACCAGCCACAGGTCCACCGGGGCCGCACCGGCCTGGCGGTCGTTGAGGACAAAGAAGTTGTCGCTGTTGGCTGCGTACAGGGCGATCGACCAGTAGTTGTCGAGCTGGGGGTGTGCCTGGATGCGCAGCGGGCCCTGGCGCAGGTCGAAGGCGCACACCGAGTACAGCAGGTCCGGGCTGGGCATGACCACACGCCGGGCGCTGGCGTCCACCGGGGGCGGGTAGGCGGCCTGGTTGTGCATATTGAGTTCGCGCGACTGGGGGCCGTGCAGCAGCACGGCCATGACCAGGCGCGGGGCGGCCCAGATGGCGCCCAGGTGCACCAGCACGGCGGTGGCGATGAGGGTGAGGATGCGGTAGCCCCACAGGCGCTGGGTGGTGGTGGGCGGCTTCATGCGCAGGCCTCCAGGGCGGTGATGGCGGGGGGCGCCAGGTCCGCCGGGGCGGCCTGCAGGTTCGGCGCCGGGTTGTACAGGCGCAGCGTCAGCACCACGCCATGGGGCTTGCCGTCGGTGGGCAGCCAGTACAGGCCCGTGGCGGGCGGCTGCGGCCCCAGTTCGATGGCGAAACGCCCCTGCGCGTCCAGCGCTGCGGTGCTGCCATTGAGGCTGTAGCGTTTGTTGGGCACGTCCATCAGGAACATGTCGTCGGCGTAGGCCGTGATGCTCCACCAGCGCGCTGCCGGGGCGGTGCCGTCGATGCGGTAGCGGCACTGGGCGCGCAGGGGGCGGCCCTGCTCGTCCTGGGTGGCGACGAAATACATGGTCTCGTCGCGCCCCAGGGCCAGCACGGCGTTGACCGCGACCCACGCGCGGGTATACAGGTCGGCGTCTTCGCTACCGGCGCGCAGGTTGGTCTTCCAGGCGCCCACCTGCACGCTGTGCGACATCCAGGGCGCGTGCTTGAGCAGCCACCAGGCGCTGCCCAGGCCCGCTGCCACCGCGCCCAGGTACAAGGCGGTGGCCACGAGCAGGCGGCGTGCGCGCGCGCCCAGGCGCGGGCGTGCGGCGCGGATGGCGGCGGGGGGACTGTGTGGACTCATGCGATAGGCTCCAAAGCGGGCTGAAAGAGCGCCCCCGCAGGGGCGGGGGCGCAGTATCGCGGCTTGCCATCCGGCACGGGTCTCTCAGGCGACAGGCGGTGCCGCAGCAGGCGGGCGCTCAGTAGCGCGGCTGGTGGCGGCGCAGGGCCTCCAGCACGCTGTCGCTGAGTGCAAAGCCCTCGCCATGCGCCTGCGCCAGCTCGGCGGCACGCGCGGCAAAGGCGTCCACCCCCATGCCGTACACGAACTGCAGCGCACCGCCGCTCCAGGCCGGAAAGCCGATGCCGAAGATGGAGCCGATGTTGGCGTCGGCCACGCTGGTGAGCACGCCCTCGGCCAGGCAGCGCGCCGTCTCCACCGCCTGGCGGTACAGCAGCCGGTCCTTGAGCGTGGCCATGTCCCAGGCCGCATCGGGCTTTTCGAACAAGGGCTTGAGCTGGGGCCAGAGCGCCTTCTTGGCACCCTTCTCGGCGGGGTAGTCGTAGAAGCCGCCACCCCCGGCGCGGCCTGGGCGCTGGTGCTGGCGCACCATCTGCTCCACCACGCGCTCGCCCGCGCTGGGGGTGTAGGTTTGGCCCTCGGCTTCGAGGTCCTTGCGCGTTTGCTCCATCACGTGCAGCGAGAGGGTCAGTGCCGTTTCATCCAGCACCGCCAGCGGGCCCACCGGCATACCGGCTTGCAGGCCGGCGTTTTCGATCACCGTTGCCGGAATGCCTTCGCCCACCATGGCCGCGCCTTCCATGACGAAGGTGCCGAACACGCGGCTGGTGAAGAAACCGCGCGAGTCGTTGACCACGATGGGCAGCTTGCCCAGGGCCTGCACGTAGTCGAAGGCGCGCGCCACGGTCTCGTCGTCGGTGGCCTTGCCACGGATGATCTCCACCAGCTTCATCTTGTCCACCGGGCTGAAGAAGTGGATGCCGATGAACTTGCCCGCGTTGCGGCTCGCCTGCGCCAGCCCGCTGATGGGCAAGGTGGAGGTGTTGGAGGCAAAGAAACCGCCCGGGGCCAGCATGGGCTCGGCCTCCTGCGTGACCTTGGCCTTGAGTTCGCGGTTTTCGAACACCGCTTCGATGATGAGATCGCAGCCCTTGAGGTCGGCGGCATCGGCCGTGGGCTGGATGCGGCCCAGGACTTCGGCCTGCTTCTCCAGGGTCATGCGGCCCTTGTCCACGCGGCCCTGGGTGAGCTTGGCACTGTAGGCCTTGCCTTGCTCGGCCTTTTCCAGGCTCACGTCTTTCAGCACCGTGGCAATGCCTTTACTGGCCTGGGCGTAGGCAATGCCCGCACCCATCATGCCCGCGCCCAGCAGGCCCACCCTGGCGGGCTTGAAACGCTCCACGCCCTGGGGGCGGCTGTGGCCGCTCTTGATGGCGTTGAGGTTGAAGAAGAAGGTGTTGATCATGGCCCTGGCCTGGCTGCCCGTCATCAGGCGGGCCAGGTGGCGGCTTTCGATGCGCAGGGCGGTGTCCAGGTCCACCTGCAGGCCCTCGACCATGCAGGCCATGATGGCCTCGGGGGCAGGGTACAGGCCGCGCGTGGTCTTCTGGATCACCGCCGGGGCGATGGGCAGCATCTGCGCCACCGCCGGGCTGGAGGGCAGGCCGCCGGGAACCTTGTAGCCCTTGGCCTCCCAGGGGTGCTGGGCGCAGGGGTTGGCAGCGATCCAGGCCAGGGCCTTGGCCAGCATCTCGGCGCGCGCGTTGTCGCTGGGCTCCACCAGCTCGTGCACCAGGCCCAGGCCCTTGGCTTCCTGGGGCGAGAAGGTCTTGCCTTCCACCAGATAGGGCTGCGCGCCCATCAGGCCCAGGTGGCGCGTCATCTTGGTCACGCCGCTGGCACCGGGCAGCAGGCCCAGGGTCACTTCGGGCAGGCCGAACTGGGTCTTCTTGTCATTGATGGCAATGCGGTGGTGCCCCACCAGGGCCACTTCCCAGCCGCCGCCCAGGGCGGTGCCGTTGAGCAGGCTCACCACCGGCTTGCCCAGGGTTTCGATGGTGCGGAAGTGGCGCTTGACACGCTCGATCTCTTCAAACACGCGCGGCGCGTCGGCGCTGCTCAGGCGCATCACGCCCTTGAGGTCGGCGCCAGCAAAGAAGGTGCTCTTGGCCGAGGCAAGCAGGATGCCGCGGATGGCGTCCTTGTCGGCCAGCACCTGCTGCGCCACCTGCTCCAGGTCGGCCTGCCACTGCAGGCACATGGTGTTGACGGGGGAGTCCGGCTCGTCGAAGGTGATGGTGGCGATGCCGTCGGCCAGGGAGTAGCGGATGGTTTTCATGGTATTTGCTATGAATTTAGGAGCTACAATGTCAATATATACGCGGGCTGGGTGCCAATTTTGCTCAGATCCGCTCGACGATGGTGGCAATGCCCATGCCCCCGCCCACGCACAGCGTGGCCAGGCCGTAGCGCAGTTGGCGCCGGTGCAGCTCGTCGATCAGCGTGCCCAGGATCATGGCGCCGGTGGCCCCCAGCGGGTGGCCCATGGCAATGGCGCCGCCGTTCACGTTCACCTTCTCGTGCGGCACCTTCATCTCCTGCATGAAGCGCATCACCACGGCGGCAAAGGCCTCGTTCACTTCAAACAGGTCGATGTCCTGGATGTCCAGCCCGGCCTTGGCCAGCGCCTTGCGCGTGGCGGGCATGGGGCCTGTGAGCATGATGGTCGGGTCGGCGCCGCTCAGGGCCGTGGCCACGATGCGCGCGCGAGGCTGCAGGCCATGGGCCTTGGCGGCGGCCTCATTGCCGATCAGCACCGCAGCGGCACCGTCAACAATGCCCGAGGAATTGCCCGCGTGGTGCACGTGCGCAATGCGCTCCACCTGCGGGTAGCGGGCAATCGCCACGGCATCAAAACCCATCGCCCCCATGTCGGCAAACGAGGGCTTCAGGCCCGCCAGGGTGGCTGCCGTGGTGGCGGGTTTGATGAATTCGTCGTGGCCCAGGATGGTCTGGCCCAGCGCGTCCTTGACCGGGACGATGGAGCGCTCGAAATAGCCCGCCGCTTGCGCCTTGGCGGCGCGGCGCTGCGACTCCACCGCAAAGGCATCCACGTCCTGGCGCGAAAAACCATGCAGGGTGGCGATCAGGTCGGCGCCTATGCCCTGGGGCACGAAGGCGGTGGCGGAGTTGGTCTCGGGGTCCATGGCCCAGGCGCCGCCGTCCGAGCCGATGGGCACGCGGCTCATGCTCTCCACGCCTCCCGCCACCACCAGGTCTTCCCAACCCGAGCGCACCTTTTGCGCTGCCAGATTCACCGCCTCCAGCCCCGAGGCGCAAAAGCGGTTGATCTGCACGCCCGCGCACTGCCAGTCCCACCCGGCCTTGAGCGCAGCCACCTTGGGCAGCACCGCGCCCTGGTCGCCCACGGGCGAGACCACGCCCATGACCACATCGTCCACGCGCGCGGTGTCAAAGCCGTTGCGGCTCTGCAGCGCGGTGAGCACACCGGCGAGCAGATTCACGGGTTTGACTTCGTACAGGCTGCCGTCCTTCTTGCCTTTGCCGCGCGGGGTGCGGATGGCGTCGAACACAAATGCTTGCGTCATGGGTTTTCTCTCCATTGGGTTGAAACATGGGCAGGAGCGCGTCCCTATTTTTGGACGATCGTGCTTTTTGCAGTATAGTACTTTTCACCAAGCAAGTGCTTTGTGAAAATAGTTTTTCTATCTGCGAGGACCGACCATGATTGAACGCACCCTGTACGACACCGACCACGAAGCCTTCCGCGACGCCTTTCGCCGCTTCATGGACAAGGAGATTGCCCCGTTTCACGCCGAGTGGGAGGAGCAGGGCTATGTGGCGCGCGAGGTCTGGAACAAGGCCGGTGAGAACGGCTTCCTGTGCATGACCCTGCCCGAGCAGTACGGCGGCTCGGACGCAGACAAGCGCTACTCCATGGTGCAAATGGAGGAGTTGGGGCGTGGCGGATTCACCGGCATTGGCTTTGGCCTGCACAGCGAGATCGTGGCGCCCTACATCCTGCACTACGGCACCGAGGAGCAAAAGGCCAAGTACCTGCCCCAACTGGCCAGCGGCGCCATGGTGGGCGCCATCGCCATGACCGAGCCCGCCGCCGGTTCCGATCTGCAAGGCGTCAAAACCACCGCCTTGCAGCAGGCCGACGGCAGCTACCTGCTCAATGGCAGCAAGACCTTCATCACCAACGGCTGGCACGCCGACCTAGTGGTCGTGGTCGCCAAGACCGACCCGGCCCTGGGCGGCAAGGGCACCAGCCTGATGCTGGTCGAACGCGGCATGCCCGGCTTTTCGGTCGGCAAGCGCCTGAAGAAGGTGGGCATGAAGGCGCAGGACACCTCCGAACTCTTCTTTGACAACGTGCGCTTAGGGCCGGAGCACCTGCTGGGCGGCGAGGCCTACAAGAACAAGGGCTTCATCTGCCTGATGCAGGAGCTGCCCTGGGAGCGGCTGCAGATCGCCATCGGCGCCGTGGCGGCCTCGCAGGCCGCCATCGACTGGACGGTGGAATACGTGAAGGAGCGCAAGGTGTTCGGCCAAAGCGTGGCCAACTACCAGAACACCCGCTACACCCTGGCCGAGCTGCAGACCCAGGTGCAGATGGCGCGCGTGTTCGTGGACAAGTGCTGCGAACTCATCGGCCGCGACGCGCTGGACTCGGCCACCGCCAGCATGGCCAAGTACTGGACCACCGACCTGCAAAGCAAGGTCATGGACGAATGCCTGCAGCTCTTTGGCGGCTACGGCTACATGTGGGAATACCCCATTGCCCGCGCCTTTGCCGACGCGCGCGTGCAGCGCATCTACGGCGGCACCAACGAGATCATGAAAGAGCTGATCTCGCGCTCCATGGGCCTGGGAGCACGTTAAGCCCCACGCCTTGGCTGCACACCGCCGCACTCTGTTCACACGTGTGAACAGAGTGCGCGCACCTACAATGCGGCGTTTATGCTGGCGCACGCCCAAGTGATAGCGGACCCACGCCATGGGTGCTGGGCACATTTGAAGCGGGGCGCACACCGATTGAACCCGCCCCATGTCCCTGCGCCGCGCCCTGCAAAGCTCCCACTACTCCGGCCTCGTGGTCGGGGTGGTGCTGATGGTGGTCCTGCACCTCATCGGCACGCTGGGCTACATGGCCATCGGCTGGCCCGACGCCACCTGGGTCGACAGCCTGTACATGACCTTCATCACCGTGGCCACCATCGGCTACGGCGAGATCGTGCCCCTGGACGGGCATCCGGGCGGGCGCCTGTTCACCATCGCCATCGCCATCTTTGGCATCGGCATCATGAGCTACCTGTTCTCCAGCTCCGTGGCCTTGCTGCTGGAGTCGGAGTTCAACGCGGCACTGAGGAGAAAGCGCATGCAAAAACGCATCCAGGCCCTGCGCGCCCACTACATCATCTGCGGCATAGGCCGTGTGGGCAGCAACGTGGCCAACGAATTGCTCAAGACCCGGCGCGAGTTCGTCGCCATAGAAACCGACCCCGAAGTGCTGGAGCGCTGGCTCTCGGCCCGTCCAGAGACTCCTTACCTGCACGCCGACGCGGCCGAGGACGAAGCGCTGCGTGACGCAGGGGTGATGCAGGCCGCCGGGGTGTTTGCCGTCACTGGCGACGACAGCCACAACCTCATGATCGCGCTCTCGGTCAAACTGCTCAACCCCAAGGCGCGCGTGGTGGTGCGCCTGCACGACATCCGCAACGCCAACAAGGCCCGGCGTGCTGGCGCGGACGAAATCGTTTCGCCCGATTTCACCGGCGGCATGCGCATTGCCTCGGCCATGCTGCGCCCGCACGTGGTCAACTTCATGGACCAGATGCTGCACAGCGACGACGGGCTGCGCGTGGAGGAGGTCGTGGTGCCCGCGGGCACTACGCCGGTGCCGGTGGGCGCGGTGGTGCCGCGCTCGCGCGACTATGTGCTGCTGGCCACCCACGAGCAGGGCCGATGGGAATTCAACCCCGGTGACGAGCACCTGCTGCAGGCGGGCAGCGCCCTGGTGCTGATGACCAACCCGGGGGGGCGCGCGCACGTCGAACAGGCGCTGCGCCAGCACCAGGCATGAACGCCGTCCTGCCCCAGACCAGCCCCGGGACGGCACCCGAGGAGGCACGTTTCCACTGGCCGGTGCGGGTGTATTGGGAAGACACCGACGCCGGCGGGGTGGTGTACTACGCCAACTACCTGCGCTTTTTCGAACGCGCGCGCACCGAGTGGCTGCGCCAGGCCGGGGTAGGCCAGGAGAGCCTGCGCACCGAGGAAGGGGTGCTGTTCGTGGTGGCCGACGTGCACGTGCGCTACCTGCGCTCGGCGAGGCTGGACGATGCGCTCGACATCAGCGTGCGGGTGCTGGAGTGCGGCGCCGCGTCCCTGGCGCTGGCGCAGCAGGCCCACTGCCAGGGCGCCTTGCTGTGCGAGGCCACGGTGCGCGTGGGCTGTGTCGATGCCCAGCGCATGCGCCCGGTGCGGCTACCGGCGCGGGTGCGAGCCGCCCTGGGCCTCTAAAAGCGAGGCGATCAGCGCGTCCTTGTCGCGCCACAGCTGCGCCACCCAGTCGGCAAAGGCTTTGCGAAACGCCGGGTCTTCGCCGTAGCTGCCCTGCAGCAGCGGCCCCGGCACCTCCACCGTGCGCACCCGCACCACCACGCGGCGCACGCGGCCGCACAAGAGGTCGGCGAAGGTCGGAATGCCGTCCGGGTAGACGATGGTCACGTCCAGCAGGCTGTGGAACTTCGCGCCCAGCGCGTCCAGCGCCAGGGCGATGCCGCCCGCCTTGGGTTTGAGCAGGTAGCGGTAGGGCGACTGCTGGCGCGCATGTTTGGCGGGGGTGAAGCGCGTGCCTTCCAGGAAGTTCATCACGCTGGTGGGAATGAGCGCGAACTTGGCGCAGGCCTTGCGCGTGGTCTCCTGGTCCTGCTGGCGCATCTGGGGGTGCTTTTGCAGGTAGGCCTCTCTGTGGCGGCGCATGAACGGAAAGTCCAGCGCCCACCAGGCCAGGCCCATGATGGGCACCCAGATCAGTTCTTGCTTCAAGAAGAACTTCAGCAGCGGAATGCGGCGGTTGAACTGGTACTGCAGCACGAAGATGTCCACCCAGGACTGGTGGTTGCTGTTGACCAGGTACCAGCTGCGCTGCTCCAGGCCCTCCACCCCCTGCACATCCCATTCGATCTTCTGCGTCAGGTCCATCCAGGCCTTGTTGCCGCTGATCCAGTTCTCTGCGATCCACAGCGTGATCGGGTCGATGGCCAGGCGCACGGCCTGAAACGGCAGCAGCAGGCGCAGCAGCGCAAACACCAGCAGTATCGGCACCCAGAAGCAGATGTTGAGCATCAGCAGGGTGAAGGCCACCACGGCAATGAGCGGCGCGGGCAGGAAATTCAGCATGGGCGGTGGCGTCGTTGGAGTACGGGGACCCAGGAGCTTATCCTTGCTTGGGCAGGCTTCCCTGCGGCATTTTAGAGAAAGCTGTCGGGGCGGGGCATCAATCGTCGTAGTGCCCACGGCAGGCGATTACGTCGATGTCGGCATCGTCCACCGCGTACACCAGCCGATGCACCTCATCAATCCGTCGGGACCAATACCCTGTCAGGTTGCCCATCAGCGGCTCCGGTTTGCCGATGCCGGCAAAGGGCTCACGGGCTGCGGCTTCAATGAGCGTATTGATGCGCTTGAGGGTCTTCTTGTCCTGCCCCTGCCAGTAGATGTAGTCACTCCACGCGGCGGGTGTGAAACGGATGGAGCGCGCCACGTTCAAACTTTGGCCAGCTCACGCTTAAGCGCCTTGCCCGCCTTGTGCTGCGCGATGGAGCGGGCCAGGTGGGCGGCATTGGCCGGTGTAGAGAGCAAATGGATGGTTTCCATGAGACTTTGGTAGTGCTCCAAGGACATCACCACCGCGTCTGCTCCATCGCGTCGGCTGATCACCGTCACATCGGCGTCGTCGTGCACGCGGTCCAGCACCGACTTCAATGCGCTGCGCGCTTCGGAATAGGTCACGATCTTCATACCCGCTCCTTACGACTTGTACATGAATTTGTGCAAGTATAAACGAGCGCTCCCGTCTGTGCCATGGCCTGGACGGCCACGCTCGGCCGCTTGGACCCATGGCTGGGGGCCTACTTCAAACTGCCGCTCAAAAACTGCGCCAGGCGCTCGCTCTTGGGTGCGGTGAGCACCTGGGCCGGGTTGCCTTCTTCCTCGATACGCCCCTTGTGCAAGAAGATCACATGGTTGGACACCTCGCGCGCAAAGCCCATCTCGTGGGTCACCACCACCATGGTGCGGCCCTCCAGCGCCAGGTTCTTCATGACCTTGAGCACTTCGGAGACCAGCTCCGGGTCCAGCGCCGAGGTGGGCTCGTCGAACAGCATCACCTCGGGCTCCATGGCCAGGGCACGGGCAATGGCCACGCGCTGCTGCTGGCCGCCGCTGAGGTGGGCCGGGTAGGAATCCTCCTTGCCCTCCAGGCCGACCTTGGTCAGGTACTTGCGGGCGGTGGCAATGGCTTCGTCCTTGGGGCGGCCGAGCACGTGTACCGGCGCTTCGACGATGTTCTCCAGCACCGTCATGTGGGCCCAGAGATTGAAGTGCTGGAACACCATGGACAGCTCGGTGCGGATGCGCTGCAGCTGCTTGGCGTCGGCGGCCTGCAGCTCGCCCGTGGGGCCGGGCACCAGGCGCAGCTCTTCACCGGCCACGATGATGCGCCCCTCGTGGGGCTTTTCCAGCATGTTGATGCAGCGCAGGAAGGTGCTTTTGCCCGAGCCCGAGCTGCCGATGATGCTGATCACGTCGCCCGCGTGGGCGGTCAGGGACACGCCCTTGAGCACTTCGTTGGTGCCAAAGCGCTTGTGGATGTTTTCAACCTGGAGTTTGAGGGTTTTGGCGTTCATGGGCTTGTCTCTTGGGATGTTTGTTGTGATTCAGTCGCCCAGCAGATGGCCAGTGCGAAACGGGACCGCGCCGGCAATCTTGCCCAGCTCGCAGCCCCGGGTGACGTAGCGGTCGCGGATATGGGCGTAGAAAACGCCCTCGACCTCGGCATAGACCGTGGTGGTGCTGCCTTCGATCGGGTCCACCAGTTCGACCATGGGGGTGCCTTTGCCGACCTGTGCGCCGGTTTCCTGCAAAAACACCACCACCCCGGGAACGGGGGCGGTCAGCGTCTGCGATCCCGCCAGGGGGGTGGGTTGGCACAGCGCCGCAGGCAGCACAGGCGGGACTTCGGCGTGTATGAAGCCTGCGTAGCGCAAGTAGTCGAACAAGGCCTGGGCGTCACCCTGGGCCCAGCGGTGGTGCACGTCGGCTTCGCCGCGCAGCTCGATGGTGGTGCTGCAACAGCCCTGGGGCAGGGGCGCCTGCACCCCCGCCGCCTGCAGCCGTTCGGCCAGGCGCCACCAGGCGCCCGACAGGCATTCGTCAAAGGGCAGCCCCCCGGAGGCCCGGGCCAGCAGACTGGCGCGGCTACCGATGAAGCGCGACACGGGTTCGAGCACGCTCCAGCAGGGCTCTTCGGTGTAGAAGTGCATCACGCCCTGGCAGTCGCAGTGCAGGTCCAGCACCACGTCGGCATCGTGCGCCAGCAGCAGCAGCGTGCGGCGCAGGTCTTGCAGCTCGCTGTCGGGCTGCCAATGGCGCAGGTAGGCGCCCATGGCCTCGCGCACCGTGCGCAGGTTGGCCTGGGCATCGCCGCCCAGGCGCTCGCGCACTGCCTCGAACACGGCCTGCGCCAGGTCGGGGTAGTGGCGGTTGAAGTTCTCCGAGGTGTCCAGCTCGAAGCGCCCCATGGGCTTGTGGTCCAGGCGCTGGGCCAGCCCGATGGGGTTGGCCATGGGCACCAGCACCACCCGGGCGCGCATCAGGCCCTGGGCTTCGGCCTGCTCCAGCAGGGGGCGCAGGTGGTGCGCCACCAGCATGCCGGGCAGCTCTTCGGCGTGCAGGCTGGCCTGGATGTAGACCTTGCGGGGCGCGTCGGCGGGCCCGTAGTGCAGGCTGGTCAGGGTCTTGCGCACCCCCAGGCTGGGGCTGATCAGGGCATGGTCTTGGCGTTGCATGAATCAAACTCCGGCTCCCATGGGGCATGCATGTGGCACGCCGCATGGGGCACATTGTCAGTGCTTGCGTGGCGCCAGATACGCCAGCAGGCGTCCTTCCGCGAACTTGAACAGAGCGATCAGGGCGAACGTGGCCACCAGGTAAATGGCGGCAGCGGTCAGGTAGGCCTCGAAAGGCAGGTAGTAGTCCGAATAGATGCGGCTGGCCGCCCCGGTGATGTCGATCAGGCTGGGCACGGCACTGGCCAGGCTGGTGCTTTGCAGCATCATCACCACCTCGTTGCTGTAGGCGGGCAGGGTGCGGCGCATGGCGCTGGGCAGCACCACCCGCCACATCACCTGCACGCGGCTCATGCCGTAGGCCTGGGCGGCCTCGATCTCGCCCGCGTTGGTCTCACGGATGGCACCGGCCAGCATCTCGGCGGTGTAGCCCGCGGTGTTGAGCGCGAAGGCGAGCAGGGCGCAGAAGAAGGGCTCTTTGAAATGCGTCCAGGGCCACACGCTGTCCCAGCGGGTCTGGATCCATTCCAGCTGCGCCAGGCCGTAGTAGATCAGGTAGACCTGGATCAGCAAGGGCGTGCCACGGATCACATAGGTGTAGGCCCCCACCAGCCAACGCGCCACCGCCCAGGGGCCGGTCAGCAGCAGGGCAAACACCAGGGCCATGACGGCCCCCACGGCGAGCGAGGAAAACAGCAGCCCCAGGGTGGTGAGGATGCCCTCGCCGTACAGGGCCAGGCTTTGGGGTTCAAAAATGACGGTCCAGTTCATGCCAGGCTCCCGCGTTTGGTGCCCAGGCTGTAGCGCTCATTGAGCTTGCGCAGCACGTACAGCGACACCGTGGTGTAGACCAGGAACAGCGCAGCCGTGAACAGGAAGAAGGCGAAGGGCGAGCGCGTGGCGGCGCTGGCCTGTTTGGCCAGGTAGGTCATTTCCTGCAGGCCGATCAGGCTCACCAGGGCGGTGGACTTGATCAGCACCAGCCAGTTGTTGGTGAAGCCGGGCAGGGCGTAGCGCACCATCTGCGGCAGGGTGATGCGCACAAAGGCCTGCACATGGCCCATGCCGTAGGCCACGGCGGCTTCCATCTGCCCCTTGGGGATGGCCAGAATGGCGCCACGGAAGGTTTCGGTCATGTAGGCACCGTAGATGAAGCCGATGGTCAGCACACCGGCCAGAAAGGGGTTGATGTCCACCGTGGCTTCACTGCCCAGCCATTCGAGCAGGTTGTTGGCACCGATGGTGCCGCCGTAGAACACCAGCAGCATCAGCACCAGATCGGGGATGCCGCGGATGATGGTGGTGTAGGTGGCGGCCACGCCCACCAGTACCTTGTTGGATGAGAGTTTGGCGGCAGCGCCCAGCAGCCCCAGCACAATGGAGAACAACAGGGCACACAAGGACACGCCGATGGTCAGCAGCGAGCCCTGCAAAATGGCGGTGTAGTAAGCGCTCATGCGTCAAGCACCTGGCAACGACGTTCGATAAAACAACGGCGCACATTTTTCATGTGCGCCGTCTCCTACATACCTGTGACGAATTACTTGCCGTAAACGTCGAACTTGAAGTACTTGTCGTTGATCTTCTTGTAGGTGCCGTTGTCGCGGATGGCCTTGATGGCGGCGTTCAGATCGGTCTTGAGCTGGGCTTCACCCTTGCGCAGGCCGATGCCGGCGCCAATACCGAAGTACTTCTGGATGTACAGCTCGGGGCCGACCAGCTGGTAGTCCTTGCCCTCGGGCTTGGACAGGAAGCCGCCGGTCACTTCCACGAAGTCGGCCACGGTGCCGTCCAGACGGCCGGCCTTGATGTCCAGGTAGACCTGGTCTTGGGCTTCGTAGGGAATCACTTCCACGCCCACGGTCTTGAGTTCACCCATGGCATATTTCTCTTGGGTGGAGCCCTTGAGCACGCCGATCTTCTTGCCCTTGATGGATGCGGGGCCGGTGTAGTTCACGCCCTTCTTGACCACCACGCGGCTGGGGGTGTTGTAGTACTTGTCGGTGAAGTCGATGGCCTTGAGGCGGTCTTCGGTGATCGACATCGAGCTGATGATCACGTCGTACTTCTTGGCTTGCAGGCCCGGGATCATGGAGTCCCACACCTGTTCCACGAACACGCACTTGCGCTTGATCTGCTCGCACAGGGCGCTGGCGATGTCCACGTCAAAGCCGGTGGGCTTGCCGTCCGGGGTCTTGAAAGTGAAGGGCTCGTAGGTGGGATCGATCGCAACTTTCAGATCCTTGCCTTGGGCGAAGGACACGGCGCCGATCGCGCCCAGGGCCACTGCCAGCAGAAGTTTCTTCATGGGTTTGTTTCCTCGGTTGCGCCACGCAGGGGTGGCGGGTTGATGATTAGGAACAGCCATTCTACGGGCTGCTTGGCTGCATTTTTCTCTGACTTGGCGGCTTGTGGTAGGTGTTTGTACGGGTGCCCAAGTTGTCATGACATGTGTGCGGTGCAGCAATCATCGGGTGCTTTACATCTTGGGGCGCATGAAGGATATTGCGCCCCAGGTGCCGATGGGCATCGGCGCGGGAATCCAACCATAAAGGAGTCATCATGTCTCTGGCTACAAGGCGGCTGTGGGCGTTTTTGGCGGTGTGGTCTCTTTCCTGGTTTGTCGCAGCGGGATCATGGGCCGCGGACTACAAAATCACCTCACTGGAGTGGCCGCCCTACACGGCCGAAAAGCTGCCTGCCATGGGCGCCAGCGCGGCGGTGGTGGCCGAGGCCATGAAGGCGGCGGGCAGCGGCGTCAAGATCGAGTTCCACCAGTGGACCCGCGCCGTGAACCTGGCCAAGTCGGACGACGCCTACATTGCATATTTCCCAGAGTACTACTCCAAGGAGAACGCGGCCGAGTTCCTGTATTCCGACCCCATCGGCGTGGGGCCGCTGGTGTTCGTGGAGCGCAAGGCCGCGCCCGTGACCTGGACGAGTTACGACAGCCTCAAGGGCAAGACCATCGGCGTGGTCAAGGACTACGTGAACACCGAAGAGCTGGACGCCAAGATCGCCAGCAAGGCGCTCACCGGCAGCGAGGCGCCTGACGACGTCAAGAACCTGCAAAAGCTCGCCGCCGGGCGTGTGGACGTGGCGGTGATCGACGTCAACGTCTTCCACTACCTGGCCAAGAACGACCCCGCCATCAAGGCCGTGGCAGGCCAGTTGCAGGTCAACGCCAGGATCCTGGAAGACAAGAAGCTGTACGTGTGCTTCAAGAAGAACGCCGCCGGGGAGAAGGCGCTCAAGGCCTTCAACGCGGGTTTGAAGAAGGTCAATATCGACGAGGTGATGCGCAAGTACTTCCAGTAGCATGAAAGTCCTCAATCACATCGGCGTTCGGCTCAACGTCATCTTTCTGGTGGTGGTGACGCTGCTGCTCACCGCCTATGGGGTGATTTCCTTCACGGGCAGCAAGCGCACGATGGAGGCCGAGCTGGACGATCAGGTGCAGCGCACCCTCAAGCGCCTGCAGACCGCGCTGCCCGAGCCGCTGTGGAACTTTGATTCGGCGCGCCTGGCCGTGGTGCTCGAATCCGAGGCCGTCCAGCCCGGCGTGGCTGCCATCGTGGTGCACAACGACAAGCGGGTGTTCGTCTCGGGCGTCACCCGCGACGCCGCAGGCAAGGCCGTGCCCAGCTCGGCTGAGAGCAAGTTCAGCGGCAGCTCCTTGAGCGCGGAGCTGACTTACAACGACTCTGGCAACGTCAAGAACGCGGGCCATGTGGCGGTGTACCTGACCCGCGAGCACATCGAGGCCCAGTTGCGCGACAGGGTCTGGGAGCTGCTCATGCAGATCCTGGTAACCAACGTGGTGCTGCTGGCCTTTCTGTCGTGGAGCCTGCAGGTGATCGTGCTCAAGCCGCTGAACCGGGTGAAGGACGCGCTGGCCACCATTTCCAGCGGCGACGCCGACCTGACCCAGCGCATCCACGTCAACGACCACAACGAGTTTGGCGAAATCGCCGAGCACTTCAACAGCTTTGTGGCACGGCTGGAGGCGATGATCCGGCAGGTGCGCTCCTCGGCCGACTCGCTCAAGATGTCGTGCGCCGAAATCGCCCAGGGCAATGTGGATCTGTCCATCCGCACCGACAAACAGGCCGGGGCGCTGATGGAAACCACCTCGTCCATGGAGCGCGTCGGCACCACGGTGCGGCAAAACACCGAGCGCGCCGCCCAGGCCAACCAGATGGCGCAGTCGGCGTCTGAAGTGGCCCGCCACGGTGGCCAGGTGGTGGCGGACGTGGTCAGCACCATGCGCGAAATCAACGAGGCCTCGCGCAAGATCTCTGAAATCACCCAGGTGATCGACAGCATTGCCTTTCAAACCAATATCCTGGCGCTCAATGCCGCTGTGGAGGCTGCCCGTGCGGGCGAGCAGGGGCGCGGCTTTGCCGTGGTGGCGTCGGAAGTGCGCTCCCTGGCCCAGCGCAGCGCCCAGGCCGCCAAAGAGATCAAGCAGCTCATCAGCACCAGTGTGGAGCGCGTCGAGCAGGGCAACGCCCAGGTGAGCCAGGCCGGCACCACCATGACCGGGGTGGTGGACGCCATCGTGCAGGTCACGCACATCGTGGCCGATATCAGCGTGGCCACCAGCCAGCAAAACGAGGGCATCGCCTCGGCCGTGAGTGCCATGGAAAGCATGGACGGCACCACGCAGCAAAACGCCGCGCTGGTCGAAGAAGTGGCCGCCGCCGCCACCAAGCTGGAAAGCCTGTCCGACGAACTGGTAGCCACCGTGGCCGTTTTCAAAACCGGAACGAACCCGCAAGACTGAGCGCGCGGGTATAAACACCGCGTCATGGTTACAGGCTGAACGCGGTGCAAAGTCATTCACAAGCAATTTCCACGGCCCCGGTGCGCACCTCGCTGGTGGGCTTTGGCGGCGCCTCGCAGGTGTTTCACGCCCCCTTGCTGCAGGCGGTGTGCGGTGTGGCGCTCTGCGCCGTGGTCTCCACCCAGCCCGACAAGGTGGGTGCGCAGCTGCCGGGCGTGCCCGTGCTGCCCAGCCTGGACGCTGCCCTGAGCGAGCGCGCCGACATCGAGCTGGTCGTGGTCGCCACCAGCAACGACAGCCACTACCCCCTGGCGCGCCAGGCGCTGCTGGCGGGCAGGCACGTGGTGGTGGACAAACCCTGCACCGTGCGCCTGGAAGAAACGCTGGAGCTGCTGGCACTGGCACGCCGCCAGCAGCGCATCTTCACCGTGTTCCAGAACCGGCGCTGGGACGCCGACTTCCTGGCCCTGCGCGCCGTGCTGGAGAGCGGAACATTGGGCCGCGCGGTGTATCTGGAATCCCACTTTGACCGCTACCGCCCCGTGGTGCCGCAGCGCTGGCGCGAGCAGGACCTGCCCGGCAGCGGCCTGTGGATGGACCTGGGATCGCACCTGGTGGACCAGGCCTTGCAGCTCTTTGGCCTGCCGCAAGACGTGCTGCTGGACCTGGGCCGCCAGCGCGACGGCGCCGTGGTGAACGACTATTTTCATGCCGTGCTGCGCTACCCCCAGCACCAGGACCTGCGCGTGGTGCTGCACGGCGCCACCCTGGTGGCCCAATGCGGGCCGCGCTTTGTGCTGCACGGCACCCAGGGCAGCTACACCAAACAGGGGCTGGACACGCAGGAGCAAGCCCTGAAAGACGGCCTGCGCCCGCCACGGGCCGAACACCTGGGCGCTAGCACCCCGGCCAGCGGCACCTGGGGCCTGGACCCCGAACCCGGCCACCTGCTGTGCGCCGCGCAGCCTAGCGGCGCGCTGCTGGCAAGCACGCAGGCCTGCCCGGCAGGCCATTACCCCGCCTTTTACGCCCAGCTCGCCCAGGCCATCCGCCACCAGGGCACACCCCCTGTGACGCCGCAGGAGGTGGAAAACGCCATGCGGGTGCTGTGCGCGGGGCAGATGAGTGCGCAGAGTGGGGCGTTTGTACGGCCGGACCTTCTATGAACGTTCGTCCCTCGCTATTGGTGTCGTGGCTATAGCCTGGGGTCAGGTTTGGACGGTGGCAGGTGTCCACCCAGACGGGCAAGTTGGCAGGAAAGCCCCGGGTATTGGAGAAGCCAATTAATAAGTAATTGGCTAGAATGCCAAGCACTCCTCGTTTTACCAAAGGCGCAGCCATGACCACTACGGCAGACACCATTGACCATGCGACCCTGGCCCGCCTGGTCGGAGAAGGCGCCGTGCGCGGCGCCGATGTCATTGGCCATGGTGGCGGCTGGGGCGTGGTCGTCAAGTACGGCATGTCCGAGCGCGCACTTGCGGCCAGGCGCGGAGCCGTGCGGACGTTTCGCAAGTTTGAAACCCTGGTGGCTTACCTCAAGGGATTGGGCATTTCCCAATACAACGTCAATGCAACCGATTTTGACCCCGAAACGATCAAGGCAAGCCGGGTGCGGCCCGATGCCTCCGAACGCCTGCGCAGCGCCTTCGAGGCCAAGGCGCACGCCGATTGGGTGGGCGAGAAGGTGGCCGAGTCGCTGGCCGACCCCCGGCCCAACATCCCGCACCGCCAAGTCATGGACCAGGTGCAGGCCCTGATCGACGCCAAGCGCAAGCAGCATGCCGCCAAGGCCGCGTCTTGAGTGGCGCGCGCAGGCCAGCGCCGATCTGCTGGACATCGTGGCCTACATTGCGCAAGACAATCCAGATGCCGCCCTGGCGCTCAAAGACGAGATCGAGGCCAAGCTTGGCAAGCTGCCAGCCCACCCGGATCTCTACAAGCCTTCCGTGCGTGCCAAGGGCTTGCGCGAGTTGATCGTGCGAAGCAATTACATCGTGCTGTATCGCGAGTTGCCTGGATTGGTGGAGGTTGTGAACGTTGTCCACGCGCGCAGGCGGTGGCCGCCGAAAAGGGGCAAGGCGTAACCCGTATGACCGCTACCTCTACGGAATACGCCGACTTCATCATCGATCAACTGGCGCCCATCGGCGTCATTCAACGGGTTCGATTTTTCGGCGGCATTGGCCTGACAGCCGGGGGCGTTCAATTTGCCATGCTCATGAAAAACACCCTCTATTTTTGCGTGAACGACGCAACAAGGCCAAGCTACGAGGCGTTGGGCAGCCGCTGCTTCTCTTATGCGACGAAGAAGGGGCGCGTTGAGGTCAAGCGCTATTACCAGGTGCCGGATGCCATCGTGGAACAGCGCGACGAGATCGTCGCCTGGGCCAGGAAGGCGCTGGTGAGTGCTGCGGTAAAGAAGTAGCGTTGCTGGTGAGTCGCGGTTGGGCCGCAGCGCCTTACTCAAGCCTGTGATTCCTCCAGCATGAACCCCACAAAGGCACGTACCTTGGCAGACAGGTAGCGGTTGTGCGGATACAGGATGGAAAAGGGGCGCGAACGTCCGCCAAACGCCTGCAGCACCTCGATCAGCTTGCCACTCTGAACATGGGGTTCGGCAACAAAGCGATAGGTTTGCACCAGCCCACCACCCGCCAACGCATAGGACAGACAACCCAGCACATCTGCCTGGAGCGTGACGCGGCTGGGAACTGCGAGGTCCAGATCCTGGCCATCCTGGCGAAACAGCCAGGGTAGCCCACGACCCGTACTAGGTAGCACGAACGCAATGCAGTCATGCTGCTGCAACAATTGCTGCGGTGTCATCGGCGTGCCCATGCGCGCCAGGTACTGGGGTGCCGCAAAGATGCCAAAGCTGGCGTCTTCCAGCTTGCGCGCCACCAGGCGCGAGTCTTCTGGCACGCCACCCCGGATGGCGAGGTCATAGCCGTCTTCCACAAAGTCAATGTTGCGGTTGTTCAGATCAATTTGCAGGCTGAGGTCGGGATGCCGCGCCAGCAACGAAGGCAGCCGTGGCAAGACTCTGTAGTGCCCATACGTGGTTGGCATGGAAACGCGCAACAAGCCGCTGGGTTCGGCTTGTCCGCCTTGGATGCTGCGCTCCGCCAACGCGATTTGCCCCAAGGCCTGGCGACATTGTTCGAAATAGGCCCTTCCTGCGTCGGTGAGCCGCATCTGGCGCGTGGTGCGGGCAAACAACTTGGTACCCAGGCGCGCTTCGAGACGCCCAACAGACCGGCTCACCGCCGCAGCCGTGACGCCCAGGGCCCGTGCCGCCGCGGTAAAGCCCTGGACTTCGGCGGCCTTGCAAAACATCTCAATGCTGCCCAGCAGCACGGGTTCAAAACTGCGCGTCATAGTTACGTTGTGTAATTATTGAATGCCATTTTTGCTAGTTTATCTATGCGAGTCAGATGAATACAGTCGATTGCGGGACCACACCTGGTTTGGCCCCGGCGCTTTCTAAAGACGCCTGTCCCAACTTTTTTCAAAACGCAAAACCATCGACACATGAACACAGCAAAACGCGCATTGATCATTGCCACTTCGCACCAGCACTTGGGCAGCAGTGGCAGGCCCACAGGGATTTGGGCCGACGAATTGGCCGTACCCTACTACCGTCTCATTGATGCCGGTGTGCAGGTCGTGCTGGCTTCGCCCCGAGGCGGGCCCGTCGCACTCGACCCCGGCAGCGTCAAGCCGCTGGGCCAGAACGCCCCTTTGGTGGAGCGTTTTTTGACCGACCCTGTGGCACAGTCCTTGGTGAACAGCACGGTGGCGGCCATGGACGTGGACGTTCTGCAATTTGATGTCCTGTTCTTTCCCGGAGGCCACGGCACCATGTGGGACTTGCCCAGCGACCATGGTGTCACCCGTGCCGTCGAGGCCGCGTGGGGTGCAGGCCTGTTGATCGCAACGGTCTGCCATGGGGCCGCCGCGCTGGTCAGCGCGCGCCAACCGGATGGTGCGCCCGTGGTTCAAGGCAAACGAATCAGCGCGTTCACCAATGCTGAAGAAGTGGCCGTTGGTTTGGCAAGCGTAGTGCCATTCGCGCTGGAGACCCGGCTGCGCGAACTCGGTGCCCACTTCGAAAGCGCCGACAACTGGGCGGCCTTTGCCGTGCGGGATGCGCAATTCATCACGGGACAAAACCCCCAGTCCTCGGAGGTGGTGGTTCAGCATCTGCTGGAGGCCCTTGGGGTGGGCTCGATCATGGCCGCCTAAAGTTGATTCCTCCACTCCCCCCAACACCCCTCCCGCCACCAGGGCCGAGGGGGCGGGGTTTAAAATCCGGCTCTCTCCTGGGCGGTTCCTGTGAATGGTGCCGCCCTTTTTGTTCTGGCCTGCTCCCCCCATGTCCACCACCTTTGCCATGCTGCCTGCGCATCTGCGCCAGGCCAAACCGCTCAATAGCTACCGCAAGTTCTGGGCGGCGCGCTTTGGCACGGCGCCGTTTTTGCCCATGAGCCGTGAAGAGATGGACAAACTGGGCTGGGACAGTTGCGACGTCATCCTCGTCACTGGCGACGCCTATGTGGATCACCCCAGCTTTGGCATGGCGGTGATCGGGCGGCTGCTGGAGGCGCAGGGTTTTCGGGTGGGCATCATCGCGCAGCCGGACTGGAACAGCGCCGAGAGCTTCAAGAAGCTGGGGCGGCCCAACCTGTTCTGGGCCGTGACGGCGGGCAACATGGATTCCATGATCAACCGCTACACGGCGGACCGCAAGATCCGCAGTGACGACGCCTACACCCCGGGCGCCGCAGGCAACCGCCGCCCGGACCGCGCCGCCATTGTCTACAGCCAGCGCTGCCGCGAGGCGTTCAAAGACGTGCCCATCATCCTGGGCGGCATCGAAGGCAGCCTGCGCCGCATTGCCCACTACGACTATTGGAGCGACAAGGTGCGCCGCTCCATCGTGGTGGACGCCAAGTGCGATCTGCTGCTGTACGGCAATGCCGACCGCGCCGTGGTCGAGATCGCCCACCGCCTGGCGGCGCGCGAGCCGGTGGAAAAGATTACCAACGTGCGCGGCACCGCCTTTGTGCGCCGCAACGACGATGCCGACAACGCCCAGTGGCTGGAGATCGACTCCACCACCGTGGACGAACCCGGGCGCGTGGAGCCGCCCATCAACCCCTACGCCACCACCGCACAAACCGCCGCCAGCCAAGGGGGGCAGTGTTCCAGCGGCTCGCCAGGTGCTACAAATAGCATAGCAATAGATGCAACAAATACGCGGGCCAGTGGCCAAAATGATGGGGCAATTGCGGCAGCAAGCGTGCAGCCGCTGCAGTTCGTGCGCCCCGAGCTACTCTATGGCAAGGGCACGCACAAGGTGCCGCCGCGTGAACGCAGCGTGATCCGCCTGCCCAGCTACGAGCAGGTGAAGAGCGACCCCGTGCTCTACGCCCACGCCAGCCGCGTGCTGCACCTGGAAACCAACCCCGGCAACGCCCGCGCCCTGGTGCAGACGCACGGCGAGGGGGCTACGGCGCGCGACGTGTGGGTGAACCCGCCGCCCATACCGCTGACCACGCCCGAGATGGACTACGTGTTTGGCCTGCCCTACGCGCGCAGCCCGCACCCGGCCTATGCCGACGAAAACGGCAGCCATGACCACGCCACCAAGATCCCGGCGTGGGAGATGATCCGCTTTTCCATCAACATCATGCGCGGCTGCTTTGGCGGCTGCACCTTCTGCTCCATCACCGAGCACGAGGGGCGCATCATCCAAAGCCGCTCCGAAGACTCGGTGATCCATGAGATCGAGGAGATCCGCGACAAGGTCAAGGGCTTCACCGGGGTGATTTCCGACCTGGGTGGCCCCACCGCCAACATGTACCGCCTGGCCTGCAAGAGCCGCGAGATCGAGGCCGCCTGCCGCAAGCCCAGCTGCGTCTACCCTGGCATCTGCCAGAACCTGGGCACCGACCACGGCCCCTTGATCCATATGTACCGCCGGGCACGCGCGCTCAAAGGGGTGAAGAAGATCCTCATTGGCTCGGGCCTGCGCTACGACCTGGCGGTGCAAAGCCCCGAGTACGTGCAGGAGCTGGTCACCCACCACGTGGGCGGCTACCTCAAGATCGCGCCCGAGCACACCGAGACCGGCCCGCTGTCCAAGATGATGAAGCCCGGCATCGGCACCTACGACCGCTTCAAGGCCATGTTCGAGAAGTTCAGCGCCGAGGCGGGCAAGAAGCAGTTCCTTATTCCGTACTTCATTGCCGCCCACCCCGGCACCAGCGATGAAGACATGATGAACCTGGCCATTTGGCTGAAAAAAAACGGTTTTCGCGCCGACCAGGTGCAGACCTTTTACCCCAGCCCCATGGCCACCGCCACCGCCATGTACCACAGCGGGCGCAACACCCTGCGCAAGTTGCACCGCGCGGCGGAAAGCGAGGAGGAGTCGGTGGATGTGGTGCGCGGCGAGCGCCGCCGGCGCTTGCACAAGGCCTTTTTGCGCTACCACGACCCCAACAACTGGCCGCTCTTGCGCGAGGCGCTCAAGGCCATGGGCCGGGCCGACCTGATCGGCAACGGCAAGCACCACCTCATCCCCACCTACCAGCCGCAGACCTGCGGCACCTACGAGAGCCCCCGGCGCAAGAACAGCACCCCGTCGGCCACCCCCCAAGCCTCCCAGGCCCCCCAGGCGCGCCCGGCCAAACCGGGCAACGCACCGCCCAAGGGGCGCATCCTGACCTAGCACACCGGCTTGCCGCCGCGCCCGGGCGTGGGTCCGGCCAAGCCCGCGGGCAAAGGGCGCAAGCCCTAGGCGCACTCCCAGGCCCCACGGGCACGGCCCGGGTTTGGGCGACAATGCGCGGTTTTGCGCGGCGGCGCAGGGGCCTTTCAGGGCGCCCTGATGCCACCGCAGGGAGTGAAAGGCGCACGCCCCGCTGGGCGCGCGCCATGATGGAGAGGGTGTTTTTTGCAGTACCACATCAACCGCAGCGCGCTGGCGGCGGTGCTGGAGCGTTGGGAGGGGGATCTTCCCCGGCAGGCGCGCTGTGACGTGGCCGAGCGCCTGGGCCAGGCGCTGGGTGCCATGGACGCCGTGCGCCTGGACGCCGCCCTGCGCCGCATCGAAGCCCATGGCCAAGCCGCACCACGCCCAGCCGCGCCGCTGGACCGGCCTCTGCTGCAACAGCGCTTTGAGCAAGGGGTGCAGGCACTGCAGGCGCTGGTGGCGCAGCACAACGCGCCCGCAGCGCCCCGGCGCTCGGCCGGGCGCAGTGCGGTGCCCGTGCTGCCCGACCCGCCCACCTTTGCGGTGCAGCAAAAGCGCTACCTGCACACCCAGCGGCAATTGGCGCTGAACGTGGCGCAGCTGCGCGAGCAGGTGCGCACCGTGCTGGCGCGCGCCTCACAGGGCCTGTGCCAGCTTGCCGCCCTGGACGCCACCATGGAGCAGTTGCTGCAGGCGCGCGAACAGCGGCAGTGGGCGGGCGTGCTGGGTTTTGTGCAGCGGCGCTGGCAGCACCAGCAGGCCGCCCATGCGGCGCTGCCCGAGGTGGGCATGCGGGCTTTTGAGCGCGACATGAACGAGCTGCTGGGCGCCGAGCTGGAGCTGCGCCTGCTGCCGGTGCGCGCCCTGGTGGACGCTGCTCAGATGGATCAGTGAGAGAGGGATGCGATGAACCGAACTTGGATGGCGTGGCTTACGGGCCTGGGACTGGGGGCCGTGGCCTGGGTGGCCTGGGGTTTTGTCGGCAGCGGCCTGCTGCCGCTGGGCATGACGCTGCTCATTGGCGCGGTGTACGGCTGGGGCGTGTGGGAGCTGTGGCGCTTTGACCACGGCACCCGCGCGCTCCATGCCGCGCTGGTGCAGGCGCGCGAGCCTGTGGCCGACCTGCCCGCCTGGCTGGAGCGGTTGCCTGCGGGTTTGCGTGCCCCGGTGCGCCAGCGCATTGAAGGCGAGCGCACGCCGCTGCCCGCACCGGGGCTGACGCCCTATCTGGTGGGCCTTTTGGTGATGCTGGGCATGCTCGGCACCTTTGTGGGCATGGTGGCCACCTTCAAGGGCGCGGTGTTCGCGCTGCAGGGTTCGACCAACCTCGACGCCATCCGCAGCGCCCTGGCCGCGCCCATCCAGGGCCTGGGCCTGTCCTTTGGCACCTCGGTGGCGGGGGTGGCCAGCTCGGCCATGCTGGGGCTGCTGTCGGCCCTGTGCCGGCGCGAACGCCAGCACGCGGTGCGCGCTCTGGACGGCGCCATTGCCACCAGCCTGCGGGCGTTTTCTGCGGCCCAGCAGCGTGAAGATTTGCACCGCGCCCTGTGCCTGCAGGCACAGGCCATGCCGCAGATCGTGCAGCAGTTGCAGGCCCTGGGCGAAGGCCTGGCGCGCCAGCAACAGACGCTGGGCACCCAGTTGCTGGAGCAGGAGCGTGGTTTCCACGCCCAGGCCAGCGCCAGCTACGAGCAATTGGCCCGCTCGGTGGGCGATGCACTGCAGCACAGCCTGGTAGGCGCCGCACGGCTGGCGGCCGACACCCTGCGCCCCATTGTGGAAAACGCCATGGCCGAACTGGCGCAGCAGGCCCAGCACGCCCACCAGCGCCAGCACGAGGCCGCGCAGGCCCAGCAGCAGGCCCTGAGCAGCCAGTGGCAGGGCAGCGCCCAGCAGGTGCGCGACACCTGGCTGCAGGCCCTGGCCCAGCAGCAAGACACCCAGCAGCAATTGCTGCAGCGCCTGGACACCGCCTTGCAGCAGTTCACCCACAGCTTCGCGCAAGACAGCGCGCGCGTGCTCGACGCCGTGCAGACCCAGGCCGCGCACAGCCTGCAGGCGCAGGCGCAGGCCGAGCAGCAGCGACAGCAAAACTGGAACGAAGCCACCCAGGCCTGGGTGCAGAGTCTGGGCACGCAATGGCAGCAGTGGGCCGAGCGCACCGCACAGCAGCAGGCGCAAGCGGCCGAACGCCTGCAGCACAGCCTGCAAAGCCTGGGTGAACAGGTCGATGCCCACTGCACTGCCAGCACCGCCGCCGTAGCGCGCACCGAAGCCCAGGCGCAGGCCCTGGAACAGGCGCGCGCCCAGGCCGAAGCGCGCTGGCTGGAGCAGCACCAGCAGCGTACCGACCAGCTCACCGCCCAGTGGCACACCGACATGGCCGCGCTGCGCGAGGACGAGGGCCAGCGCGCCGCCGCCGCCGTGCAGCGCCTGGACGCCCTGCAAGCCGCCGTGGCCCAGCACCTGGCCACCCTGGGCGCGGCGCTGGAGGCCCCGCTGACGCAACTGCTGCACACCGCCAGCGAAGTGCCGCGCTCGGCGGCCGACGTGATCGCCCAACTGCGCCAGGAAATGGCCCGCCTGGGCGAGCGCGACAACGCCGCCCTGGCCGAACGCCACACCATGGTGGAGCGCATGGCCGCAGTGCTGAACACCGTGGAGCAGGCCAGCACCCAGCAGCGCGCCGCTATCGACACCCTGGTGCACTCCGCCACCGCCGTGCTGGAGCAGGCGGCGCAACGCTTTGCGCAGGGGCTGGACGCCCAGCGCGGGCAGGTCGATGCCGTGGGCGCCCAAGTGCAGGCCAGCGCCATCGATCTGGCCAGCGCGGGCGAGGCCTTCCAGCACGGCATGGGCGTGTTCAGCGAGAGCAACCGCGCCCTGACGCACAGCCTGCAGGCCCTGCATGCAGGCCTGGAGCAGTCCCTGGCGCGCAGCGACGAACAGCTGGCCTACTACGTGGCCCAGGCACGCGAGGTCATAGACCTGAGCATCAGCTCGCAGCACAGCCTGGTCGAAGACCTGCGCCGCCTGCACGCCCAATCGCGTGAGGCGCTGGCATGAGCGCCGCCCGGCCGCCCGAAGGCGCGAAGGCCCCCCTGGGGGGCAGCGAACCCAGCGCAGCGGGGAAGCGTGGGGGCGAAACATGACCGCATGGGATTCCAGCGACGACAGCATGGAGGCCACCGCCCCGGTGTGGGCCGTGTTTGGCGACCTGATGGCGGGCCTGCTGGGCGCCTTTGTACTGGTGCTGGTGGGCATGGTGCTGGTGCAGATGGACCTGGTGCAGAACCTGCAGCAAGAGGTGCACAAGCGCCAGCAGGAAGAGCGCCGCCGCCAGGCGCTGGAAAAAGCCTTGGCAGTGCCCCTGGCCAGCGGGCGCGTCACCGTCAGCGACGGGCGCATCGGCATCAGCGGCAGCGTGCTGTTTGCACCGGGCTCGGACGAACTGCACCCCCAGGGCCAGCAACTGCTCAAGAGCCTGGTGCAGCCGCTGCGCGTTTATCTGGGCGAGCGCGACGAGCTGCTCATGGTCAGTGGCTTTACCGACAACACCCAGGTGCGCGGCCACAACAGCGCCTTTGCCGACAACCTGGAGCTGTCGGCGCGGCGCGCGCTCACCGTCACCCGGGCCCTGACCAGCGAAGGCATGCCCGCCGCCCAGGTGTTTGCCGCCGCCTTTGGCGCCCAGCAGCCCGTGGCGTCGAACGCCGACGAAGCGGGCAGGGCACAAAACCGCCGCGTGGAAATGGCGCCCGTGCCCCGGCGCAGCCAGCCGCAAGAGCCGGCCCATGACTGAGCCCGGCAGCAGCCCAACCGACCCGCTGCGCGCGCGCTACCTGCACGCCTTGCAACAGCGCGTCGCCGACCAAAGCGGCGCCGTGCGCGAGCACCTGCTGCAGCGCTTGGCGGCCCTGGCGAATGAGGAGCCGCCTGCTACCAGCGTGGTGCGGGCGTGCGGCCGCTCCGATCGCCCCGCCCAGGCCCCGCTACTGGCCCAGCTCCGTGCCGCCTTGGCCGCGCGTGCGCGGGGCCCGGGAAACGCCAGCGCCACGGCGCCGGGTGCCCCAGCGCACCCCCGCGACGAGCTGCACAGCCTGCGCCGCTTTCGGGAAACCTGGTCCAAGGTGGCCGCCGAGCAGCAGTTGGCCCAGGCCTTGGCGCAGGCGCCCCAAAACGCCGGGCCGCTCAATTCCCAGCGCCTCATGCTGCAGTCCCTGGCGCTGATGCGCCGCCTGTCACCCAACTACCTGCGCCACTTCCTGGACCACGCCCAGGGTTTGCAGTGGCTGGAGGACAGTGGCGCATCCCTGGGGCGCGTGGCCAAGCGCTCCCGCGCGCAACGCTGAAATGTGGTCGCACGAACGGCCGCAGCCGGCGCGCTCTCGCGCGCGTCAGTCGGCTGCGGAAAGCTGCTCGGTCTTGGCGCCTTTGGGAACTAAAAATGCGCGCAGGTTTTGTTTGGCAAAACGCTCCTGCACCTGGGGCCCCACCCACAACTGGGGGTTGGACGACCGCGTGAAACCTGCCGCCGTTTCCATGTGCTGAACGGTTTTTTCGGTCATTTGGTGCCAGGACGACACACTGCTCGGTTTCTTGTCCAGGCTTTGCAGCAGGGCTTCGACAAAGAAGGTCCGGGTCGATGAAAAATTGCAGCCAAAGGAGTTTCGATCGGCTGCTGCCGCCGTCATGATCCAGCGCTGCGGCGACTTCAGTGCCGGAATGAGGGAACCGGAATAGCAAGCCGACACAATGACCCCCGTGGGGTAAGCCTGCAAGGGCGCCAGCATGGCGTTGAGTTCTTCCCCCGTGATGCGGGGGTAATCGCGCTGGCCTGCCGAGTTGGCCAGGATGTTGATGTGCCCGTGGGTGCTCAGCAGCACCAACGCGGTATCGCCTGGTGCCATGTGCGTGCCCATGGTTTGCAGAGCGCGCTGCAGGTTTTCACGGGTGCCAAACGGGCGCTTCAGCTCACCGCCCGAGTGCGGGTTGTTCATGGCCAGCACCACAGCGTTGGGGTTGATGCGTTGGATGGCGCTGGTGAATCCTTCCACGTCACCCTCGAAGGCCTTGGACTGGTCATTCAGGCCCGCAGCCAGCACCCACAAACGGGGTTTGGCGGCGCGGCTGTCGGGCGACGGCAGCCCGGCAATTTGCTCCGTCCACAGTGCTTCGCTGCGCTGGCGGTGGGACGCCAAGTCGGGCGAAATCGCACACCCGGTTGACAACAAAACCCACAAAACACCAACAATTCCCCACCCAAAACGCCTGCGCGTGCCTGCCATCGTTCCCCCACTATTTGTTTGTAAACGGGCAAGCATAACAAACACGCCACAGCGCTCGTAGCGCTGCTTATGGGCGCGTCCTTGGCCTTGCGTGGGGGCAGCGCCACCGGGAGAAGCGGGTACTGGGATTCGGTTTACACACTGGCCATGGTGAACAGCGGAATGTCGTGCGCCTGGGCGATCACCTCCAGCTCCGCGCGCTTCTTGCCCGCGCACCACTGCGCCACCGCCTGGTGCGTGGCGGGGTCGAACATGGCGAAGATGTGGCTCTTGGCCAGGCCCACCTGGGCGCCCAGGGCGGCGGCAAAGTGGGGCTCCAGCGCGGCCAGGGCCACGCGCCCATCGGCGCAGGCGTAGACGCGGTAGCCCGCGTGCCCACCGCCGACCGCCGCGCCCGGCGTGGTCAGGCCCCACTGGCGCGGCAGGCCCAGGTAGCGGGCAGCGTCGCACAGCGCCACTTCCAGGCGCACGCCGCGCCCCTTGGTGCGTTGCATCAGGGTGGCTTGCAGCACCGCCTCGGCGGCCATGAGCGAGCCGGCCATGTCGGCGTACAGGGTGGGGGGCAGGTCCAGCCCCGGCACCAGGCCGCTCTCGGCCATGTAGGTCAGGTCGTGGCCGGGTTCTTCGGCGCGCGCACCGGGCGCGCCCACGATGGCCACCAGGCTCAGGTGCGGGTGGCGCTGCTGCAGCGCCTTCCAGCCCAGGCCCAGCTTGGCCAGGGCCGAAGGCCGGAACGAGGTCAGCAGCACGTCGGTGCGCGCCAGCGCGCGGTGCAGTGCGGCCTGGCCCTGGGGGGTCTTGAGGTCGGCCTGGCGCACCTGCACACGCTGGTGCATGGTGTCGTAGGCGCCCCGGTTGTACTGGCCCATGGGGTCGGCGGTGCTGTCGGCGCCCGCCGGGGCAGGGGGTTCGAGCTTGACGCACTTGGCGCCCATGGCGGCGCAGCGCATCAGCGCAGCGGGGCCGGGCAGGTTCAGCGCCAGGCTCAGCACGCGCACGCCTTGCAGGGCACGCGGCAGTTGCACGGGGGAGGGGGAGGGGCTTGCGGCAGCGGTCATGGCAGGTCCGGAAAAAACGGGCAATGAAGAAGCAGGGCCCCCGCAGAGCGCGGGGCGCGCTCGGGTGGGCGTGGGGCCGCACGGCGGCGGGGCATGATAAGCGCAATAATGGCCCCCCCTTGCTACCGGCGCGACACGTGTACCGCGTGCCCGCGCCCCTGGAGTGTCGACTTTGTCCCATGATTTGTTCAGCGACGAGCTGTTTCCCGAGCTGCACGTGAGCGCCTCGCCCGCACCGCGCCGGGGCCGCCCGCGCAAGGCAGCCGCGCCCACCGCAGCGCTGGCGCCGCCACCGGCCCCCGCAGCGTCCACACCCGCTGCCGTCTTGGCCACACCCAGTAGCACCCCGGTGGCAGACGGCGCTGCAGGCGCCGAAGCCCTGGCGTGCCAGTTGGAGCAGCACCCGGACTACCGCGTGCTGCGCCGCCTGCAGCCGCGCCTGCAGTGGCCCTGCGGCACGCCCGGCGGCCAAGCATTGCAGGTGCTGGTGCTCGACACCGAAACCACCGGGCTGGACAGCGCCAAGGACCGCATCATCGAGCTGGCCCTGCTGCGCTTTGCCTGGGACCCGGCAAGCGGCCTGCCCCAGGGCGAGGTGCAGGTGTTCGACCAGCTCGAAGACCCTAGTTTTCCCATCCCGGCCGTGGCGCAGAAGATCACCGGCATTACCGACGCCGACGTGGCGGGCCAGCGCCTGGACGAAGCGCGCATTGCCGAGCTGCTGCAGGGCGTGGACCTGGTCATTGCCCACAACGCGGGCTTTGACCGCCCCTTTGTGGAGCGGCGCCTGGGGGCCTTTGCCCAGCTGCCCTGGGCCTGCTCCTGGGCCGAAATGGACTGGGAAGCCGAAGGCCGGGGCTCGGCCAAGCTGGAGAACCTGGCGCTGGCGCTGGGCCTGTTTTACGACGCGCACCGGGCCGAGACCGATTGCCACGCGCTGCTGCGGGTGCTCAGCGAGCCCTGCAGCGACCAGCGCACCGGCCTGGCGCACCTGGTGGAGCGCTCGCGCCAGCCGTCCTTTCGCCTGCAGGCCACGCAAGCCCCGTTCGAGGCCAAAGACCTGCTCAAGGCGCGTGGCTACCGCTGGAACGCCGAGGCGCGGGTCTGGGTCACCACCCTGGCCAGCGAAGCCGCCTTGCGCGACGAGGCCGCCTGGCTGCGCAACGAGGTCTACCAGCGCCGTGGCGCCCAGGTGCGCCTGGAGGCACTGGACGCCCGCGTGCGCCACTCCCAGCGTGCGGGGGTGGAGTCCCTGCTGGCGCTGGACGGAGCTTTTGCATGAGCGACGCCCATCCGTTGGACGGCGCCCAGGCCCCCGACGCCAAGGCAGTGGGGGAGTTTGGGAGCGTGGTGCGCTTTCAGTTGCTGGGCCTGCAGACTGGCCGCGCCGCGCCGCTGCTGGCGCAGGGGCGGGTGGTGCATTCGGCCATCCGCAAAACCGCGGTGGAAGGCCCGGTGGCGGTGCAGCCCCTGGGCCTGGCGGGGGACGAACAGGTGGACCTGAGCGTGCACGGCGGGCTGGACAAGGCGGTGTATGCCTACCCCCACGAGCACTATGCGTTCTGGGCCCAGGAGCGCGCTGAGCGGGCCGTGACCGAAGGGCTGCAGAGCCTGCCCCTGGGCAGCCTGGGCGAAAACCTCAGCCTGCAGGGCCTGGTGGAGGCGCAGTTGTGGATGGGCGACCTGCTGCATTTTCCGGACTGCGTTTTGCGCGTGAGCCAGCCGCGCGAACCCTGCTACAAATTCAACGCCGTGATGGGCTTTGCCCAGGCCGCCAAGCGCATGGTGCAAAGCCAGCATTGCGGCTTCTACCTCGCGGTCCACACCCCGGGGACCCTGCGCGCGGGCGAGAGCGGCTGGCTGCAGGCCGGGCCCCGGCGCGAGTCGCTGTTGCAGCGCTTTGCCATCAAGGCTGCCAAGCACCTGCGCTTTGACTGACAGAGCGTTGCAGATAGGGAAAACGCGGGGCGCTCTAGGTTTCAAACCCTAGTCCAAAGTTATACGATGTTTGTTTCGGGTACGGGCCGGTTCCACCGCTCGGCAGCCCCGTTTCATCCGGTCGTGGGAACGCGCCCACGCACCGCCACCAGGAGGAGTATTTCTTGTTCTCTGCAGCTACCAAAGACGCCGTGCGCATGAAGGGGTTGGGTGCCGTGATGCGCGGTGTGGGCTTGGTGACCCGCTTCATTCCCATTCCGCAACCCACTTTGCTGGTCGGCCCCGGCTCCAGCGCCCGTCTGGGCCAGGCCATTGCCGGTTTCGGGCACAGCAAAATCCTCATCGTCACCGACGGCATCATTGCCAAACTGGGTCTGCTCAAGGACCTGACCGACGCCCTGAGCGCCGGGGGCGCGCAGTTCGTGGTGTTCGACCAGATCACGCCCGATGCCCCCATCCCGCTGATCGAAAAAGGCATCGAGTGCTACCAGGACAACGGCTGCGACGCCATCGTCGCCTTTGGCGGCGGATCTTCCATGGACGCCTCCAAGGTCATCGCGCTGTCGGTGTCCAACCCGGGCAAGAAGCTGCGCGATCTGGCGGGCTACCTCAAGGGCCTGCGCACCCCGGCCAAGATCTACGCCGTGCCCACCACGGCAGGCACGGGCTCCGAGGTCACGGTGGCGGCGGTGATTTCCGACCCCGCCAACGCGCGCAAGCTGGTAGTGGTAGACCCGCGCATGGTGCCCAAGATGGCGGCGCTGGACCCCACCCTCATGACCGGCCTGCCGCCCCACATCACGGCGGCCACCGGCATTGATGCGCTCACGCACGCCGTCGAGGCCTTCATTGGCAACTGGAAGACCCCGTACTCCGACGGCATGGCCCTGTCCGCCGTCGGGCTCATTTTCGAGAACCTGCGCACCGCCTACCACGACGGCAGCAACCTCGCCGCGCGCGAAAAGATGGCGCTGGCTTCCACCTACGCCGGCTTTGCCTTCACCCGCGCCAACGTGGGCTATGTGCACGCCATCGCGCACCAGTTGGGCGGCAAGTACCACACCCCGCACGGCCTGGCCAACGCCATCATGCTGCCGCACGTGCTCAAGTTCTCCGCCCCCGAGATCACCGACAAGCTCGCCGAACTGGCGGTGCGCGCCAAGGTCGGCACCGAGGACGAGGCCCCCGAGGAACTGGCCCGCAAGTTTCTGGACGCAGTGGACCAGCTCAATGCCGAGCTGGGCATTCCCGCCACGCTGGACGCGCTGCACAGTGCGGACATTCCGGCACTGGCACGCGCCGCTTTGCACGAGGCGCACACCGGCTACCCCGTGCCGCGCTACATGAGCCAGGCCCAGTGCGAGGACATGCTGCGCTGTGTTCTGCCCACGAGCGCCAATGCCCCGGCCGGCACCAAGCCCAGCCGCAAGAAAAAGGCCTGAAGGCCGCTGCAGCCCAGCCGCCCCGATAAAGACAATGGTTAACAGGAGAGAGTGTTCATGAAAAACGTAGTCACCATCACCCTGGGATCGTCCCAGCAGGACTTTGAGTTCCAGACCGAATTTCTGGGCCAGCAGTTCACCGTGCGCCGCATGGGCGCCGACATGGACACCGGCAAGGCCTGGGAGCTGATGCGCCGCCAGCAGGCCAGTGCCGACGCCATCGGCCTGGGCGAGATCAGCGACCACCTGCAAGTGGGCCTGCGCACCATCGAGAACAAGGAAACCAAGCGCCTGCTCAACGTGGTCACGCGCGTGCCGGTGACCACTGGCGCCACCTTGCGCCGCCTGCTGCAGGTGCGTGCCGTGCGCCATGTGCAGCACGCCCTGGGCAACTACTTCAACAACAACATCGTGCTGTTCCTCAACGGCATGCGCAATTACGACCTGGCCGTGGCCATGTCGGACTACACCAAGAACCTGAACTTTGCCGACGCCACCTTCCAGACCGGCGCGCCCACCATGCTGACCTCGCTGGAGCAGCTGGAGCTGTTCGCCAAGGGCAGCAAGCTGATGTTGGGCGGCGCGCCGGGCCAGTACCTGGAAAGCGCGCTGTCCTCGCTCAAGAAAAAGCGCGTGGCCCAGGTGGCGGTCGGCAGCCACGTCATCGTCGGCACCTTCGCCGAGTTCCAGGCCATTGCGTCGAATGGCTGCCTGGAGGGCAAGACCCTCATCACCTCGGCCGTGAACCAGGAGCGCATGGACTTCTTCAAGGCCCAGAAGGTCAACCTGGTGGTGGACGTGTCGCCCAAGCTGTTCGAGCAGGTGGTGGGCATCAACGCCCTGGAGGCCATGATCCTGGCCGCCTTGGGCAAGCCCACCGAAGAAGTCTCGGACGACGACTTTGAAGAAATCATCAACGAACTCGACATCCAGCCGCGCCTGCTGCACCCGACCGGCAAGTTCCGCAACATCCGCCGCTTTGCCTTCGTCATCCACCCGCTGAGCCAAGACTTCATCCGCAAGGGTTTTCCCATCCCCAAGGGCACGCCCAAGTTTGTCATGGACCGGGTGGAGACCCTGGCCGCGCACATGCCGCCCATCGTCTATTGCAAGATGGACAACATCATCTCTCCCACGGGGGCAGAGGCCGAGGGCTGGCTCATTTCCGTGGGCGGAACGCCGAAGGAAATGCTGGCGCGCAGCCCCGAATTCACCTACCGGCGCCTGCTGCAGGCCGCCAAGCTGGCCGAAAAGATGGGTGCGCAGATCATGGGCCTGGGCGCCTTCACCAAGGTGGTGGGTGACGCCGGTGTGACCGTGGCACGGCGCTCCAGCATTCCCATCACGACTGGCAATAGCTACTCGGCCTCGGGCGCCCTGTGGGCCGCCGCCGACGCCATGCGCCGCATGGGCCTGGTCAAGCTCGACGGCAAGAGCAAGCGCGTACCGGCCAAGACCATGGTCATTGGCGCCACCGGCTCCATCGGTTCGGTCAGCGCACGCCTGCTGGCCTTTGCCTTCGACGAAGTGGTGTTGGCCGGGCGCGACCTCAAGAAACTTGAGGAACTCAAGGCCTCCATCCTGCTCGACACTCCGGACGCGAACGTCACCTGCTCCAACAACTACGACGAGCTGTTGGGCGACATGGACATGATCGTCACGTCCACCTCCGGCGCAGGCAAGAAGATTCTGGATATCACCAAGGTCAAACCCGGCTGCGTCATCACCGACGTAGCGCGTCCGCTGGACTTGCCGCCCGCCGAAGTCGCCAAGCGCCCCGACGTGCTGGTGGTCGAGTCCGGCGAGATCGAGCTGCCCACCAAGGTCAAGGGCATGAAGAGCATCGGCCTGCCGCCCAACGTGATCTACGCCTGCCTGGCCGAAACCATTGTGCTGGCGCTGGAAGGGCGCTTCGAGGTGTTCACCGTGGGCCGCGACACCGAGTGGCCCAAGGTCAAGGAAATCTACAAGCTGGGCCTGCGCCACGGCATGAAGCTGGCAGCCATCTCCGGTGTCAATGGCGTGTTCAGCGACGAAGACATCGCCAAGGTCGTGTCGCTGGCCAAGAAGGCGCGCTTGACCTGGAAGGGCGGCAGTGCGGTAAAAGCCCCGGCCAAGGCAGCGAAGACGCCCGCAGCGGCCCCCCAAAAGCCTGCCCGCGCGCGCAAGGCGGCGGCACCGGCACCTGTGGCAGCGCCCGCACCCGTTGCGCCTGTGCAGGCCCCCGCAGCAGCAGCCCCCCAGGCGCCCAAGAAGCGTGCTGCGGCGAAGAAGAGCGTTGGCAATGGGGCCACACCCCTGAGCGCCAGCGGCCCCGCCGTGGCGGCACCTGTGCCCAAAGCCGCCGCCAAAAAGCCCGCCGCGGCGAAAAAGGCCATGCCGAGCAAGCGCACCCCCAAGTTGGCGCAGGCCGAGGCGGTATTGGGCTCCTGATCGTTACAAGTGGCGAAGCCCCCTGGTTCCCGCCAGGGGGCTCTGCCAGCCCGTTGCGATCAGATTTTTCCCTTATCGGTCCGAAAGATTCATTTCATTGAGCTGAGGCCGAACAAATTGCCTTCGGTGTCTTCACACAAGGTCACCCAGCCAAACTCTCCAATAGAAAATTTCGGTCTGACAACCTTGCCGCCCGCAGACTCGACGCGGCGTTCCTCCTGGGAACAATCATCCACACTGAAATACACCAGGGTGCCGCCCGGCCCAGGACGTGCGTGGTTTGATTTCACCAGGGCACCGCCAGCGCCATAGGCCGCCATGTCGGTGGAGAATGCCATCATCTGGGTTTCTCCCGTGGGGTCGCCAATGGGTTCCAGGTTCTGCCGCAGCACACTTTGATAAAAAGCGACCGCCCGGTTCATGTCACTGACGTAGATGTCAAACCAGCCGATTGCATTCGACTTTGCCATGTAGCACTCCTTTGTTGATGAAGAGGTGCCCAGTGTAGGAATCGGTCAGGAGCAAGTATTGTGTAAATCAGACATCAAATTTGTCGATGTACTTCGCGGGCGTGTAGCCGGTGACCTTGCGAAACGAATGGATGTAGTGCGATTGGTCGGCATACCAATCCAGGTAGTGCTGCCTGAATGATTGCTGAATGCGCAAAACCTTGAGCAGGTCGTGTGGTGGGAGGCCGGTCGCCTGTTTGAGTGTTCGCTGCAGTTGACGTGGAGAAAGACACACAACCGCCGCCATATCGCTTACCGTGCGGATGTCGTCCAGATTGGCAAGAATTTTCTCGGTGACAGGGTTGCGCACCACCAGCCTTGCATCGATAAACCATTGAACCAGTGCAGACATGACGTCCTGCTTGGCAGGGAAGTCCCGATGGGCGAGTTCCTTGCTGGTGGCAATCAGTGGCAACTCGCCCGCATAAGGGGTTCCGACGAACTCATCGGCGATTTCTTCCCGGTTGCCCTGCCACACGCCCGGCAGTAGTTGTATGCCTACATAGTGAAAGGATTTTCCGAGGTTAAGCACTTCGTACCTTGTACGCAAAGCGGTCACCCCGGCAATGGCTGTGTCTACTTGGTTGAACAAAATATTCACACAGGCGTCGGGTATGGCGTGCAGGCAAAAGTCTTCGGTCAGCTCCGCTTCTGTCTTGAGTTCCCAGTAGCAGTGCACCAGGCCAGACAAGTGCCCAGGAGGCAGCGCCTCCGTGTAGCGGACGGCATGTGCGCTTTTCTCTATGCCATCTTGAATCGGGTTATACATAACAGGCAACGGGTTCAATAATGAGCGCTAATCCCTTGTGTTGCAGGACGCTGTCCACCGTCACCCCCAATGTCCCCCAATAGGCCGCGCTGGACGGGACAGGCGTGGGGAGAGTCTACGCGGCCTGGATATTGCACTCCCGGCGCAGCACGGCCAGGGCGTCGGTGCTGGCGTAGACCATGTCGCTGCGCAACGTGGCCTCGTGTTCCTGCACGAACTGGGTCCACAGGGCGAGGTAGTCGTCGCGGTGCGCCACGGGCGCGTGCGCGCGCACAAAGTCCGACACCTGGGCGGGCTGCCAGCCACTTTTGCGCAGCTTGCGCACCAGGGCGGCTGCGGCCTTTTCCGTCAGCACCGGCTTCGGGGGGCTGCCCACGGCCATGCAGACCAGGGCGGTGAGTACGGCGCTCTCTTCCTGGGCATCACCCACCTTGCGGGCCCATTCCTTGGAAACTGCGCGGTCGTAGTCCACCACGGCGGCCATGCCGTCTTCGATCCAGTAGTAGCGGCCCATGAAGGCCGAGGTTTGCTGGAAGACACGGCGCAAGGGTTGCCCGCTGTCGCGGGCCCAGCGCAGGTCGGCCAGCACGCTGTCCAGCAAGGGCTGGGCCACGGCCTGCAGATCGGCGGGCAGCAGGGCGGGGATTTTGAGCACATGCCCAGCCGGAGCGTCCAATTGCTTGATCCAGAACGCGGCCAGTTTTTCGAACATGCGCCAGTCGGGATATTCCTTGCGCCGCGCACCCAGCGCCAGCAGGGCGGTACGCACCACGGCGTCGGCGTCGTGGCCGCTGGACTGGAGGTCTTCGTCGTCCAGGCCCAGGGCTTCGCCCAGGCAGCGTGCGCAGGCAATGTGCTGCGCGAAGCTACGCCGCTTGTCCAGCTCAGCGCGGTAGTCGGCCGCGCTGCGCAGCGTCCAGCGCTCCAGCAGGGGGATGTGCCGGTCGGCAAAAACGCTGCCTTCGTGAAAGGCAAAGTGGCTGCTTTGCGGCATCACGATCAGGGCCTTGAGCATGTCCGCACCGGCCTTGGAGCGCGACAGCAGGCTGTGCTCGCGCAGCAGCACCGCCGCCTGGCGCAGATCGCCTTCGCTGTGCACTTCCAGGCTCAGGCTCACCAGGGCCACGAGGCGCTGCAAGGCGCGTTCCAGCTCGGGGCGCAGGTATTCGGTGCCGAAGTAGCGCGCGATCTGGACGATGCCCTTGGGGGCCTCGGCGTCCATGGCGCGCAGGCGCTCTTCGTTCAGAATGCCGTGCTCCAGGCCATGGGCCAGGGCTTTCTCGAAAAAGGACCGGGCGTCGTAATGGGCCAGCGTCATGTCAGATGGCGGATTCTTCGTCCTGGTCCAGGGCGGGGGCGGTGATGCGGCCACGGTCGGTGGCGCTGGTTTCCACGCGGTGGTCTTCCTCTTCGCCAAAGATGTCGGTGTCTTCACCGCCGTTGAGCGCGAAGGCGCGTGCCTTGGCGCGCAGCGTGAGCAGCATTTCGATGAACAGGTCCGGGTTCTTGTAGCGCAACAGCCAGGCCAGTTCCATCCAGTCGTGGTCGGCGACTTCGTCGTGGTCCAGCTTGGCGTGCGCATGGGCGTTGGCGTACAGCTCGTCTTCGCTCAAGGGATCGCCGTAGTCTTCCACTGTGTCGAAGCTGCCGCTGCGCGCAAAGGCCTCCACGCGGCTCCACTTTTCAGCGAAGTAGTCGGCCAGGGCTTCGGCGCCGCCTTCGAGGTCGCCAATGGCGCTGAGGAACTCCAGCGGGTCGGCGTCTTCGCGGAAGATCACCGAGTTCATCATGCCGCGCAGGTGGGTGCGGCTGAGGTCTTTGTACTGCTTCTCGATCACCACGGCGCGGGCGAACTGCTCCGGGCTGACCAGCAGGTTGACCACCGAGGCGCGCGAGTCGTCGAACTCCCGGATCACGGCCAGCACGTCCTTGGGCGCGAGCTGGTCCAGCACCACCATCAGGGCGCGGTCGCCCTCGCGGTCGGCCAGATCGCCCAGGGCGGCTTCAGCGCCCACGATGTCGCCAGCGGCGATCAAGCTGCGGGTTTGTTCGATAACGGCCAGATGGGTATTGCTGCTCATGCGTGCCTTTCCGGATCACTCGTTGTCTTTGCGCTCAAAACCTTGGTCGGCCAGCCAGTCGTTGCCGCCGTCCTGTGGGCTGTCGCTGGCGTCGTCACTGGTGCGCACGCCGTCGTCGTCTGCGCCCTCTTCGGCGGGGCTGTCGTCGGCGTCTTCATCCTGGTCCTGCCCGTCATCGCCATGGGACGCTGCACCGCGCAGGCCCTTGGCGTGCAAAAACTCCAGCACTGCCGCCACGCTCAGCAGCCAGGCGCCTCGGGGGTGGGCCAGCACCTTGTCGGCCAGGGCCTTTACATCTGCTTGCAGGACTGCGACGGCCCGCAACTGGTCCCACTCTGGCAGGTCTTCGGGCTCGTTGCCTGCCAGCTGGGCCAGCGCGCCCATCTGCTTGAACTGGAACGCCCCATGAAAGAGCGCGGCCAGCATTTCGGGGTTGGTATCGATGAGCTGCAAGAGGAAGTCGAGTTCCTTGGCGCGCTCCTTGCGGCGCTTGGCAAACATGTGCTTGCCTTCAGAGTCGAAGCTGAGGTCGTCGATTTCGGCCTGGTAGCTGCTGAGCAGGTCGCGGAAAAAGGCGGAAACGTACATGGCGGTCTCCCGGGGGTGGATGCGTGGGTGGGTCAGCGCAGGCTGCTGCGGTAGCGTGCCCAGATTTCCCGGGCCGTGGCCAGCGGGTCGTCGAGCAGGTTGCGGCGGCGGTTTTCGTCGTACAGACGGCGCTTGTCGGCGTCGCCCAGCACATCGTAGGCCTCTTGCACGCGCCGGAACAGCGCACCCGCGTTGGGGTCGGGGTTGCGGTCGGGGTGGTACTGCGCCGCCAACTGGCGAAAGGCCTTTTTGATGTCGGCGCCAGAGGCGCTGGGCGCAAGCCCCAAAGCGGCGTAGTGGTCGCTCATGCGTGCGTGGTTGGTGTGTGGGCGGGGACGGCACAAAGAAAAAACCCCACTACAAGAACTATAGCGGGGTTTTCCTTTTTTATTGGCTCCTCAACCTGGGCTCGAACCAGGGACCTACGGATTAACAGTCCGGCGCTCTACCGACTGAGCTATTGAGGAATCGAGACCGAGATTATAGCGTGGATTTTTGGGTCTTGGCAAATCGGGCAAAAAAAGTTGCGCCTTTTCAGGCCCCCTTGCCTGTCACTCCGAGCAGGGCGTGCAAGTGCGAGCTGGAGGTGGTGTACTGCAGCGGACGCTGCTCATCGGGGTACAGGTATTGCACGGCGGCGAAAGCAGCCATGGTGGCTTCGTGAAAGCCGCACACGATGAGTTTTTTCTTGCCCGGGTAGGTACAGAGGTCTCCCACCGCGTACACCCCGGGCAGGTTGGTGGCCAGGGTGATGGGGTCGGCGCTGACGAGCTTGTGGTTCAGGCCCAGGCCCCATTGGGCCAGGGGGCCCAGCTTGGGCGAGACCCCGAGGAAGGCATGCAATTGGCTCGCCTCGACGCGCTGCATGCTGCCATCGGCCTGGGCGATGTCGACAGCCTGCAGCCGCCCCTGCGCGGTGTGCAGGGCGCTGGGCAGGCCAATGCACAGGCGCACATGGCCCGCGGCTTGGGCTGTCTCCAGCCGCTCCAGCAACGGTGCCGGGGCGTCGAACACGGCGCGGCGGTGGCTCAGCGTAACCGGGTGGGGGCACTGCAGGGCAAATTCAATGGCCTGCGCATCGGCGCCCAGCACCAGCACCGGGCCTTGGGCGAGCGGGGGCGCGGCGCAGGGGTGGTGGAAAACGTCTTGCCCCACCAGCGGCTCGATGCCAGCGAGCTTGAGCGTGCGCGGCACAAAGGCCCCGACCCCGCAGGCCAGGAACACCAGCCGTGTGCGCAGGCGCAGGCCGTGTTCGGTGCCGATGTCGTAGCCACCGTCGTCCGTGGCACTCAGCGTGGCGACACGCTGGCCCCAGTGGAACTGGGGGGAAAAGGCCTGGGCCTGCTGCATCAGCCGCTGGCCAAGTTCAGATCCGGTGCAAACGGGCAGGCCCGGGATGTCGTAAATGGGTTTGTCGCCGTAGAGCTGGGCACATTGCCCGCCCGGCGAAGGCAGGGTGTCGATAACATGGGCGCGCAGCCCTTGCAGCCCCAACTGGAACACCTGCCACAGCCCCACCGGACCAGCCCCCACCACCACGGCGTCGGTGGTGTCTGCAGCAGCGTTTGCTGGCGGCGTGGGGTTCACTGGCAGTGGGGCAGGGGTCAGCGCAGCAGCTCAGAGAGCTTGTCGGTGCGGTCTTTCCATTCCTCTGCCTCGGGCAGCGAGGCCTTGCGCTTGGTGATGCTCTTCCATGTGGGCAGCTTGGCCAGCTCGGCGTTCAGCGGCGTCATGTGGCGCTGGTCCTTGGGCACGTCTTCTTCGGCGTAGATGGCATTGACCGGGCACTCGGGAACGCACACGGCGCAATCGATGCATTCGTCCGGATCGATGGTGAGGAAATTGGGGCCTTCGCGGAAGCAATCGACAGGGCAAACATCAACACAGTCGGTGTATTTGCACTTGATGCAGGCTTCGGTAACGACGTGGGTCATGGCAGACAGGAAGAGTAGAAAAAGGGGCGGCAGCGGCGGGTGTGCCCATGCTGGGCATGCCTGGGAGCCGAACCGCGTATTTTACGGCGTCCGACGCTCCCAGCCGCGTGCTTTGGGCGACGCTCAATTCAGCAGCAAAGCCCCCGAGGTCTTGTGGCTGGCGGTATCCACCAGGATCAGCGAGCCCAGCACGCGCGAACGCGCATAGGGCAGGGCCGCAATGGGTTCTTGCAGCAGCACTTCGATGTGGCCGATGGCGTTGGGGGCGATCTCGCCCGCGTCATGCTCGGCCAGGGTGTTGATGTCGAGCTGGTGCACGATGCGCTTGACCTTGGCCTTGACCCAGCGGTGGCCGTGCAGTGCCCAGTAAACGCGCCCGGCCACCAGGGGCTCGTCGTCCATCCAGGCCACGGTGGCGCAGATCTCGCGCGCACCGGGCAAAAAGCCCGTCGGCTTGGGCGTTTCGGCAAACTCGTCGGTCGGGTCGGCCTCGGGAGTGACCTGGGCCAGCAGCCAGTCGCCGCGCGAGACATCGACCTCGCGGTCCAGGATGATGCCCGCACCGTGGCCGGCGTGCACTTCTTTCGGGTTGCGTGCATGGTCCAGCACCTGGGCGATTTTGGCGCTTTGGCCGCTGGGCAAAATGGTGACGGCGTCGCCCACATGCACCTCGCCTGTGGCCACGCGGCCCCAGAACACGCGCCGCCCCATGGAGGTGTCGCTGCTGGAAGAGAACTTTTCCACCCACTGCACCGGGAAGGCGAAGGGCACATCGGTCTCGGCGGCGGTCACGGGCAGGGTTTCCAGCAGGGCCAGCAGGCTGGGGCCCTGGTAGCCGCACCAGCCGGGCTCGGCATGGACGACGTTGTGGCCCTTGAGGGCGGAGATGGGCACCGTGGCCGTGACGGCGATGCCGGCGTGCGCGGCAAAGGCGTCCAGCGCCTCGCGGATCTTGGCGAAGGCGGCACCAGCGTCATCGCCCAGGGCGTCGAGCTTGTTCACGGCAAACACGATGGAGGGTACGCGCAGCAGGTTCACCAGCAGGCTGTGGCGCCGGGTCTGGGGCAGCAGCTCCACCAGGCCGCTCACGTTCCATTCCAGCTTGGTGGCGTCCACCAGCACCACGGCAGCGTGCGCGCTGCTGGCGGCGGTGACCATGTTGCGGGTGTACTGCACGTGGCCCGGAGCGTCGCCAATGATGAATTTGCGCGTGGGCGTGGCGAAGTAGCGATAGGCCACGTCGATGGTGATGCCCTGCTCGCGCTCGGCGCTCAAACCGTCGGTGAACAGCGCCAGGTCGGCCTCGCCGCTCTTGGAAACGTTGGCCAGTTGGTCTTGCAGCACCGAGCGGCTGTCCACCAGCAGGCGGCCGATGAGCGTGCTCTTGCCGTCATCGACCGAACCGCAGGTGATGAACTTCAGCGCGCCGTGGGTATCAAATTCGTCATGGGCCCGCGTGGAAGCTGCGGGGGATGCTATGGTATTGGTAGCGTCAGTCATAAATTCCTCTGTCTGCAATGCAGCACGGTCGGCCCCGGGATACCGCGCAACCGGCTTGGCCGGGGCGCTGGTATCGCCCCTGCAAGGGGGAGGCGCAGCGACACGCAGTGCGCGAAGCCTGGGGTGAGTCTAGAAGTACCCGTCTTTCTTGCGCTTCTCCATGGAAGCCTCGGAGGTCTTGTCGTCCATGCGCGTGGCGCCGCGTTCGCTCACCTCGGCCCGCAAGGTTTCCTCCACGATGTCGGCGGCATTGGCGGCCGTGCTTTCCACCGGGCAGGTACAGGTGATGTCGCCCACGGTGCGGAAACGCACATCGCGCTGCTCCACGGTTTCGCCGTCCTTGGCCGGGGTGAGTTCGGTCACCGGCACCAGCAGGCCCTTGCGCTCCACCACCGCGCGTTTGTGGCTGTAGTAGAGCGCGGGCAGGGCGATGGCTTCGCGGTCGATGTACTGCCACACGTCCAGCTCGGTCCAGTTGCTGATGGGGAACACGCGGAAGTGCTCGCCTTGGTGCAGCTTGGTGTTGAACAGGGTCCACAGCTCGGGGCGCTGGGCCTTGGGCTGCCACTGGCCAAAGCTGTCGCGGTGGCTGAAGATGCGCTCCTTGGCGCGCGCCTTTTCCTCGTCGCGGCGGGCACCGCCAATGAGCGCGTCAAAGCGGAATTCTTCGATCGCTTCCAGCAGCGTGACCGACTGGTGCACGTTGCGGCTTTCCAGCGGGTGGGCCAGGCGCACGGTGCCGCGCGCCATGGAGTCTTCCACGCTGCGCACGATGAGCTGCGCGCCCAGCTCCTGGGCGCGGAAATCGCGGAAATCGGTCACCTCATGGAAGTTGTGGCCGGTGTCGATCATCAAGAGCGGGTAGGGAATGCGCCCCGCGCCGAAGGCTTTTTCGGCGCATTTGAGCATCACCAGCGAGTCCTTGCCGCCGGAGAACAGCAGGGCAGGGCGCTCGAAGGCGGCGGCGACTTCGCGCAGGATGAAGATGGTTTCCTCTTCCAGCGCATCCAGGTGCTGGTTGGAGAGTCGGTTCAGGTGTTGGGTATCGGTCATGGCATTCATGGTTTCACCGCAGGGGCAGGGCAGACACGGCAGCTTCTTCGGCCTTGACGTGCAGGCCGCACTCCTTGGCGCTTTCCTGCTCCCACCACCAGCGTCCGGCGCGGAAGTCCTCGCCCACGGCGATGGCGCGGGTGCAGGGCTGGCAGCCTATGCTGGGGTAGAACTGGTCGTGCAGTGGGTTGTAGTCCACCTTATTTTCCGCGATGTAGTGCCACACATCGCCCCAGGTCCAGTTGGCCAGGGGGTTGAGCTTGGTGCGGGCTTCGCTTTCGTCCACCACCGGCACTTCGGCGCGGGCGCCGCTTTGCTCACGGCGCAGGCCGGTGATCCAGGCGTCCTTGCCCTCCAGGGCGCGGCCCAGCGGTTCCATCTTTCGGATGCCGCAGCAGGCCTTGCGCAGTTCGATGCTCCTGTACATCGCCTCGCTGCCTTCGCGCTGCACAAAGGCCACCACGGCCTCCTGCACCGGGCGGTAGGCGGTGACGGGGGCCTTGGAGGTCGCTTGCAGCCGCTCCATCAGCGCCAGGGTCTCGGCGTGCAGGCAGCCGGTTTCCAGCACAAAGATGCCAATGCCCAGCTGCAGGCTGTTGATCAGGTGCGCCAGCACCATGTCTTCGGCGCCCAGGCTGCAGGCCAGTGCAACGCGCGTGGGCTGGCCGCTGTCATCCACGTAACGGGCGGCGGCCTGGCTGAGCAGGTTCTTGGCCTCGGCCACCTTGAGCGCGTAGTCGGCGCTGGGGCGGTTGTAGAGATCGATCGCGCTCATGCCGCCTCCCGCGCGAACAATGCCAAGGGCTGCTGTGCGTCACCTTGGTAAAAAGCGGAGTAGCGCTCCAATTGCGCCTGGGCAAAGGCCGGGTTCTGGTCTTCGCGCAGCACCGCCGAGTCAAAACCGCAGCGCTGCATCTGCAGCAATTGGTCGATCAACACGTCGCCCGTGGCGCGCAGCTCGCCCTTGAAGCCACGGCGCTTGCGCAGCAGCACGGCCTGGCTGAAGGCGCGCCCGTCGGTGAACTTGGGGAAATGCAGCTCCACGCAGTCCACACCGTCGAGCACCGCGCCCATGACCTCCACATCGTTGCCCAATTGCAAGACTTTTTGGCCATCAGCCCGCGTATTTTGGTCGTTGTTTGCTATCAATTTCATAGTATTTCTCGCCATCCGGGGGCTCAGGCTTCCTGCAGGTCGCGGGCATAGCCCGGGTTCTTGTGCAGGCCTTCGATTTCTTGCGGCAGGTTCGGGATGCGGGCGCCATTGGCCGCGGCCTTGAAGGGCTCGTGGCCGACGCGGGCCAGGGTCTCGACAAAGCGCTCGCGTCCTTCGCGCAACTGCACATAGGTCTCCAGGATGGCCTCGACCACCCCCAGGACTTCGGCCGCGCCAAACGAGGGGCCCACGATCTTGCCGGGCTTGGCACCCCCGCTCAGGGCCGAGCCGTCCGCCCCCCCCAGCGACACCTGGTACCACTCGCGCCCATCCTTGTCCACGCCCAGAATGCCGATGTGGCCGCTGTGGTGGTGGCCGCAAGAGTTGATGCAGCCGCTGATGTGCAGGTCAATCTCGCCCAGGTCTTCCAACTCGTCGATGTCCTGGTAGCGCTCCAGAATCGCCGCCGCAATCGGGATCGAGCGCGCATTGGCCAGCGAGCAGTAGTCCCCGCCCGGGCAGGCAATCAGGTCGTTGAGCAGGCCGATGTTCGGGTTGGCCAGGCCCAGCGCCTTGGCCTCGCGCCACAGGGCGGGCAGTTCAGCTTCGCGCACCCAGGGCAGCAGCAGGTTTTGCTCGTGGGTCAGGCGCGCCTCCGACACCGAATAACGGTCCGCCAGCTCGGCCACGGCGCGCATCTGCTCGGCAGTGGCGTCGCCCGGGGCGTACCCGGGGCGCTTGAAGGACAACACGACGGCGCGCAAGCGGGGGTCGCGGTGCGCCAGCACATTGCGCTTGACCCAGCGCAGGTAGGCCACCTCTTCGTTGGCGCCAATCGGCTCCACCACCACAGCCGGGCGTTGCGCCTCATCGGGCGCCACGAAATGGGCGCTGACCCGGTCCAGCTCGGCCTGCGTGATGGTGTGCGCTCCGCCGTCCAGTTCCACGATCTGGCGGAACTCCTCTTCCACCTGGTCGATATAGCGCTGGCCCTCGGCCTTGACCAGAATCTTCAGGCGCGCCTTCCACACGTTGTCGCGGCGGCCATAGCGGTTGTAGACGCGGATGATCGCTTCCAGGTAATTGAGCATCTGGCTCCAGGGCAGGAACTCGCGCACCACCGGCGCAATGGTGGGCGTGCGCCCCATGCCACCGCCCGCCGAAACGCGCATGCCCAGCTCGCCCTGGGCGTTGCGCACCAGTTGGTAGCCCACGTCGTACCAGTGCAACGCGGCACGGTCTTCCGCCCCACCCGCAATCGAGATCTTGAACTTGCGCGGCAAAAAGGCGAACTCCGGGTGCAAGGCCCCCCACTGGCGCAGGATCTCGCAAAACGGGCGCGGGTCGGCCACCTCGTCCTGGGCAATGCCTGCCAGGTGGTCCGAGTTGATGTTGCGCACGCAGTTGCCGCTGGTCTGGATGCCGTGCAGGTTTTCGCTCGCCAGCAAGTCCATTGCATCGGCGGCGCGCGCCAACGGAATCCAGTTGAACTGCACGTTGGTGCGCGTGGTGAAGTGGCCGTAGCCATACCGCAGGGGCGGGGCGTGGATGCCGCCTTCGATCAAACCCTGGGTGGCCTGGGCATGCGCGAGCAGCTCCGGATCGGGCTGATCGAACTCCTCGGCCACCCTTGCCAACACCCGCAGTTGCGCGCTGGAAAGCTCGCCATAGGGCACCGAAATGCGGGCCATCGGCGCGTAACGCTGGATGTACCAGCCGTTTTGCAGCCGCAAAGGGCGGAAGTCGTCGTCCTTGAGCGTGCCCGCGAGGTTGCGTTGCAACTGGTCACGGAACTGCGCTGCGCGGTTGCGCACGAACTGGCGGTCAAACTCGGTGTACTGGTACATGGGTCAGTGCTTGCACAAACGGAAAAAAAGCGGGAAAGACGAAAAAGGCGCCGATGCTACAGGGCAATCAGCTTGAGACCGGCATAGGCCAACAGTACCGACAGCAGCGAGCGGATCACGCGGTCGGGTGTCTTGACGATCAGGTGCGAGCCGATCCAGATGCCTGGAATGGAGCCCGCCAGCAAAGCGGCCAGCATGTGCCAATCCACCGAACCCAGCGAGGCGTGCCCCGCCCCGGCCACCAGGGTCAGCGGAACGGCATAGGCGATGTCGGCCGCGACAATGCGCTGCAGGGGCAGCAGCGGGTAAAGAATCATCAACACCGTCACGCCAATAGCGCCTGCGCCCACCGAGGTCAGCGTCACCAGGGTGCCGATCAGGGCGCCAAATAACAGCGGCAGGCTCCAGTGGCGCGGGCGTGCAGCCTGCGCCTGCTGGCCACGGGCCACGGCCACCGGCGCGGCCTTGCCGCGCAAGGCCTTGTACAGCGTGGCCGCCGCAGTGAGCAGCAAGGCCACGCCCAGGGTGCTGGTCATCAGGCCTTGCACCTGGGGCGAGGCCGGGCCCAGGGTGTGCAGCACATACAGGGTGATCAGCGAGGCCGGGATGCTGCCCGCGCTCAGGTTCAGCACCACCGGCCAATCGATGGTGCCCGAGCGCGCCAGCTTGAAGGTTCCGCCCATCTTGGTAAAGGCGGCAAACAGCAGATCGGTGCCCACCGCCATGTGCGGCTTGATCCCGAAGAAAAAGATCAGGATCGGCGTCATCAGTGAGCCCCCGCCCACGCCGGTCAAGCCGACCACGAAGCCCACAAAGAAACCCGCAAAGACAAAAGCAATCTCAGTCATGGACGCCACTGTAGGCGGCATCTCATAGATCGAAAAATACTTTTTTCTTATTCCTATATTCCAAAATAAGAATTAAGAACCTGCCAAAGGCAGCCATGAACGCCACAGAACCTGCTCAAAATCGGCCATGCAGGCCCCCGCATCCACCGACATGCAGGCCAGCACCGGCTGGTGCTCACGCCCCCAGCCCGGCTGCGGGTAGTCGATGAAGTCCAGCCGCTTCATCATTGTCTGGCCGCGCGCCAGGCCCTCGGTGGCCACACGCACCACGCCCTTTTCCGTGCCGAACCACTGCGGCTGCACCAGATAGGAAAACGCCAGCAGATCATGGGCATAGCAGCCCGGGTCGGCAAAACGCTGGGCGTGCAAACCGCTGTAAAAGCGGCAATAGAACTGCACCGCGTGCAGCAAGGTGTCGGTCGCCGGGTGCTGGTGGTGCCGGGCCAGGCGCTCGAACAGCGCCAGCGGGGCCACCACCTGGTGCGTCACGTCCAGGCCTACCATTATCAGCGGCCAGCCAGCGCGAAACACCAGATCGGCTGCATGCGGGTCGTTCCAGATATTCGCCTCCGCCACCGGCGACACATTGCCGGGTTCGACCACCGTCCCACCCATCACGATGACCTGCTTGACCAGCACCGGCAAGTCCGGTGCCAGGCGCAAGGCAGCCGCCAGATTGCCCAGCGGGCCCACCGCCACCAGCGTGACCTCCCCTGGGTGGGCGCGCACCGTGTCCACGATGAACTGCGCCGCGTGGGTGTTTTGCAGCGTATCGGGCACATGGTGGCGCTGCGGCAGATTGCCCAGGCCATCGGCGCCATGGATGAACTCCGGCACATGGCCCGGGTCCTGGAACCAGGGGGTATCCACCCCCTGGCATACCGGAACACTGCGCCCGGCCAGGCCACACAGGTACACCGCATTGAGCGCCGCCTGGCGCACCCGCACGTTGCCAAAGGTGGTGGTAATGCCCAGCAGCTCAATGTCCGGGTGCGCCAGGGCGTAGTACAGGGCAATGGCGTCGTCCACGCCCGGGTCGGTATCAAAAATGACTTTGTGCATAAAAAGTTGTCAAATGCGCGTAATTGAATCTGTTCAGAGGCCGCAGTGCAGGCGCAGCGCCTGCCGGGCCGGTTCATCGGCCGGGTACCGCTGCATGAAGGCCAGCACCTCGCCATGGCCAGGAATGCTGCTCTGGGCCCCGGCGCGCGTGCAGGCCAGCGCCGCTGCCGCGCTGGCAAAGCGCAGTGCTGGGGCGGTATCGGCGCCCTGGGCGCACTGGGCAGCAAAAGCGCCACAAAACGTATCGCCTGCCGCCGTGGTGTCCACCGGCTCGATGGGAAACGCCTCCTGCACCACCCACCCGCCCGGCGTCTTGGCAACGCACCCCCGGGCTCCCAACGTAGTCACCACGGTGGGTACCGGCAGGGCCTGCATGCGCGCCGCAATGCTGGCGGGCTGCGCACTGAGCTGGGCCAGTTCCCCCTCATTCACCACCAGCACATCCACACAGGGCAGGCACGGGGCACAGCCCGGGTTGGCCGGGGCCGCGTTCAGCACCACCGCCACGCCCGCCTGCCGTGCCGAGCGCGCCATGGCCAACACCGTGTCCAGGGGCGTCTCCAGTTGCATCAGCAGGTGCGTCACCCCCTGCAGCGCGGGCAAATCCTCCACCGCCAGTGCCTGGTTTGCGCCAGGCACCACGGTGATCGCGTTCTCGCCACTGTCCGCCACGCAGATGAAGGCGGTTCCCGTGCGCCACTGGTGGCTGCGGCGCAGCGCCAGATGCACGCCGCCCTCGCGCAGCGAGGCCTCTATCGGCACGGACTGCTCGTCCGAACCCATAACCCCCACAAACGTCGTCGCAACGCCGCCCGCACTGGCGCAGGCCAGGGCCTGGTTGGCGCCCTTGCCTCCAGGGTGGGTGGAAAAGCCCAGTCCCAGCGTCGTCTCTCCAGGCGCTGGGATATGGGACGCGCGAACCACGTAATCCAGGTTCGCAGAACCTGCAACCAGTATCAAGACCGTCTCCAGGGGAATCAAAACAGGGTTAGGGATTTCCTGACTATCTGGCCAGGATCGAAGGGCGTATGGTATCGTTTTGTGCCGATTGTCGGCACTCTCTTTTTTGGAAACGGAAACCTTATGAAGTCCTTCTCTGCTTTTCGCTTGAGCCTGGTGTCCGCCGCCGTGGCTCTGGCCAGCGGCGCTGCTTTCGCCGACCCGGCCATCGTTTTTGACATGGGCGGCAAGTTCGACAAGTCGTTCAACGAAGCAGCCTACAACGGCATGGAGCGCTGGAAAAAGGAAGCCGGCAAGAACTACCTCGAGTTCGAAATCTCCAACGAATCCCAGCGCGAGCAGGCCATCCGCCGCATGGCCGAAAAGGGCGCCAGCCCCATCATCGCCGTCGGCTTCAGCCAGGCCTCCAGCATCGAGAAAGTCGCCAAGGAATTCCCCAAGCTGCAATTCGCCATCATCGACATGGTCGTGGACCTGCCCAACGTGCAGTCCGTGGTCTTCAAGGAACATGAAGGCTCCTTCCTGGTCGGCGCCATGGCCGCCATGGCCAGCAAGTCCGGCAAAGTCGGCTTCGTCGGCGGCATGGACATCCCCCTGATCCGCAAGTTCCAGTGCGGCTACGAGCAAGGCGCCAAATTCGTCAACTCCAAGGCCGAAGTCATTGGCAACATGACCGGCACCACCGGCGCCGCCTGGAACGACCCGGCCCGTGGCGGTGAACTCGCCAAGGCCCAGTTCGCCAAGGGGGTCGACGTGGTCTTCGCCGCCGCCGGGGGCACCGGCAACGGCGTCTACCAGGCCGCTAAGGACTCCGGCAAGCTCGCCATCGGCGTCGACAGCAACCAGAACCACCTGCAGCCCGGCACCATGCTCACCTCCATGCTCAAGCGCGTGGACGTCGCCGTGGTCAACGTCTCCAAGGCATTCAAGCCCGGCGTCACCGTTCTGGGCCTGAAAGAGGGCGGCGTGGATTACGCCATGGACGACCACAACAAGAAGCTCGTCAGCGCCGACATGAAGAAGAAGGTGGACGCCGCCAAGGCCGACATCATCGCGGGCAAGATCAAGGTGTCGGACTACATGGCCGACAACGCCTGCAAGTATTGAGCGTTTTCGCCCCCTCAACCCACGGCCCCCACCGGGTGTGCCGTGGGTTTTTATTTGACAATCCAGCGCAGAAACACAATAGGAGTTGGATCGCGTGAGCGCCACAACAGAAAACAGCGCAGGCAGCACCAGGCCCCTGGCCGTCCACATGCATGGCATCTGCAAACGCTTCGGCGCGGTGGCCGCCAATGCCGAGGTCGAGCTTCGGGTGCACGCCGGCACCGTCCACGGGATCGTGGGAGAAAACGGCGCAGGCAAAAGCACCCTGATGTCCATCCTGTACGGCTTTTATGAAGCCGACGCGGGTGGCATCCAGGTCGGCGGCAAGTCCGTGCACATCCGCAATGCCGACGATGCCATTGCCGTTGGCATCGGCATGGTGCACCAGCACTTCATGCTCGTCGACACCCTCAACGGGGTCGAAAACGTCATGCTCGGGGCCGAACCCCATTGGCGTTTGAACCAGGCCAGCCCGCAAGTGCGCCAACGCTTGCAGGCGCTGATGCAAGACACCGGCCTGCACCTCAACCTGGACAAGAAGGTCGCCGACCTCCCGGTGGGGGACCAGCAGCGGCTCGAAATTCTCAAGGCCCTGTACCGTGGCGCCAAGATACTTATCCTGGACGAGCCCACTGCGGTGCTGACTCCCCAGGAAACCGAGCACCTGTTCACCGTGCTGGACAAGCTGCGTGCCGAAGGCACCACCGTCCTGCTCATCACCCACAAGCTCAAGGAAGTCATGCGCCTGTGCGACCACGTCACCGTCATGCGCGCGGGCCGGGTGGTGGCAGAACTCCCGATCGCCCAGGCCAGCATCGAAGGCCTGGCCGAAGCCATGGTCGGGCGGCGCGTGCAGCTCGGGCGCGAAGAATCCCGCAGCCGCGCTGCCGATGCCGCGGTGGCCTTGCAGGCGCACGGCCTGCATTCGCGCGACCGCTTTGGCGTGCAGCGCCTGGTGAATGTGTCCTTGCAGCTGCGCCAGGGCGAGATCGTCGGTGTCGCGGGGGTCTCCGGCAACGGCCAAAGCGAGTTGCTCGATGCCCTCTCCGGCCTGCTCGCACCCGATGCCGGCCAACTGCAGGTGGGTGGTGAAACGTTCCAGGCCGGGCACTGGCTCGGCCCCAAGGCAGCCCGCCACCTCGGCATCGCCCACGTGCCGGAAGACCGCCACGCCCGCGCCCTGGTCCTGGGCTTCCAGGCCTGGGAGTCCGGCGTGCTCGGCTACGAAGACCTGCCCGAATACAGCAGCGCCTGGGGCATGCGCCACGGCGCCATGCGCACGGCAGCCAGCGCCATGATGGACAAATTCGATGTCCGGCCACGCGACATCTCCCTGCCCAGCAGCAAATTTTCGGGGGGCAACCAGCAAAAATTCGTGCTCGCGCGCGAACTCGGGCGCCAACCCCGGGTGCTGCTCGTGGGGCAGCCCACGCGCGGCGTGGACATCGGCGCCATCGAATTCATCTACGGGCAACTGCGCGCCATGCGCGACGCCGGATGCGCGGTGCTGGTGGTATCGAGTGAATTGGACGAAATCCTGGCCCTCTCCGACCGCGTGGTGGTCATGAACCAGGGAAGAATCACAGGCGAACTGATGATCGATGAATGTACCGAAGCCCGCCTGGGGCTGTTGATGACGGCAGGAGGGCACGCAGCATGAAAGCAACGCCAAGCCTGCCGCGTTGGGCCGATCTGTACCTGCTGCCCCTGGTGTGCCTGCTGGTGGCCCTGCTCGCGGCGTCGATCGTCGTGGCCCTGGTCGGCCAAAGCCCCTCCCAGGTCATGGGCTACCTGGTCAAGGGGGCCTTTGGGTCCGCACGCGGCCTGAGCTACACCCTGTACTACACCACCACCTTCATCTTCACCGGGCTGGCCGTGGCCGTGGCATTCCATGGCGGTCTGTTCAACATCGGCGGGGAAGGGCAGGCCATCCTCGGGGGCCTGGGGGCCGGTCTGGCCGCTTTGTGGCTGGGAGGCCACGTGCCAGGCTGGAGCCTGCTGCCGCTGATGCTGCTGTCCAGTACCCTGTTCGGCATGCTGTGGGGTCTGGTACCGGCCTATCTGCAGGCCTACCGGGGCAGCCACATCGTGATCACCACCATCATGTTCAACTTCATCGCCAGCAGCGTGCTGGTCTATCTGCTGGTCAACCACCTGCGCCCCGCAGGCTCGATGTCGGTGGAAAGCGCCGCCTTCGTCGAAGCGGCCAGACTGCCACGCATGCACGAAGCACTCGAGTGGCTGGGTATCGCCTGGCCCGCCTCGCCCCTGAATCTGAGCCTGGTGCTGGCCTTGTTGGTGAGCGCCATCGTGTATTACTACCTCTGGCACACCCGCAGCGGCTACCGGCTGCGGGCCGTCGGCTCCAGCCCCGGTGCCGCCGCCTACGCAGGCATTTCGTCCAAGACGCAAATCCTGCTGAGCATGTCGGTCTCCGGCGCCATCGCCGGCATGGTCGGTATGAACGAAGTCGCCGGGGTCAGCGGGCGTCTGCTGCTCGAGTTCGTCAGCGGCGCGGGCTTCACCGGCATCGCCGTGGCCCTGATGGGGCGCAACCACCCGGTCGGCATCATCTTTGCCAGCCTGCTCTTTGGCGCCCTGTTCCAGGGCGGGGCGGAAGTGGCGTTCGAGGTGCAAGGCTTCAGCCGCGACATGGTGGTCATGCTGCAGGGCTTCATCGTCCTGTTTTCCGGCGCCATGGTGTACGTCATTGCGCCTTTGCTGGCCCGTGTTTTCGCATGGGCCGCAGGCGTACGCCGCCCCCCCCTGGCTGGTGTGCACAAGGAGGTGAAGCATGGATGAGGTACTGCTGGGGTCCTTGCTCGCATCGACCCTGCGCGTGTCGGCCCCCTTGTTGCTGTGCGCACTGGCCGGCATGTTTTCCGAACGCAGCGGCGTGGTCGATGTCGGCCTGGAAGGCAAGATGCTGTTTGCCGCGTTCGCCGCGGGGGCCGTGGGCGCCCTGTACGGCTCTACCGGGCTGGCCATCGGCGCAGCCATGGTGGTGGCAACCCTGCTGTCGTGGATGCATGGCCTTGCCTGCGTCAGCCACCGCGGCGACCAGGTCGTCTCTGGCGTCGCCATCAACATCATCGCGGCCGGTATGACGGCTGTTCTGGGCATCGCCCTGTTTTCGCAGGGCGGCCAGACCCCCCCCGTGGCCACCGAGGTGCGTATCCAGCCCCTGGCCACCGTGCTGGGGTGGCAGGAGCAGGGCAGCCCAGCGGGCCTGCTGCAAGGCCTGTTCAACCACAACCTGATCGTGTACGCCGCCTTTGCGCTGGTGCCCGCCTGCTGGTGGCTGCTGTTTCGCACCCGTTTTGGGCTGCGCCTGCGCGCAGTGGGAGAGAACCCGCAGATGGTCGATGCAGCCGGGGTATCGGTATCCCGCTTGCGCTACATGGCCCTGACGCTCAACGGCATCCTGTGCGGCCTGGCCGGCAGCTACCTGGTGCTGGCCCAGAGTGCCAATTTCGCGCCCAACATGACCGCCGGGCGCGGCTTCATGGCGCTGGCCGCGTTGATATTCGGGCGCTGGCACCCCCTGGGGGCGCTGGGGGCCTGCCTGCTTTTCGGCTTCATGGACGCCGCCGCCATCCGCCTGCAAGGGGTGGCTTTGCCAGGGGTGGGAGAAGTTCCCGTACAGCTCATTCAGGCCTTGCCCTATGTGCTCACGGTGGTTTTGCTCGCAGGTGTCATCGGGCGAGCCATTGCGCCCGGGGCACTGGGTCAGCCATACTCGAAGGAGCGTTGACCATTTTCCTGCCCACGCCCCACCATGATTGTGCTGATCAAGCTGGTCGGTTTTTCCCGGGACGAGCGCCATGCCTTTGAAACCATGGCGCGCCTGTCGTCCCAGGCCAGCTTGCGTTTGCGCCTGTGGCAGGACGGCAACGCGCGCTCGCCCAACCTCTTGATCGTTGACACCGACGGCCTGCAGGCCGAATTCGAACTCCAGTCCCCCCGTTTCAACCCCCATACCCGGGTCATTACCGTGGGCACGGAGCCGCCATCGCAGACCACCGTGTGGAAGCATTTCATGCGCCCGCTGGACTGGAAAGCCCTGGTACAGGAAATGGCCTACCTGTTCAGCGCCCAGCACGGCGATTTCGGCCCCACCCAGCCAGGACAACTGGCGGAGTCTGCCGTCCCCCCCGGTCTACGCACCTGCCTCCTGGTGGGCCTGGACCGGCTCGCGCAGCTGTACCTGCGGGCCCGCCTGGCCATTCAAGGCATTACCCATGTGGAAGAAGCGGCGGACGCGGCCCAGGCCGTGCAACTGCTCACCATGCATGTCTATGACGTGGTTTTCTGCAACGTGGCCTTGCAGGGCGCAGACTTTGGGGCGTTCGTCAGCGCAGTGCGGGAGCGGTCACACCCACCCAGGGCATTCATTGCACTGGCGCCGTCAGGGCAGTGGGGGGCCAGCGACAAATGGCTGGCCACGGGTTGCAACGCGGTGGCGGAGATACCTTTCGATCCGCCCCGCATCACCCAGCTCATCGCCGGGCTTTGACAAAGCGGACTTCAGTCCTGCGCTGACGGGGGTACGTAGCCCTGCGCGGCATCGGCGCCCTGGCCGAAAAAGTGGTTCTCCATCTGGCGCGCCAGATACTGGCGTGCCTTCAGGTCAGCCAGGTTCAGGCGGTTCTCATTGACCAGCATGGTCTGGTGGCGCAGCCATGCGGCCCAGGCCTCCTTGCTCACGCTTTCCCAGATACGCCGCCCCAGTTCACCGGGGTAGGGCGGGTAATCAAGGCCTTCCGCCTCCCGTTTCAACATGATGCATTGAACCATCCTAGCCATGCGTGCGTCCTTTCAGCCAGCGGGCACTGTCCCGCCGGGTTGTGTGTCCAGAGAAATCCCTATGGGCGCATTGTAAGAGGCCCCTCCGTGATGGTGAATAATCGGCGGCCTTGCACCATGGAGCGCAGCAATCCTGCGCGCACTGTTTTACCCCTGCCATGCCACTCGACCGCCTCCCACTTCTTTCTTTCGTGTCAGTCGCGCCCTCGCGGCTGTATGCCGGCCTGTCCGCGCTTTGCGTCGGCATGCTGCTGTTTGGGCTGTATCTGCAGCATGTGGTGGGGTTGGAGCCCTGCCCCATGTGCATCGTCCAGCGCTACCTGCTGGTACTGGTTGCACTCGGCTGGGCTTGGAGTGCCTGGATGCGGGCTACGGCAGGGCGTTTTCTGGGCCTGGGATTTGTGATGCTGTGCAGTGTGCTGGGGGCCTTTGTCGCCGCACGGCAAAGCTGGTTGCAGTGGTACCCGCCGGAGGTGGTTTCCTGTGGCCGGGATCTCTACGGAATGATTGCCACCTTCCCGCTGGAGCGGGTGCTGCCGATGGTGTTCCGGGGCGGGGGTGATTGCTCCAAGGTGGATTGGACCTTCCTGGGCGGCACCATCGCCAACTGGTCGTTCGTCTGGTTCGTGTTTTTTGCCCTGATCGCTGCCGTCCACCTTTGGAAAACCGCCGTGGGCCAACGAAACCGCCGCTAGACAGGAATTCCTCGCGGAGAACATCCACGCGCCGGTGCCAGATGGGGCACAATGGCCTTAGGACCTGTGTGCAACGCCGCACACACGTCCGTAACGTATTAGGCGGGGGTTTGACCCATGGACGCAGATTCGGATACCCTACTTTTCCTGCACGACGACGCCGAGGGCGCCGCGAGCAAGGATCCGGTGTGGCGGCTGATGGTCATTGATGACGAGCCGGATGTGCACCGCGCCACGACTTTCGCCTTGTCGGGTGTCAAGATCCTGGGGCGCCGCCTGGAATTCATCCATGCCTACTCGGCCCAGGAGGCGATCGGGTTGCTGTGCAAGGAACACGACATTGCCGTGGTCCTGCTCGACGTGGTGATGGAGCGCGAGGACGCCGGGCTCAAGCTGGTCAAAACCATCCGGCAGGATTTCAAGCTGGAAGAACTTCGGATCATCCTGCGCACCGGCCAACCAGGCTACGCCCCGGAAATCGAGACCATCCATGACTTCGACATCAATGACTACAAAACCAAGTCGGAGCTGACGCGCACCAAGCTCTATGCCACTGTGACGGCCGCCTTGCGTGCCTACGAACAGATCAAGAAGCTCGACGAGTTGGCGTTCTATGACCGCCTCTCCAAGCTGCCCAACCGCAACAAGTTCCTCGATCTTGCCGACGCACGCCTGCGCTCCGGCGAATGCCACGACGACGCCATCGCCATCGTGGACATCGATGATTTCTCCGAGATCAACGACGCCCTGGGGCATCAGCAGGGGGATCGGTTGTTGCAGTCGGTGGCGGAGCGGCTGAAACTGGAGCTGGGGCCGAACGTGATCCTGGCGCGCATTGGTGGCGACACCTTCGCGCTGATGGGGCCTGCCGACATCATGGAGCCGGTGCGGGTGCTGTCCCTGTTCCGGCAACCCTTCAAGGTCCAGGACGATGCGATGGTCATCACGGCCACACTCGGAATGACGCGGCAGTTGGACCAGGGGGTGTGCGGCCGCGATGCCCTCAAGGACGCCAACATCGCCCTCAAGCGCGCCAAGAAAAACCGGCGCGGCAGTTTCGTCGTGTACTCGTCCGAAATGGGCTCCGATATCCGCGAGCGGGTGCGCTTGCTGCAGAACCTGCGTGCAGCGGTCGAAAGCGAGCGCCTGTTTGTGGTCTATCAGCCCCAGGTGCAGTTGGGCACGCAACGCCTCGTGGGGGTGGAGGCCTTGATCCGCTGGCGCCGCGAAGATGGAACCTTCGTTCCACCGGACCGTTTCATCCCCTTGGCCGAGGCCTCCGGCATGATCGTTTCCATCGGTGACTGGGTGCTGCGCGTGGCTTGCCACGAACTCAAGCGCTTCCAGGCCTTGGGGCTGCCGGACTTGCGCATGTCCGTCAACGTGTCGCAAATGCAGTTCCGCCACCCGGACTTCCTGCAAAAGCTGGGGGCGGCGCTGACCGATACCGGCATCAACCCCATGAACCTGGAGCTGGAGATCACCGAATCGGTCGCCATGGAAGATGCCGACTTCATGCTCGAAACCCTGCATGAAATACGCAAACTGGGCATCTCCATCGCCATCGACGACTTCGGTACAGGTTACTCGTCCCTGAGCCACTTGCGCCAGTTGCCCATAGACCGGCTCAAGATCGATCGCGCCTTTGTCGATGAGCTGACGTCCCAGATCACCGGCGCCCACATCGCCGCCATGGTGATCGAACTGGGTCGCAACCTGCGGCTGACCGTGATTGCAGAAGGCATTGAGGACGAACGCCAGGCCCAGATGCTGATGGCGCTGGGCTGCCACGAAGGGCAGGGCTATCTGTACTCCCGCCCATTGTTGCCGGAACAGTTTGCGCAGTGGGTCCGCACACAGCCGCCCCCGCCTTGATGCAGGAGCGCGATGCGTATTTCATGGGCCTGGCCTTGGAGCAGGCCCGTGCCGCCCAGGCGCAGGCGGAGGTTCCCGTCGGAGCAGTGGTGGTCCTTGGCGACACCGTGGTGGGCACGGGTTTCAACCGTGTCATTGCCGACCATGACCCCAGCGCCCATGCCGAAATCGTCGCCTTGCGTGCCGCAGCACGCACGCTGCGCAATTACCGGCTGGACGCCTGCGAAATGTACGTGACCCTGGAACCTTGCATGATGTGCCGGGGCGCCGTGCAGCACAGCCGCATCCGCCGCCTGGTCTATGGTGCCAGCGACAGCCATCGCCTCGACGCGACTGGGCAAAGTGTCGAAGCAGTGGACCAGACAACCGGCGTCAGCCTGCAGATGCCTGGCGCCCCTGCCTGCGAGATCAAGGCAGGATGCCGCAGGGACGAGTGCGCCAGACTGCTGCAAGGTTTCTTCCAGCAACGCCGCAGTGCCCAATCCCAGGACAAGGAGCGGCTGCGTGATGACGCAGTGCGTGCCGATGCGCAGGCACGAGAGCGGCTCCAGGCCATCGGTTGGACGGCCCAGGGGCAGTATGTCACCCCCCCTTTGGCGGCGTTGAATGGGCTGCGCATGCATGTGTGGCGGTTTCCCCCCCCCGCCGCCACACCATCTTCTTTGCTGGTGTGCCTGCATGGCCATGGCGTCTGGGCCTTGCAGTTCCACGCACTGCTGCAGAATGGGGCCAGCGACCATGCCCGGGATATGCTGCTGGTGGACCGGCCGGGACATGGTTGGAGCGACAAAAGCAAAAAAGGGTGGGAGCACGACCCGACTATCCAACAGGCCGCCGCAGCGGAACTGCTGCAGCGCTACCCCCACTCACACATCGATCTGCTGGCGCACGATGGTGCCGCTGCATTGGCATGGAACCTCGCACAGACCGACTCCCGGATACGTAGCCTGACGCTACTCAACCCGTGCCGCTATGGTGAGATGCTGCCCCCAGACCCCAGCAAGGCAGCAGCCGTTGCCCAGGGCTCGGGCCTGCCATGGGCGCGCATCACGACCTTGGCAGGCTTGCAGCGGTGGTGGTCGCTGCGCCCGGACTGTGCGGGCCAGGGCCTGCACATGCGCGATGCGCTGCTGTGGCCATTGCCCGATGACGGGCATGTCGCCGGTTGGAGCCGCTACCTGCGCTGCGCCTGCACCGGGGTGGATGAGTACCGTCTGCCCGCAACGGCGCCCGCACAAGTACCCGCCACCGCGGGCGCTACCGCCCCGCGCTGGAGTCTGCGGATTCTTTGCAACGAGCAATACCGCGCCCATGCCGAGGCGTTTTGCGCCCTGCGCGGTATCGCACAGACCCACAGCGTCATTGAGCGCTGTGCAGAAACAGAGTCCCTGATCGAACGTTTCGCCGCCACCGCGCTGCGATCCTGACGAAAATATCCCTTATGAGTTCCGACAAGAAAATCTATGTCTATTCCCCTTCGGGTGCGGTGCGTGACCGCCAGGCCTATCGGCGAGGGGTGCGTTTTTTGCAGCGCCGCGGCTATGCCGTGGAGCAGGATCCGGGGGCGCTGGCCCGCCACCAGCGTTTCGCGGGTGACGACGCCGCGCGTTTGGACGCCATCCTGCGTGCGGCACACAGTGGCGCCGACGTCTGCCTGATTTCCCGTGGCGGCTACGGGCTGACACGCATCCTTGCGCAGTTGCCCTTGGATGACATCCTGCACAGTGTCCAGGCGGGCACCGACTGGGTCGGGCTGAGCGATTTCACGGCCCTGCAGTTGGCATTGCTGGCGCGGCACCCTGGCACCGTCACGTGGGCGGGCCCCGGTCTGTGCGAGGGCTTTGGCACACCCGTGAATCCTGGTGGAGGGGAGGGGGGCAGCGCCCTGGATGGTGGCGGGCCGGACGATGTCATGGTCGATTGCTTTGATGACATGGTGCATGGGCGCGGGGAGGGGGCCGGATGGCGCACCGATCCAGGCTGCGCTCAGGACGTCCACATTGAACACGCCACCTTGTGGGGGGGAAATCTTGCGACGCTGTGTGCGTTGGTCGGCACCCCCTACATGCCCCCGGTGGAAGGGGTTCTTTTCCTGGAGGACGTGGCCGAACCCCCGTACCGGGTTGAGCGCATGCTCACGCAATTGCTCCACACGGGCATACTTCGGCGGCAAAAAGCCATTCTGCTGGGGCAGTTCACGGACTATCGGCTCACCCCCCATGACCGGGGCTTTGGCATGAAGACAGTGGTGTCGTGGTTGCGGGACCAGGTTCCAGGGGTTCCGGTGTTGACGAATCTTCCGTTCGGCCACGTGCCAACCAAGGTCCTGCTCCCCGTGGGGGCCACCGTGGAACTGGTGGTGCAGGCGCGGCAAGCTTGGCTGATGTGGGGCCACATATGCCGCTCACACCAATCCACGTGCCACTGCGCGGCGGGCGTACATTGAACTAAACTCCCCAGCATGGGGCAAAAGCTTCGGCGCAGCCCTCTTTATCAGCATCTCCATCACCAGTCTCAGCATGGGCGATCAGCGCACGGTAGTCTTCACCGATCTTCACGGAAGTACCGCCGTGTTCGAATCACTGGGCAATGCGCGAGCGACCGAGGTGATCACGGGGCACAACGCCTTTATCACCCACACCGTCAAGTGCGCAGGCGGGTCGGTGATCAAGACCCTCGGGGATGGGGTCCTGGCAATTTTTGACCACCCGCAGGCGGCCATTGACATGGTGATCGAATTGCAACGCGATCATGCCAAGCGTCTGCAGACCCTGGCCGAAGACAGCCGCCTGCCGCTGCGCATTGGCGTGGCCTTTGGCGAGGTCGAGTGGGTCGCAGGGGACTGCTATGGAGACGCGGTGAACGTGGCCTCGCGTTTGTGCGACCTGTGCGGCCCCAACCAGATCTGGGCCAATGACCTGGCGATCCGGACCGTGGATGAGAAGCCCCATGTCCATTTCCGCGCTCTGGGTCCGCTCAGCGTTCGGGGGCGCCAACAGGTCTGCCACGTGTACCAGGTCGAGTGGCAAACAGGCCTGGGCCAGTCGTCCGAACTCATGACCGTGCAAAACAGCAGCGACATGGCGGCACTGCTCAGTGGTGCGGATGTGTTGGGAAAGACCATCACACTCGAACACGCCGGCACACCCGCCCAGGTGTTTCGCGCGTTCGACCTTCCCATTTCCATTGGCCGGGTTCGCTCGAACCATGTGGTGGTGGTCGATCCGCGGGTGTCACGTGTCCACGCCCGACTGCTCTGGAAAAACGGTGCCATCGTGCTGGAGGACCTCAGCAGCTACGGAACCTGGGTTCGCTTCGCCGGTGGCGGGAGCGACCTGCTGCTGCGCCGGGAGTCCTGCGTTTTGTATGGTGACGGTCTCTTGGGCCTGGGTGCCGGTTTTCAGGAACAGGCATGCCCCTTGCTGCGCTTCAGTGCGGTGTAGGTTCCGCTTTTTTCCATTGGTTTATTAACATAATATACATTGTATTAAATGGCGTTTTTTCAGGGCACGCACATACCTGGCCCGGCTTCGACGCCGCTTGGCCCTTTGGCAGCGCTTTTTGCGGCTTCACCGACTGCGCGTCCAGGTGGAGCAGCTGCTGTCGATTGGGGATTTTGGCACGGCCAACGACCCGACCATCGGTGCCCCGCCCCCGGGCGCCGGTCCGGCTGGTGCCGCGCTGCGCCCGAACTATCCGGCGCGCGTGCTGCACGCCTATTCCCGTCGCCGGGTGGGGAGCTGATCAGTGGGTGTACAGCGGCAGGCACAGCGCACGGGCGCCTGCCTGCATGCCTTTGTCGCGCGTGGCGATGGGCAGGCCGCCCATGCGCTTGGCAAGCATCAGGTACATGGCCTGCCATTCGCGCGAGGTGGGTACGACAGCCTCCAGCAGGTAGCTGCTGTCGATCACCACGCGCTCATTCATCGATACCGTCCCGCAATTCGCGTATTGCCTTGGCGCCACCGTCCTTTTTGTTGGGCTTGATGTGCCGGGCAATTTCCTTGAGTTTGTTCAGGGCTTCGCGGGCTTTTTCGGAATCAAACTTGGGCTGCACGAACACGCGAAAGGTCGCCAGCTCATGCCCCCGGCTGGTCAGATTGAAGGACTGGCCCTCCGCAGCAAGCTGGGTCAGGCCTTTTTTGGCTTCGGTGACTGAAATGGTACGCATGGTGCCCTCCGTGGGGTTGTATGGCCCGATTCTAGGCCCGCACGTGTTTCAGTGGGGAGCATGCTATCCCGCCTGTGACGGGCTCATGCGCAGCTCACCACTCTCCGCTGGGGTTGGCGTTTTTGCGCTGGATGCGGGTGAGCGCTTCGATGCTGTCAGGTTGTTTGCCGATGCGGGCAAAGTCCAGTGCGCTCAGGCCGAGCTGGTTCTTCAGGCTGGCGTCGGCACCGGCGGCGAGCAAGGCTTGCACCGCCTGGTGGGTGCCGTAGCGGGCTGCCATCATCAACGGGGTGGTGCCATTGGGGGATTCTGCGTCTATGTAGGCGTGGTGTTCGAGCAGCAAGGCGATGATGTCGGCATGACCGCCCGCAGCGGCATAGTGCAAAGGCGCCCACCCTGTTTTATTGACGTCAGCCTCCAACTGGAGCAAGCGTTCGCACAGTGCGCGCTGCCCTGCCAGGGCGGCCAGCATCAAGGCGGATTCGTCCTGGCGTGTGCGCACCTCGACCTGAATGCCAGGTGCCGCCAGCAGTGCCTGCGCAGCGGCATAGGTTTTGAGCTTGAAGGCCAGCAACAATGCGGGCAATCCATCGCTGTCCACGGTGTTGGGGTCGAAACCCCGATCGACCAGGGCGCGCACGGCGATCGGGTTGTCGGCGTGGATGGCCCGGAAAAAATCGTCGTAGGCACCAGCGGTGGCGGGCGGGATGCTGCACCAGGCCAGCCAGCAGACGAGCATCCAACGGCGCAGGCCAGACCATGCGGGTGTTTTCATGGCGCGGTACCACCGCGCAGGAACAGGCGGTCGAAGTTGGCGCTGGTGCACTCCCCCACGGTCTGCGGGCTCATGCCGCGCACCTGGGCAATCATGGCCGCCACATGGGGCACCAGAGCCGGGGTGTTGGTCTTGCCGCGAAAGGGCACTGGCGCAAGATAGGGGCTGTCGGTTTCGATCAGCATGCGCTCCATCGGCATCCAGGCCACGACCTCGCGCAGCGCCCGGGCAGACGGGAACGTGACGATGCCGGAGAAGGAGATGTAGAACCCCAGATCCAGCGCTGCACGGGCAACCTCCAGGCTCTCGGTAAAGCAGTGGAACACGCCTCCCGCACAGCCCGGGCTGCCGTCTTCGCCCTCCTCTCGCAGGATGGCCAGGGTGTCATCGCTGGCGCTGCGGGTGTGGATGACCAGGGGTTTGGCACATACCCGGGCGGCGCGGATGTGGGTACGGAAGCGCTCGCGCTGCCAATGCATGTCGGCCACGGTGCGGCCGTTGAGGCGGTAGTAGTCCAGGCCGGTTTCGCCAATGGCAATCACCTTGTCGCGCTGGGCCAGCGCCAGCAGGGTGGCCAGGTCGGGCTCGCGCACGCCTTCGTTGTCGGGATGGACCCCCACGCTGGCAAAAAGCTGGGCTTGCGTGCAGGCAATGGCGTGGACGGTGTCGAACTCTTCCAGGGTGGTGCTGATGCACAGGGCCCGTGTGACCTGGGCGGCTTGCATGTCGGCCCAGATCGCGTCCAGGCGACCGTTCAACTCGGGAAAACTCAGGTGGCAATGGGAATCGGTGTACACGAATACGGAGCGCGATCAAATGGTCTGTGTGGGACGCTCGGAGGCCAGGTGGGCGCCGAGGATTTCCTCGATCTTGAGCTTGAGCAGACGGGATTTTTCGTCCTTGGGGAAAGTGATGCCCACCCCCTGGGCCTTGCCGCCTGCGGCGCGCGCCGGGGTGACCCAAGCCACCTTGCCCGCCACCGGGTAGCGCTGGTTGTCATCGGGCAGGGTCAGCAGGACGTAGACGTCGTCACCCAGCCGGTAGTCCCGTGTGGTGGGGATGAACACCCCCCCGTCGGCAAACAAGGGGATGTAGGCGGCGTACAGGGCGGCCTTTTCCTTGATGGAGAGCTGGATGACGCTGGGCCGGGCGGCTGCGGGAGCAGGATTACTCATGGGGGCGTCCAGAGATAAGGGGCTGCAGGGCCTGGCTGGCTTGGCCAACGAGGGCCTCCTGCATCAGGCCCGCATTGTAGGGATGGTCCACGCTGCGCAGGGTGTGCGCCAGTGCGCGTGACCACTGCGCCAGGCGAGCGAACTGGCAGCCGGGGCGCAATTGCTCTGGGGGGAAGAAGCGTGGCGGCGCCCCGACGCAGAGCGCCATCTGGTCGTGGCACAGCTTGTGCAGCGCATCGGCAAGCAAGGCCACCGGCCAGTCCCGCGCCAGGCTGGCATCGCCTGCCGCCATGGCTTGGGGAAAGCGCATCCATTGCTGCGGCGTCAGGCCCAGGGCCTGCAGCTCCAGCGCGTCGTCCGGGCGTCCGCCGCTGGCCATCCACCATGTGTCGGCGGCGCCGGGGTCCAATCCGGCCTGCTGCACCAGCCATTCCTGCCCTTCCTGTTCCGATGGAAACTGCAGGGCGTGCGCCATGCAGCGGCTGCGGATGGTGGGCAGCAGCAGGTGGGCGGCTTCAGTGGCGAGGATGAAGCGGGTGTTGCCCACGGGCTCTTCCAGGGTTTTGAGCAGGGCGTTGGCGGAGATGCCGTTCATGGCCTCGGCCGGGTAGACCAGCACCGCCTTGCCCTGGGCTCGCGAGGCGGTGCGCTGGGCAAAGTCGATCGCGTCGCGCAGTGCATCGACGCGGATCTCGCGGCTGGGCTTGCGCTTCTTGTCGTCGATTTCGGCCTGCGCCTTTTCACCCAGGGGCCATTGCAGGCGCAGCATTTCGGTTTCGGGCATGAGCACGCGCAGGTCGGGATGGCTGCGCACCGCAATGCAGTGGCAGCTGCTGCACGCGCCGCATGCGCTGCCGTCGCTTCGGGGCGCTTCGCACAGCCAGGCGCTGGCCAGCGCCAGGGCCAGCCCGTATTGCCCCAGCCCGGAGGGGCCATGCAGCAGCCAGGCGTGGCCCTGCTGGGCCAGCAGGGCATCCAGCTGGCGTTGCAGCCAGGGCGCCAATGCGGGAGACGGCGAAGGGACGGCCACCGCGCTCATGGCAGATAGCCCCGCTGCTGCACACAGCCCAACACCTGGGTCCATACCTGATCGGCGCTGCGGTTCGCGTCGATGCGTACCATGCGCCGGGAATGGACTGCCAGGCGCTCGCGGTAGGCCTGGGCCACGCGCTCGAAGAAGGCCGCCGACTGGGACTCGAACTTGTCGGGGGAGCGGCTGGCACTGAGGCGCTGCGCGGCCACGGCGGCGGGCAGATCGAACCACAGGGTCAGGTCGGGGCACACCTGTTGCACCAGGGCGGGCGTGTCGAGCCGGACCTGCTGCACCCACTGCTCCAACTGGGCCAGCACGGCCGGGTCAAACCCCCTGCCCCCCCCCTGGTAGGCAAAGCTGGAGTCGGTGAAGCGGTCGGTGATGACCACGGCGCCACGGCGCAAGGCGGGCGCGATGACCTGCACGATGTGCTCGCGCCGCGATGCGAACATGAGCAGGGCTTCGCTCAGGCTGTCCATGGCTTCGTGCAGCAGCATGTCGCGCAGCCGCTCGGCCAGGGGGGTGCCCCCGGGTTCGCGGGTCACGACCACTTCGCGGCCCGCACCGCGAAAACGCTGCGCCAGCGCCTCCAGGTGGGTGGATTTGCCCGCGCCGTCGATGCCCTCGAAGCTGATGAACAGTCCCATGGATGGTGCAGTGGTCATATGGGGCTCAGGGGCGTTGGTAGCGGTTGACGGCGCGGTTGTGCTCGTCCAGGGTGGCGCTGAACTGGCTGCTGCCGTCGCCACGGGCGACGAAATACAGTGCGTCCGACGCTGCGGGCTGGGCTGCGGCCAGCAGGGCTGCGGCGCCCGGGTTGGCGATGGGGGTGGGCGGCAGGCCCGCACGGGTGTAGGTGTTGTAGGGCGTGTCGCGCAGTAAGTCGGCCTTGCGCAGGTTGCCGTCAAAGCGTTCGCCCAGCCCGTAGATCACTGTGGGGTCGGTCTGCAGCAGCATACCCAGGCGCAGGCGGTTGTGGAACACGGCCGCGATGCGGGTGCGGTCCGGCGCCGCGCCGGTTTCCTTTTCGACGATGCTGGCCAGCACCAGCAACTCATCAGCGTTTGTGAGCACGCTGGGCTGGCTGCGCTGCGCCCAGGCCTGGGCGAGCTGGCGGTCCATGGCCAGCAAGGCGTTGCCCAGCACCAGTACATCGCTGGAGCCTTTGGCAAAACGGTAGGTGTCGGGGAACAAGCGCCCCTCCGGGTGCAGGCCCTTGCGGCCCAACTGCTGCATGAGCGTGGCGTCGTCCCAGGTAGCGCTGTCGTGGCGCAGCCCGGGGGCACGGTCCAGCGCGGCCCGTATCTGGCGGAAGGTCCAGCCCTCCACCAGGGTGAGGCTGCGCAGCGCCTGGTCACCCGCCACCAGTTTGTCCAGCAGGCCCAGGGGGCTGAGACCGGGTTCAATTTCGTACACCCCGGCCTTGATGGCACGGGCGCGGCCCGAGAGGCGAAACCACCAGGCCAGCAGTGTTGGCTGCACGCGCGCACCGGCCTGTACGGCGCTGCGCGCCACTTGCTGCGCGCCATGGCCGGGTTCCACCACCAGGTCCAGCGTCTGCCCGGGCTGGCCCAGCGGGGCGTGGAGCCACCACAGGAGCGCTCCCCCCAACAAGCCAGCGAGCACGATGAGAAGGGCGAGCAATAGGGAGCGGGAGAACAACACGTGCGGGCAATGGGTGGGGGAGCGCAATCATAATTCAGGCCTTGTTCTTGGCATGGAATCTCAAAGAGCCCTGTATGCATACCCCACTAGGAAACATCCCCCTCAACGGCGTCGCGCTGCTGGACCACTACGGCGTCATCGAGGCCAGCGGCGAGGACGTGGCCAAGTTCCTGCATGGACAGCTGACGCAGGACATGGTCTTGCTGCCCCCCGGGCAGGCGCGCCTGGCGGCCTACTGCACGCCCAAGGGACGCATGCTGGCCAGTTTCGTGGTGGTCAAACGCAGCGCACAGGCGTTCTGGCTGGTGTGCCCGCGCACGCTGCTGGGGCCGGTGCTCAAGCGGCTGTCCATGTTCGTGCTGCGCGCCAAGCTCAAGCTGGCCGATGCCAGCGAAAGCTACCGGGTGTGGGGCCTGGCGGGCACGGCCACGCGCGCCGAACTGGCTCCCGACGCGCCTGCCTGGAGCGCGGTGGCGCTGGACGGCGCCCATGCCGTGCAGTTGTACCCGGCGGCGGGCAATGTGCGCCAGTTGTGGGTGGCGCCTGTGGACGCCGTGGCACCCGTGGGCGCGGCGCTGGCGCGCACGGTGTGGGACTGGAGCGACGTGGTCAGCGGCGTGGCGCATGTGGTGGCGGCCACCAGCGAGGCCTTTGTGCCCCAGATGCTCAATTACGAGTCCGTCGGGGGGGTGAGCTTCAAAAAGGGCTGCTATCCGGGGCAGGAAGTGGTGGCACGCAGCCAGTTCCGCGGCACGCTCAAGCGCCGCACCTGTCTGGCCAGCGCCAGCGGCGCGCTGGCAGCGGGCCAGGAGGTGTGGGTGGGCGACGGCGATGGTGCCGAAAGCGTGGGCACCGTGGTGCAGGCGGGCGCCTCGGCGCAGGGCCAGTGGCATGCGCTGCTGTGCCTGCAGACGTCGGCAGCGCAGGGCGCTGGGGATGCGGGCCTGCGCACGCAGGACGGGGCCCTGCTGGCCTTGTTGGCGCTGCCCTACCCTTTGGCTGAAGACATATGAAATCGTTCGTGGAAGCCGCCCGACCGGCTGCGCGCAGCCGTGCTAAGCTTGCCGACGAATTGTGTCCGGAAGGGGCAAGTGGATGTCACAGTCACTGAGTAAAGAAGAAGCCTTCGCGCGGTTGGGCGCCATCACCCGCGAAATGCATGAGGCACTGACCGTCTTGGGGGGCAACCAGTTGCACTCCATCGTGGCAGAAATCCCGGATGCGCGTGACCGCCTGACCTATGTGGGCAAGATGACCGAGGACGCAGCCAACAAGGTGCTGACCTTGGTGGAGCAGGCCAAACCGGAGTGCGACGACCTGGCCAAACGCGGGGTGGATCTGGGCGACTCGCTCTCGCGCATGGCGGGTGACCCGAATTTGTCGGTGGACCGTGCGCGCGGTCTGCTCAATGTGTGCGCCAAATTTGCCCAGCGCTCGGCGGGCTTTGCCGACACGCAGGCCAGTGCCCTGAGCGACATCATGATGGCGCAGGATTTTCAGGACCTTTCCGGCCAGGTGATCAAAAAGGTGGTGGACATCATCAACCGCACGGAAATGCAGTTGGTGCAGTTGCTGGTGGACAGCGCGCCGGAATCGACCACCGTGCATGGCAGTGAGGTGCCGCGCAGTGGTCCGGTGTCCGTGGATGAGCACAAACTCGAAGGTCCCCAGGTCACCGAAAAGGCGCTGCAGCAAAGCGACGTGGACGATCTGCTCGCTTCACTGGGCTTTTGAGTGTGCCGCTGGCGCTGCCCCACAGCGTGCGGGGGCAGCGGATGTGCGGCAGAGACAGAAACTCAGCCGCCCAGCGCAGTGCGCAGTGCATGCGCGGCGGCTTGTAGCGCCTGCTGTGCCTGGGGCAGCGCGCGGCCCATTTTGATGAATTCGTGCGTCACGCCGCGGTAGATTTCCAGCTCCACCCCCACCCCCGCAAAGCGCAGCCGGTCGGCATAGGCCGTGCCTTCGTCCACCAGCGGGTCGCACTCGGCCAGGCCGATCCAGGCCGGAGCCACACCTTGCAGGTCCACGGCCTGGCCGTCGGGGCCGTGCCCGTCCAAGGGAGCAAAGCGCCAGTCGCTGCGGTCGGCATCGCTGCGCAGGTAGTGGGCAAAGAAGTAGCGCATGTGCTCGGCCTCCAGCAAAAAGCCCTTGCCGTAGGTGTGGTGCGAGGCTGTGTCCTGGTGCGCGCACACACCGGGGTAGAACAGCAGCTGCAGCGCCAGCGGCAGGCCCGCGTCGCGCGCGGCAATGGCGCAGGCCGCCGCCAGCGTGCCCCCGGCGCTGTCGCCGCCCACGGCCAGACGCTGGCCGTCCAATCCCCCCAGTGTGTGTGCCTGGGTGTGCAGCCATTGCAGCGCGTCCCAGCTGTCTTCAAAGGCGGTGGGGAAGCGGTGCTCGGGCGCGCGGCGGTAGTGCAATGAGACCACGGCGCAGTGGGCCAGATGGGCCAGGCGCCGGCACAGCGCGTCGTGGGTGTCGGGGCTGCCCACCACGAAGCCGCCGCCGTGCAGGTAGAGCAGCACCGGCAGCGCCTCTTGTGCCTGGGGCGCATACAGGCGCGCAGGCAAAGCGGTGCCGTCGCGCGCGGGGACGGCGATGTCTTGCACCCGGGCCAGTTGGGGGCGGGCGCTCTCCAGCACCTCGGCCCCGGCTTCGTAGCTCTGGCGCGCCTGTGCGGGGCTGAGCGCATGCAGCGGCATGTGGCCGGCGCGGGCCATGGCGTCGAGTACCTTGCGCATGGGCTCGGTCAGGGCGCCCCGAGGATTGCGGTGGTGGTAATTCTGGTGACTCATGCAGGCGGTGTCTTTTGCTACAGTGGGCCGGATTGTCCACCCTCCCCCGCTGCTGCCATGGCCCTGATCCAATACCTGACCCAGATCCAGTTCGAACACGGCGCCCTGGCGCTGCTGCGCAGCGAATGCGAGCGCCTGGGCTTGCGCAAACCCTTGGTGGTGAGCGATGCGGGGGTGAAGGCTGCCGGGCTGTTGGCGCGCGCGCAGGCGGCGCTGGAGCCCCTGCCCTGCGCGGTGTTCACCGACACGCCCCCGAACCCGACCGAGGCGGCGGTGCGTGCCGCCGTGGCGCTGTACCGCCAGGAGGGCTGCGATGGCTTGGTGGCGGTGGGCGGGGGTTCTGCCATTGACTGCGCCAAAGGGGTGGCGCTGGCGGCCACGCACGAGGGGCCGTTGGCGCAGTACGCCACCATTGAGGGCGGCTCCGGGCGCATCAGCGAGCGCGCCCTGCCCCTGATTGCGGTACCCACCACGGCAGGCACGGGCAGCGAGGTGGCGCGCGGCGCGATTTTGATCGTGGACGACCACCGCAAGCTGGGGTTTCACTCCTGGAACCTGCTACCCAAGGCGGCGATCTGCGACCCGGCGCTGACCCTGGGCCTGCCGCCGCTGCTGACGGCGGCCACGGGCATGGATGCCATTGCGCACTGCATAGAGACCTTCCTGGCCCCGGCCTTCAACCCAGTGGCGGACGGCATTGCGCTGGAGGGCCTGCGCCGGGGCTGGGCCAGCCTGGAGCGCGCCTGCCGCGACGGCAGCGACGCGCAGGCGCGGCTGGACATGATGTGCGCCAGCATGCACGGCGCGATGGCGTTCCAAAAGGGGCTGGGCTGCGTGCATTCGCTCAGCCACGCCCTGGGCGGACTCAACCCGCGCTTGCACCATGGCACGCTCAATGCGGTGTTTCTGCCCGCAGTGCTGGAGTTCAACGCCCAAGCCCCCAGCGTGGTGCAGGAAGCACGCACGCAGCGCCTGGCACAGGCCATGGGCCTGGGCGGCGCGCAGGAGGTGGTGGGCGCCATCCGCGCCAGCAACGCGCGCCTGGGCCTGCCCAGCGGCTTGCGGGCGCTGGGCGTGGGCGAGGAGCAGTTCGACGCCATCGTGCGCGGCGCCCTGGCCGACCACTGCCACAAGACCAACCCGCGCCTGGCCAGCGCCGAGGACTACCGGCAAATGCTGCGCCAGAGTCTGTAGCCCCCTGGCGGGATGCGCCGGGGGCGTCGGTTGAACCCGATCAAGCTCACACTTGGCGCAAAGCCGTGGCCACGGAACTGCGCATGGCCGTGCGCGCGGGCCCCAGAGCGGCGAGCCACGAAATGCCCAGCACCAGGGCGAGCCACAGGCCGATGGCGTGCCCGGAGGTTGCAAACGGCAAAGGGGCCACAAAGCCCAGGCGCCCCACCCAGGCGTCCAGCGCATAGGTCAGGGGCAAGGACAACGCCACCGCCAGTCCTACGCTGACCACGGCAGTGGAAAGGGCTTCGCGCAGCACCATGCCCTGCAGCCGCCCAGGGGTGGCTCCCAGCGTTTTCATGACCGCGAATTCGCGCTGGCGCTCCAACACGCTCACGCTCAGATTGGAGGCCAGCCCCAGACCGCCCACGATGGCCATCGCCGCCGCCATGGCTACCAGGGACTGGATCAGGATGGCGATGTGGTCGCCCATGGCGGTGCGCAGTTCGGACAGCGGAGCGCTTTTTTCGAGCACGGCGCCGCGGTCGGCAAGCCCGGTGTCCAAGGCGTTGATGAGGGCGGCCCGCTCGCTGGCGCCCGCCGCGTGGGAGGCGATGCGCAGCAGGCGCTGCGCGGGCGCCAGACCCGGCACGGCCTGCAGGTCTTCTGCGTGGACGTAGGCCACGCCTGCGGCGCCCACTTCTTCGACGATGCCGACCAGGCGCCAGGTGGATGGTCGAGCGCCAATGGACAGGTGCACCGGCTCGCCGATGCGAGGGCCCTGCAACTGGGCGGCGGCGGCATGGTTGAGTACCACGGCCCGGGGCGGATCGCCCGGCTGCAGCCAGTGCCCCTGCAACACGGGGAAGCCCACCATGGTGGTGGCAGGCGGCGGCGCCATGACGGCAAAACTGCCGTGCCCGCGGTCTGGGTAGGTGTGCGACAAATCGACCTGGCCCGCCCGGGCAAAGGCCGCCGGGCTGTAGCCCCAAAGCTCCACGCCCCTGACAGCTGGATGCTGGGCCACAGGCCCGATTTGCGAGGGCTGCAGCGCATCGCGGGCCCGGATTTCGATGTCGTAATGGCGGGTGGCGTACACCTTGGCAATCGTCAGATCCCAGCTTAGGGAGACGTTCAGTGCGGTCATGAACATGGCACCGCCGCACATCAGCAGGCCCAGGTTCAAGGCCAGCCGGGCGGGCTTGCGCAGGGCCTGGCGCCAGGACGGCGGCAGCCACGCGCTGCGCCGGCGCAGGGTGTCGGTGGCAACGCCGTGCTGGTCCAGCGCCGTGCGCACGCTGGCGCGGCAGGCCCGGGCGATGGGCAGCGCCGCCAGCGCCAGGGGCACCAGCACGGCGCTGAAGGCTTGCACTATGGCCACGGTGTGCGAGGGCGCGGCACTGGCCAATGCCAGGTTGAGCAGCTCTGCGACAGCACGCGCAAAGACCTGGGTGCCGATCCAGCCCGCAGGCCAAGCCAGCAGCAGGGCTACCATGCCCAGGGCGCCGACCACGGCCACGTACATGCCCACCAACTGGTCGGCGCGGGCGCCTATGGTTTTCATGACGGCGATTTCCCGCGTCTGGCGTGCCAGCAGGGCCGCCAGCGCGTTGGCGGCCACCACGCCGCTGAGCAGCAGGACCAGGCCGCTGAAGACCAGCAGCAGCAGGAGCACGGTTTCCATCTGGCGCTGGTGGGGGTGTTGCGCGGGCGGCGGCACCCGCACTTCCTGCACCGGCCAGCCCTGGGCCTGCAGCGCCTGCGCCAGGGCCTGCGCGCGGGCCTGGACGGGGGCCATCTGCTCGGGCACGGCGTCAAAGCGCACGCGCAGCTCCTGCAGGGCACTGCCACCGCCCCATTGCGCCAGGGTCGGGCGGTCGATGTACAGATAGCCCGTGCGCTCCTGCCACGCGGGTGCGAGGCTGGGGTCATGCACCAGGCCATCCACCCCGGCCTGGACCGCAGCCGTCCCTGGCAGGCGCAGCGTGAGCGTTTGCCCAATGCCCGCCTGCAGGACCCCGGCGGCAGAACGCTCCATCAAGGCGTGGCCTGGGGCGGGGCGCTCCAGACCGAGTGAGGGAAAAAAGTGGTTGAGCCGGTGTTGCCCAAAGTCGTCCGCCACGAACAAGAGCACGGGCGTCCAGGCCTGCCGGACCCAGACCTGTGCTTCCAGCACATCGGCAGCTTCGGCCATGGCCACGCCGTGCTGGCGCCTGACCCACGCCAGCACGGCGGCATCGACGTCGCCACGCAGCTCCAGGGTGGCATGCGCGGGCTGGGTCTGCTGGTAGTTGCGCGCCATTTCGCGTTGCAGCACGTCCCTGGCCCCCAGCACGCTGCCAAAGACCGCCACGCTGACCGCCATGGCCAGTGCCATGAGGGCGTAGCGCCAGCGCTCGGCGCGCAGGTCGCGCCAGAGTTTGCTCCAACGGGTGTTCATGCGGCCTCCGCAGCGGGCATGGGGCAGGGCCGGGTGTCGTGGCTGACACGGCCATCCACCAGCGTGACCACGCGGTCGGCCAGGCGCTGCACGTCGCGCTCGTGGGTCACCATCAGCACGGTCTTGCCCTGGCGGGCCAAGGATGCCAACAGGGCCAGCACGGTGTCGGCGGTCTGGGTATCGAGGTTGCCAGTGGGCTCGTCGGCCACGATCACGGGCGGGTCGTTGGCCAGGGCGCGGGCAATGGCGGCGCGCTGCTGCTGCCCACCGGACAGCTCCAGGGGCAGTTTGTGGGCCTGATCGCCAATGCCCACCTGCTCCAGCAAGGCCAGGGCGCGTGCGCGGGCCTGCGCCCTGGGGTAGGTGCGGCAAAAATCCATGGGCAGCATGACGTTTTCGAGCACGGTCAATGTGGGCAGCAATTGAAAGAACTGGAACACCACGCCCAGGGTGCGCCCGCGCCAGGTGGCAAGCGCGGTTTCGTCCAGGGATTGGATGGCCGTGCCGTGGATGACGATGCTTCCGCTGCTGGGGCGGTCGATGCCTGCAACAAGGTTGAGCAAGGTGGACTTGCCGCTTCCCGATTTGCCGACCACGGCGGCAAATTCGCCGCGCGCAAAACGCAGGTCCAGCGGCTCCAGGGCGCTCACGCTGTTGGCGGCAAGGGGGTATTTTTTGGAGACACCGTTGAGTTCGATCATGGTGATGGAGAAAATCATGGACAGGCGTCCATCATCGTGGGACACCCGTGCCACGGCGAGGACAACACCCGTCCGTGGGTCCATTACTGAACACCTGCCCTCGGTATGTCCAATATTCCAGACCTTGCCCTTGTACCGCCCTGCCGTGGATGGGACCGGCGCACGCTGCGCACGCGCGCGGCCTTGCGCGATGGCCTGTTGGCCTGCCTGCACGAGCGGGCCTGGGATGAGCTGTCGGTGCAGGACATTTGTGAGCGCGCGAATGTGGGGCGCTCGACCTTCTACACCCACTTCACCAGCAAGGAGGCTTTGCTGTGTGCCGGGTTCGAAGATCTGCGCGCACTACTGCTGGAGCAGGCCCGGCAACACCAGAGCAGCGACCGCAAGGGCTCTGCTGCGGCTGCGCCGCAGGCCTTTGTCCACGTGCTGGGGCTGATGGAGCACGTGTACGACAACCGCCGGGTGTTTCGCGCCCTGGTGGGCAAGCGCAGCGGCTACGTGGTGCAGCGTTATTTCAAGGACATGCTGCAGGCCCTGGTGGCCAGCGAGGCCCATCCGCCCTGGCCCGAAGGTGTGCCCGGCGAGGCGGCGGTGTGCTGGTGCGCGGGGGCGCTGTTTGAGCTGCTGGTATGGTGGCTGGACAGGAACGAGCCGCTGCCAGCGCAGGAGCTGCACCGGGTTTTCCTGGGTTTGCTGCCGCGGTAGGCCACGGCTCAGGCCGTCACCGCCAGGTTGCAGCATCCGGCCATGGACGTGCGGCTGCTCATGGCGGCGGGCGACCAGAGCCCCGGCGCCAGCAGGGAGACTTTGTCGCGCAGGGCCTCGGCGTCAAGCAGCACGACGGTGCGCCCCTTGCCGCTGACGAGGCCGTCCTGGCGGAATTTCTGCAGCAGGCGCGACAGGGTTTCGGGGGTCATGCCCAGTTGGCCCGCGAGCACGGCAAAGCTGACTGGGATGTCGAGCCAGTTGCCATGGCTTTGGCGGCGCAGTTCCAGCAGGTAGGCCACCAGGCGCTGCCCGGCGTTGTTCAGGCTGAGGTGGTCGATGCGGTTCATGGCCTGGTACAGGCGCCTGGATAGGGCACACAGCAGGGTCCGCATCAGGGCCGGGGAGGCATCACAAGCGTTCAACAAGGCCTGGCGGGGGACGGCGTACAGCAGGATGTCGCCGGTGGCGCGGGCGGTCATGGGATAGACCGCCGGGTCCAGGAACATGGCGGCTTCGGCCAGCAAGTCGCCCTCGCCCAGCAGTTGGTGCACCTTTTCTTCGCCCTGCAGGGAATACCGCAGCAGGCAGGCCTGGCCGCGTGCGATGGCGTAGAAGGCCTGCGCCGGTTCCCCTTCGGCAAAGATCTGCTGCCCGGCGCGCACTTCCCGGGGCCTGGCGGCCTGGGCCAGCAAGGACAGCACGCCGGCCTCGACGCCCTCGAACAGCGAGGCCCGGTGCAGCAGGGAAAGCGGGGAGTGGTCCATGGTCAGGCGTCTTGACAATTGTCATTGGTGAATGAAGGTAGCGTTTCTAGAATAACAAGAATTGTTCTCACTACCATTTATTTCAAATTTTATGCTGCATGGCGTTTTGGTCACTGTCCATCTGTTTTGTGCCGCCGTGTTCATCGGCATCGTGGCGTTCGAGGTGCTGGTGCTGGAGGGGGTGCGCCAGCACCTGCCGGTGTCGCACATGGCGCTGGTGGAGGAAGGCATCCACCGGCGCGGGCGCCGTGTCATGCCCTGGTTTGTGGGTCTGCTGTTCGCCAGCGGTGTGACGATGGCGGTGTTCAGCTATGGGCAGAGCCTGGCCAGTCCCTGGTCTTCGCCGCTGGGGACCTTGCTGGCGCTCAAGATTACCCTGGCGGCGAGCGTGCTGGTGCACTTCATCCTGGCGATGAAACATGCCATTTGCGGCACCATGAGTTCCAAGCGCTTCAAGTACACCCACCTGAGTGTCTTCATCCACATGGTGCTGATCGTGTTCCTGGCCAAGGGCATGTTCTACCTGCGCTGGTAAAGCGCCGGGGCACCCGCCCCCTTCCCTTTTTCTTCCACCCGGCAAGCCAGCACATCGCGAGCCAGCCCCAACACGTCTGGAGACAGCGATGAAACCCCCTGCCCTGGCCCTGAGCGGCCTCTTGTTTGCCACGCCTGTGCTGCTGGCACAAACGCCTGCGGTACGTCAATTGCCCGAGGTGACCGTGGCCGAAGACGCCTTGGTCAACCCCCATACCGATGTCTCGCTGACCCGCGAGGACTGGGCCCTGCGGGGCGCCGACAACCTGGCCCAGGCACTGCGTGGCGAGCCCGGACTGGCAGTTTCCAGCGACGGCACGCAGGGCCAAAACCCGGTGCTTCGCGGGCTGAAGAAGGAAAGCGTGGCGCTCCTGGTGGACGGGATTCAGATCCATGCCGCGCAGCCGGTGGGGGCCCTGGCGGGATTTGTGGATTTGGCGCTGGCGCAGCGGCTGGACGTGGTCAAGGGCCCCGCTGCGGTGCAGTACGGCAGCGGGGCATTGGGCGGGGCGGTCAGTGTGCAGATGCCTCAGGCGCGTTTTGTGCCGGGTGTGTCCGGGCAGGGTGGCCTGACTTACGACAGTGCCGCCCAGGCGCTGCGCGCCACGGCGCTGGCACAAATGGCCAACGATGGCCACGCGTTCATGCTGGGCGGCTCGCAGGCGCAGGTGGGGGACACCCTGAGCGCGCAGGGCGTGGTGCCGCGCAGCGGGTTCGCCTCTGAGGGCTGGATTGGCCAGTACCGTTTGCGCGTGGATGCGGCCAACGAGTGGCGGGCCTCCTGGCAGCAGCACACCGACCGGGACGTGTGGTATGCGGGCTCCACGCGCAGCCATCCCCACCCCCAGGTGCAGAGCACCACGGTCCATGCGCCCAGCCAGAGCTACTCGGTGGCCGAGACCGGGTGGACGCACCGGGTGCCGGGCGAGCATGGGGCCGACATCGATGTGCGCGCCTACCGGCAGTCGGTGAAGCGGGAGCTGTTTTCTTACGCCAACGGGGCCCTGGCACGCGACATTGCGCGCAACCAGGTGGACTTTGCCACCGACGGCCTGGATGCGCGCGTGCACTGGCTGGTGGCCTCTGAGCACCTGCTGTCGATGGGCATGAATCTGTGGCGCATGGCTGCTTCGCCCGAGCGCTGGCAGCCCAGCCCTGCCAACAACCCGGCCAATGCGCTGGCACGCAGTGACCCGTTTGCGAACGCGCGCGTGGCGAGTTCGGGCCTGTACCTGCAAGACGACATGCGGTGGGGAAAACTGGGCCTGGTGCTGGGCCTGCGCCACGATCTGGTCCAGGGCGATGCGGACTGGGTGGGCACGCCCGCGAACACGGCGAACCTGTCGCGCGCGGACCGCCTGTGGTCGGGCTCGCTGAGCGCGGCCTACGCCCTGTCCCCATTGGTGCACCCTTATGCGCAGTGGTCACGGGGGGCGCGCGCGGCAGAGATGCGCGAGCGTTTCGAGTCGGCGCCGCGCGCCGATGGCAGCTACTACGTTGGCAACCCCCAATTGCAGCCGGAACTGGCCACCCAGACCGAGCTGGGCCTGAAAGGCGCTACCGACGTGTTCGAGTACAGCGCGGCGCTGTGGCAGACCCGGATCGGGGACTACATCACCGGGCAGGATATTTCCGGCACGGCGCAGGCGGTGAGCGCCTGTGGCGCAGCCAACGCCAGCGCCTGCAAGCTCAGCGTGAACCTGGGGCAGGCCACGCTGTACGGCGTGGAGGCCCAGGCGCGCTGGCAGTGGCGCCCGGGGCAGTGGCTGCGGGTGGCGCTGTCGGCCCTGCGTGGCACCAATGAGGATTTGGCCGAGCCCCTGTTCCAGATGCCGGCCGATGAACTCCAACTGGCTTGGCAAGGGCGGCTGGACGCGCAATGGACGATGGATGCGCAGTGGCGCCTGGTGCGCCGCCAGGACCGGGTGGCCAGCGTGTTTTCACGCGGCAGCGAAAACGACACCCCGGGGTTTGCCACCGTCGACCTGGGGGCCACCTGGCGCCAGGGGAAACACAGCCTGCGTCTGGCAGTGAAAAACCTGGCCGACAAGGCCTACCACGAGCACCTGACGGAAGGGGTTTCGGGGCAGGAGATGCGCGCTCCCGGGCGCAGCCTGTACCTGGCCTACAGCGGCAAGTTCTGAAGCGCCGCGCGCGTCCCGCCCGCCCTACAGGGGCTGCACCACGCCGGGGTCCGGGCGCTGGAGCCAGTCGGCCCACTCTTGCGCCAGGGCCTCGCTGGCGCGCACGGCGGCGCTCCAGTCGGCCACGCGCGCGTCCAGGTCATCGCCGTAGCGGGCAAAGTCGCTGCGGTCGGGCAGCTTGCCGTGGGGCAGGCTGCGTATCCACTGGGCCGAGGGCGCCAGCACCACCACGCTGTCCAATGCGCTACTGGCGCGGTGGCGCCAGCGCCAGGCTTTGTCCAGCCAGCCGGGCACCAGCTGGCGCTGGAAATGGGGGTAAAGTACCAAGCCATTTTGGCCTTTGGCCCGCGTATTTACTTGGTTACTTGCTCCTGAATTTGTAGCATTCGCAGGGTTTTCGGACGCCCGTTGCCGGTACCGAAGATGCAGGTGGTAGTCGGTGATGCCACCGTCCCAGTAGGCGCCGCCAGGGGCCCGAGGGATGTCATGCACCGCTTGCAGCACAAAGGGGATGGAGCAACTCGCCTGCAGCGCCTGCAGCACGTTGTCGGTATCCAGGCGCACCTGGCGCGTGGGCAGGTCGCCGGGCGCAAAAGGCAGGGCGGCCACACCCTGCCCCTGGGCGCTGGAGAACACCACACGTTCCATCCACAAGCCCAGGGCGCGGCGGTGCACCGCGTTGCTGAGGTAGGCACCCAGGTAGCCCAAGGGGGTGAGCAGGGGGTGCTCACGGCGCAGCAGATGGCGTCCGCGCGATGTGAACAGGTGCAGCCGGTAGCGCGGGTGTTGCAGCAACTGCGCTTCCTGACCGTGAAAGAAACTGCGCAGGGTGGTGCCAAACCGGGCGCTCACATCGGCCGCGCTGGGGCGGCGGCGCCCGGGCGGTGTGGGGTAGTGCTGGTGGATGTAGGTATCCTGCAAGCGCGCCAGTGCCTGGGCCGGGTTGTCCAGGCAGGCGCTGGCCATGCGCCAGGCGCCAATGGATGCCCCCAGCAGGTCCACCGTCTGGCAGCTGCCAGGCAGCCACTGGCCAAAGACGAAACGGTCCAGCGGGCCCAGTACCAGCCCTTTGGGGCCACCCGCCGCACCGGCGTAGGCACCAATGTCCTGGGCTTGCAAGCCGTGTTCGCGGATGTGGTGCAGGGCCGTCGGTCCGGCATAGATGCGCAGTGCGTTCAGCGCCATGGGTTCAGTCCAGAAAACGACATACAAGCGCGCCGCTCAGCCCAGGCTGCCCAGGCGCTTGAATCGGTCCATGCGCTGCTGGCGCTTGAGCTTGCGCTGCTGTTTGTCCTCGTCACTGGCGGGCGCGGTCTCGGACGCATTTTTGTCCTTGCCCTCTTCCTTGCCAGTATCCGACGGAGTGGAAACGGGTGCTGCGGGAGGCCCTGGCGGTGACGCGAAGGCCACCACAGCCGCCAAGCCCAACACCGCCGTGGCTGCCACACGGGCCCAGCCACCATGCCAGGGGGCGGACGTCATGTATGGGCCGCCCAGTCAAACGGGTCTTGCTGCAAGACCATGTCGATATCGAGCCCCAGGACTTCGCCCACCCAGCCGGGGAAGGTGACGGCCATTTCGCGCTCGCTCAAGCCCGCCTCCTTGCAGCGCGCCCGCCAGGTGGCCAGGTGGATCACGCCGGCCAAGGGCTCGTAGACATCATTGTCGAAGGGAGCGTATTGGTGATCCAGCGCGTCCGCCATGGCGGCGGGGAAGTTCCACATGCGCGCATAGCCCGCACCCACACCGGCCCAGCAGTAGCCCAGGCGCTGGCGTTCGAGCTTGGCGCGCTTAAGCTCCAGGGGTTTGACGATGTCGTCCAGCACCGCCATGTCCTCGGGCATGGCCAGGTGCATGGCCAGCTCGCCCATGGCGTGGATCAGACCGCAGGTGAAAGCCGCCTGCTGGTTCTGGCGCACCACGGCGGCCAGCGAGCGCGACATCTTGGCCACGTTGAGGCTGTAGTCCCAGAACTGCTGCAGCGCCATGCCGGGAACGGCCTTGAGCGAGGCGGTCGCGGCAGCCTCCTGTGCCATCTGCTTGACGTCTTGCAGTGTCAGCAGCGCCAGCGCCTCCGAGACGCTGTGGATGGTGCCGCACAGCTTGAAAGCCTCGCCGTTGGCCATGCGCAGCAGGCGCAGGGTGAGCGCGGGGTCGGTGCTGATGCGCTGCGTGATGTGGCGCAGATCGGGCACGGGGCGGTCAAGCTCCGTGAGCAGCACCGCCACCACGCGCGGGATGCTGGGCACCTGGAACTCGTTTTGCAGCAGCTCGGTCAGGCTCAACACGGCTTGGGCATCCTCCATACAACGACGCCGACATTATGGGGCGCCGACACTGGTATCGGCACGCGCTTTCAGCGCTTGAGCTTGGCAAACGCCGCCGCCATGGCCGAAGGGGCCGCGCTGTTGCGGTCCTGAAAGCGCCCTGCCCCACCGCCCTGGCCGCGCCCGGCTGGCACAAAGCGGTTGTCGCCCTCAGCGCGCGCGCGTTGCTGGCCCGCGCCCGGCGCGCCAATCTTCATGGTCAGCCCGATGCGCTTGCGCGCCACGTCCACCTCCACCACCTGCACCTTGACGATGTCGCCGGTCTTGACCACTTCGCGCGCGTCGTTCACGAACTTGTGGCTGAGCTGGCTCACGTGCACCAGTCCGTCCTGGTGCACGCCCAGGTCGACAAAGGCGCCGAACTGCGCCACGTTGCTCACCGTGCCTTCCAGCACCATGCCCTCCTTGAGGTCGGTGATGTCTTCCACGCCGTCGTTGAAGCGCGCCACCTTGAAGTCCGGGCGTGGGTCGCGGCCCGGCTTTTCCAGCTCGCCCACGATGTCCTTGACGGTGATGACGCCGAACTGCGCATTCGCAAACAGTTCGGGCTTGAGGGTCTTGAGCAGGTCGCTGCGGCCCATGATCTCGGTGATGGGGCGCGCGGTGTGGGCCAGGATGCGCTCCACCACCGGGTAGGTCTCGGGGTGCACGCCGGTCATGTCCAGCGGGTTGGCGCCGCCGCGGATGCGCAAAAAGCCTGCCGCCTGCTCAAAGGTCTTGGCCCCCAGGCCCGTCACCTTGAGCAGGTCCTGGCGGCTGGAAAAGGCGCCGTTGGACTCGCGCCAGCGCACCACCGCGCGCGCCACCGCGCCCGACAGGCCCGAAACCCGGCTCAGCAGCGGCACGCTGGCGGTGTTCAGGTCCACGCCCACGGCATTCACGCAGTCCTCCACCACCGCGTCCAGCGTGCGCGCCAGCTCGCTCTGGTTCACATCGTGCTGGTACTGGCCCACGCCGATGCTCTTGGGCTCGATCTTCACCAGCTCGGCCAAGGGGTCTTGCAAGCGCCGGGCAATACTGGCCGCGCCGCGCAGGCTCACGTCCACGTCGGGCATTTCTTGGCTGGCGTATTCGCTCGCCGAGTAGACCGAGGCCCCGGCCTCGCTCACCACCACCTTTTCGATCTGGCGCTCGATCTTGGCAGCGAGTTTGATGAGTTCGGCGGCCAGTTTGTCGGTTTCGCGGCTGGCGGTGCCGTTGCCGATCGCGATCAGGTTCACGCCGTGCTTTTCGCACAGGCGCGCCAGCGTGTGCAAAGAGCCATCCCAGTCGCGCCGGGGCTCGTGGGGGTAGACCGTGGTGGTGTCCACCAGCTTGCCGGTGGCGTCCACCACCGCCACCTTTACGCCGGTGCGGATGCCGGGGTCCAGCCCCATCACCACACGCGGCCCCGCCGGCGCGGCCAGCAGCAGGTCGCGCAGGTTGTCGGCAAAGACCTTGATCGCGATTTTTTCCGCGTCTTCGCGCAGCCGGGCAAACAAGTCGCGCTCGGTGGAGAGGCTCAGCTTGACCTTCCAGGTCCAGGCCACGCATTTGCGCAGCAGATCGTCCGCCGCGCGGCCCTGGTGGCGCCAGCCCACATGCTGTGCGATGCGCCCTTCGGCCAGGCTGGGCACGGCGGGGGCCCGTTTTGCTATCAAATTAATAGCATTACCCGCAGATTCCACGCGGGCTGGAGCCACATTTTGTGCCCCATCGGGCTCGGGAAACACGAGTTTGGCGTCCAGGAACTCCTGCGCCCGCCCCCGGAACACCGCCAGCGCGCGGTGCGAGGGCACCCGTGCCATCGGCTCCTCGTAGTCAAAATAGTCGCGAAACTTCGCCACCTCGGGCTGGTTCTCGTCCTTGCCGTCGAGCTTGCGCGACTGCAGCAGGCCGGTGTCCCAGGCCCAGGCGCGCAGGTTCTGCACCAGCGCCGGGTCTTCGGCCCAGCGCTCGCTCAAGAGGTCGCGCACGCCGTCCAGCACCGCCTGCACGGTGCTGAAGTCGTCGCCCGCAGCGGTTTTGTCGGCCAGCACATAGGGTTGTGCCGCTTGGGCAGGGTCCAGTGTGGGGTCCGCCAGGAGCGCATCGGCCAGCGGCTCCAGCCCGGCTTCGCGGGCAATCATGCCCTTGGTGCGGCGTTTGGGTTTGAAGGGCAGGTAGAGGTCTTCCACCTCCTGCTTGGTCGGCGCACCCGCAATGGCGGCGGCTAGTGCAGGGGTGAGCTTGCCCTGCTCCTCAATGCTCTTGAGCACGGCACGTTTGCGCTCCACCAACTCGCGCAGGTAAATCAGGCGCACGTCCAGCTCGCGCAGTTGCACATCGTCCAGGCCGCCCGTGGCCTCCTTGCGGTAGCGGGCGATGAAGGGCACGGTGGCGCCGCCGTCGATCAGCTCCACCGCCGTTTGCACCTGCTGCGGGCGCACCTGCAGCTCCTGGGCGATCTGCGCAATGATGTTGTCCATGGGGAAAAATCCAGCTAAATCAGACGGGGCCCGCAGGCCCCTGGGAAAGCGCGGGGATACGGGCCCGCAACGACAAAAAAACCAAAGCGCGCGAGTTTGCCACAGCCCCACCCCTTGCCATGGGCCCGCCCTGCATCCGACCGGCACGGCCCTTGGGCCTTGGCAGTGCCCGCAAGTTCCGCCAAACGGCCTATCGCTCAGGCCGCGAAAGCGCCATCCTCAAGTCCGGACACTGGCAAGCGGCAGAAACAGGGTGCGCGCGGCATCGGGCAAGGCAATGAAACCATGGTGCCGGTAAAACGCGGCCGCCGTCGCATCCTTGGCGTCCACCATCAAGGCGTACGCCGCGATCTCTGCGCGGGCAGCACGGGCAAGCGCATCGGCCAGCAAGGCGCCCCCCAGCCCCTGGCCCTTGTAGGCCAGGTCAACTGCCAAGCGGCCCATGCGCACGGCCGGGACGGTCGGATAACGCGGCAGTTTTTTGGCCGTCTGCGCAGGGAGGTCAGCCAGCAGCAGACTGGCCGAGGCCAGGGTGTAGTAGCCCGCAATGCACGGGCCCTGCGCCAGGGCCACAAAGCAGGCCGCGACGCGGCGGCGCACATCCTGGGTGGCCTGGCTGTGCAGGTAGCGGTCCAGTGGCTCGGAGCCACTGCAAAATGCGGCGCGGTCGTGCTCGGCACCGAGCGGCGCAAGCCGAAAAGACGGCCCACTCATAGACGGCCCACTCATTCAGCGCGCAAGAGCTTGCTGCGCCGGGCAAAGGCGCGTTCCAAGGCCGGGTTGGGCGCGGGCGGCGACAGCAACGCCTGCGCAAAGCACTCCTGGTCGGCCAGCGAAAGCCGCACCACCTCTGCCTGTTCGATGGCGTGGCGCGCTGCGTCCTGGACCGCCGCCACCACGAAATCGGTCATGGTGCGTCCCTGCAACTCGGCAGCACGCTTAAGCATGGCATGCAGATCGGTGCTGATCCGGGCTTCCAAACGGGCGGTGGCACTGGCAGCGGGCATGAGAGACTCCTTTGGCGGAAATTGTACGGCAATCAGCCGTATGCCTCTAAAGAATCAAGGCCGCAGCGCCGCCAGCACCATGCGCACCATCAGCTCCGTGCCACGTTCGTAATCAAGCTCCTCCAGGCGGGCCTTGCCCAGGTACAGGGCAAACTGCGCTTCGTGGTCGGCGTAGGCCTGGGTCATGGACCAGACCAGGAACATGAGGTGGGTGAAGTCCACCCGCGCAATCAGGCCCTGCGCGGCCCAGCGCTCGAAACGCACCACATCGGCCTGCAGCGAGGGCACCACCTGCTGCGCCAGCACCGCACCGTAGCGCGGGGCCCCGGCCAGCACCTCCTGCGTGAACACGCGCACCCCTTGGGGGCTGCTTTGCGTCAGGCGCATCTTGGCTTCGATGTAGGCCTGCACGGCGGCAAACGGGTCGTCGGCGATGCTCAGATCGCTCATATTGGCCAACCATGCGGCCAGCACCTCGTCGAGCACGCTGCGGTACAGCGCCTCCTTGCTGGGGTAGTAGTACAGCAGGCTGTGGCGGCTCATGCCCGCGTCGGCTGCGATGTTCTCCAGCGAGGCGCCGTCAAAACCAAAGCGCGCAAAGTGCGCCTGCGCCTGGGCGCGGATCAGCGCCTCCTTGCGCAAGCGTGCCGCGCTGGGTGTCGGAGGGGAGGCGCCCTCCTCACAGGAGACATTGTCGTCCGCATCAAGGGCTCGGGAAGGGTGTTCGGGTGGAGCAAGGGCCATGGTGTGGGGCGTGGACTTGTGTTGGAGGGATTATTAGCTGGAGGCGCTCCAGTCATTGATATAGAGTTACACTCTAGAGCATTGCTCCAATCAAGGCGGCATCATGGATACCCGTAGCAACATACTCGCAATCGCTCTCCAGACGTTCGTGGATCGTGGCTATGACGCCACCACCTTGCAGGCAATCCGTGAACAGGCCGGGATCAGCAATGGGAGCTTGTTCCACTTTTTTCGCTCCAAGGAGGCGTTGGGCGCAGCGCTCTACTTGGAGGGCATCCTCCAATACCAGGAGGGGCTCCTTGCGGTGGTGCGCAGCAGCACAGGAGACGGCGCATCGGGCATTGGGGCGATGGTGCACTACCACCTCCAGTGGGTCGAAAGTAATCTCCAGCTCTCGCGCTTCCTCTTTGAGCGCGGTCGGCCCGACTGGGGGCCGGATCACATTGCTGCGATACGGCTCGCCAACGCCCGCGCCTATGACGCCCTGGGCACTTGGCTGAGCGATCGCATGCAAGCCGGGCAGTTGCGTCAGCAACCATTGGCCGTGGCTGTGGCCTTGCTGCAGGGATCGACCCATGCGCTGTGCCGTGCCTGGCTCGAAGACGCCGCACCCGGCAAGCTGGTGCGCCACGCCATTCCCCTCACCGCCAGCCTTTGGGCGGCACTTCGACTTGAACAGGAGACAAACCAATGATCATTGATGCCTGGGCCCAGCACCCCACCCTGCGCCACACGAACGACCCCATGTTTGATTCGCTGCGGCGCTGGACCAAGGCACCGCCCTTGACCCAGGAAGTGCCCGTGGCCCTGACCATTGCAGCCATGGACCAGGGCAGAGTAGACAAAACGCTGTTGTCCGCCTGGGCGGTGCCTGGCAAGTATTTGATCTCCAACGACGAGGTGGCGCAGTTTGTGGCGCAGGCACCGGATCGCCTGATTGGCGTGGGCTCGGTGGACATCACCCGCCCGATGGATGCGGTGCGCGAAATCCGACGCTGCGTCAACGAACTCGGGTTCAAGGCCATCCGTGTGCTGCCCTGGCTCTTCGACCGGCTGCCGACCGACCGCCTGTTTTACCCGGTCTACGCGGCGTGCTGCGATTTGGGCATTCCCTTTTGCACCCAGATCGGGCACACCGGGCCGCTCATGCCGTCCGAGCCGGGACGTCCTCTTTACCTGGATCGTGTGGCACTCGACTTTCCGGAACTTGTGATTGTGGGCGGGCATATTGGCTACCCGTGGACTGAGGAGGCAATTGCGGTCGCCACCAAGCACGAAAACGTCTACATCGACACTTCGGCCTATACGGCCAACCGCTACCCCGCCGTGCTGATCGAATACATGAAGGGGCATGGACGCACGAAGGTGCTGTTTGGCACCAACTACCCGATGATCACCCCCGCCAAGGCCTTGGAAGGAATCGACGCACTGGAGCTGGACGCACAGACACGGGCCCTGTTTCTCGGCGGAAATGCCGCACGGCTGTTTGGCGGTATCGCTGCCGCTGGCTAGTGCGCACGGCCCCGAACCGTGGTCGGTGAGAAACCGAAGCGATGGCGAAAGCGCACGGAAAACTGCGACGGGGTCTGGTAGCCCACATTTAGCGCAATGTGACTGACCGGCATCGCGGTCGATTGCAGCAGCTTCAGGGCAAAGGACATGCGTGCGTCCACCAGAATCGCGGTCAGCGTGGTGGCCTCGTCGGCCAGCTTGCGGCGCAGTGTGGCTTCACTCATGGCAAAAGCCGATGCTATTGCCTGCGCACTCCACTCGCGGGCCAGGTTCTGGCAGATGTGGCGCCGGATCTTGGTGGTGAGGGTCAGCGCTTCGGTTTGCTCGAAGCGAGCGCCGTTCCTTCCAATCCACAGCAGCAACTCGCTCACCCGGTGGCAGGCAATGTCCTGCGGAATGCTGTCATCCTCAATGGCCTGCAAGGCCCGCTGGTAGGCACTTGCAAACTCTGCCGATGTGCGCGGTATTGGCATGGCATGGCGTATGACGGCTTGTTGGGGGTGGGCGTCGGCATAGCGCGCAATCAACACGCTGTCCCACACCAGCCAGCGGGCGCGGTAGCTACCGTCTTTGGCCAGGCGGTTGGTGATATCCACCGACTGGCCCCCGGCAATGGCAATCGCCTCGCCCGACCGGATGAGGTATTCCCCACCCGACCAGCGCACGGCCTTGATGCCCCGTTCCACCACGATCAACACCGGCTGTTCCACAAACAACCGTTTGAACTCCAGCTCTTGCGTTTGCAGGATGCCAGCGGTAATACCCACCCCAGGGCGAACGGTGATGCGGGGTTCCATAGATGGGCTCCTTCTTTATTCGGGGTCGAGCGTGCCGACGTAGGCAGACAAGGCAATCATGTCCTCCACCGTCAGATTGTCTACCGCAGGCTGCATGGCCAGGGCTTGTTCGCCGTGGCGGTCGCCGCTCTTGAAGGCCCGCAGCTGGCGCAACACATAGTCGGGCGAAAGCCCCGCCAGTCGCGGTACATCTGTAGTGTCCTTGAGCTGATCGCCGTGGCACGCCGCGCAGGCCACGGTTCGTCCACCGCCTTCGGTTGCCAGCAACTTGCCCAGGGCAATGCTGCCCCGTGGCACATAGGCCACAAAACCGGCACGGGGGTCGCGCATTTCCACAAGCTCGGGAGAGTCCGGCACTTCAATCAGCCGCCCGTTGATGGGTTCGCGCACGCCATGGGGTAGCACCTGCCGCATCCGCAAGGTCGGATGGATGGCAGTTTGCGGCACGGTGTCTGTCTCTTGCACGCGGGACGAGCGAACGGGTTTGAGCGCAGAAAAATAGGCGCTGACCTCCTGCATGTCTTTCTCGCTCATGGCGGCAGCCATGGCGTGCATGGGACTGCGCTCAAAACGGCTGCGGCTTTTGTACTCCACCATCTGCCGCACCAGATAGCTTTGCGGCAATCCCGCCAGATTGCCCGATTCAGGGTGCCCCAGGCCGGAGGTCAAATGGCAGGCGGCGCACGCCTGCACCTTGTCGCCATCGCCGTGGCTCACGAGACGGGGCATGGGTGGATGCTGGTCGGGAAACCAGTCGGGCGCAGCGTAATAGTTGTCGATCTGCGCTTGCGTGTACTGGCGCGAGCTACCGGGCACCTGCTTGTACCCGACACCATGGGGCACACCCGGTGCAGGTGCCGGGGCTTGAGCAGACGCTGCTTGGGTAGCGCCTTGCGACATGACGCCGCAAGCGCTGATCGAAACGATGGCCGCAAGCAGAACCAGGGCTGCTCGCAAAGCCATCAGCGGCCACCCTTGACGGTGAGCGTCGCCTTGCCCAGGCTGGTGCCCAGGGTCATGAAGCCCAGCATGGCGGGCGTGACGTGCGGCGGCAAATCGAGCTTCTCTACCTTCAGGGCGTGCACGGTGATAACGTAATTGTGCGTTTGGCCCACAGGCGGGCAAAGACCGGCGTAGCCCGGCATGCCGTTGTCTCCACGTACCGCTAAAGCACCCGATGGAAGTGCACCGCCCTCGCTGCCAGCGCCTTCCTTGAGTTCGGTCACGCTGGCCGGGATATTGGCCACAACCCAATGCCACCACCCGGAGCCCGTGGGCGCGTCAGGGTCGTACACCGTGACGACATAGCTCTTTGTGCCCTGCGGTGCACCCTGCCACGCAATGTGGGGGGACTGGTTCTTGCCTGTGCATCCCATCACGCTGGCGAACTGCGCCAGCGGAAAACTGCCGTTGGCGGCGCTGGAACTTTGGACTTTGAAATCAGCCGCCTGGGTTGCGGTCATCGACAAAACCGTCATCGGTACGACAAGGAACTTGAGATTCATATGGACTCCTGTTGGGGATAAAGAAGCGAGCCTGTCAGAAATTTTGTGTGTGGGGCATACCATGTCACCAAGGAGCATGAATGCCACGCAAGACCAAGATGACCGCTACGGCGGACAAAGCAGTGCAGTTGCAAATCCCAGCCCAGTTGCTGG
>JBQTHH010000062.1:0-65143 GCA_052390055.1 Rhodoferax sp.
CCAAGGGCTTGGTCGTGTCAGACGCGGACTACGCCGCCATAAAGATCGATCGCAACGAGTTCCATGGCGACTGGAACTACTGCATTCGATCAGGGTGACATTGACCGAGTAATTTCTTAACGATCCCGTAGCCGCGGCTTTGCAGCGCCATCAGGGCCGAGGCGGGCAGGCCCACGCGCCACAGTGGGCCTTCACCCGGGGTCTGCAGTGTGGCGCGCCAGGCGAAATCGCTGGCTTGCACGGCGGGCGCGGCCTTGGCATGGGGGCCTGCAGCCAGGGCGATGAGCAGCGGGGCGGCCAGGGCCCAGCGGGAGAGGCGTGTCATGCGCGTGCTTTCTGCGGGTCCTGCGCGGCGGGCGGGATGGGGGCGAAGTAGCCAATGACCAGCATCAGCACGCCCACGCCAATGAAGGTGACGATGCGTTCGGCCCCGCCACGGTTGGAGAGGTCGATCAAGAGCAGCTTGAGCACCGTGAGGGCCAGCAGGGCCGCACCCACGCTCCACAGGCCGCGCTGTTGGCGGCGGTGGGCGCTGAGCATCAGGCCCAGTGCCAGCAGGGTCCACAGCAGGGAGTAGCCGGCCTGCACCAGGAAGGAGTCGTACAGCGCGGGCGCGGTCCAGGCGACGCCGCCGAAATGGTGGGCCATGCGCAGCCAGACGGTGTTGAGCGCAATGAACACCACCGCGGCCCAGGCGGTGGGCCAGGCCTTGTGCAATGCCCAACTGGGGAAGAGCAGGGCGCTGGCGCGTAGGCGCTGCATCCAGTGCGCGCAGGCCAGCAGGCCCAGTGCGACGCTCAGATCGGTGGGGTTGATCAGGGGGATGTAGGGCAGCGGTGCGGCGTTGCCGCTGGAGCGCCAGGCCACGAGCAAGGCGCCGACCAGCACCAGCAGGGCCAGCGGTGCGGCGGCGCGCCAGAGGTAGGCGCTGGCGTGGCCGGCCAGGGGCCAGCGCTGGCGCCAGCGGCCCTGGGGCTGGTAGAGGGCGGGCGCACCCAGCGCCAGCAGCACGGCCCAGGCGGCACTGAGCAGCACCACCGTCGCCCAGGCGCTGTGCCACAGCTGGGCCTGGTCGACGGCCCAGTACAGCAACTTGCCCGCCAGCAGCATCAGCAGCCAGGCACCGGCGCTGTGGGTCCAGGACCACCAGGCTTGCGGCGCGCTGGTGTCGATGTGGCGCAGGGTGTGCAGGTGCCACACCAGGGCCAGGGGCCAGACCCACCAGCCACCGGATTCGAAGCCATGGCCCAGCTCGGGCAGCGTCACCAGGGCCACGCCCAGCATCCAGGGCAGGGACAGGGCCGCCGGGTAGCGCGCTGCAGGCAGGGGCTTGGCCCTGCCGGGCAGCGCCAGGAAGTGCGCAGCCCAGGCGCTGCCCACCCAGGCCAGCAAGACGAGGTGGAGGCTGCCCGGGACACCCGCAAGGACCGCGCTGGCGCCGATGGCCTCCAGGCGGTCGATCTGCGTCCACAGCGCGCATTGCCACCAGACAAAGCCCAGCAGAAAAAAGCCCTGGGGAAGCAGGGATTCCAGTGCCAGGAAGGCCTCGTTCCATGCGGTCTTGGGGTCTTGGGGGGCACCGCGCAGGTGCGCCATCCAGGCGATGGCCAGGGCCGATGCGGCCAGCAGCAGGGCGCTGACAAAGCGCTCGTCGGCCAGCAGCCACCCGGCGTTGGGGGCGTCGAAGCCGGTTTGCAGGTACACCAGCGCGGCCAGGGCTTGCAGGGCGCAGCCGGTGAAGCGCGCCAGCCAGCGCTGCTGGCGCACGCCGATCCAGTACACGGCCGCGCCCTCGGCGGCCCAGGCGGCGCTGAGCCAGCGTCCGTCCAGCGCCAGGGGTACGGCCAGGGTGGCAAAGCCCAGCGTCAGGGCGACACAGCATTCGAGCAGCCAGCGGCCGGTGGGGCTGGGGTAGCGCTTGAGCGTCCAGGTGGCCACCAGCAGGTACCAGGCGGCCAGGCCCAGGGCGGCTGCGGCGCTGGCGTAGGGAATGTCCCACACCATGTGCGCCAGCAAACCCATGCTGACCACCGGGTTGCCAAACACCAGGGTGGCGTCGACGGCGCGTTGCTGCGGCAGACCGTGGCGCAGGGCATACCACCAGGCCGCCAGCAGGTACTGGGCAAAGAAGGCGCCCAGGAAGGGCAGGGTGCTGTCCAGGTGTTCGGGCCGGTACTGCAGCACGCCCCAGGCGGTGGCGATGCCGAAGGTGGCGAAGAAGCCCAGCAGGTTCAGGGGGCGCCAGGCGCGCAGCGCAGCAATGGCGACGATGCCGCAGTTGAGCAGCAGGTAGTAGCTGAACAAGCCCACGTGGTCGCCCTGGCCGGTGGAGGCGAGCACGGGCGCGGCAAAGGCGCCCGCAAAGCCGATGAAGGCCATGGTTTGCGCGTTTTGCAGCAGCGCAATGGCGGTGGACAGGGCGCACACCAGCGCCAGCAGGCCAAATGCGGCACCGGCTGGCAGCAGGTGGTACAGGCGCAGCGCGGCAAAAATGGTGAGGTAGAGCACGCCCACCCCGGCACCTTGCAGGCTCAGGGAAAACGTGCCCTGCCCAGGGGTATTGCGCTTGCGCCAGCCCAGCGCGAACAGCACCAGGGCGGCCAGGCCGATGCCGGCCAGGCGCAGCTCGGGCGGCAGCAGCGCGTGGTCAATGGAGTATTTGGCCAGGAACGCCAGGCCTGCAAACAGCATCAGCAGGCCCAGGCGCAGCACGGTGTTGCCACCCATCAGCCACTGCAGGGCCTGGCTACCCCACTGCGTCACGGGGTCGGGAGCGGGTGCTTTGCGGGGGGGTGATGCCGGGCGTGCCGCGGTGGGCGTGGGGGCCGTGCTGCGGGCCGGGGCGGCGGTGCTGGCAGCCGCGACAGCGGGGGCAGGCTGCTCGGCTGGCACCGTGGCGCCAGGCGGGGCGAAGGGCGCCGAGGGGTCCGGGGCGGCGGGGGGCGCTGTCGGCAGCGCTGGCCGTGCGGGTGGGGCGCTGGGGCGGGCGGCATGCGTGGCGTCGTCCGGGGTGGGCGGCGTCCAGCCGCGTTGCTGCAACTCCTGGCGTACCAGCGCCTGGATCTGGGTCTTCAGCAAGTGGCCGAAGACGAACCCCAGAATGGCGCCCCAGAACATGCCGAACACGCCTTCGGCGGCGGCGCCAATGAGAAACCCCGCTATGACCGTCAGCCAAACCATGTGCTGCCTCTCCTTGTCTGTCTTGTATCGGTATGGGTTGCGTCCACCGGGGTGGCGCCGCGCCAGTGTAGCAATCTGGCTGCTATAAAATGTATAGCTGCTTAATCAATATTCATGCGGGCCAATGGCTGGAAAGCACCTTCTTTCGGGGCGCCGGGCACGCTCAACGGGCGCTTCGGGGTTTGGGGGGGGTGCTTGCCGCTCTGGGCGCTTCGTCTTTCGGCGCAGGCGCCGCAGGGGCGTCCAGCATCTCCAGCATTGCGACGACCTTGTCGCGGGTGAGGGGTTTTTCAAAGCTGCCGCGCACGTGCAGGCCTTGCAGGTGGGCGAGCTTTTCCGCCAGGTGCAGCACTGGGCCGTCGTAATGCACCAGGCGCCAGTTGGGGTCCTTGGGCGGTGTCAGGTTGTGGCCCGACACGATCACGATGTTGGACTGGCAGCGTTCCCGGGCCAGTTGCTGCAGAAGCTCCATGCCATCGAGCTGGGGCATGCACAGGTCCACCACGATCAGATCGGGGGGCACGGCGCTACGGCGGTAGGTCTCCAGGCCTTCCTGGCCCGAGCGGGCTGTCTGCACCGAGGTGATGCCGAGGTGGGCCAAGGATTTCGCCAGCAATTCCAACTGGAACGCATCGTCGTCCACCAGCAGTATCCGGGGGGGCTTGGTCAGCCCTGCATGACTCACGGGGTGTTCCATGGGTGTCACCTCTCATATCGGAGTGCGCGCGAGTATAGGTGTGCACAGGCCGTGCCATTGGTCTGAGGGAGTTCTTACACCTGCAAGTGCCGGATCGTGTCCTGCACTTGGCGGGGTACGTCGAAGAACTCCAGACCGGCCTTGTAATGACCGGCATCGGTCTGTTCGCAGTAGGCGATTCGCGCCGACACCGCCGCGGGGTGGGCGGGGTCGTGGCCGGGAAAGGCGAATTCCAGGTGGACTTGGTCGCCTTTGGACAAGCGCTGGTCGAGTGTGATGCCGGCGCCGGTCTGGGAGATGTCGATCACCTGCACGGGCAGGGTGCCGCGCTGCGCCCGGCTCAGCCGGCCGGGCACCACCAGCGGCATGCGTTGCGTGGCGCGCTGTTCCAACTGGAAGGTGCCGATCGCCTTGGTGAGGTAGTTGGCCCGCTTTTGCAGGGAGGCGGCGGCGCTGGCGGTGCGATCGACCAGGCCGCGGTTTCTCTGCGTGGCCTCGTCGATGTGCCCGATGGCGAGGTTGATGGACTCGATCTGTGCCCTTTGGGTCTGGCTGGCGGCGGCGATTTCGCCCAGGATGTGGTTGACGTTTTTGACGCTGGTGACGATCTCCTGCATCGTCACGCCGGCCTGGTTCACCAGCACGGAGCCGGCGCCGACCTTCTCCACCGAGTTCTCTATCAGTGCCTTGATCTCCTTGGCCGAGCGTGCCGAGCGTTGCGCCAGGTGGCGCACTTCGGTAGCCACCACGGCAAAGCCTTTGCCCTGTGTGCCGGCACGGGCGGCTTCCACGGCGGCATTGAGCGCGAGCAGGTTGGTCTGGAAGGCGATGGTGTCGATCACGCCGACGATGTCGGCAATGGTGCGCGAGGAAGCATCGATGGCGGCCATGGTGCTGACCACCTGCTCCATGGCGGCGCCGCCCTTGAGCGCGATCTGTGAAGCGGACTCGGCCAACTGGTTGGCCGTGGATGCGTTGTCGGCGTTCTGGGTCACCGCGCCGGTAATGCTGCGCATGGCGCCGACGGTTTCCTCCAGCGAGCTGACCTGGTCGCCGGTGCGCACCTTGAGTTCGTGGTTGTCGTGGGCGATGGCCTGTGATTCAGCGGATATGGTGTGGGCGGTCTGTTGCACCAGGTCGATGGTGCGGTGCAGGTGCTGCACCATGGCGCCCAGGGCGCGCACCAGTTCACCCAGTTCGTCCGAGCGCCCGGATTGCAACTGCACATCGAGCTTGCCGGCGGTGACGTCGCGCGAGGCCTGGGCGCAGGCGGCCAGAGCGCTCCCAAGCCCGCGTGCTGTGGCCCAGGCCCACCATACGCATGCAGCCCCGGTGGCCAGGGTCAGGGCAAAAAGCCAGTGCAGGGGACCAGAGCGGGCGTCGTGCACACCCCAGACAAGCACATGCATCAGCCACAGCAGCAATGGCACCAGCCACAGTTTGGTTTGCAGTTTCATGGGCACCAGAGCGTCGTTGCGAACTTTCCAGATCTGCTTCCACCCCACCACAGTATTGGCTGCGGTCTGCCCGCCCCAGGCCGCCGCGGGCGCGGCGTGCTGGCGGATACCCGAGCGCAGTGGGCCAAGTATTGCACAGGCGACCCCGTTCCCACCAGTACCCCGGTGCTCAGGAGCATGCGTGTGCGATCGCGGCCAGGGATGACAGAGACAGCAGTTGGCGCTGGCTGGCGTAGTGGCGGGTCTGGCCGGTATGGGGGTCGGTGAATGCCACGGCCTGGGCCAGCAATTGCAGTGGCCGCGCAGGGGTTCCGTGCCCAGGGGGGGTGAGCACCGGGTAGATGCCGTCAAAGGCGATGGGCAGGCCCAGGGCGTTCATGTGTACGCGCAATTGGTGGCGCTGCCCCGTCAGCGGCTCCAGGCGGTAGCGGGCCCAGCCGTGGGGCGGTGCCTGCGGGTGGGTGTGGCGGAGGGCGTGTGGCGGCGGGGCCGGGTCCAGGTGTTCGATGGGGGTGATGGTGGTGACCGCGTTCACTTCCCCGGGCACTTCGGTCTGCTGCATGAAGTGCGCCCCTTCGCCCAGGCGGCTGGCGCGGCGCAGCGGCCAGGGCAGGTCGGGGGCCCAGGGGGCGATGCACTCGTAGGTCTTGTGGATGGCGTGGTCGCGAAAGAGGCGCTGGTAGGCGTTGCGCTCGGCGGGGTTGACGCTGAGCAGCACCAGCCCGGCGGTATCGCGGTCGATGCGGTGCAGGGGCGACAGGGTGGGCAGACCCAGCCGCGCGCGCAGGCGTGCCAACAGGGTCTGGCGCACATGGCTGCCGCTGGGCGTGACGGGCATGCCATGGGGTTTATCGGCGACCACCAGGTGCTCGTCCTGGAACAGCACGGTCTCACTCTCGTGCGGTTCGGACTCGGGCGCGGCCTCGCGGTAGTAGTACAGGCGCTGGTGCGGAGCAAAGGCGGCGTCGGGCTCCAAGGCGTGGCCCTGCGCGTCGAGCACCGCGCCCATGCGCAGGCGCTGCAGCCAGGTGGTGCGGTCGATGTGGACAAAGCGCTCGGCCAGAAAGTCCAACACCGTGGCCCAGGGGCCGGGCACGGTGCTCACGCTGCTGGGGGCAACGCCGTCGCGCGCCGGGGGGCGTTGCAGCGCCATGCGGGGGTGGATGCGGGCCATGGCGGGGACAGCCTGGGGCGTGGGCGCAGCGCCTGGGTTCAGACGCGCTCGAACACCAGGTCCCACACCCCGTGGCCCAGGCGCAGGCCGCGCTTTTCGAATTTGGTCAGCGGGCGGTAGTGGGGCTTGGGGGCGTAGCCGTTGAGGTCCGGGTGGCTGGCCAGAGCACGGTTCTTGAGCAGGGCTTCGGCACCAAGCACTTCCAGCATCTGCTGGGCGTAGGGCTCCCAGTCGGTGGCGCAGTGGATGTACCCGCCCACCTTGAGCCGCGCGGCCAGCTTGGCCACCAGCGGCGGCTGGATCAGGCGGCGCTTGTGGTGGCGGGTCTTGTGCCAGGGGTCGGGGAAGAAGATGTGCACGCCGTCCAGGCTCTGTTCGGGCAGCATGTGGTCGATCACCTCCACCGCGTCGTGGGCACAGATGCGGATGTTGCTCAGGCCCTGTTCGCCAATGCGCTTGAGCAGCGCGCCCACGCCGGGCTCGTGCACCTCGCAGCACAGGAAGTCGGTCCCGGGCAGCACGCCGGCGATGTGCGCAGTGGCTTCGCCCATGCCGAAGCCGATCTCCAGCACGCGCGCTGGAGGCGCCGTTGTTTGTAAGCCTTTTTCGGCCCTGGCCCGCGTGGAATATGCGAATGCTGCTTCGAAATCAATAGCATCCTGTTGGTAGGGCAGGAGGAACTGCGGCCCCCAGAGTTCGAACGCGCGGGACTGCCCGGTGGTGGTGCGTCCGGCGCGCTTGACAAAGCTTTTGACGGTGCGCAGGAAGGGCGTCTGCTGCACCTGGAGCGGGTCTTGTGCTGGGGCCGCCAGAGGGGCGGGGGAGCTGTGTTGGGGGTCTGTCATGGTGTTACATTGTCCGGTCGGCAAAGCCCTGGCAAGGGATGCGTGGAGTGCGGGCTATGAAAATTTTTCGTTGGATGGCGGCTGCGGTGCTGGCGGTGTGTGCCTGGCCCGCATCGGCCTTGGTCGTTGGCTTGTATGAATTGTCGCCGCACATGGCGGTGGAAGGGCAGCAGGAGCCCGGCGGCGTGGTGGTCGAATACCTGCGCGAGGTGCTGGCCAAAGCACCCGAGCTGGGGCCCGTGGAGTGGCGGGTGGCGAATTTTGCCCGCACCCTGCGCGAGCTGGAAGCCGGGCAGATCGACCTGGTGTTCATGGTGGCCAAGAACGAGCAGCGCAGCAAGCTGTTCCGCTACAGCAGCGTTCCGGTGTTTGAGACCCGCTCTGCCGTGCTCACCCTGCGCAATGCGCACTGGGCCAGCCTGAGCAGCCTGGAGCAACTGCGCGGCATGCGTATCGGACATGCGCATGCGTCCATCATTCCGGAGTATTTCAATGGATTGGGGGTGGAGTTCCAGTCCATCACGGGGGACGACTATTTTGTGCGCGGCTTGCGCATGGTGGAGCTGGGGCGCCACGACGCCTACTTCGCCCCCACCTTGTCCAATGCCCAGTACCAGCTCAAGCGACTGGGTTTGTCGGAGGTATTCACAGTGCACGCCATGCCAGTGGAGCCTTTGGCGCTGTACGTGGTGTTCAGCAAGCAGCTCGATGAGCGCTTGTTTGCGCGGTTGGACGGACTCATCGTGAGCAATCTGTCGCGTTACCGGGTGTTGCTGGCCAGTTATCCCGCGCGTTGAAATGGTCTCTTGCGGGCCGCGCGGACCTTGAATCCGTGCGCTCTGGCGCCATGTGCCCTGCTGGGCACAATGGCGCAGCCCCGGCCATGGACAGGGTCTGGCAAGGATGGAATACATGGAATTGGTGTGGATCGTTGGCCTGGGCGCTCTCGTCGCAGCGGGCTTGGCCTGGGCACCGGCCTGGACGCGCAGGCGGCGCCAGCGCATTGCGGCGCGGCCTTTCCCGGCCCTGTGGGATGCCTGGTTGGCGCAGTACGTGCCCCTACTGGCGCGCTTGGATGCGGCACAGCAGCGCGCGTTACGCCAGCGCATCCAGGTGTTCGTGGCCGAGGTGCCCTTCATCGGCTGCCGTGGCCTGGAAGTCAGTGATGCCATGCGCGTGGTGGTGGCGGCGCAGGCCTGCCTGCTGCTGCTGGGGCGTCCGGGAGCCTGGTTTGTCGGACTGCGACAGGTGCTGCTGTACCCCGGGCCGTTTCGCGTGCAGCGCAAGGGGGTGGACGAGGCGGGTGTGCACTGGGACCAGGAGCAGGAGTTGGCGGGTGAATCCTGGAGCGAGGGGCAGGTGGTATTGAGCTGGCCCGATTGCCTGCACAGCGCCGCCGACCCGCACGACGGCTACAACGTGGTGGTGCACGAGTTCGCCCACCAGCTCGACCAGGAAAAAGGCCCCGCCAACGGCGCCCCGGTGGCGGTGCTGGGGCACAAGCGCTGGGCTCAGGTGTGGCAGCAGCACTACCAGGCGCTGCGCGAGCAGTCGCAGCTGCTGGCACGCGGGTTTGCCGAGGTCGCGCCGCAGGACCACCTGCCGCTGCTCGACCCCTATGCCACCCAGGACCCGGGAGAGTTCTTTGCCGTGGCCTGCGAGGTGTTCATGGAGCGGGGGGGCGATTTGCAGCGCATCTACCCGGCGCTGTATGCGCAGTTGGCGGCCTACCTGGGGCTCGACACCGTGCCTTGGTCACGGCCCGAGCCTGCGCATGCAACCGCGCTTGCGCCGTAGGCCGGTGCGGCGTGGAGGCATGTCGGCGGCACAGAGACCGCAAGCGTCGCTGTTGCTTTGCCTTGGCCAGTACGGCTGTACTGTCTGCGGCTTTGCACGAATGATGTGGAAATGGAATTACAGCAGGGCGGCGGGCTGGATCGACAGGTGCTGCGCCAGTGCCACGTCCTGCTGCTGGATGTGCTGAATCACCCAGCGCGTGAGGCGGTTGTACAGCTCCATGGTGTCCACCGTCTCGCCGCGGCGCAATTGGTCCAGCACGGCATCCATCTCCTGCAGCAACTCGGCATGCTCCTGGCCGTGTTCCTGCGCCTTGCCATAGCCCGCTTCGCGCATCGCGCGCTCCTCCTCCATGAAGTGCGCGCGCGTGCACAGGCCCAGGGATTGCAGCGCCGCTTCCAGCGTGGGGGCATCGGCGCGCTCGGCGATGCATTCCAGGACATTGTTCACCCGCTCGATCAGCACGTGGTGTTCGTCGTCGATGCGGGGGTGGCCGGTGGCCAGGGCGGTAGTCCAAACAAAGAGGGCCATGGTCGTCTCGTGCCGTAGAAGTACGTGCCGATTATCCCGGACCCAGCCGGGCTCGGCCAGGGGGGGCACGTCGGGTGGCAGCCCTAATGCAGCGCAAAAAATACTGATGCGTCGGCGCCAGGGTGGTTTTCCGTGTAGGCCTGGTCGGGTCCAGGCGGGCCGCTTGTCCTGGCTTGCGCGGGCGTTGGGCGCATCCAGAGGGCGCGCAAGCCGGTGTGCGCAGCGATAATAGAGGGTTCTTTCAATCCGTACCCACGAGCCCCGCCCATGACCACACCCGTGATGCGTGTTGCCGACATCCGCAAGACCTTTCTCGACTTCTTTGCCGCCAAGGGCCACACCGTGGTCGCCTCCAGCCCCCTGGTGCCGGGCAACGACCCCACGCTCATGTTCACCAACTCGGGCATGGTGCAGTTCAAGGACGTGTTCCTGGGCACCGACAAGCGCTCCTACGTGCGCGCCGCTTCCGTGCAGGCCTGCCTGCGCGCCGGGGGCAAGCACAACGACCTGGAAAACGTGGGCTACACCGCGCGCCACCACACCTTTTTCGAAATGCTGGGCAACTGGAGCTTCGGCGACTACTTCAAGCGCGAGTCCCTGCTGTGGGCCTGGGAGCTGCTGACCCAGGTCTACCAACTGCCCGCAGAGCGATTGCTGGCCACCGTGTACCAGGAAGACGACGAAGCCTATGACATCTGGACCAAGGTCATCGGCCTGCCCCCTGAGCGCGTGATCCGCATTGGCGACAACAAGGGCGGGCGCTACAAGAGCGACAACTTCTGGATGATGGCCGACACCGGCCCCTGCGGCCCCTGCAGCGAAATCTTCTACGACCACGGCGACCACATCCCCGGCGGCCCCCCGGGCAGCCCCGACGAAGACGGCGACCGCTTCATCGAGATCTGGAACAACGTGTTCATGCAGTTCGACATGAAGGAAGACGGCTCCGTCACCCCGCTGCCCGCGCCGTGCGTGGACACCGGCATGGGCCTGGAGCGCCTGGCCGCCATCCTGCAGCACGTGCACTCCAACTACGAAATCGACCTGTTCGACACCCTCATCCAAGCCGCTGCCCGCGAAACCGGCTGTGCCGACCTGGCCCACCCATCGCTGCGCGTGATCGCCGACCACATCCGCGCCACCGCCTTCCTGGTGAGCGACGGCGTCATCCCCAGCAACGAAGGCCGCGGCTACGTGCAGCGCCGCATCGTGCGCCGCGCCATCCGCCACGGCTACAAGCTGGGCCAGAAAAAACCCTTCTTCCACAAGCTCGTGGCCGACCTCGCCGCCGTGATGGGCGACGCCTACCCCAAGCTGCGCGAGCAGCAAGAGCGCATCACCGAAGTGCTGCGCATCGAAGAGGAGCGTTTCTTCGAGACCCTGGCCACCGGCATGGAGATCCTGGACGGCGCTCTGGCCGAGGGCGGCAAAGTGCTGTCCGGCGACATCGCCTTCAAGCTGCACGACACCTTTGGCTTTCCGCTGGACCTGACCAACGACGTCTGCCGCGAGCGCGGCCTGGCCGTGGACGAAGCGGGTTTTCATGCCGCCATGGAAAAACAAAAGGCCCAGGCCCGCGCGGCAGGCAAGTTCAAGCAAGACCGCGCGCTCGAATACAGCGGCGCGGGCAACACCTTCGTCGGCTACGAACAGCTCACCGCTGCCACCAAAGTGGTGGCGCTCTACCTGGAGGGCACGCCCGTGGCCGAACTCAAGGCTGGCCAAAGCGGGGTGGTGGTGCTGGAAACCACGCCCTTCTACGCCGAGTCCGGCGGGCAGGTGGGCGATGGCGGCGCCATCTTCAGCGACGTGGGCCTGTTCGAAGTGGCCGATACGCAAAAAATCAAGGCCGACGTATTCGGCCACCATGGCGCCGTCAAGAGTGGCACCTTGGCCGTGGGCGATTCCGTTACCGCCCATGTGGACGCTGTGGCGCGCGCCGCCACCATGCGCAACCACTCCGTCACCCACCTCATGCACAAGGCCTTGCGCGAAGTGCTGGGCGCGCACGTGCAGCAAAAGGGCTCGCTGGTCACGCCAGAGCGCACGCGCTTCGACTTTGCCCACAACGCCCCAGTCAGCGCCGAGCAGATCCGCGAGATCGAGGCCCGCGTCAACGCCGAAATCCTGAGCAACGCCGCCACCCAGGCGCGCGTGATGGACATCGAATCCGCCCAGCAAACCGGCGCCATGATGCTCTTTGGCGAGAAGTACGGCGAAACCGTGCGCGTGCTCGACATCGGCTCCAGCCGCGAACTGTGCGGCGGCACCCACGTCCAGGCCACGGGCGACATCGGCCTGTTCAAGGTGGTGGGCGAAAGCGGCGTGGCCGCCGGTGTGCGCCGCATTGAGGCGATCAGCGGCGCCAACGCGCTGGCCTACCTGCAAAGCCTGGAAAGCCAGGTCGAAGGGGCGGCAGCCGCCCTCAAAGCCCCGGTGGCCGAGGTGGGCGAGCGCCTGGCCCTGGTGCTGGAGCAGGTGCGCGCACTCGAAAAAGAAGTGGCCGCCCTCAAGGGCAAGCTTGCCAACGCCCAGGGCGACGAGTTGCTGGCGCAGGCCATCGACCTGCAGGGCGTGAAACTGCTGGCCGCACGCCTGGACGGCGCCGACGTCAAGACCCTGCGCGAGACCATGGACAAGCTCAAGGACAAGCTGGGCACCGCCGTCATCGTGCTCGGCGTGGTACAGGGCGACAAGGTGCAGGTGGCCGCAGGCGTCACCGCTGACACCACGGCCAAGGTCAAGGCCGGTGAGCTGGTGAACTTTGTCGCTGGGCAATTGGGCGGCAAGGGCGGCGGCAAACCCGATATGGCCATGGCCGGGGGCACCGAGCCCGCCAAGCTGCCCCAAGCCCTGGCCAGCGTGCAGGCCTGGGTGCAGGCCAAGCTCTGATTGCCATCGCTATTGCTACCGTTTTTGTAGCAATCAATTCCATTCGGACGCGGGATAAGCCACCATCCATGCCCACCCGCACCGCTACCCGACGCCAACTGTTGCAGCACCTGGGCGTGGGTGCCTGGGCTCTTGCAGAGGGCTGCGCCTGGGCACAGGGGGCCGCAGAGCCCAGTCCTGGCTTTGTGGTGCAGCGCCTGCGTGCCCAGCGTGTCGCCCCTCTGGCCTGGACCGATCTGCACGGCCAGCGCTGGAGCCTGGGTGCCTTGCGCGGACGCGCCGTGCTGCTCAACCTGTGGGCCAGTTGGTGCGCGCCCTGCCGCGAGGAAATGCCCACTTTGCAGGCGCTGCAGTCGCAGGTGGGCGCGCAGCGCCTGCAGGTGCTGCTGTTCAACCACCGCGAACCTGCGGCGCGGGTGGGCGCCTTCGTGGCCCAGCAGGGTTGGAGCCTACCGGTGGTGGCGGACGAACCCGGGGCCATGGCGCGGCACTGGGGTGTGCGCATCTTCCCCAGCAGCGTGTTGATCGATGCGCGCGGGCGCGAGGTCGCCTTGGTGGTGGGCGCGGTGGACTGGATGGCGCAGCAGGACGCCGCCTGGATGCGGGACTGGCTGGGGCCGTCTGCCCCGGCCCGCTCAGCCCCCTGAGGCTGCCTGCAAACGCTGTGCCAAGGCCCGCACCTCGGCCGCATCCACCACCGTGCTGCTGCCGTCGAGCTGGTTTTGCACCAGACGCTGCAGCGTCCCCGCGTGGGGCATGACGGTGCCAAAAAAACGCACGATTTCGCCCTGTGTGATGAGCAGGGTGGGGAAGTTCTCCACTTCCACCGGGTCCACCCGGTCGGCCTCGTCCTCTATGTCCACCCACTGCCACTGCACCGCGGGCCACTGCGCGGCCATGGCTTCGAACACGGTGCGGTATTCGGTGCAGGTGCCGCACCACTGGGCGCACAGGCAATACACGCGCAGTGCGTGAGGGGGGGCGTAGGCATCGTGGGCGGGCATGTGTGGCGTCGCAACAAAGAATGGGCTGCGGGAGGCAGTTTATTGTCACCTTGGTGAGGGACGGGTGCGGGAATCGCTCGCCGGGGTTTTACACTACCGGGTTTTCCCGTACCCGATTATCACAGGGCCATTCATGAGCGCTTTTCTCGAAGAAACCGTTACCGAAGTTCACCACTGGACCGACCGCCTCTTCAGTTTCAAGACCACCCGTGACCAGGCCCTGCGCTTTTCCAATGGCCACTTCACCATGATCGGCCTGCGCGTCGACGGCAAGCCCCTGCTGCGCGCCTACAGCATCGTCAGCGCCAACTACGAGGACCATCTGGAGTTCCTGAGCATCAAGGTGCAGGACGGCCCGCTGACCTCGCGCCTGCAGCACATCAAGGTGGGCGACAAGATCGTGGTGGGCAAGAAGCCCACCGGCACCCTGCTCATCGACTACCTGCTGCCCGGCAAGAACCTCTACCTCATCGGCACCGGCACCGGCCTGGCGCCCTTCATGTGCATCATCCGCGACCCGGCCACCTACGAGAAGTTCGAAAAAGTGATCCTGGTGCACGGCGTGCGCGAGGTCAAGGAACTGGCCTACACCGACTACATCCAGTTCGAGCTGCCCGACCACGAATTCTTGGGCGACATGGTGCGCGAGCAGTTGCTGTACTACCCCACCGTCACCCGCGAACCCTTCCGCAACCAGGGCCGTGTCACCACCTTGATGGAGACCGGCAAGCTCGAAGCCGACCTGGGCCTGCCCCGCCTGGACGGGTCGCGCGACCGCATCATGATCTGCGGCAGCCCCGCGCTGAACAAGGACATGCGCGAGCTGCTGGACAAAATGGGCTTCACCGAAGGCTCCACCACCTCCCCGGGCGACTACGTGGTCGAGCGCGCTTTCGTCGAACAGTAAGCCCCCAGCATGGCCCAGTACGATTTGTACGCCATCGGCAACGCGCTGGTGGACTCCGAATACGAGGTGTCGGACGCCCAATTGCAGGCCCTGGCGGTGGAAAAGCGCCACATGACGCTGATCGACGCCGAACGCCGTGCCCACCTGCTCGCAGGCGTGGGCCAGCGCCACGCGCGGCGCACCGGCGGCGGCTCGGCGGGCAACACCGTGGTGGCCCTGTCCCAGCTGGGCGGCAGGGGTTTCTATTCCTGCCGCGTGGCCGACGATGATCTGGGCCATTTCTACCGCGCTGACCTGGGCCTCAATGGTGTGGACAGCAACCTGGTCAACGGCCTGGCCCAAACCGGCCAGACCGGCACCTGCATGGTGCTGGTCACGCCCGACGCCGAACGCAGCATGAGCACCTACCTGGGCGCTACCTCCGAACTGGAGGCGTCAGCGTTGCGCCCCGAGGCCATCCGCCGCTCCAAGGTCTACTACATGGAAGGCTATCTTGCCGCCCAGACCGAGGGCTTGGCCGCTGCGCTGCAGGGCCGCGCCATTGCGCGCGAGGCCGGGGTGCTGCTGGCCAGCACGCTCAGCGACATGAGCATGATCAACTTCTGCCGCCCCGGGCTGGAAGCCATCGTGGGCAATGCGCAAACAGGCCTTCTCGACTACCTCTTTTGCAACGAAGAGGAGGCCCAGGTCTGGTGCGGCCACCAGGCCATCGACGCCGTGTGCGACGCCATGGCGGGCCTGGCACGCACCGTGTGCCTGACACGCAGCGCCAAGGGCTGCATCGTCATCGAGGGCAGCGAGCGCACCGCAGTCTCTGCGGCCCAGGTGCGCGCGGTGGACACCAATGGCGCGGGCGACATGTTTGCCGGTGCCTTCCTGTTTGCCGTCACGCAAGGCTACAGCCACGCGCAAGCCGCCCGCCTGGCCAACGACTGCGCCGGCCAGGTGGTGGCCCAGTACGGCAACCGCCTGCAGCGCGAGCAGTTGCAGGCCTTGCGCCAAGAGTTCGAGCGAGCGCGCCGCGCCTGACGGCCCGGAAGGGCGGGCCCCGCTTGGGTGGGCCCGAAGTCAGGCCGCGCCAGGCGCGTCTTCCCCCCGGCTGTTGCGCCGCTGCACCGGATACGGCGGCAGGCCTTGCAGCATGCGCCGCCCGTAGGCGGTTTGCGTCAGGCGCTTGTCGTAGCACACCACTTCGGCGCGGTCGTCTTCGGTGCGGATGGCGCGTCCGCTCCATTGCAGCAGCTTGATGCCCGCCGCTGGCACGGCCAAAGCGTTGAACGGGTCGGTGCCGATGCGGCGCAGCCATTCCGCGCGGGCTTCGTCCACCGGGTCGGTGGGGGAGCCGAAGGGCAGCTTGGCAATGAACACGGTCTCGCACAAGGCGCCGGGCAGGTCCAGCCCCTCGCCAAAAGACTGCAGGCCGAACAGCACCGAGGGGTTGCCGGCCTCCACCCGGGCCGTGTGCGCCGCCAGCAGCTTGGTGCGCGACTGCGTGCCCTGCACCAGCACGCGCTCGCGCAGCGTCGCTGGCAGCGCTTCGGTGGCGGCGCGCATTTGCGCCTTGGAAGTGAACAGCACCAGTGCCCCCCGGCGCACAGCGGCAATGTCGCGCAGCAGCACGCGCACCATCTCTTCGGTATAGGCCTGCGCATCGCGCGGTTCGGCCTGGGTGTGCACCACGGTGAGGCTGCCCTGCGTACGGTAGTCGAAGGGGCTGTCCACGGCGCGGGTCTGGACCCAGTCTGCCCCCATGAGACCGGCCTCGCGCAGGAAATAGTCGAAACTGCCGCAACTGGTCAGCGATGCGCTGGTGACCACCGCTGCGCGCACCTGGCTCCATAGAAACTGGCGCAGCAGGTCCCCCGGCACGATCGGGCAGGCGTGCGCGGTGACGGTCAGGAAGTCGCCGCCGCTGTCCACGCTGAGCCACTTGGCCAGGGGCTGCTCGCCGTGTTCGAGCAGCAGGCCGGCGGTGCTTTCCAGGCTGTCTACGCGCGGCGCCAGCGCGCCCAGGCGCGCGTACTGCTGCGCGCACAGTGCGGCCATGCCGGGGTCTTCCTTGGCCAGGGCCTTGGCCTGCAGTCCCAGGTTTTGCAGCACCTTGCGCAAGCCCTGGGCCTGGGCGTGCACCTGGGTGACGGGCTCCACCAGTTCGGTGGGCAACACGCCGTGGGCAAGGCGCCAGCGGCCATCCTGCCCCTGGCCGTGTGCGTTGCGCCCGGTGTGCTCCCACACCAGTTCCATGGCCATGCGCGCCAACTGCGTCAGTACCGCCTTGAGCTGGGTGCACAGGGTGGCCACGTCTTCGCCCACCACCAGTTGCAGGCGCATGGCCACCTCTTGCATGGTCTTTGGCAGTTTGTCCAGCCAGCGCAGGTTGCTCAGGTCCATGGCGCTGGAGAACTGGTCCAGCGCCACGGCGGGCAGGTGATGGCCTTCGTCGAACACCAGCAGGCATTTGTCCAGGTCCGGCAGCGTCTTCATGCCCAGCGAGGCCAGTACCAGGTCGTGGTTGACCACGATCACCTGGGCCTGCGCCAGGTTGGCGCGCGCCTGGTAGTAGCTGCAATCACGAAAACGCGGGCATTGGCGCGTGGTGCAGGAGTGGCGCTCGGCCGCGATCGGGGCCCAGTCCGCGCCTTCGGGTTGCAGGGCCAGGTTGTCGCGGTCGCCGTCCCAGGCGTTGGTCGCCAGCTTGCTGGCCAGTGATTCGTAGAGCTTGAAACGCCGCTCCATCGGGTCTTCTTGCCCTGGGGTGCGCGCGGGGGCGGCGGGCAGGTCTTCAAACAATTCGTCGGCGCTACCGCCCCAGCCTGCAAAGCGTTCGAGCTTGAGCTTGCACACATAGCGTCCGCGTCCTTTGGCCAGCGCGTAACGAAAGGGTGTGGGCATGTTCGCCGCCAGCGCGGGCAGGTCTTTGTGCATGAGCTGCTCTTGCAGCGCCACCGTGGCGGTGGAGATCAGCACCCGGGTGTTGCGCAGCAGCGCCAGCGTGATGGCGGTGCTGGCATAGGCGGCCGACTTTCCCACCCCGGTGCCAGCCTGCACCACGGCCAGCGCCCTGCGCGGCTGGGGGTGTTCGCCCAGGTCGCCGCTGGAGAGGGCCTGCGCCACCGCTTCGGCCATGTGGTGCTGGCCTTCGCGCACCCGAAACCCCGGCGTGTGGCCGACCATATATTCAAAAGCCTGCAAGGCCTGTTGCTGCAGGGCCTGTACCGTCAGGGGGCAGCCAGGGGCGGCGGTGGGGCTGGCGGTTTCTTCAACGGTCTCGGACATGATGGGTGGGCGGCACTATACCGGATACACCTCGCAGTCTGCTTTGAACCACAAGCCGACACGGTTGGACACTGCCCAGACACGGACAACCCGGGTTCCGGGGGATCACACTTTTCCTTCGTGGTGGCGGAAGGCGCGCCAAAGCGCCAGGTCATACGCGATCTTCAGCGCTCCGCACAGCACCAGCGGGGCCGCCAGCGCCCCGGCAGCCAGCAGCGCCCCACCAAGCGAGGGGCTGGCGGCTGCAGCCAGGCTGCGCGGCACAGCGGTAAAACTTGCTGCCGCCGCCCGCTCGGGCGCTGTCACCACCGCCATCACATAGGCCGCGCGGGTGGGCACATCCATCTGCGACAGGGCACTGCGGGCGAACAAAAAGGCCAGCGCCCATTCCACACCCGGCACCAGGGCGGCAGCGATCAGGCAGAGATTGGCTGGAATGTGCGTGAACACCATGGTACTGAGCAGGCCCACACGCTGCGCAACCCAGGGCGCAAGCCATTGTGAGGCTGTCGTCAGCAACCCGGCCCAGAAGAAAAAGCTTGCCGCCGCCGAGAGCGACAAGCCATGGCGCTCGAACAGCCACAACGCCAGCAACGAGTGCAGCACCAGACCGCCAGCAAAGGCATCCACGCTGAAGAGTGCGGCAAGCTTGACGACCGTGCGGCGCGAAGGCCCCAGCGGCTGCGGCGCAGCGTCCGCAGTGCCCGCAGCCGCATCCAAGCGGCGGTAGAGCAACCAGACTGCAACTCCGATGGCGGCGTAAAGAATGAACATCGCGCGCAGCGCGTCGAGCATGGGGCGGGCGCTCCATGCCGCAACCCAGGCCGGAGTAGCTGCCGCCAGTGCGCCACAAGCGGCGCACAACGAACCGATCACCGTGTAGCGGGCCAACAGCCGCGTGCGTACCCCACCCTGGGCCGCAGCCGCCAGCCGCGCCTGTTCGAGCGGCAAAAAGACGCTCACGTCCCCCGAACTCGGGTTGAGCGTGCCGAAAAACGCGACCACCGCCAGGGGCCAGAACGTCGCCAGGCCGGCAAAGCCTATGCCGGTGCCCACCATCAGCGCGGCCGCTGTCGGCAGCAGACGGCGTTGTGGCCAGCGATGACCAAGGGCGCCGATGGCCAGGGTGGCCAAGGCCGAGCCCACCAGAGTTGCTGTGCCAAGCAAGCCGACTTCCATGGCGTCAAAGCCCAGTGCCAACAAATAGGCTGGCAGCAGCACCGCCATGTAGCCATCGGCAAAGGCGCGCAGACCGCGGCCCACCAGAATCACCCAGACAGAGCGCTCGGCCCCACTGGGCAGTAGCCAGTGGGCGCGCCGGATAGACTGGGTTTGGGGGGACATCTAGCCTTGCGCCTGGCCGCCCGGGCTGCGCAGCAAAGCCCCGGCTGTGCGCAATCGGATCTGGGCGCAGTGGGCGTATAGGGCGTCGTAGATCACCATGCCGTGCCGGAGCATCTCGTGGTCATCCTCGAAATTGAGGGATAGCCCCTGCGAGATCGCCAGTAGGCCAGCGGCTTCCTTGGAAAGCTCGGGCCGAGCGGTGTCGGCGCCGCGCACGATGTTCGCCAGCTTGTGCAAGGGTGGATCGGTCAACTGGTATTTGGCGATGAAGGCATCGAAGCTGCATTCGTCGCCATGGTGGCCCAGCTCCACGCTAGGCACGTCATAGGCCGTGGCCCCGGTTTCAGCAGCGATGCGCAGGACATCACCCGCAGGTACGTAAAGAAACTCCGGGCTCTCGTCAATGAAGCGGGCGATCAGCCAAGGGCAGGCGATGCGGTCGATCTTGGGGCGCTCGCGGGTAATCCATTGCATGGCAATCCCTTTTGAATACGTTCTTGTGGCTGTTTCCGAATTTGTTGCGGTTCGCAATTCCCCTTCAGGCAGTATGCATGAAGGGGTAGATGCTCAGCCCGGCCAGCGCCGCCACGAGGACAACGACCGGCTCCTTGACCACTTTGTAGCGCCACAATACGAAAGCGGAGATCAAGGCCAGCAGCGCGGTCGGGATATCGACCACCGCGCGTTGCGCCAGCACGACGACAGAGCCGGCAATGGCCCCAATGGCAGCGGCCGTGATGCCGTCCACAAACGCCATCAGCGCCGGATGTTTGCCATATTTTTTGAAATACGGGGCAGGCAGGATCGTCAGCAGGTAGCATGGCAGGAAGGTCGCCATCGCCGCGATGCAGGCACCGGGTAGCCCAGCCACCAGATACCCAATGAAGGCGGTGGTGATGACCACCGGGCCCGGCGTGATCATGGCCACCGCCACCGCATCGACAAACTGCTGTTCGGTCAGCCATTTGTATTCCGTTACCACACCGCCATACAGGAAAGGCACGATGGCCAGCCCCGAGCCGAAGACAAAGGCGCCAGCCTTGGTAAAGAACAGTGCAATCTGGACCAGGGTATTGCCGTCGGTGGCGGCGGTCAGCGCGATCTTGGGTAGCGCTGCGGGTGCCACTGCTACCGACAGGGGGGTTGACGAACGAAAGCGCGGTTTACAGCGGATCAGCCAGACCAGTATCCCGGCGGCGATGAACAGCGAGGCGATTTCCGACTCGGTGACGATGGTGACAATCGCCAAACCGAGAAAAATCCCCCACAACAGCTTGTCCTTGCCGATGCTTTTGGTGGTGAGCTTGTGTGTGCTGATGGCGATGATGCCGATCACGGCAGCCCCAACGCCGTAGAACACCGATTGCATCCAGGTGAGGCCACCGAAGCGCACATAGGCCCAGCCCAGCACCAGCACCATCAGGAACGAGGGCAGCACAAAGGCCAGTCCGGCCAGCGTAGCTCCACGCACGCGGTAGTGCACATAACCCAGATAAATGGCCAGTTGTGCCGCCAGCGGACCGGGCGCGATCTGTGACAGCGCCAGGCCTTCTTTGTAATCGGAGTCCGTAATCCACTGCCGTTGATCGACCAGGTCGCGGTGCATGTAGCCGACCAATGCCACCGGCCCGCCAAAGCCGATGGCGCCAAGTTTGAGGAAATACAAGACCAGTTGCCACAGGGTATAGGGCGGATGGGTTTGCTCATTCATCGGGTCGGGTTCCTTTCGCCGTTTGTTGTTGCTGGAATGCGGCCAGCAGGCCGTCAAAAACGCTGCTGGCCGCTGTCAGCAATTGGTCGTCGTCGGCAATGGCCTCGCGCAAGCCCGCCAGCACGCTTTCCACGCCAGCCGCCTCGGCCGGCTGTACACCGCCCACATCCAGGTAATGGATGAGCTGCCCGAGGCGTGTCAGGGCCGGTTGTTTGAGCCTGAAGCTGCTTGCCAGGACCTCGAAGCTCACTTGGCTGCCCACATGGCTGAACATTGCGCCGTCGAAGTCAAAGCCCAGCGCTTCAGGTGGGCAGTCTTCGGGGCTGACCAGCCAGAGGAAGCGGGCCTTCGGATCAATGAAGCGCCGGATCAGCCAGGCACTCGCAAGGCGGTCTACCCATGGCCTGCATCGCGTGGCCCAAATACGCTGCTGGTATTGTTCTGCGTGCAATAGAGGGACTTCGCCGGTAACTGCGTGCGGCTCATCGGGTGAGAGGGCGTGTGCCGCCTCTTGCTCAAGATCGCGCAATGCCGCTTGCGCTTGGCGCTGCGGCTCCCCGGGGAAGAAATCGATCTCGCAGATCGCTGCATACGCCTTGCGCAGCTTGCGCGCCGCTTTGATCGTTTCCTGGGCGGTCTCGGCAGTCAGCGCCAACTGGGTCTGGTTCAGCTCCGCCAACAAGGCTGCGTAATCGCTGCCCCGGTCAAACAGTCCAGGGAAATCCGCACCCTGCGGCTCCTCTATGCGCAGCACAAGGGCGGTTCCGCCTCCGGCAATGACGTCCGTGGCAAGCCGATCGAGGGTTGCCCGGCACGACTCCCGTTCCGGCATCAGGTAGATACCGTCGCGCAGAACCGCCGCACCCGAGGATTTCAGGGCGCGCCATGCCCGCTGCCGGATGGTGGCGTTTTCGGTGGGAAGGCTGAGAACCAGCGCAAGCCAATGATTCATGAAGTGAATTCTACATTTATGTAGATATAGTTAAAATATTTTTTGCACTTCGCTCTTGCTGAGCGGCTTCGCCGCGTACAAGCGCTGGAGTATCCCGTCTGGTCCTGGAGCCATTGAGCCAGGGGCGTTGCACATGCGAAAATCCGCCTTTCGCGCTATTCGGGGTACCTGTGTTACGCCGTACGCGCTTTTCCGGCACCGCCCATTCCGTGGGGCGCGCCGTATCACGGAGTTTTTTGCATGACCACCGTTCCTGAGCACCGTGGCGCTGTTGCGCGCCGCACTTTTCTTGCGCATTCCTGCGCCACTGCCGCCGCTGTCGCGGCCTTTCCCGCCCGCCAGGCCGCTGCCGTCTCCTCCGAGCCCGAACGCCGCTTTGCGCCCCAGCCGGGCGCCTGGAAGCGCTACGCGGTGAACACCCGGGTGGACATCGCGCAGGTGCAGGGCGATACCCAGCTTTGGATACCTCTGCCCAGCGTGGAGGGCACCTGGCAGCGCACCCTGCACACCCAGTACCAGACCAATGGGCGCGCGCGCGTGCTGCACGACGGCCTGTATGGCGCGGCGCTGCTGCATGTGCAGTTCGGGAGCGAGCCGCAGCCCTTTGTCGAACTCACGAGCGAGGTGCAGACGCAGGACCGCGCCCACGACTGGGATCGCCGTGGCGCAGCGGTGCCGGATCTGGAGCCTGCCCAGCGCGCTTTCTGGACCCGCCCCACGGCCCTGCTACCCACCGGCGGCATCGTGCGTGCCACAGCGCGCGAGGTGACCCGGGGCGCCGCCTCCGACCTCGAGAAGGTGCAGGCCCTGTACCTGTGGATATTGGCCAATACCTTTCGCGAGCCCAAGGTGCGCGGCTGCGGCGAGGGGGACATTGCCAGCATGCTCGAAAGCGGCAACCTCGGGGGCAAATGCGCCGACATCAACGCCTTGTTCGTCGGTCTGTGCCGCTCCGTGGGGGTACCAGCGCGCGACGTGTACGGTCTGCGCCTGGCGCCCAGCGCCTTTGGCTACCGCGAACTGGGTGGCAACAACATGCAGGGCCTTCAGGGTGCGCAGCACTGCCGCAGCGAGGTGTTCGTGCGCGGCGCGGGCTGGGTGGCGATGGACCCGGCCGATGTGACCAAGGTGATGCGCCAGGAAACCGGGCAGTGGCTGCGCGACCCGCTGCACCCGCTGGTGGCTCCGGTGCGCCAGGCACTCTTCGGCGGTTGGGAGGGCAACTGGATGGCCTACAACATGGCCCACGATCTGCTGCTGCCCCAGGGTGGCAAGGAGCGCCTGCCCTTTCTGATGTACCCGGTGGCGCAGTCGGGCGGGCAGCGCCTGGATTCGTACGCTCCCGACACCTTCCGTTACCGCATCAGCGCCAGCGTGCTGGCCTGATGGGGGTCGGCGGGCGGGGCACCTTCAGTCAAAACGGATGTGTCCTCGCGCGGCTTGTGCGCCCAGGTGCTCGAACACCAGGGCCTGGCGGAATTCGTCCAGCGGCTTGACCCGGGGCTGCGGCCCGGCGTTGGCGTGCCATTGCAGCCGTGCGCCCTTGCGCGGCAGGGTCACGAACACCGTCAGCCCTGCCACCGGGCGCTCGGCCTGAATCTGCACGTCGATGCCGCCCGCACGCGGGCTCTGGCGCACCTGCACCTTGGCGCGGTCGCGCCACCACTGGGTGATGGCATCGCCCCGGGCCACCCACATGCGGTTGGCTACGGCGGCTACCTTCTCCAGGTAGGCGGGCATGGTGCGCTGCATGATGGCGCCGTCCACGTAGTACTGCGAGTGCACCGACAGCAGGCTGAAAGCGCCGCTGCGCAGGTTCAGGTCCAGATCAAAGGCGAGCACACGGCTGATCATGTCCACCGGCAGGCGCAGGTAGGTGAAGTTGACGTCGTCCCACTGGGTGCGTGGCAGTACCACCAGTGCAGCATCGCTGTCCACACCGGTTTCGGCAATGGAAAAGAAGGGCAGCCGGTCGTCATTCGCGGCCGGGTCGGCCGCGTGGTGGCGCAACCCATGCTTGCGCAGCAGGGTTTCGGTGGTGTCGTCGTAGGACTCGGTGGGCGCCCGAAACCCTGTGGACAGGCCCGCCTTGTCGCCGACGATGGAGCGCATCTGCTCGATCATGAACTGGATGCGCAGTTCCTGCTCTGCCAGGGGCAGGCGCTTGAAACCGAAATGCACGTCGGCGTGGTAGGCCACCTCGTGCCCGCGCTGCAGCAGCTCCAGCACGGTCTGGGGGTGTTTGACGGCCTCGGAGGTGAGGCTGTAGAAGGTGCCGCGAAAACCGTGGCGCTCCAGATCGCGGGCCAGGGTGGTGGCCGAGAAGAACTTGTCTTCGGTGTCCATCTCGATCAGGTGCGCGGCCTGGTAAGCCTGCGGCCAGGCGGCCTTGAAGGCCTGGGGCTGGCGGCGCAGCCAGGCGATGCTGGCGTCGAGCAGCGCCACCAGGCTGGGGTGGGTCTTGCTCGGCCAGGCGAATTCGGACAGGCCCAGGTAGGCCAGGCGGTGGGTGCTGGTTTCATCGTAGGCCAGGATGCCGTGGGGCATCTGGTCCTGCGAGCGCTCCCAGCCCAGCACCACGGCAGCCAGGTGCGGGGCTTGCACGCGGATCGCATCGGCGGGGTTGTCGATCACGTCCATGCGCCGCCCGGCGGGCACGGTCCAGCTCAAGGGGCCGTCGCCAAAGGGCAGTACGAACAGGCCGCCCCCGGCCTCGAACGGGCCGTGGGTGGTGATGCGCCAGGTCTGGTGCAGAAAGCCCAGCCCGGTGTCGCGCCCACGTTCGTCGCGCGAGCCGGTCAGTCCGGTGGCCAGCAGGCCCACACCGCGCTGCGCCAGCTGCTGGATGGCACGGCGCTCCTGGGCGTCCAGCGCCACCACGCTGGGCAGGATCAGCACCTGGGCGTGGGCGGGCAGGGCCAGCAGCTCGTCGCGGCCGATTTCGCGCGCCTGGGCGCCGTAGCGGCGCAGGTGCTTGCGCCACTGCTGCAGCACGTCGGTGTAAGCGCGCTTGGGGTCGGTCATGAGCCGTTCGGTGTGGGCGCTGGCGTACAGGAGCACGCTGTCGGCGCCGGTCTGCGCCCGGGCGGTGGACGGGGCAATGCCCCAGTACAGGGCCAGGACCAGAAGAAGCATGGGCAAGCGCCAGCGGTGGCGGAAGGGAGCGGGCTTCATGGATGCGGCGGTCGGGCAGTTGGCGGCGGATGGGTCAGGGGTTCTGGCTGCGGTCTGTGATGGAGATGCGCACGCGGGTGTCGCCCTGGGGCAGGTTGCGCAGCAGGACCACGCTGCGCCAAGCATCGATGCGGGCCACGCTGGCCCCGGCGGGGCTGTGCGCGGCATCCAGACCCAGCCGTGCGGTGGACGAGGGCATGGCCACGATGACGGGCACCACGGTGTCGGGGGCCACGGCTTCGCGGCTGCGCACCACCAGGATGGGCCGGTCTTCGTCGTCGTAGTCGAACCAGGCCCGCTGCACCTTGCTGCGCTGGCGCCACCAGTGGGCAACCTCGGCCGAAGAGGCCAGCCACTGGCTGCGGTTCTTGCGGCTGCGTTCAGTCAGCGTCTCGAGCTGCGCCGGGCTGAGCTTGTGCGGTAGCGACAGGCGCACCACCGACAGCGCCGCTGCGCGCTGGACCAGTTCCCATTCGTCCAGCCACTGCGCCAGCGTGGGTTGCTGGGCGGCGGCATCATCCAGCGCGGTGAGGGTGACAGGCAGCCCCACGGCAGTGCTGCTGCCTCCACTCCACGCCACGGGAAAGGGCAGGCGGGCTTCGTCGGCGTCGATGCTCAGCAGCAGGTGGTCCAAGGCGGGCTGGGTCGGGCCGGGGTCGGGGAACCTGCCCTGCGGCGACCAGGCGCGCACCTGGGTGGGGGCGATGGCGGTCTTGCGCTGGCCGTGCGTCAGCGCGGGCATGCCGGGAGGGACGGTGCCGGCCGGAACGGTCCAGCCCAGGCCCCAGCCGCGCTGTTGCTGCGCCTTCCAGTCGTCCTGCAGCGGGGGCGGGAGCAGGGCTTCGGCCCGCCCCAGGGGCGAAAACACGCTCAAGCTGGCGCCCAGGGCGTCGGCCAGCGTGCCGGCCTCTCGTGCCGGTGTAGCGCCGACATCGCCATGGAGGGCCAGCACATTGGCACTGCGGTAGGGGTGGGGCCACAGGGCCACATAAGCCTGGGGGCGGCGCAGCAGCCAGTGCACGACGTCGGTGTGCAGGGTACTGAGTTCGCCCGTGTCCATGCGTTGCCAGCTTTGCTCGGCGTAGCCCAAGGCGACCAGGCGCGAGCTTTTGAGGTCCGAGGCTTCGCGCTCATTGAATGCGATCACGGTGCCTGCCGGGGCGGCGGCGGTGTGGCTGCGGCCCCAGTCGCTCATCACGGCGGCAGCCTGGCTGCCCTGCAGGCGCCGGGTGGGCAGCCTGGCGATGGATTCGGTGATGATGCGCAGGCCCGCGGGCAGGCGCCACAGTACGGGGCCATCGCCAAACGGGTAGAGGTAGCGTTGGTCGGCGCTGAAGGCCGGGGTGTCCAGGGGGCGTATGCCCAGCACCGACTCCATGAAGCCGGTGCCCGCGGGTTTGCCGCTTTCGTCGTAGGTGCCGGTTTCCCAGGTCGAGAGAATGGCGCCGCCGCGCTCGCGCCAGCGGGCGATGGCTTGGCGCTCGGCCTGTGACAGGCGTGCCGTCTGGGGCAGGATCAGCAGGCGTGCGCGCTCGGCCTGGTCGAGGTCGTCGGGGCTGCTGGCGCGGTTGAAGCGCAGGGAGTGTGCGCGCAGCAGGTTCTCCCACAGGCGCGTGCCGGTGGCGGGGTCCATGCCCCATTGCATCAGCTGGCGTTGCGAGGCCGCCGAGGTGTAGAGCAGGATGGCGGCGTGCGGGTCGGTGCGGACGGCGCTGGCGCGTGCCAGCATTTTCTTGGAGGGGACGTTGGGCAGCGCCTCCAGTACCAAGGGGAGGGGGGCTTCGGCAGCGGGCGGGCCAAAGGTTCCCTCGGGAACAATGGCGGCGCCTGCAGGCCGTGTTTGTGCGGCGCTGCGCTGTGTGGGCACATCGGTGCCGCAGGCCGCCAGCAGCGCGGCCATCACGGCGATCGACCCTATGGCCTTGCGGCCCATGATTGTGTGGTGGCGTTCTCTCATCCCCTGCATGGCACGTATTTTCCTTGGCACGTGCTTGTGAGCGGCCTATTGTCGCAAGGCTTCAGTAGTGGGGTGGTATTTCGTCACGAAGACTGCGAAAAGTACTCGGGTTCGACTGGCGTTGCTGGTAGGTGAACTGCTCCAACTGGGCCTGCAGCCGGTCGATGCGCGCTGCCTGTGCGATCACCACGTTGTCGAGCTGGTCGAGCTGGTGCTCCAGGTAGCTGATCTTGATCTCCAGTTCGGTGACGCGCTCGGGCTCGAAATAGTGCTTGGGTGTCATGTGCGAGTGATCCTAGAATGCTTTCAACCGTGCCAGCGCTTGTTCAAGGCCTAAGGAGTGCTCCATGCCCACCCCACCTGTCGAGCCGGAACGCCGTGTCAATCCGGAGCTGCGGGCCCGGTTTGAGGCCGTGTTTGTTTTTCTTCAGCCCTATTTTGCATCCCAGGAATCCTGGGGGGGCATGTCGCACGAGCACCTGGCCTACCGGGCGCTGAAGGAGCGGTTTCCGGAATTGAGCGCGCAGGAATGCTTCATCGCCATCACGGCAGCCAAACGCCTGCACGACAGCAGCCAGCGCCCGCGCTGAAAAAAAGCCGCATGGGAGCGGCTTTTGCTGTTCCACGGGTGCGTGGGTCGGGCGGGTTCAGGCCTGGTCCACCACGGCCACGGCCGAGTTGCTCACGCCGCAGTCCACATAGGCGATCTGGCCAGTCATGCCGGAGGACAGGTCGCTGAACAGGAAGGCGGCCACGTTGCCCACTTCCTCGATGGTGACGTTGCGTTTGAGCGCCGAGGCGCTGGCCGAGATGGAGAGCAACTTGCCAAAGTCCTTGATACCGCTGGCGGCCAGGGTCTTGATGGCGCCGGCGCTGATGCCGTTGACGCGGATGCCCTTTTCGCCCACGGCGTCGGCCAGGTAGCGCACCGAGGCTTCGAGCGAGGCCTTGGCCAGGCCCATGGTGTTGTAGCTGGGCACTACGCGCACCGCGCCGAGGTAGCTCAGGGTCAGCAGCGAGGCGTTGGGGGTGAGGTAGGGCAGGGCGGCCTTGGCCATGGCCGGGAAGCTGTAGGCGCTGATGTCGTGGGCGATGCGGTAGTTCTCGCGTGTCAGGCCGTCCAGAAAGTTGCCGGCAATCGACTCGCGCGGCGCGTAGCCGATGCTGTGCACGAAGCCGTCGAACGTGGGCCAGTGTTGGGAGAGGTCGGCAAACAGCTTGGCGATCTGCTCGTCGCTGCCCACGTCGCAGTCGAACACCAGTGAGGAGCCGAACTCGGCGGCGAACTCGGTAATGCGGTCTTTGAAGCGCTCGCCCACGTAGCTGAAGGCCAGCTCGGCGCCTTGCGCGTGGCAGGCCTTGGCGATGCCGTAGGCGATGGAGCGGTTGGACAAGACGCCCGTGATCAAAAACTTCTTACCTGTCAGAAAACCCATAGTGTCCTCATAGAAATACGTTGTGCCAGAGCCCGCGGCGCTGCGCGCCGACCCCGCAGGGGCGGGCCCGCTGGTGCAGAATTGTCGCATGCGCGCTTTGTGGTCTTTGCTCCTGCTGTGCAGCCCTGCGGTCTGGGCGGCCCACGGCTACGCCCTGTGGGGCGACCTGAAGTACCCTGACGGTTTTGCCCACTTCGCCTACGTCAACCCCCGGGCCCCCAAGGGCGGCGAGCTGCGCATGGTGAGCAACCTGCGCACCTCCACCTACGACAAGTTCAACCCCTTCACCGTCAAGGGCAGCGCCCCGGCTTACCTGGCGGGTCTGGTGTTCGATACCTTGCTGGCCGGTTCGGGCGATGAAACCGCCGCCGCTTACGGGTTGCTGGCCGAAGATGTGAGCGTGGCGGGCGATGGCCTGTCGGTGCGCTTTCGCCTGCGGGCGCAGGCGCGTTTCCACAATGGCGATGCGGTGCTGGCCAAGGACGTGCAGCACAGCTACGCCATGCTGGTGAGCGAACACGCATCGCCCGGCTACCGCACCTTGCTGGAGGACGTGGCCGGGGTGGACGTGCTGGGCCCGCGCGAAGTGCGCTTTCGCTTCAAGAAGCCCAACCGCGAGCTGCCGCTCACCGTGGGCGCTCTGCCCATCTTCAGCCAGCGCTGGGGGCAGGAGGGCGGCAAGGCCAAGCCCTTCAACGAGGTGGTGATGGACATCCCCATCGGCTCGGGGCCCTACCGCATCGGGCCCACGCGCTTTGGCAAGGACATTACCTACGTGCGCGACCCGCTCTACTGGGCGCGCGACCTCAATGTGCGGGTGGGGCAGTTCAACTTCGAGCGCATCACGGTCAAGATCTACAAAGACAACACCGCGCGGCTGGAGGCGCTCAAGGCCGGGGAATTCGACCTGATGCGTTTTTTTTCTGCGGGTGACTGGGCGCGCCGCGTCAATGGGCGCAAATTCGACAGCGGCGAATTGGTCAAGGCCGAGCTGCGCCACGGCCTGCCCAGCGGCTTCCAGAGCTATGTGCTCAACACGCGGCGCAAGCCGCTGGACGACATCCGTGTGCGGCAGGCGCTGGCCCTGGCACTGGACTTCGAGTGGATGAACCGCCAACTGTTCTACAGCGCCTACCAGCGTGTGCAAGGCATTTTTGGCAATACCGAATGCCAGGCCCAGGGCGAGCCCGGGGCCGACGAACTGGCCCTGTTGCAGCCCTGGCGCAGCCACCTGCCCGCATCGGTATTCGGCCCCATGGCCACGCCGGCGCGCACCGATGGCGGCGGCAGCCTGCGCGCCAACCTGCGCCAGGCCCAGGCCCTGCTCAAAGAGGCGGGCTGGGAGTGGCGTGACGGCGCCTTGCGCAACGCCCAGGGCCAGCCACTGCGCCTGGAGTACCTGGACAGCAACGAAACCGGCGCGCGCGTGGTCACGCCCTGGGCGCGCAACCTGGAAAAGCTCGGGGTGGAGCTGGTTTTTCGGCCGGTCGACTTCGCCCTGTACCAGCAGCGGCTGCAGAAGTTCGAGTTCGACATCACCAGCATTGCCTACCAGGGCACGCACAACCCGGGCCAGGAGATGGCCGACCTGTTCGGCTCCAAAGCCGCCACACAGGAAGACTCGGGCAACTTTGCTGGCGTACAGAACCCGGCGGTGGACGCACTCATTGCACGCATCGTGCAGGCGCGCAGCAAGCCCGAGCTGCTGCCGGCCTGCCATGCGCTGGACCGGGTCATCACCCATGGCCACTACCTGGTGCCGCAGTGGTCCGCGCCCACCCACCGGGTGGCCTACAACGCCTGGCGCCTGCAGCCCCCCGCCGCCATGCCGCCCTTTGCCCAGCCCGAGGGCTGGGCCATGGAAACCTGGTGGGCGGGCAAGGAGAACCGCTGATGCTGTGGTACGCCCTCAAGCGCCTGGCGCTGATGCTGCCCACCCTGCTGGGGGTGCTGCTGCTGACCTTTGTGGTGATCCAGTTCGTGCCCGGCGGGCCGGTGGAGCAGTACCTGGCCGAGGCCCGCGCCAGCGCCGGGGGCGATGCCGGGGCGCTGTCTTACCGTGGCGGCCAGGGGGTGGACCCCAAGCGCCTGGAGCAGGCCAAGGCGCTGTACGGCTTTGACAAGCCCGCGCACGAGCGCTTCTGGCAGATGCTGGGGCAGTTTGCGCGCTTTGACCTGGGCAAGAGCTTTTTCCACAACCGCGACGTCGCCAGCCTGGTGTGGGAAAAGCTGCCGGTGTCCATGAGCCTGGGGTTGTGGACCTTTTTCATCAGCTACCTGGTGGCCGTGCCCCTGGGCGTGGCCAAGGCGGTGCGTGCGGGCAGCCGCTTTGACCTGGCCAGCACCGTGCTGGTGCTGGTGGGTTACGCCATTCCTGGCTTTGTGCTGGGGGTGGCGCTGCTGGTGGTGTTTGGCGGGCAGCTGCAGTGGTTTCCCTTGCGCGGGCTCACCTCGGCGAACTGGGAGCAACTGGGCTGGGGCGCGCGCGTGGTGGACTACCTGTGGCACATCACCCTGCCGGTCACGGCCATGGTGGTGGGCAGTTTTGCCGTCACGGCCATGCTCACCAAGAACGCCTTTCTGGAAGAGATCCGCAAGCAGTACGTGCTGACCGCGCGCGCCAAGGGCCTGGGCGAGCGCGCCGTGCTGTGGCGCCATGTGATGCGCAACGCCCTCATTCCCATCGTCACCGGCTTTCCCGCCGCCTTCATCGGGGCCTTCTTCACCGGCGCCTTGCTGATCGAAACCCTGTTCTCGCTCGACGGCCTGGGCCTGCTGGGCTACGAGAGCGTGATCCGGCGCGACTACCCCGTGGTGATGGGCACGCTGTACCTGTTCACGCTCATCGGCCTGGTGACCAAGCTCATTTCCGACCTCTGCTATGCCTGGGTGGACCCCCGTGTCACGTTCGATTGAAACCCCCGCACCCCAGAGCCCGGCGCGCCGGGCCTGGCGCCGTTTCGCCCGCAACCGGCTCGGGCTGTGGAGCCTGTGGCTGTTCCTGGCCCTGGTGGGGGTGAGCCTGTGCGCCGAGCTGGTGTCCAACGAGCGCCCGCTGGTGGTGCGCTACCAGGGCCAGTGGTACTGGCCCATGCTGCAGGACCACCCCGAAACCCGCTTTGGCGGTGATTTCGCCACACCCGCCGACTACCTCGACCCCTTCATCCAGCAGCAACTGGCACAAGAGGGCAACTGGGCCTTGTTTGCCCCCAACCGCTACGGCCCCAAGACGCTGAATTACTTCGCCCCCAGCCCGAACCCGGCCCCGCCCAGCGCCGTCAACTGGCTGGGCACCGACGACCGCGGGCGCGACCTGCTGGCGCAGTTGCTCTACGGCTTTCGCGTCAGCGTGCTCTTTGGCCTGGCGCTCACGGCCACTGGCGTGCTGCTGGGCGTGCTCACCGGGGCGCTGCAGGGCTACTTTGGCGGAAAAACCGATTTGCTGGCCCAGCGCCTGATTGAAGTCTGGGCGTCCATGCCCGAGTTGTACCTGCTCATCATCTTCTCGGCCCTGTTCGCTCCCAGCGTGGCGCTGCTGCTGGTGCTGTTGAGCCTGTTTGGCTGGATGGGGCTGGGCGACTACGTGCGCGCCGAATTCCTGCGCAACCGGCAGATGGACTACGTGCGCGCGGCGCGCGCGCTGGGCGTGTCGCACTGGCGCATCATCACCCGCCACCTGCTGCCCAACAGCCTCACGCCCGTGGTCACCTTTTTGCCTTTTCGCATGAGCGGCGCCATTCTGGCGCTGACCTCGCTGGACTTTCTGGGCCTGGGGGTGCCGCCGGGCACGCCCTCGCTGGGTGAGCTGCTGTCGCAGGGCAAGGCCAATATCGACGCCTGGTGGATTTCGCTGTCCACCTTTTTTGTGCTGAGCCTCACGCTGTTGCTGCTCACCCTGATGGGCGACGCGCTGCGCGATGCGCTCGACCCGCGCAAGGCCATGGAAGGGGGGGCGAGCGATGGCTCCTGATGCTCCAGGCACGGCCCCCCTGCTGCAGGTGCAGGGCCTGCGGGTCGCCTTTGGCGGGCACGAGGTGGTGGCGGGCGTGGATTTCGCCGTGCAACCGGGCGAGCGCGTGGCCTTGGTGGGCGAGTCCGGCAGCGGCAAGTCCATCACCGCGCTGAGCCTGCTGGGCCTGCATGGCGAGGCACGTGTGGGCGGCAGCGTGCGCTGGGCGCCCGACGGCGCGGCACCGCGCGAGCTGCTGGGCCAAAGCCCGCGCCAGTGGCAGGCCCTGCGCGGGCAGGACATTGCCATGGTGTTCCAGGAGCCCATGACGGCCCTCAATCCGGTTTTCACCATTGGCCGCCAGATTGCCGAGATATTGGAGCTAAAACAGGCATTGGCCCGCGTGGATGCTTACCAGCGTGCTATTGAATTGCTAGCAGAAACAGGCATCCCAGAGCCCGAACGGCGCATCCATGCCTACCCGCACCAGCTCTCCGGCGGGCAGCGCCAGCGCGCCATGATCGCCATGGCGCTGGCCTGCCGCCCGCGCCTGCTGCTGGCCGACGAGCCCACCACGGCGTTGGACGCGGGCCTGCGCCTGCAGATTCTGGAGCTGCTGCAGCGCCTGCAGCAGCAGCATGGCATGGCGGTGCTGCTCATCAGCCACGACCTGCCGCTGGTGCGCCGCTTTGCCCAGCGGGTGCTGGTAATGGACCATGGCGTGCTGGTGGAGTCCGGTCCCACCGATCAAGTGCTGCGCGCGCCCCGCCACCCGGTCACCCAGGCGTTGGTGCATTCGGCCCCGCAGCGCCAGGTGGTCCCTGCCGCGCCCCAGGCCCCGCTGGCCCTGGGCCTGCAGGGGCTGAAGGTGTCCTACCCCGTGCCGCGCCCGGGCTGGCGGGGCTGGTTTCGCAAAGGCGCCTTCATGGCTGTGCAGGGCGCGCACCTGGCCTTGCGCCAGGGGCAGACGCTGGGCCTGGTGGGCGAATCCGGCAGCGGCAAGTCCACCGTGGCGCTGGCGGCGCTGCGCCTGCTCCCCTGCGAGGGGACGGTGCGGGTGGGTGCGCAGGACTGGCCCGCCAAGGGGCCCGACCTGGCCTTGCGCCGACAGGTGGGGGTGGTGTTCCAGGATCCGTTTTCTTCCCTGTCGCCGCGCATGACCGTGGGCCAGATCGTGGGCGAGGGCCTGGAGGTGCACGAACCGCAGCTGGGTGCCAACGAGCGCCGCCAGCGCGTGGCGCAGCAGTTGGAGCGTGTGGGCATGGGCCCGAGCCAGGTGGCCGGGGTGCTGGAGCGCTATCCGCACGAGTTCTCCGGCGGGCAGCGCCAGCGCATCGCCCTGGCGCGCGCCCTGGTGCTGCAGCCCCGCGTGCTGGTGCTGGACGAGCCCACCAGCGCGCTGGACGCCACCACGGCGCAGCAGGTGATCGCCTTGCTGCAGCAACTGCAGCGCGAGCACGCCCTGAGCTACCTGCTCATCACCCACGACGTGGCCGTGGTGGGCGCCATGGCCCACGAGGTGGCGGTGATGCATGCGGGCGAGGTGGTGGAGCAGGGGCCCTGGGAGGCGGTTTTTGCGCAGCCCAGCCACCCCTACACGCGCGAACTGCTGACGGCGGCGCATTGAAACGGCTTTCAAAGCCCTGTTTTCCGCGCCCAACCCTCTGAAAACCACGCTCTTTTTGTAAAAAACCGCTACAATCGCTGGCTTCACGACCAGACGGGCGGGTAATTACCGCCCGTTTTTTTTGGTCAATCCGGTGGCGTGGAGGGCACATTGGCACTGCAAGAGGTGATTGAACAGACGGTACGCGGGCTGGGGTTGGACCTGGTGGAGGTCAGCCGTTCCGCGGGGGGCTTGCTGCGCGTCACCATCGACCAGCCATGGACGCCGGGCCAGACTGCCGGGGCGGTCACGGTGGAAGATTGCGAGTCGGTCACGCGGCAGTTGCAGTTTGCCCTGGAGGTCGAGGGCACGGACTACCACCGCCTGGAGGTTTCCTCTCCGGGCATCGACCGGCTGTTGCGCCATGCGCAGGATTTCGAGCGTTTTGTCGGTGAGGTGATCGACATCACCCTCAAGGAGCCCATGGGGGCCGCGGCGCAGGGCCAGGTCAGCGCCAACCGCAAGAAATTTCGCGGCACGCTGGAGCGCTCCGAGCCGGGCGCTGACGGTGTGCAGCACTGGCAGATCGTCTGGAGCGATGCGCCCGCGCCCAAGCCGGGCGTGCGCGTGAGCAAGAAGCGCGAACCGCAGCCCATGCAGGTGCTGGGCTTCGAGTTGGACGAATTGCGCGAGGCGCGCTTGGCGCCTTTGGTCAATTTCAAGGGGCGGGGCGCATAGCCCTGCGAGGTGGGAGGGGGTGCGCCGTGCGTGCGTATCCCGCCAATGACAAGGTTTGACGAGTGAATTGCAGGAGATTGAGGGCATGAATCGCGAATTGCTGATGCTGGCGGAAGCCATTTCCCGTGAGAAGAACGTGGAGCTTGATGTGGTCATGGGTGCGGTCGAGGCGGCCCTGGCCCAGGCGACCAAGAAGCTGTACGAGGGCGATGTGGACATCCGCGTCAGCCTCAACCGCGACACCGGCGAGTACGAAACCTTCCGCCGCTGGCACGTGGTGCCCGATGAGGCTGGTCTGCAGTTGCCCGACCAGGAAATCCTGCTGTTCGAAGCCCGCGAGCAGATCGCCGACATCGAGGTGGACGAGTACATCGAAGAGCCCGTGCCTTCCGTGCCCATCGGCCGCATCGGCGCCATGGCGGCCAAGCAGGTCATTTTGCAAAAGATTCGCGATGCCGAGCGCGAGATGCTGCTCAACGACTTCATGTCGCGCGGCGAAAAAATCTTCGTCGGCACCGTCAAGCGCATGGACAAGGGCGACGTGATTGTGGAGAGCGGCCGTGTCGAAGGCCGCCTGCGCCGCTCGGAAATGATTCCGAAGGAAAACCTGCGCTCCGGCGACCGCGTGCGCGCCATGATCATGGAAGTGGACCTGACCCTGCGCGGCGCGCCCATTTTGCTGTCGCGTGCCGCACCGGCCTTCATGATCGAACTCTTCCGCCAGGAAGTGCCCGAGATCGAGCAGGGCCTGCTGGAGATCAAGAGCTGCGCCCGCGACCCCGGCAGCCGCGCGAAGATCGCCGTGCTCTCGCACGACAAGCGCGTCGACCCCATCGGCACCTGCGTGGGCGTGCGCGGCAGCCGCGTCAATGCCGTCACCAACGAGCTGGCCGGTGAGCGCGTGGACATCGTGCTGTGGAGCGAAGACCCGGCGCAGTTCGTGATTGGCGCCCTGGCCCCGGCCAACGTCAGCAGCATCGTGGTGGACGAAGAGCGCCACGCCATGGACGTGGTGGTGGACGAGGAAAACCTGGCCATTGCCATCGGGCGGGGCGGGCAGAACGTGCGCCTGGCGTCTGAGCTGACGGGCTGGAAGATCAACATCATGGACGCTGCCGAGTCCGCCGCCAAGCAGGATTCCGAGACCGGCGTCACCCGCACCCTGTTCATGGAAAAGCTCGATGTGGACGAGGAAATCGCCGAGCTGCTGATCGCCGAAGGCTTTGCCAGCCTGGAGCAGGTGGCCTACGTCCCGCTGGAGGAAATGCTCGACATCGAGTCCCTGGACGAGGAAACCGTGATGGAGCTGCGTTCGCGTGCCAAGAACGCCTTGCTGACACTGGAGATCGCCCACGAGGAAAACGTCGAAACCGTGGCCCTGGCCCTGCGGGACCTGCCCGGCATGACCCCGGAAGTCGTGGCCAAGCTGGCCGATGCGGGCATCCATACCCGCGACGACCTGGCCGATCTGGCGGTGGACGAACTGACCGACATCACCGGGCAAAGCGCCGACGAGGCCAAGGCGCTGATTCTGAAAGCCCGCGAACACTGGTTTGCTGGCGACGCCACCTGATACCAGGGCCTGTGACCATGACTTCCTAGGTTTTTTTCGCGTTCACCCGGTGCCGCCAAGGCCGCGCCGGGACGCACAAAGAGGTTTCGAATCGATATGTCTAGTACCACCGTTGCAGAGTTCGCCGTAGAACTCAAGAAATCCACCGACACCCTGCTGGAGCAATTGCGTTCGGCCGGAGTGCCCAAGTCCGCAGCGTCCGATGTCCTGACCGACGCGGACAAGCACAGCCTGCTGGGCTTTCTCAAGAGCAGCCACGGTACCGAAACCAGCGAACGCAAGAAGATCACCCTGGTGAAGCGCCAGACCACTGAGATCAAGCAGGCCGACGCCACGGGCAAGGCCCGCACGATCCAGGTCGAGGTGCGCAAGAAGCGCACCTTCGTGCGCCGCGATGATGCCGACGCCGGTGCGCCGGAGGCACCCGGCGCACGCCCGGCCGCGGCCTCGGCTGTGGTCGATCAGGCCGAACTGCAGCGCCGCGAGGACGAAGCCCGCCGCCAGGCCGAACTGATCCGCCGCCAGGAGGAAGAGTTGGCCCAGCGCCGCCGCGAGCGCGAGGAGCAGGAAGCCCGCGACCGCGAGGCCCAGGAGCGCCAGGAAGCCGCAGCCCGGGCCGAACGTGAGGAACAGGCACGCCAGGCCGCCCTGGAGCGCGAGCGCGAGCAGGCCGCCGCCCAGCAGGCCGCCGCCAGCCAGACCCCCAAGACCTCCGCGCAGGACGAGCGCGAGGCTGCGCAGGCACAGCAGGCCGCCGCGGCCAAGGCCGTGGCGGAGAAAGCCGCCGCAGACAAGGCTGCTGCCGAGAAGGCGGCCGCTGAAAAGGCCCTGGCCGAGTCCAAGGCGCGCGCCGCCGAAGAAGCCGCCCGTGCCGCCGAACTGGCCGAGCGCCGCCGCAAGGCCGAGGCCGAGGCCGCGGCCATCCGCGCCATGATGTCCGGCCCGGCCAAGAAGGTGGCTCCCCCGCCACCCAAGAAGGTGGAAGAACCCAAGCAGGAAGCCAAGAAGGGCACCCTGCACAAGCCCGCCGCCCCTGCAGGGGCCGGCGCAGCCAAGCCAGCGAAGAATTTCGGAGAAGACGCCGCACCCAGTGCAGGCGCTGGCAAGGAGGTCAAGTCCTCCAAGCTCTCCAGCAGTTGGGCTGGTGAGCCCGCCAAGAAAAAAGGCATTCCCACACGAGGTGGGGCCGACGGCGGTGGTGCCGGACGGGGCAACTGGCGCGCCGGTGGCCCCAAGGGCAAGAAGCACGGCGAGCGTGATGACCATGGCGGCCGTGGCGCCATGCAGGCGCCGGAAGCCCGCGTGCTGGAAGTGCACGTGCCCGAAACCATCACCGTCTCCGAGCTGGCGCACAAGATGGCCATCAAGGCCTCCGAGGTCATCAAGCAGCTGATGAAGCTGGGTCAGATGGTCACCATCAACCAGTCGCTGGACCAGGACACCGCCATGATCGTGGTGGAAGAGCTGGGCCACAAGGCGGTGGTGGCAGCGCTGGACGACCCGGAAGCCTTCACCGAAGAGGAGGCCGCTGGCCACCAGGCCGAGGCCAAGCCGCGTGCGCCGGTGGTCACCGTCATGGGCCACGTGGACCACGGCAAGACCTCGCTGCTGGACTACATCCGCCGCACCAAGGTGGCGGCGGGCGAAGCCGGCGGCATTACCCAGCACATCGGCGCCTACCACGTGGATACGCCGCGCGGCACCGTCACTTTCCTGGATACCCCCGGCCACGAGGCCTTCACCGCCATGCGTGCGCGTGGTGCCAAGGCCACCGACATCGTCATCCTGGTGTGCGCTGCGGACGACGGCGTCATGCCCCAGACCAAGGAAGCCGTCAAGCACGCCAAGGCGGCGGGTGTGCCCATGGTGGTGGCCATGACCAAGGCCGACAAACCCGATGCGAACATCGAGCGCGTCAAGTCCGAACTGGTGGCCGAGGAAGTGGTGCCCGAGGAATTCGGCGGTGACTCGCCCTTTGTGGCGGTGTCGTCCAAGACCGGCATGGGCATCGATTCCCTGCTGGAGCAGGTGCTGCTGCAGGCCGAAGTGCTGGAACTCAAGGCCCCGGTGGACGCCTTGGCCAAGGGTCTGGTGATCGAGGCCAAGCTCGACAAGGGCCGTGGCCCGGTGGCCACGGTGCTGGTGCAGTCCGGCACGCTCAAGACCGGCGACGTGGTGCTGGCCGGCCAGACCTATGGCCGCGTGCGCGCCATGCTCGACGAGAGCGGGAGCAAGGTCGAGGAAGCAGGCCCCTCGATTCCGGTCGAGATCCAGGGCCTGACCGAAGTGCCGCAGGCTGGCGACGACTTCATGGTCATGGCCGACGAGCGCCGTGCCCGCGAAATCTCCACCTACCGCGCGGGCAAGTTCCGCAACACCAAGCTGGCCAAGCAGCAGGCCGCCAAGCTGGAGAACATGTTCTCCGAAATGGCGGCGGGCGACGTCAAGACCCTGCCCATCATCATCAAGGCCGACGTGCAGGGTTCGCAGGAGGCCTTGGCCTCTTCGCTGCTCAAGCTCTCCACCGACGAGGTCAAGGTGCAGATGGTGTACGCCGCCGTGGGCGGCATCAGCGAGTCCGACGTCAACCTGGCGATCGCCTCCAAGGCCGTCATCATCGGCTTCAACACCCGTGCCGATGCCGGTGCGCGCAAGCTCGCCGAGACCAACGGCGTGGACATCCGCTACTACGACATCATCTATGACGCTGTGGACGACCTCAAGGCCGCCATGTCGGGCATGCTCACCCCGGACAAGAAGGAAGAGGTCATTGGCACCGCCGAGATCCGCCAGGTGTTCAAGGTCTCCAAGATCGGCTCCATCGGGGGCTGCATGGTCACCTCGGGCGTGGTGCGGCGCAGCGCGCGCGTTCGCCTGCTGCGCAACCACACGGTCATCTACACCGGCGAACTCGATTCGCTCAAGCGCTTCAAGGACGACGCCAAGGAAGTGCGCGAGGGCTTCGAGTGCGGCCTGAACATCAAGAACTACAACGACATCATCGTGGGCGATACGCTGGAGTTCTTTGAAATCCGCGAAGTCGCGCGTACGTTGTAAGGACTGGGCATGGGAGAGCAAGGCATGCAGTGGCTGGCAAAGGCATGGCGTGAGCACCGGGGCTTTTTGTGCCTGATGGGGCTCATGATGGTGTTCCGCTCCGCCGTGGCGGACTGGAACTACGTGCCTTCGTCTTCCATGAATCCGACGCTGGTGGCGGGTGACCGGGTGCTGGTCGACAAGCTCGCCTACCGCTTGCGCGTGCCCTTCACGTTGACCACCGTGCACGCCTGGGGCAGCCCGGCGCGCGGCGATGTCATCACCTTCGATTCGCCGCGCGACGACACCAATCTGATCAAGCGGGTGGTGGCGCTGGCTGGCGATGAAGTCGCCATGCGCGACAACCAGCTCTTCATCAACGGCGAGGCGGTGCCGCGCCAACTGGTGCAGGAGCAAAGCCAACTGGTCACGGAATCCGGCCCCTTGCAGGCACAACTCTGGCGCGAAACGCTCGACGGCCGCGACTACGGCGTAGCCCGTCTGCCGCTGTACAACCGCCATACGGGGTTTGACCCGGTGCAGGTGCCTGCGGGGCACGTGCTGGTGCTGGGCGACAGCCGCGACAACAGCGCGGACTCGCGCTTTATTGGTTTCATTGATGTGGAACGCATCACCGGGCGTGCGCGGCGCGTGGTGTTCTCGCACGACCCCGATGCGCTGTACCTGCCGCGCCTGTCGCGCGGCTGGCTGCCGCTGGACGTGGACCACAAGGGGTGAGCAGCATGCGCAAGAAGTCTTCCACCCCCAACCGCAGCTTCCGCGTCGCCGACCAGATCCAGCGCGATCTGACGGAATTGATCGCACGTGAGCTGAAAGACCCGCGTGTGGGCATGGTCACGCTGCAGGCGGTCGAGGTCACGCCCGACTACGCCCATGCCAAGGTGTTTTTCAGCCTGCTCACGGGCGACCCGCAGGAGACCGCCGAGGCCCTGAACCAGGCCGCGGGTTTCCTACGCAACGGCCTTTTCAAGCGCCTGCACATCCACACCGTGCCCACCTTGCACTTCGTGTTCGACCAGACGCCCGAGCGCGCCGCCGACATGAATGCCCTCATTGCGCGTGCCGTCGCCTCGCGCGCAAAAGACGACTGAGCCATGAACCAAGCGCCGCGTGCACGGGTTGCCAGGCGCCCCGTGCATGGGGTGCTGCTGCTGGACAAGCCTCTGGGGTTTTCCAGCAACCAGGCTTTGCAAAAGGCCAAGTGGCTGTTGCGCGCCGAAAAAGCCGGCCACACCGGCACGCTCGACCCGCTGGCCACCGGGGTGCTGCCCCTGTGCTTTGGGGCCGCCACCAAGTTCAGCCAGTTGCACCTGGACGCCGACAAGGCCTATGAGACCACGGTGCGCTTAGGCGTTACCACCAGTACGGCGGATGCCGAAGGCGAGGTGCTGCAGCAGCGCCCGGTGGCCTGCAGTGTGGGCCAGGTGGTGGAGGTGCTGGATGACTTTACCGGCCCCATCGAACAGATTCCGCCCATGCACAGCGCCCTCAAGAAGGACGGCAAGGCGCTCTACGAGTACGCGCGCGCGGGCCAGGAAGTGGAGCGTGCGCCGCGTTCGGTCGTGATCCACGACCTGGAGTTGCTGGAGATGCAGTTGCAGGCTCCGGAGCCCTTTTTGCGCCTGAGGGTGGTGTGCAGCAAGGGCACCTACATCCGCACCCTGGGCGAGGACATCGGCAATGCGCTGGGCTGTGGCGGCCACCTGGTGGCGCTGCGCCGCATTGCCACCGGGCCGTTTGGGGCTGCGCAGACGCTCACGCTGCAAGCCCTGGAGGCCATGAATGAAGACCAACGCCTGGCGGCCCTGCTGCCGGTGCAGACACTGCTGGTAGGTCACGAGAAAGTCGTACTCGACCAGGACAATGCGGGCCGGTTCCTGAGCGGCATGCGCCGCCGAGGCGCCTGGGCCGATTGTGCCCATGCCATGGTGTTCGGGCAGCAGCCCGAGGCCCTGCTGGGAACCGCCCACATCCAGCGCGGAGAACTGATCCCGACGCGCTTGCTCAGCCCGGCGGAAATTGCCGAAACCCTCGCGCAGCAAGCGCGCGCCCCCCATTGAAACGAGGAAACCATGAGTAGCAGCAAACAGATACGCAACATCGCCATCATCGCCCACGTCGACCACGGCAAGACCACGCTGGTGGACCAGCTCCTGCGCCAGTCCGGCACCTTTGCCGAGCACGAAAAGGTGGAAGACTGCGTGATGGACAACAACGCGATCGAAAAAGAGCGCGGCATCACCATCCTGGCCAAGAACTGCGCCGTGAGCTGGCAGGGCACCCACATCAACATCGTGGACACCCCCGGACACGCGGACTTTGGCGGCGAGGTGGAGCGTGCGCTGTCCATGGTGGACGGCGTGGTATTGCTCATCGACGCGCAAGAGGGCCCCATGCCCCAGACCCGTTTCGTGACCAAGAAGGCCCTGGCCCTGGGGCTGCGCCCCATCGTGGTGGTGAACAAGGTGGACAAGCCCGGCGCCAACTGCGACAAGGTCATCAACGCCGCTTTCGACCTGTTCGACAAGCTCGGCGCCAGCGACGAACAGCTCGACTTCCCCGTGGTCTATGCCTCCGGCCTGAACGGCTGGAGCGCGCTGGAAGAGGGTGCTGCCGGTGAGCAGTGGGGCACCGACATGTCGGCCCTGTTTGAGACCATCCTGAACCACGTCAAGCCGCACGACGGCGACCCGCAAGCACCGCTGCAACTGCAGATCAGCTCGCTGGACTACAACAACTTTGTCGGCCGCATCGGCGTGGGCCGCATCAACGCCGGCACCTTGAAGCCCGCCACCGACGTGCTGGTGATGGAAGGGCCGGACGGGCGCTCCTTCAAAGGCCGCATCAACCAGGTGCTCAAGTTCCAGGGGCTGGACCGCATGGTGGTGCAGGAAGCCGGCCCGGGCGACATCGTGCTCATCAACGGCATTGAAGACATCGGCATCGGTGTCACCCTCACCAGCATCGACAACCCCCAGCCGCTGCCCATGCTCAAGGTGGACGAGCCGACGCTGACCATGAACTTCTGCGTCAACACCAGCCCGCTGGCCGGGCGCGAAGGCAAGTTCGTGACCAGCCGCCAGATCTGGGACCGGCTGCAAAAGGAGCTGCAGTCGAACGTGGCGCTGCGCGTCAAGGAAACCGACGAAGACGGCATTTTCGAGGTCTCGGGCCGGGGTGAACTGCACCTGACCATCCTGCTGGAAAACATGCGCCGCGAGGGCTATGAGCTGGCCGTTTCCAAGCCGCGCGTGGTGTTCAAGGAGATCGATGGCGAGCGCTGCGAGCCCATCGAAATGGTCACCGCCGACATCGAAGAGCAGCACCAGGGCGGCGTCATGCAGGCCCTGGGCGAGCGCCGGGGCGACCTGGTGAACATGGAGCCGGACGGCAAGGGCCGCGTGCGCCTGGAATACCGCATCCCGGCGCGTGGCCTGATCGGCTTTGCCAACGAGTTTTTGAACCTGACCCGTGGCACCGGCCTGATTGCCAACATCTTCGACGGCTACGAGCCGCACCGGGGTGAGATCGGCGGGCGCAAGAACGGCGTGCTGATCTCCATGGACGACGGTGAAATCTTCACCTACGCCCTGGGCAAGCTCGACGACCGCGGCCGCATGTTTGTGCGCGCCGGAGACCCGGTGTACGAGGGCATGATCGTGGGCATCCACAGCCGCGACAACGACCTGGTGGTCAACGCCACCCGCACCAAGCAGCTCACCAACTTCCGCGTCAGCGGCAAGGAAGACGCCATCAAGATCACGCCCCCGATTGAGCTGACGCTGGAATACGGCGTCGAATTCATCGACGACGACGAGCTGGTCGAGATCACGCCCAAGAGCATCCGCGTGCGCAAGCGCCACCTCAAGGAACACGACCGCAAGCGCGCCAGCCGCGAAAACGCCTGATGGCAGAGGGTGGGCTTGCCCCCAGGGGGCGCTGGCAACTTCGCCACCCCCAGGCCGTGGCCCTGATGGTGCTGGTGACCCTGATGTGGTCCAGCGCCGGGGTGGTGTCGCGCCACCTGGAGTACGCGCGCAGCTTTGAAGTGACCTTCTGGCGCGCGCTGTTCACCTTTGTCAGCCTGAGCCTGCTGCTGCCGCTGGTGCGCGGGCCGCAGGTGTTCGCGCGCATGCGCCATGCGCCGCGCGCGCTGTGGGTGTCGGCGCTGTGCTGGTGTGTGATGTTCACCGCCTTCATGGTGGCCCTGGTGCTCACCAGCGTGGGCAATGTGCTGGTGACCATGGCCCTGGGGCCGCTGCTCACGGCGGTGGTGGCCTGGCTGGCCATCGGCCACCGGGTGCAGCCGCGCACCTGGGGCGCGATCCTGGCCGCAGGGGGCGGCATTGCCTACATGTACGCCTCGCAGCTCGACCAGGGCAAGCTCACCGGCACCCTGGTGGCCCTGTGCGTGCCCCTGGCCGGTGCCGTGAACTGGACCGTGACCCAGCACGCCCACGCCCAGGGGCAGGATGTGGAGCTGGAGCCCGCGGTCTGGCTGGGGGCGGCGCTGTCGGCGCTGCTGACCCTGCCCTGGGCCTGGCCCTTTGCCGCCACCACCCACGACGTGCTGCTGCTCGGTGGGCTGGGCCTGTTCCAGTTGGCCGTGCCCTGCGTGCTCAGCGTGTGGTGCGCGCGCGTGCTCAAGGCGCCGGAACTGGCCCTGTTGGCGCTGCTGGAGGTGATCTTTGGCATAGCGCTGGCCTGGTGGGGCGCGGGGGAGACCCCGGCGCAGGCGGTATTGATCGGTGGGGGCGTGGTCATCGGCGCCCTGGTTTGGAACGAATGGATGGCATGGAGACAAGCATGACGGAACACGTGGTAGCCCAGGTGTGTGGCAGGGTGGGGTGCCTCACCCTCAACCGGGCGCAAGCGCTCAACGCCTTGAGCCTGGACATGATCCGCAGCCTCACGCGCCACCTGCTGGCTTGGCAGACGGACCCCGCCATTGAGGCGGTGGCCATCCGGGGCAGCAACAAGCACGGGGTGTTCGGTGGCTTCTGCGCCGGGGGCGACATCCGCTTTTTCCACCAGGCGGCGCTGGCGGGCAACCCGGCCCTGGACGACTTCTTCACCGAGGAATACAGCCTCAACCACCTCATCCACCACTACGGCAAGCCCTACATCGCCTTCATGGACGGCGTGGTCATGGGTGGCGGCATGGGCATCAGCCAGGGCGCCAGCCACCGGCTGGTGACCGAGCGCAGCAAGCTGGCCATGCCTGAGACCAACATCGGCCTCTTCCCCGACGTGGGCGGCGGCTACTTCCTGAGCCGCTGCCCCGGCCATGCGGGGGAATGGCTGGCCCTGAGCGGCGAAGTGATCAGCGCCGACCAGGCCTGCGCATGGGGTCTGGCCGACCACGTCCTGCCCAGCGAGCGGCTGGCGGCCGCCTGGGACGCCTTGCTGGCCCTGCCCCGCATTGACGCGGCCGCGCTGGAGTCCTGGATTGCTATGTTTTCAATAGCAAAAGGACAAGATTCCACGCGGGCCAATGCCCATTTTGATGCCATGAATGCGGTGTTTGGGCTGGACAGCGTGGGCGCCATGGTGCGCGCGCTCGAAGCCATGCCCGGCGAATGGGCGGCGCACACCCTGGCGGTGCTGCGCAAGCGCTCACCGCTGATGTTGCATGTGGTGCTGGAGCAGGTGCGCCGCGCGCGCGGCATGGGACTGGCAGACGACCTGCGCATGGAACGCGACCTGGTGCGCCACTGCTTCTGGACCGCCCACCTGGAGCGCAGCGGTGCGCACAGCGAAACGGTGGAAGGGGTGCGTGCCCTGGCCGTGGACAAGGACCACAGCCCGCGCTGGAACCCGGCGCGCATCGAAGACGTGACCCCGGACATGGTGGCGCCTTTCTTCACCAGCCCCTGGCCCGCCTTTGCGCACCCCTTGCGCCATTTGAACTGAAGCGACGCCCTGGCAGGCCAGCTACAGGCCTGTGATGGACTGGGGCCGCGTTATCTGACCGGGCAGGCGCATGCATTGTGCGCCTGACCTCGCGCAGGCGCTTGGTGTGCGGCGCGTCAGGGCTGCAATTGCTGGTAGGCCGCATCGGCCAGGCGCAGCAGGGCCGTGCGCTCCAGGTCGGCGCTGAGGGCGTAGCCCCAACCCTGGTCCACCCAGTAGAACTGCGACAGGCCCTGCTCCTGCTGGAAGCGAAAGCCGGTGTCTTGGGCCTGGGGGGCCTGCGCAGGCAGGGCGCCCAGGTACAGGGTCAGGCGTTGGCCGCTCTCGTGCTGGTACATGAACTGCGCCCGCATCGCCTGCTCTCCGGGCAGCAGGCGCCCGCCCACCAAAGCGTAGCCTTGCGCCTCCAGGTGCGGCACCCGCAGGGGCCGCCCCAGGCGCTTGGACAACCACTGCACCAGGTGCTGCTCTTCGGCGGCTTGTACATCCACCGGGTGGCGTACCTCTGGGGTGTAGGCGGCATGGGCGTAGCGGGCCTGGCGCACAAAGCCGCTGGCCTCGTTGCTGCGGGCCAGTGTGGGTGCATCCAGGGTGCCCCAATGGCCGTGCCCCCACCAGCCCAGCACGAAGGACGCCAAGGCAGCCGTGGCCACGGTCGCCCAGCGCCCCGCATTGGCGGCCCCTTGTGATGGCCGCAGTCCCTGCACCCGTGCGGCCATGCTGGCCGGGATGGGCTCGTCCAGCACCCCGTGGTGCAGTTGGCGTATCGCCTGGCGCTGCTGCTGCCAGGCCTGCACCGTGGCCAGGGCCTGGGCGTCCAGCGCGGCGCGGGGGGCTGAGCCGGGCGGGATCAGCGGGTCGCTCTGGCCATCCACCAGGGGGTGCAAGGTGTCGGCGTTGGCGGGGGAGGGGGGCGGTGTGGACATGCTCATCTCACTTCAGGCGCTGCAAGTGGGCGCTGCGCCCGGGCGGCTGCGGTGCTGCGCCCGCTGCGGCCACGGGCGCCGCCGTGGCCTGCGGAGCCTGCATCAGCGCGTGCAGTCGCTGGCGCGCGCGGGACAGGCGCGACATCACGGTGCCGATGGGGGCGCCGGTGACGCGCGCCACCTCGGCATAGGGCATGTCCTCCAGGCACACCAGCAGCAGCACCTCGCGCTGGGTGTCGGGCAGGCGCATCAGGCAGCGCTGCAGGTCCAGGCCGAGTTCCGGGGTGGGGGTGCTGGCGTGGGCGCGCTCGTCCATGTCCTCCAGCACCTCGCCCTGCGCCAAAGGGTTGCGGCAGGCGGCCCGGTGCTGGTCCACGTACAGGTTGTGCATGATGGAAAAGAGCCAGGCACGCAGGTTCGAGCCCGCCAGCCACAGCCGCCAGCGGCTGCAGGCACGCTCCAGCGTGTCCTGCACCAGGTCGTCCGCCGCCCAGGCGTCGCCCGTCAGGGCGCGGGCGTAGCGGCGCAGGCTGGGGATGTGCTCGGGCAGGTCGTGCGTGCTGGCCATGGGGCGGGTCTGGGTCTGCCGTTTGGGGGCCTGGGCTGTCAGGGCTTGGCGGTGCGCCAGACGTTGTTGACGCCTTCGCCGGTCTTGTCGCCGGGCTTGCTGTCCTTCACCCAGTAGTACAGGGGCTTGCCTTTGAAGGCCCACTGTTTGGCGCCATCGTCGCGCACCACCACGCTGTAGTCGCCACTGCCTTGTGCCCCGTCTGCGGCCTTCAGTGGCGGCCAGTTGGCGGCGCAGGGGCCATTGCATACCGACTTGCCGCCATGGGCCGGGTCTTTATCGAAGGTGTAGAGCGTCATGCCGTTGGGGCCGGTGAGCACGCCCTCGCTCAGGCGGGCCGGGGCCTTGTCTGCCAGGGTGCCGCATGCGCCCAGGATCAGGGCCGTCAAGGGGGCGAGAGCATGTTTTTTCATCGGTTCATCCTTCCAGAAAATGGTCAGCACGGCTTGTGCTACCCGGACAAACGATGGGGCAGGGCACTTTATTCCCTGCCTGAAGAAAAATTTCCTGACCCCCGCTCAGCGGTGGTGCACCTTGAGGGCGCGCTCCACCTCGCGCTTGCCCTCGCGGTCCTTGATGGTGTCGCGCTTGTCGTGCTCGGCCTTGCCCTTGGCCAGCGCCAGATCCACCTTCACCCGGCCTTCCTTCCAGTGCAGGTTGATCGGCACCAGGGTGTAGCCCTTTTGCTCCACCTTGCCCATCAGGCGCTTGATTTCTTCCTTGTGCATCAGCAGCTTGCGCGTGCGCAGCTTGTCCGGGCTGACGTGGGTGGACGCCGTGTGCAGCGGGTTGATCTGCAGCCCGATGATGAAGAGTTCGCCGTTGCGCACCACGATGTAGCCGTCGGTGAGCTGCACCTTGCCTTCGCGCAGGGCTTTGACCTCCCAGCCTTCGAGCACGATGCCAGCCTCGAAGCGCTCCTCGAAGAAGTAGTTGAACGAGGCTTTCTTGTTGTCGGCGATCAGCGCCGGGGTATTGGGTTTCTTGGCCATAAAATTTGCGTGAAGCCAAGCATTCTATGAAAACCGTCCACAAGTCCGTCCTCATCTGGTACAGCCCCCAGGAAATGTACGACCTGGTCACCGATGTGGGCCGCTACCCGCAGTTCCTGCCCTGGTGCGACCATGCTGTCATCTTGCAGCACACCGACACCGGTATGGAGGCCGAAGTGGGCATCCTGTTCAGCGGCGTGCGCCAGGTGTTCATTACCCGCAACACCCATGTGGCGGGGCGGCAGGTGCAGATGCAACTCATCCAGGGCCCGTTCTCGCAACTGCAGGGGGCCTGGTACTTCCACACCCTGGGTGACGGCTCACAACGCGCCTGCAAGGTGGAGCTGCGCCTGGACTATGGCTTTGACAACCCAGCCCTGGCCAAGGTGGTGGGTCCGGTGTTCGACAAGATCGCCTCCAGCCTGGTGGACGCCTTCGTCAAGCGCGCCGCGCAGGTGTATGGCGAATAGCCCCATGCTGCGCGTGACGGTGGTGTTTGCCGTGGCGCCGCGCCAGGTGCGCGAATGCGTGCTGGATGTGCCCGAGGGCAGCACCGTGCGCCAGGCGCTGGAGCGCAGCGCCGTGCTGCAGGGCTGCGATGCCACACTGCTGGACCAGTGTGAGACCGGCGTCTGGGGGCACAAATGCGGACTCCAGCGGGTGTTGCGCGCGGATGACCGGGTGGAGGTCTACCGCCCCTTGCGGGTTGACCCCAAGGAGGCGCGGCGCCAGCGCTTCGTGCGCCAGGGCAGCAAGCGCGCGGGCCTGTTTGCCCAGCGCCGCACAGGTGCCAAACCGGGGTATTGATCCCGGCCCCGCTGCGGGGGCCCCACCAGCCAGCATCTGGCGCTGGGGCACAGGAGCCGTCAGCGGCAGTCCTGCTGGACGATGCCCTGCAGGCGCTTCACCTCCGCAGCGCGCTCAGCATCGTCAACGAATTCTTTCTCGCCCTTGTCGTTCATGCGGGTGATGCGCACCCCGGACTGGTAGGTCGCCAGGGACTGGCGTGCGCGCTTGCAGTTGTCAGCGCGCGCTGCGGCAATGCGCTCTTCATCGGCCTTTTTCTTTGCCGCGGCCTCTTTCTCGGCCTGCTTTTTCTTTTCTTCCAGCTTGCGGTCCAGCTCGGAGGGCTTGGCCGGTGCCGTCGGCGCTGACGCGCCAGCCGTGGGTGCGGGTGGCGCTGCATCCCCCGCCGGGGCCGATGCCGGGGCGGCCCCTTTGGGGCGCTTGAGGATGTTTTTCTCCGGAATGTCCGACGGGGGCGCGAGGTCGCTATAAACCTTGCGTCCGTCCTTGTCCACCCACTGCCATTGGGCCGCAGCGCTGACGCTGACGACCGACAGCAGCAGGGACAGCCAGAAAGGAATTGCTCGCATGCTGCCAGTGTAGCGGCAGCCACGGGGGAGCAATGCCACCGGGCAGGCTTTTGTGCACCCATCTGTATACGATCTGCCCGTACCTGGGACGGTACAATCCGGTATTTGGAGCCCAGAACTATGCGCCTGATCGGCAAAGCGCTGACCTTCGACGACGTCTTGTTGGTGCCAGCGTACTCCCAGGTCCTTCCCAAGGACACCTCGCTCGCCACCCGTTTCACCCGCAACATCACCCTGAACCTGCCCCTGGTGTCCGCCGCCATGGACACCGTGACCGAGGCGCGCCTGGCCATCGCCATCGCGCAAGAAGGCGGCATCGGCGTGATCCACAAGAACATGAGCGCCAAGGAGCAGGCGGCGCAGGTGGCCAAGGTCAAACGCTACGAGTCGGGCGTTTTGCGCGACCCGGTCACCATCACCCCGCAGCACACCGTGCGCCAGGTGGTGGAACTCTCTGACCAACTGGGGGTTTCCGGCTTTCCGGTGTGCGAAGGCAAGACCGTGGTGGGCATCGTCACCGGGCGCGATTTGCGTTTCGAAAGCCGTCTGGACCTGCCAGTGAGCCAGATCATGACGCCCCAAAACCGGCTGGTGACGGTGCCCGATGGCACCACCATCGCCCAGGCCAAGGTGCTGCTCAACCAGCACAAGATCGAGCGCCTGCTGGTGGTGGGCGAGGCCTTTGAGCTGCGCGGCCTCATCACCGTCAAGGACATCACCAAGCAGACCAGCTTCCCCAACGCCGCGCGCGACGCGCATGGCAAGCTGCGTGTGGCGGCCGCCGTGGGCGTGGGCGAGGGCACGGAAGAGCGTGTCCAGGCCCTGGCCAAAGCGGGCGTGGACGCCATCGTGGTCGATACGGCCCATGGCCACAGCAAGGGTGTGATCGACCGGGTGCGCTGGGTCAAGCAGAACTTCCCGCACATCGAGGTCATTGGCGGCAACATCGCCACCGGCGCCGCTGCCCTGGCCCTGGTCGAGGCCGGGGCCGATGCGGTCAAGGTCGGCATTGGCCCGGGTTCCATCTGCACCACCCGCATCGTGGCTGGCGTGGGCGTGCCGCAGATCATGGCCATCGACAGCGTGGCCACGGCCCTGCAGGGCACCGGCGTGCCCTTGATCGCCGACGGCGGCGTCCGCTACAGCGGCGACATCGCCAAGGCCATTGCCGCTGGCGCCTCCACCGTCATGATGGGCGGCATGTTCGCGGGCACCGAAGAGGCCCCCGGCGAAGTCATCCTCTACCAGGGCCGCAGCTACAAGAGCTACCGTGGTATGGGCTCCATCGGCGCCATGCAGCAAGGCAGCGCGGACCGCTACTTCCAGGAATCCAGCAGCACCAACCCCAATGCCGACAAGCTGGTGCCCGAAGGCATTGAAGGCCGCGTGCCCTACAAGGGCTCCATGGTTGCCATCGTGTTCCAGATGGCGGGCGGCATTCGCGCCAGCATGGGCTACTGCGGCTGCGCCACCATCGACGAGATGCGCGAGCGTGCCGAGTTTGTCGAGATCACCTCGGCCGGCATCCGCGAAAGCCACGTGCACGACGTGCAGATCACCAAGGAAGCGCCCAACTACCGCGCCGACTGAGTCTGTAACTTGAATCTGGTCAGATTGCAATAATCTGGCCAAAACACTAAAATCTGGCCCGAATTGATTTTCAGGCCAGATTTTTTTTATGCACGTGGTCGGTATCTACGACGCCAAGAGCCGCTTTTCTGCCCTCATCGAGCTGGTCGAGCAGGGCGAAGAGGTGCGCATCACGCGCCATGGCAAAGAGGTCGTGCGCATGCTGCCGGTGCGCCGCCGCCCGGTGATTTCGGACGAGCAGATCGCGCGCGAGCTGGGGCAGATCGACGCCCTGCACGCCAGCATCCGCCCCGCAGGGCCTTCGGCCCAGCAACTGCGCGGCCAGGGGCGGAGCCAGGCATGACGGCTTTTGTGCTCGATGCCTCCGTCACCGCCGCGTGGCTGCTGCCGGACGACGCCAGTGCGCACACGCGCCGCCTGTACGCATGCATCCGCCGCGACGAAGTCGAACCCCAGGCCCCCAACCTGTGGCAGTGGGAGTGCAGCAACCTCATTGCCAGCGGCGTGCACAGCGGGCGCATCCCGCTCGCGGCGGTGGAAGGGCTGTGGAGCGTACTCGACGCCATACGGCACCGCGTGGAACTGCACGAGTTGGCCCCGGCGCAGCACAAGGCCGTGCTCGACGTGGCCCTGGAAACCGGCCTGCCCAGCCTGGATGCCGCCTACCTGTGGCTGGCGCGCTCCTTGCGCCTGCCCCTGGCCACGTTCGACCCCCAACAGATGGCCGCCGCCCAGCGCTGCGGCATACCGCTTCTCGATCTCTCCACCCTTTGACAGCGCAGGCAACCACCATGCAACACCAGAAAATCCTCATCCTCGATTTCGGCTCCCAGGTCACCCAGCTCATTGCGCGCCGTGTGCGCGAGGCCCATGTGTACTGCGAAGTGCACCCCTGTGACGTGAGCGACGCATGGGTGCGCGACTACGCCAAGGACGGCAGCCTCAAGGGCATCATCCTTTCCGGTAGCCACGCCAGCGTGTACGAAGACACCACCGACAAGGCGCCGCAGGCCGTGTTCGAGCTGGGCGTGCCGGTGCTGGGCATCTGCTACGGCATGCAGACCATGGCCTGGCAGTTGGGCGGCAAGGTCGAGAGCGGCCACAAGCGCGAGTTTGGCCATGCCGACGTGCGCGCCCGCGGCCACACCCAGCTGTTCGACGGCATCCAGGACTACGCCACGGCAGAAGGCCACGGCATGCTTACCGTGTGGATGAGCCACGGTGACAAGGTCACCGAACTGCCCCCGGGCTTCAAGCTCATGGCCAGCACCGACAGCTGCCCCATCGCCGCCATGGCCGACGAAGAGCGCCGCTTCTATGCCGTGCAGTTCCACCCCGAAGTGACCCACACCAAGCAGGGCACGGCGATTCTGGAGCGTTTTGTGCTGGGCATTTGCGGCGCCCAACCCGACTGGGTCATGAAGGACCACATCGCCGAGGCCGTGGAAGCCATCCGCCAGCAGGTGGGTGACGAAGAGGTCATTCTGGGCCTGTCCGGCGGCGTGGACTCCAGTGTGGCGGCTGCGCTCATCCACCGCGCCATTGGCGACCAGCTCACCTGCGTGTTTGTGGACCACGGCCTGTTGCGCCTGAACGAAGGCGACATGGTCATGGACATGTTCGAAGGCAAGCTTCACGCCCGCGTGATTCGGGTGGATGCCAGCGAACTCTTCTTGGGCAAGCTCGCCGGAGTGAATGACCCGGAGCAAAAGCGCAAGATCATCGGCGGCCTGTTCGTGGACGTTTTCAAGGCCGAGGCGGCCAAGCTCAAGGCGGGCACGGGCGGTCACAAGGGCGCTACCTTCCTGGCCCAGGGGACCATTTACCCGGACGTGATCGAGTCGGGCGGCGCCAAGAGCAAAAAGGCCGTCACCATCAAGAGCCACCACAACGTGGGCGGTTTGCCCGAGCAATTGGGCCTGAAGCTGCTGGAGCCGCTGCGCGACCTGTTCAAGGACGAAGTGCGCGAGCTGGGCGTGGCTTTGGGCCTGCCGCACGACATGGTCTACCGCCACCCCTTCCCCGGCCCGGGCCTGGGCGTGCGCATCCTGGGTGAAGTGAAGAAGGAATACGCCGACCTGCTGCGCCGTGCCGACGCCATCTTCATCGAAGAACTGCGCAACTTCACCGATGCCGCCACCGGCAAAACCTGGTACGACCTCACCAGCCAGGCCTTTACCGTGTTCCTGCCGGTCAAGAGCGTGGGCGTGATGGGCGACGGCCGCACCTACGACTACGTGGTGGCCCTGCGCGCGGTGCAAACCAGCGATTTCATGACCGCCGACTGGGCTGAACTGCCCTATGCGCTGCTCAAGAAAGTGTCGGGCCGCATCATCAACGAAGTGCGCGGCATCAACCGCGTCACTTATGACGTGAGTTCCAAGCCGCCGGCGACGATCGAGTGGGAATGATCCGGCATCTGGCAATGGCTGGCATTCAGTGGCATCTGAACGTGCGTAAGTTGGCGTAAACATTGAAGATTATTATTTTTTGTTTGGCATTGACTGGCACGGTTTGGCAACGCCAAGCACTCTTTTTTCATGGCATTATGGATGGTACTATGTGCCATTGATGCCATGAGTTGCACCTGATACCATGCCGTCTTGAAGCGAGTGGCATGGTATCCAAACTGCATAACTTATTGATATTCAACGAGTTTTTGCGGTTTTTTGCGGTGGATCGAATCATGGTATTGGAACCTAAACAGGACCAAGACCATGCTGACCGATACCAAGCTGCGCAACCTCAAGCCACAGGACAAGCTCTACAAGGTGAACGACCGGGACGGCCTCTATGTGGCCGTCACCCCCGCTGGATCGATCTCGTTCCGCTACAACTACTCCATCAACGGCCGGCAGGAGACCATCACGTTCGGCCGCTATGGCGTCGGCGGCATCACCCTGTCGGAAGCCCGTGAGCAGCTTGGTGAGGCCAAGAAGCTGATCGCTGGCGGCAAGTCGCCAGCGAAGGAAAAGGCACGAGACAAGGCTCGCGTCAAAGACGCTGAGACGTTCGGTGCGTGGGCGGAAAAGTGGCTTCGCGGCTACCAGATGGCCGACTCCACCCGCGATATGCGCCGGGCGGTCTATGAGCGCGAGCTAAAACCGAAATTCGGCAACCAGAAGCTGGTCGAGATCACTCACGAAGACCTGCGAGCGCTGACCGATGCCATCGTGGAGCGCGGCGCACCGGCTACGGCGGTGCATTCGCGTGAAGTGGTGCTACAGGTCTACCGGTGGGCCATCGAGCGCGGCCAGAAGGTCGATAATCCGGCGGAATTGGTGCGTCCCACGACCATCGCGAAATTCGAGCCGAGAGACCGGGCACTGACGCCAGACGAGATTGGGCTGATGTACCAGTACATGGAGCGTATCGGCACCACGCCTTCCATTCGGGCAGCGGCCAAGCTGCTGTTGCTGACGATGGTGCGCAAGAGCGAGCTGACAAACGCGACTTGGGGCGAAATCAATTTCAGCGAGGCGCTGTGGACGATCCCCAAGGAGCGCATGAAGCGGCGCAACCCGCACCTGGTGTTCCTGTCCCGGCAGGCACTGGACATCTTCATTGCCTTGAAGACCTTTGCCGGCGGATCGGACTATGTGCTGCCATCACGGTATGACTCCGATACGCCAATGAGCAGCGCAACGCTCAACCAGGTGCTGACGCTGACGTACCGGCTTGCGCAGAAGGAGGGGAAACCCCTTGCGAAGTTCGGGCCGCACGACCTGCGGCGAACGGCAAGCACGCTGCTGCATGAAGCTGGATACAACACTGACTGGATTGAAAAATGCCTCGCCCACGAGCAAAAGGGCGTGAGGGCGGTGTACAACAAGGCCGAGTATCGAGAGCAACGCACGGCGATGCTGCAAGACTGGGCGGACATGATTGACGAGTGGGCGCTCAAGCGGCCACGGCCATCGGCATGAAACCGGGGCGTGTGGCCTGAGTGCCCGACGACTTGCGGGCCTCAATCCACGCCTCGACCTCTTCCAAGTCCCAGGCCACGTTTCGGCTGGTGAGCGCGATGCGGCGCGGGAACTCCCCCCGCTGCTCCATGTTGAAGATGGTGCGCTCCGACAGCGGGATCATCAAGAGCAGCTTCTTGCGGTTGATCAGGGTCTTGCTGGTCATTGTTCTTCTCCATACGAAAATTCGATGCGGGTGACCGTGGTTTCCGGGGTGCAGCCACGGTGTGACGCGCAGAACATGGCGACAAAGCTGCTCGGCCACTTGTAGTCCGGGTGCGTGCCGAAGCCTTCCAACTCGCACTCGAGAAACCCATAGTCCAAGTCGTCGGTCATTGCCCGCAGCGGCTCGCGGCGCACGCTGACGACAGTCAGCGGATCGCGCAGCACGTCCAGCTTCTCGCCGGGGCGAAGCCCCATGCACTTGCGCACCGGGCGCAGCTTGTCGCCCGGTTTCAAGTTCAGCCAGCCAAGCCTGCGCGTCACGGTCTTGGTGCCTTCCATGCTCCAAGTTGCGTACCGCCTTGACCGATTGACGTTGGAAACCAGTCGCCCCACTGCTTGAACAAAAACGGCACATCGGCGCCTGCGCACTGGTCGCGCAGGCTGCGTGCCCAGTCCGGGTGCATCGGCCGCGCACTCGGGCCGGATTCGCCCCCGGCGACGACCCAGTCAATGCTCCCACGCAGTTCGCGGTTTGCGGGCGTCAGAACGTCGATGCCGTGCCACTCGCGGCCTTCGACCGTTGGCGGGGCCACGTTGGTCAGGTCCACCGGCCCCAGCAGCGGCTCCGCGCTGATCCATCGCACGGCCGCCGACGTTTGCAGCAGCAGCGGGATGCGCTCATTGGCTGCCGCCTGGTCTTCGACGCTGACCCCCAGCCATATGCGCGGGTGCGGACCCTCGGCGTAGGCCACCTGGTCATAAATTCCGTCCGGGTCTGCGCCGCCGCCGTGGTGAATGGCCGCCAGTGCCCATTTCTCCCGGCGGTCCTGGGAGAGGTAGTCGCGCATGCGGTCGGCGCGCTTGGTCAGTACCTGGAACACATGGCCAGGCTGCTCGTTGCGACTCCAAAGGCACGCCCACATGACACCGAAAACGCTGTCGATGAACTCGTTGGGCACATCGGCATGGAACAGGTCGGACATGGAATTCACGAAGATGCGCCGCGGCTTCGTCCATCGGATGGGCAGCCCCAGAACATCACCATGGGTGCGCACGTCGGTGAATTTCCGGCCGTAGTAGCGCGTCTGCGAGTTTGCGGATAGCCGTGCCCAGTCGCGCTCAGCGTAGCAGTGCTTGCAGCCTTGAGAAACCTTGGTGCAGCCGGTGACCGGGTTCCAGGTGGCATTGGTCCATTCGATCTTGGTGCTATCGGCCATCACGCCCCCCGTGCCATTTCGGCCAACTGATTGAGACGATCCGCCGGAAGGGTGATGCTGCGCGCCGACAGCCGACGGTCAACAAACAGCGTCACGCGGCCGTTCTGCGCGTGATAGCCCGTCAGCCCGGTCACGGTGAATGGGCGGCGTGGCGTCGCCGCGCGCTTCCGTTGAGCCGTCGACGTGGAGGTGATGCCGCGCCCGGCTTCCAGCTCAGCGATGCGGCGCTTGAGGCCAGCTACGTAGGCTGCTGCGTTGGCGGGCGTGTCCTCACCGCTGATTTCTCCAATGGCCTGCCGCCAGGCGTCGCGTTGCTTTTCCGCGCGCTCGGCGTGCTCCTGCATCATCCGGCCCCCAGCCTCGGCGTTCACCAGGTCATGGCGCAGGGCCTGGACCTGCGCTTCCAGCTCGGCGAGCTTTGCCGCATTTCCGCGGTGCATTTTCGCCATGGCTGCGGCGGCCAGTACCCCGTCACCAGAATCGTCGGTGGTGCCGATCGCCTCCAGCAGCAGGCGTATGTGCTTGCGCTTTTCGCGGTTTGCTGCGACCACCTGTGCGGCATTGGGTTTCGGCATGGCTGGCGCGATGCTGGTCAGCCGATAAATCAGCTCGTTCCCCTTGCCTTGGCCATCTACGCACTCAACGACACCCTCGGTCCGCAGGGCGTTGAGCGCGTTGTTCACGCTGCCCTGAAAACCCGTGCGGCCAATGGACCGGGCTATCTCTTCGGCGGTCGCATCCTTTCCCTTGCCAAGGTGCGCGGTGATGAGTTTTTTCAGGTTGTCCGTGGTCATCATGCTGCCACCCTCACGTTTTGGCCCCAAAGCTCTGTCGTCTCGCAGCTACGGGTGTTGTGGAATTCGGCCAGCTTGCGCCAGCCAGCAGATTCGAGAACGCGCTTCTGCGCAGCATTGCCCGCGGCCACCGTGCAGATGGCGAAGTCGTGAAGCTGAGCCTTCACGGCGGCGATCTGATGGGCCTTGAGCATGTGGCCATAGCCACGGCCGCGCATATCCTGGGGCACCATGAACCCGTGGCAAACCGCGACCTGCGGCTGCCCCGGCAGCGGCGTCACCTCGTAGGCGCCGTAGTCGGTGGCGTAGCGTGTCATGGCGTCACCTCCATGGCGGCTTTCTTGGCCTTCCTCTTCTCGGCCTTGGCCGCCTGGCGCTGCTTGAACTCCTTGAGGATCGAGCAGCGGCCCGGCACACGCTCCAGGGCACAGTTCATTGGCGCGCCGCTGCCTCCGAAGTTGGCGCAGTGCGTCATGTAGCAGGACGGCGGTTCCAGCACGGCGATGATCTGGAAGAACAGGCCATGGATGTCCCGGTCGGACATACCGCGCCGCTCCAGGTCCTGGCGCAACTCGCGCACGGAGAACCGCTGCTCGTCGCTGTTCCAAGGGTCGTGCTTCACGGCGCGGGCCACGGCCTTCTCCAGGCGTGGCGTGCTCAATCGAAGTAGAGTGCTCATTTCTACACCCCCTTACTTTGCTGCTCGCAGCTTCTGCGTCAGCGGCCAGTACAGCTTGCCCTTGCTACGCGCCGTCTTGCCAGGCACACGGACGAGGTAGCTTTCGACTGCGCGTGGCCGACCATATGAGTCGGTCTCAATTCGTTGGTCTTGCGATAGCCACTCCATGGGGGCCTTGATGACTTCAACGATGCCGGTTTTTTCCGTCGCGCTGCCGTTGGCTTGACTGCTCCAGGTCACTTTTTGCCCGAGGTGAAATTTCATAACGCTCATGCAGTGACCCCCTCATCTTCTGCTTCGACAAACTGGCCGTTGATGTCGAGCTCGTACCAGACGCCAGGCCTGATGCCGTTGTCGCCGACCTTGCTGGCACGAATGTGGGTGATGTTGCCGTCGCTGTCCCGATGCACGAGCACAATGGCCCCCGTCTCTCCAGCCATTGCCCGTCCTTCGCGGCCGCAGGCAATGGCCACAGAGTGTTTTCCGGTGCTGCTGGCCGCGCCATAGTCCCCGGTGCTGCTGGCCGCGCCATAGTCCCCGGTGCTGCTGGCCGCGCCACGGGCCCCGGTGCTGCTGGCCGCGCCACGGGCCCCGGTGCTGCTGGCCGCGCCTTGGTACCCGGTGCTGCTGGCCGGTGAGTCAGGATCGATGGGGTTGCACCGGCTGCTGGTGTATTCGATGGCTGCCTTCACCAAGCCGGCAATGCTGATCTCGGCCATGATCGAAATCGACTTGCTGGCAACCTTCGTGTCACCATCGTGCCGGCTCAGGTCGCCGGATTGCTGGACGACAGCGAACCGATTGCCTGCTGGCGGGTAGTAGCGGAACACGTCCAGCGGGTACTCGCAAGCGTGAAATCCTGAATCGCACGCCTTGACAGCGCCGTCGTGCTTGAAGGTCTCCCCGACCTTGTACTTGAAGCCACGGCACTCCCATTTGTCGTTGAAGCCTTTGAATGACGTGATGCTTTCCTCGATGGCCTTCACTTTCTTCTTGGCCTTAGCGGTCATGCTGCCTCCTTGAGTTGCCCGGCCACGCCGTTCTCGATCCAGTGCGCTTCGACCGCCTCCGGTAAATGAGCCGGGAGCGCCTTCAGCGTGCCGAACACCAGGGCGGTGTCGAACTCGCCGTCCTGGGCCATGCCGTCGAGCCAGTACAGCAGGTCCTCGCGGCCCTTGAGATCGAGCACGTCGAAGCGGTCCAGCACCAGCAGGCGCACGCCTGCCAGGTGCGAAACCGCCTCGGCGATCATTGCGTCAACACGCCACTTCTCGGATTCGCTGATAAGGGCGTAATCGCGCTCGCCATAGGTGATCCGCATATCGGCCCGGATTGCCACCGGGGCCCACTCGGCCACTGCGGCGCTGTGCTGCATGCGCTTGTTGATCGGGCCCAAGGCCTCGCCCAGCATTTCGCCCGGGATGCCGTCGGGCGCCAGCGCGTCGGCGATGTCGGTCCAGGCCAGTACGTCCGCATGCAGGGCGGTTGCCTGGTCGATGACGGCCTGCCGCTGGGTCGCCTGCTCGGCCATGGCGCGGTACTTGTCGGCGTCTGCGCGCCACGCATTGCGCTTTGCGGTCTGCTCCGCCACCTTGGCCTGCAGTGGCTCCAGGTTGATGACTTCGGCGGCCTGCTCATCCAACTCCTTGAGCCGGGCCGCAGCCTGCTCGGCGGTAGCCAGGTCGCGCTTGTCGTTGGCGACAGCGCTCTGCACCAGGGCCAGCGCCCGTTCGTATTCCGGGAGCTTGGCCACGGCCTCGGGATCCGGCGCGTCGCCTTTCTTGTGCGGCCAGCCGTGCAGCTTCTTGTACTCGGCAAGGTGGGTCTCGGCGCGGTTGATCAGGCTCTCGTCGAACGGATCAGGGAACGAGCGGGCCACGGAAAGGAAATCGTCGGTCACGCTGGCTAGGCCGCGCAGCAGGAACTCGCCCGGGGCTTTCGGATTGACGGGCGCACTGCCGGCCTTCTCTCGGGTGGCGGCGACCCTCTGCCCCCATTCAGCGACCTCGGCTTCGTCGCGCGCCAGCTTGGCCTTGATGCGCTCCATGCGCCCGGACTGTTCCTCCAGCGTGGCGCGTTGGGCGACCAATTGCTGGCGCTTCTGCACCGCCGCCGTGGCCGCGCCCAGTTCCTGCTGAGCTGCGCCGAGCAGCGTTTCGTATTCCGCGGCCTGGGCCATGGCGTTTTCGCGCAGCGATGTGGCGCGGGTGGCATCGGTAGGCAGCGGCGCCGGTTGCCACTTCGCCGCCTTGTCCTTGCCCCAGGTTTCGCCGCCGGTCGCGGTCTTCCAACTCGCCTTGGCGTCGCGGGCCTTGGCCGCTGCTTCCTTCTGGGCAGCATCGAAGCCTGCGCGCAGGATCGGCACGATCTGCTCAACCTTCTTGGCGTCGCAGCCGCGGGCCAGCAGGCGATCCTTGACGGCCCCGCCATCGGTACGCAGCCCCATGAGGCCGAACAAGAACGCGCGGCGGTCCTTGTCGTCAAGGCGGGCGAAGCGCTGGGCGTCCAGCACGAAGGGCAGCGCGGCGCCGTCGCAGTGGATGCCCTTGCCGGATGGCAGCACCACCGAGTAGGTTGTGCCGGCCGTGGTCACCTCAACGAAGCCGGATTCCTGGTCCTCGGTGACCAGGTGGCCGTATTCCTTCTTGAGCCCTACGCGGACAGCCTCGCCGGTCAGGGCCATGCGGACAGCCTCCTGCAAGCTGGACTTGCCCGCGCCGTTGCGACCAGCGAACAGCGACACCGACCTGGCCAGGCGCACGTCCACTGCGCGCGCGCCAAGGACGTTGCATGTCTTGATGGTGGTGATCTTCATGCGGCCTCCCCACCCAGGTCATCTGCAGCATCGCCATGGGCCTTCCACCAAGCGGTGTTGTTCTCCTGCTGCCACGCCTTCCAACCGATGATCCACTGGATGCACAACTCACCGCGAATCACTGGGCAGTCGGATTGCAGCTTGCCCTCGCTGGCTGCGTGGTAGCCGTCGTCGTGAGCCTGCTGCAACTCGGAGTCGAGCGGCTTGTGCTCGATGGCGATCAGCTCGGCATCGACAACATCACCGTCGTCGGCGCCTGCGCCGTCCATGCCTTTGCCGTCGCCATTCGGGTCATATTCGTGCCCCAGGTCCATGGTGCGCTGGTCTGCCTCGCCCTGTATCTTGTCCATCCCGCCGGTGTGCTGGGCGGGGTTGGCGACAACCACCAGCACCGCCTTGCCGCTGGCTTCGTACAGCTCGTGCAGGTTCGGCGCAGCGCTGCTGAACTTGACAACGGCCTTCACGCCGTCCTTGATGGTGATCTGGTCGAGGTCACCGGCCACCACGGTGCGGCCCTCGCTGGCGATCAGGTGCACGGCCATCTTCACGTTGGTTTCCACGCGATCACGAAGGCGGTCGATCACGTCGTCCTGTTTGGCTTTGGGTATCTTGGCCCACACATCGGGCAGCAGCTTGATTTCCTGCACGAGGGCCTGCAGCAGGTCGCGCCCAACGGTCGCGGAGGTCATGGACAGGAGCGCTTTCACGTCATCGTTCGATTCGGTCATGGGGTCGGTTCCTTTCAGTCGTGTTGGTTATTGGGTTAAGAGATCTGTCGGGCTTCGGGGCAGAGGGCTATTCCAGGCCCAGGCCACCCTGGCCGCGTTCGCGGCGGGTGCGGGTGTGCGGTACTTGTTGGCCTGCGGCTTCGGCCATTTCGCGGGCTTGAATCGCGGCCTGTTCCTGGGGCGATGGCTCCCAGTTAGCGCCCGACTCTTCAACCAATTGATTCGGGCGCGGAGGAGGAACTTGAACTGGCGCCTGTTCTGCCAGGTAGCCATGGACCTCCCCAGTTTCTTCATCGACAGACCCCGCCGTATACGGCGCGTCATCCGGAACAACGGCGAAGTCACCGTCCAGCGTGTCGAGGTGTTGGTCTTTACCACCTTCCGCCATGCTGTCCAGCGCCGCCGCAGTTTGGAACTCGATCGAGAGCGGCAGGTACTTGGCCAGCCGACGAATCACGGTCTTGCGGCCCATTTCTGTGAAGTGCGCGCCCCAAGGGTGGGAGTCCTGCTTCTTGTACTTCACGGCCTGCTGGTAGCCCTGCGAGGCGTCGCGGATTTCATTGATCTGGCGAACGCTCATGAACTCGAAGCAGTGCCCGCCGTCGCGGAGCTTGGCCACCGCGTAGAAGCCGATGATCTGGCCACGCTCACCCAGCGACGGGGTGTGGATCAGCTTCTCGTCAAGGCCATAGACCAGCTCGAACTTGTCGTTCTCGCAGACCTCGTGGGCGGCGATGCTGACGATCTGGCCACTGCGGCGCGCGAGGTCGATCAGGCCTTTGTAGCCGATGATGACCTGCACCGAATTGACCCAGCGCTCGTTGCCGTTGCCGTCCTTGCGCTTCGTGTTGAATGGGACCAGGTAGGCATGGCCGAGGACGGTGTTCGGCTCGAGGCCCATCTGGGCGCATTGACCGATTGCGCCGACAAGACTGGCCACGTCGCACTTGGCCAGCGCCGGGGTGGTGGTGGCCGCGATCTGGGCGACCTTCAGCAGGCGGTCGGCGTTCAGGTGCTTCGGCAACATCTTGGCGATCTCACCCTGCTTGGTTTTCAGCAGGTAGGCGATCTGCTCCTTGGGCTTCATGTCGGCGAGGCGGACGGCCTGCTCGGCTCCGGTGGCGACGGCTTTCAATGCTTGGCTGCTCATGCGGTTTCTCCTTGAGTGGGCGGTGGTTACTTGAGGACGAAGGGCCGGTTGCCCGGCTTCGTGGTGGTGAATCGGGCGGTGTGCTCTGCGGTCGGATGCAGGTCAAGGTAAGCGGCCTGCCAGTCGGTCGTGACGCTGTCCTTGTTGTTCTTCCAGGTGGCCAGCGGCTTGCCGCGATAGATCAGCGTTGCCGCGCTGCCCATGCGGGCCTTGATACGTGCCGCCAGCAGCTCAATCTGGCCGTCCAGGTTCTTTGCGTCAGCCTTTATGTCCTTCAGCTTCTGGCACAGCAGCACCAGGTGGTCGTCCGCCTCAATCGCCGTGCCGCGGTCGCGCTGGTACAACCACTTCACGTCGACTGGATCGGTGGGGTCCGGCGGATTGCGGTACTGAATGCGATCCCAGAATTCGATCTCCCGGGGGCGCATGCCGGCGATGGTTTCCTCGTCGCGGTCCAGGAAGTGGATGCGCAAATCGTCGGTGCCGATCAGGGCGGCTACCACGGCGCGCCGACGCGGCTTGATCATCAGGCCGTGCATCACCTGGGCTGCGTAGTAGATGGGGATTTCGTCGGTTTCCGGCTCTCCCCACTCCTTGGCGGCGAAAGGATGAACGGTCTTCATTTCCCCATTTACTTCCTCGCCGTCGATGCGCAGCTCGAGGTCCAGCTCGCAGGCCAGGAAGGGGAGCTCGGGATCCTGATAGCGCTCGTTGCGGGCGATGATCTCTACGTCGTGCCCGCGCGCCTGCAGCTCGTCGATCAGCATTTCCACGACGACCGGCTCCCAGCGCTTGCCGCGGGCGAGCACGCGATCGCGCGCAGGGCTGGACTCCTCGGCGTAGGCGCCAATCTTTTCCTGATAGAGCTGGAAAGGGGTCTTCCACTTCGACACACCGAGGATCGCGGCGGCGTCGCTGCCGCCGATGAACTTGGTACGGTCGGGCATGAGGGGGGCATTCACTGGCTTTCTCCCGGTTGATTGGTTGGTGGGGTATTGAGCGCGGGCGCCGCGGCGCAGCAGCGCGCCATCGCGTGGTAATAGGCTTCGAGTTCTGCTTCCCGCATTTGCGCGTCCTCGTAGTCGAAGTGACCAACTACAGCGAAGGCGATCAAGATGAGGGCGATCGCCAGCACGGTTTGGATGGCCTCGCGCACGGTGGGCATGCGGCTCCTGCAGGGTTGATCAGCGGGACAGGCGCGCCGCTGGTTGCAGTCGCCGTGGCAGGGCGGGCAGGTGGGTTTCATGCCGCGCCCCCTGTCGCCTTGGCGATTGCGGCGCGCAGCTTCCAGAGCGCCACGGATTCCGGGTCGGTAGAACCTTTGATCCATCGGCCCTTCGCTAGCACCGCCTCGGCGGCGAGGGTCGCATCAATGAGGTCGGGGGCGGCGGCGATGAGTGCCTGGTTGGCGTCACTCTCTGCCCGGGTGGCGGCGCGGTCGGCGACCGCGAATCCCCAGCCGATGTGCTCGGCTTCGATGATGGTATGGACCGCGTAGTTGGCCGAATCAGGGTTCGCCGGCCTGAGGCTATAGCCGTCCCAGACCCAGGGTCCGGGGGTATGTTGTGCGCCGCGCTCCTCTGTGCTCTGACCGGCCACGGTATCGCCGTCTGCGCAGGCACACGTTCTGGTAGGGTTGCGAGGCGACGGCTCCGTCCGGCCAAAGCGGCTGATATCGTTCAGCAGCATGGCGATGGTGTGCCTGAACTCGCGTTCCGAGAAACCAGCGGTCAGCTCCTGCGCCAGCGGCAGAGCTTCGTTTTCACCAACGCGGCCCTCCCAGCAGCGGCGCGATGCCTGGAGAATGGGGACGGCTTTTTCACTATTGATGGTGGGCAACATGGCTTCCTCCAACATTGAACGTTTCGACGAGATCGCCGCGCAGACTCTGGCGCGGCTGTACGAGAGCTTCCCCGTCCCGACGGTGCTGGCCGTTGGTCAATACGGCGTTGAGATCGGTGACCACAACTGGGACGACCCCGAGGCGATCCGTGCTGCCGAGTTCGTGATTGCATCCATCCAGTGGCTTGGAGACGCAGGGTTCATCCGCTTCTCCGACGTTCGCCACCCCATCGTGGTCCTGGATGCCGTGCTGACAGCGCGTGGCCTGGAGGCGCTCAAGGCCATGCCCGACAGCCTCACGGGCCATACCCTGGGCGAACGGCTGGTCGACGGCGTCAAGGTAGGCACCAAGGAGATGGCCATGGAGGCGCTGCGCCAAGCCCTGGCTTACGGGGGGCGTCTGCTCGTGGGCGGGTAAAAACCCCGCGTGCGCGTCCGCCATCCGGCGCAGCAGCTCGCGGGCACGCTGTGCCTGCACGGCCTGGCACTCGGCGCTGTAGGCCAGGTTCAGCATCAGCTGCATCACCTCGGTCATGCACGGCCCGCCGGGGTAGTCCAGGCTCTCGACCAAGACCTCCGCGAGGGTCGGATAGCGCTTTGGCATCGGAAGGCCAGCGGGGCGCGGCCCGGGCGTGACCGCGTCCCAGTCATTCACCTGGGGGGCGAAGGCGGCCAGGGCATTCGCATCCATGCGGCGCGCGGCGAAGATGAAGTCGTTCACCAACTGCTGCTTCGCCTGGTCCTGACGCTCCTGCTCGGCGCAGAGCGCGCTGTAGTAGCGCCCGGCGTGCGTTACGGGGTCGATGTGCCCATACGTCCCCAGACGCCGCAGGTCGCTGAATCTTGGGTCTGTCATGCTCTGCTCCGTTTGGCTTGCCTAACTTGTATATTAGGCAAACCGAATTGCAGAGTCAAGCACTTTGTTAGGAGTGCCGAAAATTCTTGTCGGACCGGATGCTGCTCAACCAGAAAGTTGGCGGAGGCTGAAGGGACGGCGAAGGCCGAAAGGTGAAAAAAACCCGCTCGGAGCGGGCTAGGGCCAATACTGTTCAGATACGAAGCACCGGTGTTGGGTGGTGCTTTTGATGAAGGGCTTCCCCGCGATGGCGTACGTTGAAGTTACTCATTTTGCGCTTGACGCCGCGAGGGTTGCTGTGGCCGCGACT